>DATJHM010000231.1:0-98205 GCA_035493895.1 Ktedonobacteraceae bacterium
CATCGAGCTCGGGGAGATCGAAAACGTGCTCAAGCAACATCTCCTCATCCAGGATGCTGTCGTGCTCCTACGAGAAGATCATCCCGGCGATAAGCGTCTCGTCGCTTATGTTGTCCCTGCGCCAGAAACGACAGATCAGCAAAGGGAACACATAGGACAAACATTACAGAATTATCTCAGCGAACGCTTACCTGAGTATATGGTACCGGGCAGTGTATTGCTCCTCGCAGCCTTGCCACTCACCGCAAATGGCAAGATAGAGCGCAAGGCCCTACCAGTCCCTACATACGAGCAGGCAGCAAAAGGCGAGCAAATACCACAGGGCCTCGTCGAACAACAACTGGCTCTCCTCTGGGGCGAGTTACTCGGGACTTCGCCTGTTGCGTTGAGCGACAACTTTTTTGCGCTCGGAGGACATTCTCTCCTTCTGACACAGCTTGCCATCAGGATTCGCAGCACATTTCGCCTGGAGCTATCACTTCGCGAACTTTTCCAGAGCGCACAATTTGCTGATATGGCTGCCTTTATTCACCAGGAATTACGAGAACAGCGACAGCTTGCACCGCTGGAGCCCATTATACCCGTTACGCATACCCAGGCCTTGCCACTCTCATTTGCCCAGCAACGGCTCTGGTTCTTACAACAACTTGAGCCAGAAAATGCTGCTTATAATATTCCATTTCTGATCCGCTTAAATGGAATAGTAGCAACAGAGGCTCTAGAGCAGACACTTCAGGAGATCATTGCCAGACACGAGATTTTACGCACAACCTATGCAGGCGAGCACGATGAACCCGCCCAGATCATCGCTACTCAGAGTACATTTATGCTACACATGATCAATCTGACGCATCTACCCATGCCCGAGCGAGCGGATGAGCTCCGACGACAGGCTATTCAAGAGGGCCAGAGGTCGTTTGATCTGCGAAGCGAGCAGCCAATACGCGCAATGCTGCTGAAAATAGCAGAGGAAGAGCATATTTTGCTCCTCAATTTGCACCATATCGCCTCAGATGGCTGGTCCACAGGGATTATTGTGCAGGAAGTTGCCAGCCTGTATCCGGCATTTCTCGCAGGAGAGCCATCCCCCCTATCAGACCTGAGCATACAATATGCCGACTATGCAGCCTGGCAACGCTCATGGCTCCAGGGAGACACACTCCAACGCCTGCTCGCATACTGGCAAACGCAACTGGCCGACGTCCCCCCCGTTTTGCACCTGCCATATGATCACCCTCGACCAACCGTGCTGAACTACAAAGGTGCAACGCGAGCATTCGTCCTCACTCAAGAGCTGACACAGGCGCTGGATCAGCTAGCACGACAGGAGCAGGTCACTCTTTTCATGCTCTTGCTCGCGTCCTTCCAACTCCTGCTCCATAACTATAGCCGTCAGGAGGATATTCTTGTAGGCACACCGATCGCGAACCGTACCCGGCAGGAAACGGAACAGCTCATTGGCGCGTTCATGAATACGCTGGTCATGCGCGCCCGCATCAAGCGCCAGCACACCTTCCGTGAGCTCCTCGGTCAGGTGCGCGAGACGACATTAGAGGCCTATGCCTATCAGGATCTCCCCTTCGAAACGCTGGTCGAGGCGCTGGCACCTGCAAGAAATATGGGCCATCATCCTCTCTTCCAGGTCATGTTTGTGCTCCAGAATGCGCCAGTACAGGAAATCACCTTGCCTGATATCGTCCTGCAACCCCTGGAGCTCGATACGGGCATCGCGAAGTTCGATCTTACGCTGGCAATGGAGGAGGGTTCAGATGGTCTACAAGGCACTATCGAGTATAGTACTGAGCTTTTCGCGGCTGAAACGATCAACCGGCTCATTGGACACTTTCAGGTCATTCTCGAAAGTATCGTAGCCGATCCAGGACAGGCACTCTGGCAGATCTCGCTCTTAACACAACAAGAGCAGCTGCAACTGCTGCATACATGGAACCGAACAGAGAAAGAATATCCACACGAGCGTTGCGTCACTCAGCTCATAGCAGAGCAGGCGGCACGCAGTCCCGAAGCGGTAGCGGTCATCTGTGGCGAGGAGCGCCTTTGTTATCGAGAGCTTGAAGAGCGGGCAAATCAACTGGCTCACTACCTGCAAAAGCTCGGCGTTGGACCAGAAATACTCGTTGGCATCCATCTGCCGCGCTCAATCGATCTGTTAGTAGCGGTGCTCGGTATCCTCAAAGCAGGCGGTGCCTATGTGCCATTAGAGATCGGCCTTCCACCCGAGCGGCTTGCGCTCTTGCTACAAAGAACGCGTATGCCCGTTGTCATCACCCAGCAATACTTACAAGAAAAGTTGCCAGTCTGTGATGCAAATATTCTGGCCCTCGACGCAATCTCGACGAGCCTCGCGGAACAGCCCACAGATACACCCGAGAATAGATTTGCACCAGAGCATCTCGCCTATATTCTCTATACTTCCGGTTCGACGGGCGAGCCCAAAGGTGTCATGGTCCCACATCAAGGGCTCACGAACTATCTGTGCTACAGCAAGGAGCGGTATGGCGCGGCGGAAGGGCATGGTTCGCCGGTCCATTCGCCGCTGGGATTTGATCTCACCGTCACCAGCATCTTTACACCGCTGCTCCTCGGACAAAGCGTCGAACTTCTTCCTCAGGAATACGAGGTAGATAGCTTACAGACGGTTCTCAGCCAGCACAAACGCTACAGTCTGGTCAAGCTTACTCCCGCCCATCTCATGCTGCTCAATCAATGGCTACAACCAGAGGATGCAGCCGAGAGCGCGTACACCCTGGTCATCGGCGGCGAAGAGCTACGCCACGAACAGCTCGCCTTCTGGCAAACGCACGCTCCCAACGTCCGCCTGATCAATGAATATGGGCCTACAGAGACGGTGGTTGGTTGCTGCGTCTATGAAGCCCAAAGCGAAGAACGAGACGAGGTCGTCCCCATAGGCAGACCGATCAATAATACGCAACTCTACTTGCTTGATGCTCACTACCAGCTCGTACCGCCCGGTATACCAGGAGAACTCTATATAGGAGGTGCAGGCGTCACACGCGGCTACTTCCAGCAACCGGACCTGACAGCCGAACGCTATGTTCCGCATCCTTACAGCCAGAAAGGGGGCGAACGGCTCTACCGCACCGGTGATCTCGCATGCTATCGCGCCGATGGCAATCTGATCTTCCTCGGACGTATCGATCAGCAGGTGAAACTCCGTGGCTATCGCATCGAGCTTGGCGAGATCGAAAATGTGCTCATGCAGCACCCCCAGGTCCAGGAAGTCCTTGTCATTGTACGCGAAGATCAACAGGATGATAAGCGTCTGGTTGCCTATGTCGTCCCTGCAAAAGAACACGATGAGGAGACACTACTCGATGAACTGCAACAGCACATGCACGCACAGTTACCAGGCTATATGCTCCCAACCCACACATTACTGCTCGATGAGCTACCACTCACGGCAAACGGGAAAGTGGATCGTAAAGCACTGCCTGTACCGGAATTGAGAGAAAGCGAGCAGGAAGAACAACAGCTTCAGACTGCATACGAACAACAATTGGCGCTCTTCTGGCAAACATTGCTAAGAGTCGAACGAGTCAGTCCGAACAGCAACTTCTTTGAGCTCGGCGGACACTCTCTCCTGCTCACACAGCTCGCTACGCGTATTCGCAGCACATTTCACGTCGAGCTGCCACTTCGCCAGCTCTTCCAGGCTGCAACGCTGGTTCAGATGGCAAATTTGATTGCAGACGCGCAACGCGGACAGCAACAGCTGGTCGATCTGGCACCGATACAGCCCGCTTCACGAGAACAACCCTTGCCGCTCTCGTTTGCCCAGCAACGCCTCTGGTTCCTCCAGCAGTTCGATACCAACAATAGCGCGTACAATATTCCGCTCCTGGTACGTCTGACGGGGGACTTGAAAAAAGAGGCGCTCGAGCTAGCGCTGACAACTGTCATAACCCGGCACGAGCTATTGCGTACCACGTTTAGCACGATGCACGGCGAACCTGTCCAGGTCGTTCAGCAAGAGCAGGCATTCAAACTGCCTTTGATTGATCTTGCCAGCTTGCCCTCAGAAACACAGGCCGAGGATTTTCAGCAGATTGCTGCTCACGAGGTACAACAACCCTTCGATCTGGAGCTGGATAGTCCAATACGAGGCAGTCTGCTAAAAATCGCAGAGCAGGAGCACATATTACTCCTCACACTGCATCATATCGTCTCGGACGCCTGGTCCACCAGTATTCTGATCCAGGAAGTCGCGACGATCTATACAGCCGAGGTCACGGGCAAACCGAGCATGCTGCCAGTGCTACCAGTTCAATATGCTGATTTTGCGCTCTGGCAGCGCAACTGGTTGCAGGGAGCGACGATGGAGGCGCTGCTTGGTTACTGGAAGGCAGCGCTGACGGATGCTCCTCCGCTGCTCACGCTGCCAACCGATCGACCACGTCCTGCCATCCAGACTTATCGCGGGACAACGCTCCCGTTCGTTTTAACGCAGGAACTATCAGCTCAGCTCGCTCAACTTGCCCGCAGCGAGCAGGTTACGATGTTCATGCTGCTGCTGAGCGCATTCGCCCTTCTCTTGCACGTCTATAGTCATCAGGACGATATCGTCATAGGCACGCCGATTGCCAATCGCACACGCGAAGAGGCCGAACAGCTTATCGGCGTCTTCATCAATACGCTGGCGCTACGCACACATGTGGAGCGAAAGGACAGTTTCCGCCAGCTCTTGCAGCAGGTACGCGAGAGCACGCTGGAAGCGTATGCACACCAGGATCTTCCCTTTGAAGCGCTCGTCGATGCCCTGGCTCCCGAACGTAACCTGAGCTATCATCCCCTCTTTCAGGTCATGTTCGTGCTGCAAAACACGCCCCAGAGCACTATCGAGCTACCAGATCTACAACTGCAAGCAATCGAGCCAGAAAGCACAATTGCCAAATTCGACCTCTCACTTTCACTGGAGGAAAACAAAGAAGGTCTGCGGGGCACGCTCGAATATAATACAGATCTCTTCACCTCTACAACGATTGCACGCATGCTAAGCCATTTCCAGAGCATCCTGCAAGCGATTGTGGCGACTACTGCCCAACCCATGTGGCAGATTTCGCCGCTGACGCAGTGGGAACGTAATCTGCTCCTTGTCGACTGGAACCAGACCGGGCAGGCATACCCGCAAGATCTCTGCCTCCATGAACTCTTCGCAGCTCAGGTGAAACGCTCACCCACAGCCATAGCGGTCATGTGCGAAAATGAGCAGCTTACCTATCATGAGCTCAATGAGCAGGCTGACGCGCTTGCGCATCTCTTACGAGAACGAGGCGTGCAAGCGGATAGTGCTGTAGGTATCTGCCTGGAACGCTCTCTCAGTATGGTTATTGCGATCTTCGGTGTACTAAAAGCTGGTGGGGCCTATGTGCCCCTCGATCCTGGCTATCCACAGGAACGGCTGGCGTTTATGCTCGCTCAGGCCCGAGTGCCGCTACTGCTCACCACGCAGGCCCTGGCCGCGCAGTTTACAGCATACGCCGGAGAAATCATCTGTATTGACAATCTGCCTCCCTCGTCAGCAAACGCAATCGCAGAATATAAGGGCAAGACCACCAGCCCGGATAACCTTGCTTACCTGCTTTACACCTCGGGCTCGACCGGGCAACCCAAGGGGGTCATGATAAGTCATCGCGCTATCTGCAATCACATGCACTGGTTCCTCGAGGCGTTTCCGCTGGACAGCACAGATCGCGTGCTCCAGAAGACACCCTTCAGCTTCGACGCCTCTGTGTGGGAGTTCTACGCGCCCCTGCTCTCCGGTGGCACGCTGGTTATGGCTCAACCGGGAGGGCATCAGGATAGCGCCTATATGCTACAGGCAATCAAGGATTATCACATTACCACGCTGCAACTGGTGCCCTCGCAGCTCCAGATGCTCGTGGAGGAGCCACAGTTCGTCACCTGCCACAGTCTGCGCTGGCTTTTCTGCGGCGGCGAAGAGCTGCCGATTGAGCTTTATCACAAAACGCTGGACCTGTTGCCTGTCGAAATGCACAATCTGTATGGTCCCTCCGAGACCTGCATCGACGCTATCACGTGGCATTGTCGCACGACACAGGAGCTCAACAGCACGCCCATTGGACGCCCCATTGCGAATATGCAGGCGTATGTGCTCGATGAGTTTATGCAACTTACGCCCCTGGGCGTGCCCGGCGAACTCTATCTCGGTGGCGTCGATCTCGCACGCGGCTATATGCAACGGCCAGAACTTACCGCCGCACGCTTCGTTCCGCACCCCTTCAGCACGAACGCTGGCGAGCGACTCTATCGCACTGGAGATCTCGTACGCTACCTTCCTGATAGCACGCTCCAATATCTCGGACGCATGGATCAGCAGGTCAAAGTGCGCGGCTTCCGCATTGAGCCTGGCGAGATTGAAGCCGTGCTCAATCAGCATCCTCTCACCCAGGAATGCGCCGTTATCGTACGCGAGGATCATCCCGGAGATAGACGTCTGGTTGCCTATCTCGTCTTCCGCGCACAACCTGCCCCGAGCAATAGCGAGTTGCGCCAATTCCTGCTCAACCAGCTGCCCGGCTATATGGTGCCGTCCTACTTTGTCACGCTTGAACAGTTGCCACTTCAGCCAAACGGTAAAATAGCTCGCACGCAACTTCCCGCTCCCAGCGGCGCAAGACCCGAGCAGGAGCAAGCTTATATTGCCCCTCGCACAGCTATCGAGCAGAGTTTGACCGACATCTGGGCGGCGGTCCTGGGGATCGAACTCATCGGCATCAATGACAATTTCTTCGAGCTCGGGGGCGACTCTATTCTCAGTATTCAGATTATCGCTCGGGCAAACGAGGCCGGGCTACGTTTAACCCCAAAGCAGATCTTCCAACACCAGACCATTGCTCAACTGGCAGAGGTCATCAATCAGGCTCCTGCTACTCTGGCTGAACAGGGTCCAGTGACAGGAGCGGTATCCCTCACGCCAATCCAGCACTGGTTCTTTGCGCAAAATCTGTACGAGCCGCATCACTGGAATCAGGCCATGTTTCTCGAGGTACGCCAGAAGTTAGATAGCGCCATCCTTGAGCAGGCATTACAACGCCTGATGAGCCAGCACGATGCCTTACGCATGCGCTTTACCAGAGAAGCCCATGGCTGGCAACAGGTCAATCAAGATGAAGAGCAAATCGTGCAATTGCTGCAATTTGATCTTAGCGAAAAAACGGCACATGAGCAAACGACTGAGATGGAGCATGTTGCCGCCCAACTTCAGGCCAGCTTACATCTCGCAGAAGGCCAGCTCATACGCGTCGCCCTCTTCCATCTGGGAGAACTGCAACCTGCGCGCCTGCTCGTCGTCCTTCATCACCTGATCATTGACGGCGTTTCCTGGATCATTCTGCTCGAAGACTTGCAAACTGTCTACCAGCAGCTCAGCCGTGGGAAAGCCGCCCGGCTCCCCTCGAAAACAAGCTCGTATCAGCAGTGGGCCCAACAATTGACCAGTTATGCCCAATCAGAAGAGCTACAACAGGAGCTGGACTACTGGCGCAAAGTGGCACATGAGGCTGTTCCGCTACCGCTCGATTTCGCGGATGGCACAAATCTCGAAGGCACAGGTGAAACGGTCAGCATCACTCTCAGCAAAGAAGAGACCGGTTCTCTGCTTCAGAAGGTGCCAGCCACGTATCATACCGAGATAAACGATGTGCTACTGACCGCGCTTGCCCATGCGTGCGCTCCCTGGCTCAAAACAAGAACACTTCTGCTTGATCTCGAAGGGCATGGGCGTGAGCCACTCTTCGAAGAAATTGATCTCTCGCGCACGATTGGCTGGTTCACGAGCATCTATCCAGTCGCGCTGAACCTCGGTGAGAGCGGCAAACCCTGGGAGGAACTCAAGCTGATCAAAGAACAATTGCGTGCCATTCCTCATCACGGCATAGGGTATGGCCTGTTACGCTATCTCAGCGCGCACGAAGAAACGCGCAAAGCCTTACAGACACAAGCACAGGCCGAGATTAGCTTTAACTATTTCGGCCAGTTTGACCAGAGTTTCGCAGGCTCCTCGCTCTTCAGAACAGCAGCAGAGTCAAGCGGACCTGTGCGCAGTTTGCAGGGGCAACGACACTATAAAGTAGAGGTTACGGGATACGTAGAAGGGGGAGAACTACATATGAGTTGGAGATACAGCACGAAGCTCCATCGCCGCTCAAGCATCACACAACTCGCTGAACGCTTTCAAGAGACACTTCAGGATCTCATCCGCCATTGCGAAGAAGAAGATGTGGAAGGATATACGCCCTCCGATTTCCCGGCGGCGGCACTCAGCCAGAAAGATCTCGACAAACTGCTGAACAAATTAAACCAGCCAAAACGAAATAGGAATCGTGCATGACAAATACAAACCATAATAATATAGAAGACATCTACGAACTGACACCATTGCAACAGGGTATGCTTTTTCATACTCTGTATGCTCCCGAATCGGGCATGTATGTTGAACAGGTCGCCTGCAAGCTCATGGGGAAACTCAGCATCAGCGCACTGCAAAAAGCGTGGCGACGTGTGATCAGGGAGAACCCGGTCCTGCGCAGCTCATTCTACTGGGAAGAGGTTGACAAGCCACTCCAGATTGTCCATCGCCGAATTGAGCTGCCATGGGAACAACATAATTGGAGCCATGAGAGCCCGGCAACACAACAAAAGCTTCTGGAGGCGCTTCTTCAGCGGGATCAGCGCGAAGGGTTCGAGCTGACCGAAGCTCCCTTGATGAGATTGACCCTGATCACGTTAGGCAATGAGCACTATCAATTTGTCTGGACCAGCCATCACATCTTGCTGGACGGTTGGTCCAGTGCTCTGCTTTTCCGAGAGGTCTTCACGCTCTATGAGGGCTTTCAGCGGGGATACGAGCACTCGCTTTCGCCGAGACGCCCGTATCGCGATTATATACTCTGGCTTCAACAACAGAATCAGGACAGGGCCGAACGTTTCTGGCGCGAAAAGCTTCGGGGATTTACCGCGCCAACCGCTCTGGGTGACGCACAAAGCTTTCAGCATGCCGCCAATGAAGAGCAGCATGCGGTTCGCGAACGGCGACTCTCACCCGCAAAAACCGAAGCGCTCCAACAATTCGCCCGCCAGCAACGTCTGACGCTCAATACGCTCATGCAGGGAGCCTGGGCGCTCTTACTCTCCCGCTATAGTGGCGAACGCGATGTCGTCTTCGGAGCGACGATGTCAGGCAGACCGGCCACGCTCGAGCAGGTCGAGAATATGATCGGTCTCTTTATCAATACGCTACCTGTACGCGTGCAGTTGCCAGAACATATGGAGCTGCAACGCTGGTTGCAACAATTGCAGGCCGAACAGGTTGAGCTGATGCAATATGAATATAGCGCACTCTTGCAGGTTCAGGAATGGAGCGAAGTACCCGCAGGTACATCTCTGTTTGGCAGTCTGGTTATCTTCGAGAACTATCCCGTCTATGCTTCGGAACAGGAAACAGAGCAAAGCCTGGAGCTGGCAGACGTAAAGGTCTTCGAGAAGACGAATTATCCTCTGAATTTCTTGATCGGACCAGGGCAAGAACTGCTTCTCAAGCTCATTTATAGCTGCTGGTACTTTGATGACATCAGCAGTGAACGCATACTTGGACACCTCGAGAGCATTCTGGATGCGATGCTCGCCAATCCAGCTCAACCGCTCTGGCAGATCAGCCCTCTCACGCCGGAAGAACGAACCCGGTTGCTTGTCACCTGGAACACAACCAGCTATCCCTACCCTGACCTGACCATTCAGCAGCTTGTGGAGGATCAGGTTGCGCGTACTCCTGAAGCTCGTGCTGTCACTTCTGGCCAGAAGACGCTCAGTTACACGGCATTAAACAGGCGCGCAAATCAGGTCGCGCACCTGTTGCGAGCACTTGGCGTCGGTCCTGAAACGCTGGTTGGACTTTGCG
This sequence comes from Ktedonobacteraceae bacterium, assembly GCA_035493895.1. Lineage (GTDB taxonomy): Bacteria > Chloroflexota > Ktedonobacteria > Ktedonobacterales > Ktedonobacteraceae > DATJHM01. The sequence goes on from DATJHM010000231.1 coordinate 9,956, forward strand.
TCGAACGCTCGCTCGAGATGATTGTCGGCCTGCTGGGCATTCTCAAAGCCGGTGGGGCTTATGTCCCACTCGATCCCACGTTCCCCGCCGAGCGTGTCGCCTATATGCTAGAAGACGCTCAGGTTACGATTCTCCTGACACAAAAACAGGTACAGGCCAGTTTACCCGCTGGACAGGCTCATATCATTTGTCTGGACGAAAACGAGATTCTCGCTCTGGCTGACGAAGACAATCCTGTCGCAATCAGTGACCTGGAACAGCTCGCTTATGTCATCTATACCTCCGGCTCTACGGGACGCCCCAAGGGGGTACAGATTACGCAGCGATCTGCCGTGAACTTGCTCACCTCGATGCAACACAAACCGGGGCTCACGGCACATGATCAACTCCTGGCTGTCACGACGCTCTCGTTTGATATTGCGACGCTGGAAATGCTCTTGCCGCTGATCACGGGCGCTCACCTGATCATCGCCCCACATGAGATTACTGTCGATGGCCCCGCTCTGGCAAAACTGCTCGAGAGCACCCGGGCGACCGTGATGCAGGCAACACCCATTACCTGGCGCATGCTCAATGCGACTGGCTGGCGACCGCCAGCACGCTTGAAGATTCTCTGCGGAGGCGAGGCTCTGCCTACAGATCTAGGCGAGCAATTAGCCAGTACGGCCAAAGCTCTCTACAATGTCTATGGCCCGACCGAGACCACGATCTGGTCCACGGTCGAATATATCAGCCCGAACACAACCCTCATGAGCATCGGACGCCCCATCGCCAATACGACCATCTACCTGCTCGATGCGCAATTTCAGCCGGTGCCAACAGGTGTCGTCGGTGAACTGTATATAGGAGGAGACGGACTCTCACGCGGCTACCTGCATCAGCCCGATTTGAGCGCCGAACGCTTTCTCCCAGATCCATTTAGCAGCCTGCCCGGAGCACGAATCTACCATACAGGAGATCTCGCACGCTATCTCGAAGATGGACGCCTTCTCTGTCTGGGCAGAGCTGATTTCCAGGTCAAACTACGTGGCTTCCGCATTGAACTGGGAGAAATTGAGAGCGTCTTACGGCAACACGCAGGCGTACATGAAGGCGTCGTTGTCCTGCGCGAGGATAGGCCCGGCGATCAACGTCTGGTTGCCTATCTTGTTCCAGAGGGAATCGATAAGGTCAATGAGATGGCCCTGATCCAGGCTGTGCGTGCAAATATGCGCGAGCAACTGCCCGACTATATGCTCCCGGCAGATATTATGCTGCTGGAGAGCCTGCCACGCACGCCTAACAATAAAATTGATCGTAAAGCGCTGCCCCCACCCGAACGTCGCGGGACTGAGCTGAGCACTGAGGCGCTCCGCACTCCGGTTGAACAAGAACTGGCTCTGCTCTGGGAGGAACTCTTAGGTGCGCAACATGTTGGACGCTCCGACCATTTCTTCGCGCTCGGCGGACACTCTCTCCTGCTCACACAGCTCGCCTCGCGCATCCAGACGGCCTTCCATCTGGAAATGCCTTTACGCACACTTTTTGAAGCTGCCACGCTCGAAAAAATGGCTGCGAGTATCACCAGCTCCCTTCAGAGGCGGCATCACCTGCTACCAGCAGAACCCATTCGCTCAGTATCGCGAGAGCGAACACTACCACTTTCCTTTGCCCAGCAACGGCTCTGGTTCTTGCAACAACTGGACTTGCAGAACACAGCCTATAACATGCCAACGGCGATCAGGCTACACGGGCAGCTCACAATTCCGCTATTGGAGCAAGCATTACGCGAAATTATCCAGCGCCATGAGAGCCTGCGCACACGCTTCACGCTGGTCAATGGCGAACCAGGACAGGTGATTATAGAGGTGCCCGCATTTTCTCTGTCCACACAGGATCTTTCCGCGTTGGGCGCTGAGAGACGCGAGGAGGAACTACAGCGTATCACAACCCGGGAGGCACAACGTCCCTTCCGCCTTTCAGAAGACCTCCCCATCCGCGCGCATCTCTTACAGATGGACACAACAGAGTATGTTCTTTTATTGACGCTCCACCACATCGTCTCTGATGGCTGGTCAATGGGCGTGCTGGTACAGGAGGTCGTCACTCTCTACACCGCATTTGCGCAGGGGAAACGTTCGCCTCTCCCCCCATTGCCGATCCAATATGCGGACTTCGCGGTCTGGCAACGACAGCGCTTGCAAGGGACAACGCTGGAAACACTGCTCGACTACTGGCAGCGACAACTGGCAGAAGCCCCACCACTGCTCGACCTACCCACCGATCATCCACGACCGGTACAACAGAGCTTTCAGGGCAGAAGCGAACATTTTCAGTTATCACAAGAACTATCACGAGCACTCGGAGAATTGGCACGAGAAGAACAGGTGACGCTCTTCATGTTGCTCTTTGCCGCATTTGCGCTGCTCCTCTCGGTCTACAGTCGCCAGAATGACATCCTGATCGGCACGCCCATCGCCAATCGTACCAGACAAGAGCTGGAGAACCTGATCGGCGTCTTTATCAATACGCTGGTCTTGCGCGCCCGACTCAATCCTGAAGAGACGTTCCGCGAACTCCTCGCTCGCGTACGCGACACTACCCTGGAGGCGTATACGCATCAAGATTTACCCCTTGAATCGCTGGTCGAGATTCTCGCACCAGAACGCGATCTGAGCCATCATCCTCTTTTCCAGGTCATGTTTGTGCTCCAGAATGCGCCCATGCCCCCCGTCGAGTTGCCAGAACTACAATTACAACCGGTTGAGATCAGCAATGGCAGTGCCCGCTTCGATCTCACCTTAGCTCTCGAAGAGGGACCTGAGGGGCTACAGGGCACTATCGAATATAATACGGCCCTGTTTGCACCAGGTACGATCACACACCTACAAAAACATTTCATCACGCTGTTAGCAGCAGTGGTCAAAGATCCTGAGCAGAAATTATGGCAAATCTCGCTGCTTGACACCGTCGAGCAAGATCTTCTGCTCAACATCTTCAATCAGACACAACGGGATTATGATCACCAGTCCCTTATTCACACGCTGTTTGAGGAACAGGCTGCACGCCAACCAGAGGCTCTTGCCATACAGGAGCAGGGTAGGCGCGTTACCTATGCAGAGCTCAATCAACGCGCCAACCGCTTAGCCCACTATCTGCAAGCAGCGGGTATTCGCCCCGAACATTGCGTGGGGGTTCTGTGCGAACGATCCATTGAGCTCATCATAGCATGGCTCGGTACGCTCAAAGCTGGCGGCGCGTATCTCCCACTTGATCCGGCTTATCCTGTAGAACGCCTCAAGTTTATGCTGCACGATGCCCATGTGTCGCTCGTAGTCACCCAGAAGCATCTCCGCACTGTCGTTACGAATACGACAATCGAGCTGATCAGTCTGGATGATGAGCAAGAGTTCCTTCAGTTGATGCCAGATACCAACATTCAGCGGGAGATCTGGCCCGAAAATATCGCCTATGTCATTTATACTTCCGGCTCAACCGGCGAGCCGAAAGGCGTACAGGTCAGTCACTGTAATCTGCTCAATCTGGTCAACTGGCACCAGGAGGCGTACGCGATCAACGAGCAGGATCGCGCCACGCTCGTGGCCTCACCTGCCTTCGATGCCTGTACCTGGGAGGCCTGGCCCTATCTGGCGACGGGAGCCTGCCTGCATATTCCAGATAAAGAGATTCGCATCGCTCCTGAACGGTTGCGCGACTGGTTGATCGCCGAACAGATCACGATTAGCTTTCTACCAACGCCGCTAGCCGAGGCTGTGCTGGCACTCCCCTGGCCGCAGCAAGTCCCTTTGCGTCGGCTCCTCACCGGGGGCGACAAACTTCACGCGCCACGCCACGCATTTCCCTTTACGCTCTATAACAATTATGGGCCGACAGAGCAGACCGTCGTCACCACAGCATGTAAAGTACAGGTCTCAGAAGAGCTTCCACCACTTGGCTACCCAATCGACAATACACAGCTCTACGTGCTCGATGCTCATCTCCAACCTGTTCCCCGGGGCGTCCCCGGCGAACTCTATAGCAGCGGCGCAGGTCTGGCACGAGGCTATATGCAACGACCGGACCTCACGGCCGCACGCTTTCTCCCCCATCCCTTCAGTGAGCATGCAGGCGAACGGCTCTATCGCACCGGAGATCTCGTACGTTACCGCGACGATGGCACGCTCGAGTTTTTAGGGAGGGTAGATCAACAGGTGAAGCTACGCGGCTTCCGCATCGAACTCAATGAGATCGAAGCCGTCCTTCGCCTACAGGAGCGTGTGAAAGAGACGATTGTTATTGTGCGCGAAGATCAGCCTGGAGACAAACGCCTCGTAGCCTATGTGGTGCCGACACAAACGGCTGAGGAGGAGCAGTTCAGTCAGGTCTTGCGCAAACAACTCCAGGAGCACCTCCCCGACTATATGCTTCCCGGAGATATCATGCTCTTAGATAGGCTCCCTCTCACGCCCAATGGCAAAATCGATCACCGCGCCCTGCCGATACCAGCACACCAGCACGATACAGAGGATTATATCGCGCCACGCACTCCTGTTGAACAACAACTGGCTACGCTCTGGGAAGAGCTTCTCAGCATCGTCAACGTCAGTCTCAACGACAACTTCTTTCTGCTCGGCGGCCATTCGTTGCTGCTCACCCGGCTAGCAACGCGCATACGCACGACTTTCCATCTCGATCTCCCCCTGCGCGCACTTTTCGAAGCCGCAACGCTCGAACAAATGGCACATGTGATTGAGGGAACACTCCGCGCACAACATCATCTGACGACACCAGATCCCATTCAGGTTGCCTCGCGTGAACAGCCACTACCGCTCTCGTTTGCCCAACAACGGCTCTGGTTCCTGCAACAACTTGATCCACATAATTCTGCCTATACCATTCCTGGCGCGATCCAGTTGCGTGGAACGCTCGAAAACAAAATACTGGCAAAAGCCCTGCATGCCGTTGTGCAAAGACATGAGAGCTTGCGTACGCTCTTCAAACTGGTCGATGGAGAGCCCGTCCAGGAAATTACGGATGGCAGCAGCCTTGATCTCTTGAGCAGCGATCTTAGCGATCTTGACGCAAACAAGCAAGATCAGGCTGTCAGGCATATGCTCAAAGAAGCGGCCCAGCAGCCCTTCGATCTGGAACACGAGCTTCCCATACGCGTACGCCTGCTCCATCTGGCCGCACATGAGCATATCCTTCTGCTCACGATGCATCACATTGCCACTGATGCCTGGTCGGCTGGTATTCTTCTCGATGAGATCGCCACATTCTATACGGCCTTCTGCCAGGGGGAAAAGGCTTCACTCCCTGAGCTCACAGTGCAGTATGCAGATTTTGCCGTCTGGCAACGTAACTCGCTGCAAGGGGCCAGCAAAGAGGCTCTGCTGCACTACTGGCAGGAACAACTGAAGGAACCACCACAAGCGCTGGATCTGCCAACAGATCACGCACGACCAGCCATGCAAACGTTCAATGGTGCCACTATGGCCTTCAGTCTTCCCCATGAGCTTTCACAGGCACTGAGCCAGTTAGCTCGCAAAGAACAGGCGACGCTCTTCATGGTTCTGCTCGCTGCGTTTAATCTGCTGCTCGCCTGCTATAGTCGTCAAAACGATATTCTGATCGGCACGCCCATTGCCAATCGCACACGACAGGAGACCGAGCGGCTGATCGGCGTCTTTATCAATACGCTCGTTCTGCGTACGCGCATCAATCGCCACGAGAATTTTCAGCAACTCCTGGCTCGCGTACGTGACGTAACATTGGAAGCCTATACGCACCAGGATTTACCCTTTGAAGCCCTGGTCGAGGCGATCGCACCAGAACGCAATCTGGGCCATCATCCCCTTTTCCAGGTCATGTTCGGGCTCCAGAATGCGCCCATGCCCGCCATCGAGCTTCCGGGCCTTCAACTCCAGGCGTTGGAGATCGAGAACAGACTTGCGAAATTCGATCTGACGGTGCTGATGGAAGAGCGGGAAGAGGGACTGCATGGGAGCATTGAATATAATAGCGATCTTTTTGAAAGAGCCAGCATCACCCGTCTGGCAAATCACTTTCAGATCATCCTGGAGCAGGTTGTCACTCAACCAGAACAGGCGCTCTGGCGCATCTCTCCACTTGCGCAGATCGAACGCTACCAGATTATCACTGTGTGGAATGCGACCCAGCAGGACTATCCCGAAGATCTGTGCGTACAACAACTCTTTGAAGCGCAGGTCCAACGCACGCCAAAAGCCATCGCTCTACGCTGCCACGATCAGCAATTCTGCTTTGCTGAGCTCAATGAGCGGGCCAATCAGCTTGCCCACTACTTACAACAACAGGGGATCGGTCCCGATATTCTGGTGGGACTACACCTCGAACGAGGACTCGAACAGGTTATTGCTCTGCTCGCCGTCCTCAAAGCAGGCGGCGCGTATCTGCCATTGGAAAGCACGCTACCACGCGAACGACTGACGCTCCTGATAGAACAGTCGCGCACGCCACTGGTTCTCACTACCCAGAAGCTGCGCGATCATCTCCCACAGGAAAGTATGAGCTGCCACATTGTCAGTTTTGAGCATCACTGGTCTCAAATCATGGAGCTACCGCGAGAAAATCCGCAGAGTACGGTCAGTTCCACCAATCTGGCCTACGTCCTCTTTACCTCCGGCTCGACCGGTCTGCCCAAGGGCGTCATGATTCCGCACCAGGGGCTGGTCAACTATCTGACCTGGGCCATACAAAACTACCATGCCTCCGCGGGGAATGGCTCGCCAGTTCACTCACCACTCGGCTTTGATCTGACCATCACCAGCCTCTTCACGCCCTTGCTCTGTGGACGTTGCGTCCAGCTTTTACCTCCCGAGCAGGAGATAGAAGCGCTCCTCGCTGTCTTACAGCAGGAAAAGCTGTTCAGCCTCGTCAAGCTCACTCCGGCACACCTCGCACTGCTCAATAGCTGGCTCAAACCCGAGAAGATGGCACACAGTACACGAGCGCTGATCATCGGCGGCGAAGAACTCACAGGCGAGCTGGTACGCTTCTGGCAAACACACGCTCCTTATACAAAGCTGATCAATGAATATGGGCCCACTGAGACGGTGGTAGGTTGCTGCACCTATGAAATTCAGCCGCTCGAGCACTTTGCAGGTGGTGTCCCCATTGGACAACCCATAGCCAATACTCAGCTCTATGTCCTTGATCCCACGCTTCAGCCCGTACCGGTCGGCGTGGCAGGCGAACTCTATATCGGCGGAGCAGGCGTTGCACGCGGCTATCTCCAGCAACCAGCTCTCACGGCTGAACGCTTTATTCCCCATCCCTACAGCCAGCAGCCCGGCACACGGCTCTACAAAAGCGGCGATCTGGCACGTTACCGCGCTGATGGCACGCTCGAATATCTTGGACGCCTCGACGATCAGGTCAAACTTCGCGGCTTCCGCATCGAACCTGGAGAGATCGAGACACAACTCAACCAGCATGCTCGCATCCAACACAGCGTCGTCATTGTCCACGAGACGCCTCAGGAAGGCAAACAACTGGTCGCCTATATCATTATCGAACCACAGGAGCAGCCGCTCGATATGCAAGAACTACGCGCATATCTGCAAGCCCGCCTGCCCTACTACATGCTGCCAACCACGCTCATTCCGGTCGATACGTTGCCCATGACGGCCAATGGCAAAATCGATCGCAAGAGGCTGCCAGATCCTGAGAACGGCAACACGCTGCAAAGTACGTTTGTGGCTCCACGCGATGAGCTGGAATTGCAACTGGTACATGTCTGGGAAGAGATTCTCAATGTCCATCCAGTTGGCGTCAAAAGTAGCTTCTTTGAGCTGGGAGGACATTCGCTGCTGGCGATGCGTCTGGTGAGCGAGATCGAGAAACGCTTCGCGAAAAAGCTCCCGCTAACCCTGCTCTTCCAGCAGGGGACCATTGAGCGTCTCGCCCAGGCCCTGCGCCAGGAACAGCTCGAGATGGGCTGGAGTCCACTGGTTGCGTTACGCTCAGGCGGCAGCAAACGACCTTTCTTCTGTGTCCATCCCGCACCTGGAAGCGTCTTCTGCTATCTCGATCTTGCCAATGCTCTAGCTGCCGATCAGCCCTTCTACGCTCTTCAGGCGCGCGGTCTGGATGGAGAGCAGGAACCTCTGACCAGCGTCGAAGAGATGGCCTTCTACTACTTGCAGGCCATAAGCACGATACAGCCAGCTGGACCGTATCGCATCGGCGGCCATTCGTTCGGGGGTACTGTCGCCTTTGAAATGGCACAGCAGTTACGAAAAGCTGGTGAAGAGGTCGAGTTGCTGGCTATCCTCGATAACGCTCCTCCGCTACCGAACTTCCAGGCGCACACTGCATCGGTCAGCGAAGAGGTAGGAGAGGCCGCTCAGATTGCGGCTACCGCACACCTGATCGAGCGCTTCCTGGGCAAAGCATTGCACGTTCACTATGACGAGCTCGTCATGTTGCCTGTAGAGCAACAGGAACAGTACTTTCTCGAGCGATTGCGCGCTGCCAACTTCATCACCGCAGAGACCGGGCTGCTCCCGTTGCGCGGATTGCTACGCGTACAGCAGGCCAATGGCGAGGCACATATGCGTTACAAGCCAGAAATGTACGAAGGTCAAATCACACTTATAAGGGCCAGTACAATAGATTACAGGGAGTTCGGCGAGATGCATCCCACATTCCAGGAGTATCTCAACGAGCAAGCCCTGGGCTGGAGCAGATATAGTCAGCAGCCTGTACGCGTTTCCCAGATCTCCTGCGACCATATTGCCATGCTCACCCAACCACATGTACAACAACTCGCCCGGCAACTGCAAAGTTACCTGTAGGCGTGAAGAAAGAGATAACAATGGCAGAGATAGCCCGGCTTCCTGTCACAGGAAAAATGGGGACCTTCAGCATCATCTGGTCAGGACAGACCGCATCCCTGATCGGCTCGGGTCTCAGTACCTACGCCCTGGGGATATGGCTCTTCCAGCAAACGGGATCAATTACCCTGTATACCCTGGTAACGTTGTGCGGTCTGCTCGCAGGCTTCATCATGTTTCCTATCGTAGGCATTCTCGTAGATCGTTATGATCGACGCATGATCATGATCTACGGCAATATCAGTGCCGCATTGAGCACGGGAGGTCTCCTCCTTCTGCTCATGACGCACCATTTTAGCTACTGGAACATCTACCCGATTACAATCTGCACGTCTGCGAGCACTGCCTTTCTCCAACCAACGCTCTCTGCTTCGATTGCCCTGCTCGTACCAAAGGAGAGGCTGGGACGCGCTAACGGTCTGGTTCAGCTCTCAATGGCCATCGCACAGTTAAGCGCGCCACTGCTGGCTGGTGTGCTCATAGCTAATATGAAACTTCAGGGAATCGTCATGATCGACCTCACGAGCTTCTTGTTCGCGTTCATGACGATTCTCATGGTACGTATACCGGCGCACAAACAACTTCAAAGAGAAACGGTGAAAAAACCATCTCTGAGTCAGGAAATTCGCTTCGGCTGGCACTATCTGCGCGGTCGTACAGGGCTACTGATACTTATGATCTTCACGGCCATTACCTACTTTCTGACAGCTATCGTCGGAGCTCTGGCAACGCCGCTGGTTTTAAGCTTCACCACAGCGGCGGTTCTGGGCACGATGGCCTCGATCAGCGGCTGTGGTATGTTCCTTGGCGCGATCATCATGAGCATATGGGGCGGCCCCAGACATCGCGTCTACGGAATGTTTGCTTTCCTGCTGCTCTGTGGGGTCTGCCTCATGCTCGCGGGCTCACAACCCAACATCTTTCTCATCACGCCCGCCGCATTCGGGATATTGTTCAGCATTCCCCTGATTAACGGCTCAATTCGCACGATTATGCAGAGAAAGGTCGCACCAGAGGTGCAGGGACGCGTGTTCTCCCTGGAACAATTGCTGACCGGCCTGACGACGCCGCTGGGCTATCTCATTGCCGGACCGCTGGCAGACAGGGTCTTTGATCCTCTGCTTTTGCCAGGAGGAGCGCTCGCTTCGAGCATAGGTGGCGTCATTGGCGTAGGAAAAGGAAGAGGCATTGGATTACTTTTTATCATAGTAGGAGCGTTTCTTATACTATGTACTATAGGGGGTTATTTCCATCCACGCCTGCGACTCCTCGAAAGAGAGTTGCCAGATGCCCTGCCGGACGTGTGAAAAACGAGAGGGCCAGCGTGGGTCGCGGACAGGCATGAGGCGCGGAAACGAATCTCAAACGGACCCTTTAGAAATCTGGCCACCTGCCGAATATATATAGCAGGAGCAATAATGCCACTCTCGCTACACCCACAACACCAATGTAGCGTGATGTCAGGGGAATAGAACATTGATGCACAGGCAATGTAGCCTGATGCCGGGGCAGTGTAGCCTCAATGTAGGGTCAAAATCCCCATCATCTCCACATTTGTGTAGGATGTGTAGCCTGTGTAGGGGTATTACAATAGTGTTAACAAATCTTTTACCAAATTGCAAAGAGTGTAGCCTGTGTAGCCAATGTAGCCTGTGCAGGCAATACTGTTAGCCAAACTCGCATTGACATTAGATAGATACAGGAGCACAACACATCACAGCAAATACCGAGCGTATTGATGGAAAACGAGGACAGGCACCAATGTCACGTAGATAAAAGGAATCTCGCATCAATTCCGTAGAGTCGCTGCTTGTCTGCAATGTCACGTAGATTATGCTTGTGGTATTGAACGGAACCGGACCTCTCCTGGCAAGAGGGTACATAGGTTCCCCATCCTCGAAGAAAAATAGAGGTAGGGGCAGAGGTTTATCCCTGCCCACGTGCCCCACCGGCCCTCTCGGCCCTCAGGTTGATGCGTATTGGCAACGCTTTCTGCCTGTCCGGTGGCTGCATCGCTCACTCGCATGCCACCCATCCGGTGGCTGCACCGTTTCCTTTCGCATGCCACCCATCCTATAGCGACTTATCGCTGCATTGAAACTATCATTTACTTAGATCAAGGAGAAGAAGTATGAACGACGAAAACAACGATCCTATACAGACTTACAAAGTCGTGCTGAATCATGAAGAGCAGTATTCCATCTGGCCCGCAGATCGCGAGAACGCGTTGGGCTGGAAAGATGCGGGCAAAGTCGGCACAAAAGAAGAGTGCCTGGCCTATATCAAAGAGGTCTGGACGGATATGCGCCCATTGAGCCTGCGCAAGAAGATGGATGAAGCACAAAATCAGCAATAACTATGTGAGGCGACAAGGCTGGATGCTCTATTTATCCGGCCTTGTAAGCCTCTCCATCGATGCTCCAAAATACGATTAGAACGTATCAAGCTGCGTGTTTGCGCCACAGAGAATAACTGCGACCCGCTCACCAGGCTCAGGCCGATAAGCACCTGAGAGCAAGCCAGCCAGCGCTGTAGCACCACCCGGCTCAACAATCAGCCGCAGATCTTGCCAGAGGGTCCGTTGCGCGGATCGAATCGCCTCATCGCTTACCAGCAGGACACGATCGACAAAACGGCTCGCCATCGAGAAGGCAAGTTGTCCAACCCGGCGCGCACCCAGCGAGTCAGCTGCGATGCCACTCACTGAGACATCCACGCGGGTACCGGCTTTCAATGCCTCAGACATAGCAGGCGTCTGCTCAGACTGCACACCAATCACCCGAACACGGCCCTGAAACCAGGAGGCAATGCCCGCGATCAAGCCACCACCGCCAACCGCCACAAGCACAGTATCCAGATCACTGATCTGCTGCTCTAACTCACGAGCAAGCGTTCCCTGTCCTGCAACAACTTCGGACTGATCAAAGGCGTGGATGACAAGGGCTCCCGTCTCAGCTGCGCGAAACTCGCTGGCCTGCAATGCTTCAGCGTAGGAGGAACCAACGATAGAAACACGCGCACCGTAATTCCGCAAGCGTTCAATCTTGGCACGAGAGCTGATCTCTGGCACATAGATCTCTGACGGATACCCGAGCTGTTGAGCAGCATAGGCAACCGCCACGCCATGATTGCCCCCAGAAGCTGCAATCACACCAGCCTCTGGCACCGGTTGTGAGAGCATACGATTCATCGCTCCCCGTAGCTTGAACGAGCCGGTATACTGCAATTGTTCTAATTTGAGGAAAAGCTGGGCCTGATTGTCCCACTCGCCCGGATTGAGCTGAAACACAGGTGTCTTACGAATATAAGGACTGATACGCTGAGCAGCAGCTTCGATATCAGCGGAAGAAAGCATAGAATAACCTCTCAGTGTTCATATTGCTCACCTGAACTTGAATACAGGACAGGCTATACGTCTGCATCATCATAGCACATTTTTCTTTACTGGCTCGTATCATACGCAAGCAAGAGATATTTCTCACATTCCTTGCGGATGATCACAATAGCATTTTAAAGGAGAGGCTGGACAGTTCGGTCGCAGTTATTAACCGGAACAGACAGAAATGGTAAAATAAGAGGGCATATACTACTCATCAGTTCGTATGTTTCATTATTCTTTGTTTTTAGCGCAGGACGCAAGCTATCGAAGAGAAGATAGCTGAACGAAAGGCGGCAAAGCAGTGTCAGCAGCATATTGGTTTGCGCGTGGGGGAAGTACACTCGCAGGCTGGACTCCACGAAAACTCAGACATACCCTCGGCGGTCTGCTTGGGACGAGCAGCTATCTTGGCTGGCGAGCAAAACGCCTGGTTACGCTACAGAATATGGCCCAGGTGGCCGGATTGCCGGTGAAAGATCCACGCGTACAATATCTGGCCTACGCTTCGTGGAAGAATTATGGGCGCTATGCCGCCGATTTCTTGAACTTTCCCAATCTCAATCTGGAGTACATCGAAGAGCATCTGCACGATCTCAGCGATGGAGGAAGAGGCTGGCTGGAAGAGGTGCAACTGGCACAGGAGCGAGGGAAAGGGGTCATCTTCGCAACCGCTCACTTTGGCAACTGGGATATCGCCGGAGCCATCGTAGGCAAACGCATGCCTCTTTCGGTCGTCGTCGAAAGCTTCGATGATCCACGCATGGACGAGCTTATCCAGGGCCAGCGCAGAGACAAAGGCATGACCGTGATCCCTATGGAAAGCTCCATGCGCAGAATTCTACGAACACTACAACAGAACCAGATCGTCGCGATAGTTGCAGATCGACCAGTCAGCGCAGAACAGGGCGTCCCCGTCACCTTTTGCGGCCGAACCACTTATGTGCCAGGAGGACCAGCCGCCCTCGCGCTCAAAAGCGGTGCCGCCATCGTCCCCGGCTATGTCTGGTATGGCGAGAAAGAAGGCTATCTTCTACGTGCCTTTCCGCCCATTATTCCGCGTGAATACAAAGGGAACGAGGAAAAAACAGCGGAAATCGCCCGCCTCACGCAAGAGATGTACAATGCTCAGGAAGCGATGGTCCGCTCCTGGCCTACGCAATGGTATATGTTTCGCGCGTTCTGGCCACAGGCACTACCGGCGCAGAAGTAAGAGAGAAGGGGCGTAAGAGAAACTCCATATGCTGTATTACTTACTGCGACTGGCAACCATCGTTCTACCCTGGATACCGGCATGGCTGAGGGCCTATCTCGGGATAGGGATCGGCACCTTCGCCTGGTGCATCGCCAGCAAGGCAAGGGCACAGGCAAATAAAAATATCCGGCATGTGTTCGGTCAAGAGAGCCTCAAGACCCGGCAGGGGCGGAGAAAATTGCGCAGAACCGTACGAAGGATGTTTCAACACAATGTCAGAAACTATATCGAGGTCTGCGTACTCATGCACTATACACCAGCCAGACATAAACAAATAACTACAGAGTCAGGCTTTGAGCATATCGAGGCTGGATTGGCACGCGGAAAAGGCATTATCGCCTTCACAGCTCATTATGGGCCATTTGACAACATCGTACAATCAGCAGCACTGCACAATTATGATGTCACCGTCCCGGTCGAAGCCCTCAAAAATCAGCGTTTGCTCGATCTTATGCTTCGTCTGCGTGGTAGTCAGGGCATCAATTTTGTCCCGCTGGGAAGCCCTTCCACGTTACGCGCCATTATCCAGAAGCTCAAAAGCAACAAGATTGTGGTCCTGACGGCAGATAGAGGATCGCAGGGACAAAAATCCAGCGTTCCTTTCTTCGATGCATCCGCAGAACTTCCCAATGGTGCTGTTACGCTGGCTCAACGTACAGGAGCAGATTTGATCGGGGCATTCGCCATACGCACTTCCCTCACCCGAATACAGCTCTTCTGTGTACCCATCACTGCCAATATGACGGAAGAACAACGCAAGGACACCACGTATGTATCACGTAAGGTCAGCGAAACAATGGAATACTTTATCCGTGCACACCCGGAACAATGGCTGGCTTTCACACCGATCTGGCCCGAGGGATAATCTCGTATCTCTCGATCAAGGCGATTACCAACCGGGCGGAGATCCCCCCACCCATAAGGCTACGTAGACCCAGTAGTGGCACGGTGGAGTGGAACGCAACTGTGCCTGCGAACTCACTCCACCCCTCTCGCCCCCTGGAGGAGAGACGGTTCACTTCATGGATATCCCCCACCCATAACTTTCGCGGCATAATCACACTATTGCTGTTTGAGGGAGCGCATCACGCGACGAGGAGGATCGACGAACCAGCTCCAGGCACATTGCGCCACATAGACGCCTGCGGGTAGATGCGCGGGCGGAGTTTCCTGGCCTCCTGCACGCACGGTACGATTTTGAATCGCGAGACGCACATCCTCGGCCGTCGTGCCCTCAAAAAGCGTATAGGCAGCACCAATATGTTGCCAGAAATGAGCATCGCTACCACCTGTCTCAGCAAATCCCCACTGCTGATTCGCCTGAGCAACCGCAGCACGCATCGAGGCATTGGCCGGGGAGGGATTATAAATCTCAATGGCATCAATCGGATATCCCTTATTCAGCAGCTCATCGATCCTGGCTCGGCTCAGACTCGGCACCAGACGACCGAGGGGATGAGGCACAAGCACCAGACCGCCCTGCTCTTTTATCGCCTCAATACTCTCTTCGACAGAACGAAGCGCTTTAGGGGCGCGTTTTACAAAAAGGCCGAGCAAATGGCCCTGGCGCGTGCTGACCTCAACCCCCGTAATCATCTGAAAAGGCGGCTGCTCATAGCGCTCCAGCAGATCAGCCACACGTTTGGCCCCCTCAAGATGATCATGATCAGTGACCGCAATCACCTGCAAACCATGACTGATCGCCTGTTCCACCACCTTCGCTGGACTGGCCCAGCCATCGCCAAGGTTGGTATGCATATGCAAATCGGCTTTACTCTGGCCGACAGGGAGAGAAGAAACCATAAAAAAGTATTTTCACTGCCTTTCATCACAAAATAGCACGCCTGACTGAGCCCTGAGCACAGGATCTGTCGATATGATCAGAAACCTTTGACATAAGAGAGTAGCATAGCCTATCATTTGGGAATGACGACATTTGACCGACAGAAAACAATGACGATAAAAAGTCCTTAACATGGTCATTGTATTATAGAAGCATAGGGAATGACCATATCAATGCAAACATCTCATCGTAGTCAGGAAGCCAGAGGAGCCCGGGAAACGCGAAACAACAATCAAAGCCGATGCAGCCAGGCTTATATACCAACGATGGGCTTGTCTGCGTATTATTAGATACAAGAAAATGTAGTATATGGGAATGTAGAGCATTGACAATTCGTACGAGAGAAGTTATACCGCACTTACAAATGCACTACTATCATCCTGTCAAGCGCAGGGAGGCAAGAATGAAAATTGGTGTAGTATCACCATATGACTGGAGCTATCCAGGGGGAGTACGAGAACATATCAGGCACCTCACCGCTCAGTTCAGCGGCATGGGGCATGAAGTACGCGTACTGGCACCAGCAACAAAAACGACCAATACCCTCTTAGAAGAACACGTCTTCTATGGGATGGGGAAAACTGCCCCCGTGCCTATCAACGGATCTATCGCCCGCCTGGCAATCGATCCCACCCTGTCCTGGAAAGTTCGCAATATCTTGAAACAGGAGAATTTTGATATTCTCCATATTCACGAACCACTTGTGCCAGGATTATCGCTCACTGCATTGCGCTTCTCTAATACGATCACTGTCGGAACCTTTCATGCCTTCTCCCACCCTAAAGTAGCCTCGACGCAATATCTGGCTTATGCCTCAGCCTCACCTTTCCTGCGTCCCTACTTTCGACGCTTAGCCGGACGAATCGCGGTCTCAACTGCTGCATCTCAGTTTGCCTCTCACTACTTTCCAGCCGATTATCGCATCATTCCCAATGGCGTCGATCTCAATCGCTTCAATTCACAGGTTCTACCACTGCCCCAATTTATGGATGGGAAACAAAATATCCTCTTTGTCGGACGCTTTGAACGACGCAAAGGCGCAAAATTTCTCCTGCGCGCGATCCCCCAGATTCGCGCACAACATCCCAATACCCGCTTCATCTTCGTCGGCGAGGGAAAATTGCGTCCAGGCCTCCAACGCGTCGTCAGGCAACACGCCTGGGAAGATGTCATCTTTACCGGATATATCGCAGATAGTGAGTTGCCACGCTACTTCGCCAGCGCCCATGTTTTTTGCGCCCCTGCAACGGGAGGAGAAAGCCTGGGTATTGTACTCTTAGAAGCCATGGCCTCTGGCATACCCGTCGTTGCCTCCGATATTCCCGGCTATGCCACCGTCATCACACCTGGCATCGATGGCCTGCTCTCAGCACCACGAGATAGCGCAGAGCTGACACAGGCGATCTCAACTCTCCTGAAAAGTGAAAGCTTACGGCAAAAATTTATCCATACCGGCCTACAAAAAGTACATGCCTATGCCTGGCCGTTCGTAGCCCAGACTATCCTGGATTACTACGAAACCCTGATTGAAGAGCAAAAAACACGCTCTATCAACACGCCACGGAGATACAAAAAAATTTAATACCCTATTCTACCAACAAAATATGCCGATTATAAAAACTATAAGGCCAAACAGAGCTGATGGATTTTTGTTGCTCTGGCTCGCCCACATCAGGAGGAGACTTGCACGGAAAAGAAGAGCATGGTATGATTAGAAAAAACGTTCTTGTATTCTTTTCATACGTATAAAACAGCCAGGGCATACAATGTCATTATCAGCGTTTGGCATCGTTAAAAAAACTCAAACACAGATTGAAGATGAATATCTCTTTGGCTGGGACCCGTTACCCGGCATTGTCTCTGTATGGGCCAATCGCGAGGGTAAAGCAATCGTATGGAGGCGCGAGGACGGACAGATTACACGCAGCATCGAACGCTTCTCCCCCTGGGTGTTCGCGACACAGCTCGATGACCTGGAACATCTCAAAGCAGACCTTCAGCCCGCCAATCGGCCAATTAACGCGCCGATTAAATATCAGCAGCTCGATGGCGCTGCGGGATCATATCGTTACTTATTGCTTTCACACGATGGACGCACTCTTGAGCACGCTCTTTGTTATGGAGCCTCGCGCCGCCTGAAACGCCAGATAAAAACGCTCAATGACCTGCAAGATGAGTATTATCGCGTCGGTCCCGTCGAACAATATTTAATGCAAACGGGACGCGTCTATTTTCGCGGTCTGCGCTATGAGGAACTACATCGCCTCCAATTCGATCTGGAAACGACCGCGCTTGATCCACACCGGGGACGCATCTTTTTAGTCTCGTTGCGCGATAACCGTGGCCTGGAAACGGTATTAGAAGCCAGTAGTAGCGAGGACGAAAAAGAACTGATCCGCCAATTGTGCGAGATTATCCGCGAACGAGATCCGGATGTTATCGAGAATCACAACCTCTTTGGCTTCGATCTCCCCTTTCTCGAACATCGGGCACTGGTTCAGGATGTTCCGCTGCATATTGGACGCACAGGCGGGCCCACTCAGCTTGAACGGCGGCAGGAGACGCTCGCGATCGGGCCAGAGGCTCGCAATCGCACACGCTATAGTGTCGCCGGACGCGAACTGATCGATACGCTCGATGCGGTACGCAAACATGATTTTGTGGTGAGAGACATGCCCGGACACGGTCTCAAAGAGGTCGCTCGCTACTTCGGTATCGCATCCAATGAGCGCGTCTATATCGAAGGCAGCATGATTTATGAAACGTACCAGAAGCGTCCTGATCTGGTACGACACTATGCCCTCGATGATGTACGCGAGGTCGATGGACTTTCACGACGATTGTTAGGCGCTCCCTTTGCGCTCGCAAGTATGGCCCCTCGACGCTATGAACGACTGGCCTCGGCAGGACCAGCTATGGGCATCCTCGAACCGATGCTCGTGCGCAGCTATCTCCATACAGGCACAGCCCTCCCTCACCAGGGAACTCGCCAGAATGCGACAGTAGAACTGCACGAAGGTGGCGCGGTGCATTTATTCGCCGCTGGCATTGCCGAACATGTCGTCAAAGCGGATGTCGCCTCTCTCTATCCCTCACTCATGCGCACGTTTCAAATTGGCCCACAGAGCGATCGGCTCAACGTCTTGCTCCATATCCTGGGACGCCTGACCGATCTCCGTCTGGCCCACAAAGCAGAGGCAAAAAGCGCCGAAGCAGGCTCAGTCGAGGCAAATCATCATGAAGCGACGCAGGCTGCCATGAAAATCTTGATTAACGCGGCGTATGGCTACATGGGGGCCGGTGATATGGCCCTCTTCGCAGATAGCCGGGCCGCCAGCGAGGTCACACGGCGCGGACGCGCCATCCTGGGGCAGGTCTTAGAGGCTCTGCGCCAGCAGGGTATGGCCCTGATCGAAGCGGATACCGATGGCGTCTACTTCTCCGTACCATCGCACTGGAGCGAAGAGCAAGAGCGCACCCTGGTACAGAAGATCGGCGCACTACTACCATCTGGCATCAACCTGGAGTACGAAGGGCGTTATCGCGCTATGTTTAGCCACGAAGTCAAAAACTATGCGCTGCTCACCTATAACGATCGCCTTATCGTCCACGGCGTCGCAATGCGCTCCAGCAGAGTCGAACCGTTCGGCGAGCGCTTTTTGCGCAAAGCACTCCACCTTGCTATGCTTGGGGATGTAGAGGGACTCCATGACCTCTATCTGGCTACGGCGAAAGCAATCCGGGAACGAAATCTGCCCGCTTCAGATCTGGCAACACGCGTGCGACTCTCAAAAACGCCCGAAGAGTATTTTTCCCAGCGAAGCAGACATCAGGAGCAAGCCTACGAAGCTCTGATCACCGCTGGAAGGCGCAAATGGTATCCTGGCGAGCGCGTGCGCTTCTATCGGGCACGCAACAAACGCTATATCTGGATACCCGAGGAGAGCGACGAGAGCTCCATCGATAACGATTGGCAGAGTGAGACACCTGGTCCGACAAAAAAACAGGGCCCCAGGACACAACCGAGCAAAAAAGAACTGGCGGAACGGCGCGACTATGATGTCGAACACTATCTGCAAGTATTGATCAGCTCATACGCAGCACGCCTGCGTAAAGCCTTTGCCTCTGAAGATTTCGAACAACTCTTCCGCCTCGAAGGACAGGGGGGACTTTTTGACCAGCCTGTAGAAGATATCCAGCCCCTCTGGATTCGCTGCTCTCAACCATCATAAAATGGCATGGGAGCGAGTAATACTACCTGTAATCTCAGTACCCTCCATTGAAGGTGCGTGCTATAATACTACAGGCATTGCTTTCTGGCTTCTAGTATCACTACTGAGTGAGAAGGAGAGCATATTCTCATCAACACGAGATAGGGCTCATGCGTTTGAGAAAGAGACAGGGTTGCTACAGAGACGTTCCGCCGAAACTACCTGATCGAAAAGTAATGATCCCATGATCAACAGCAATGTCCTCGGTTTCAATACCTGAAACCAGCCGTCCCACGTTGCCATAAGTGAGGTTTTATGGATATAGTGTTTCTTGATAAGCAGCAGAATCTGCCTGCCTCGACCCAGCTACTACACTCAAAACTAGAAAATATACGCAATGCATTTCTCCACGCAATTCATCGAGCTATTCTTCTGAAACGAGAAATCCTGGTAAGCTTTACCTATACCGTACCCACTTATACACCTTTGCATGTTTATAACACATTTGCAACATTAAATCTGAGAGATCGGCTCTACTGGGAACAACCCGGCGAGCAGAAGGCGTTCGTAGGTGCAGAAACGGTCGCAACTATCGAAACCCATGGAGCAGCACGCTTTCACGAAGCTGCAAAAAACTGGCAGAGCTTGCAGGATGGGGCCATCGTCGAGAATATGACTCAGCAACCCGAAAGCAACGGGCTTCTACTTCTGGGCGGCTTCGCCTTTGATCCACAGCGGCCCGCAACTGAGCTCTGGGATGGCTTTGGCGATGGACGACTCACCCTCCCACGCCTGCTCTACACCACACATCACGGTCAGGCAACGCTCAGTCTCAATGTATTAGTCAGTGAAAATGATACAGAGGAACAACTTACACAGGAAAATGTCAACAAGCTTCTCACGCTAGAACATGCACTACAACAAATGCCACATGCAAATATCGATACTGACGCTGAAGAACCCGTCACAGGAAAACTCAGTATCCAGAATCTGATGGACGCTGAAGCATGGAAAGAGCTTGTAGGCAAAGCGGTACGTATGATCCAGCACAATGACTACAAGAAGATCGTGCTGGCCCGAGGAGTGCAGGTGACCCATAGCAACCAGCATTTCTCTATTGCGGATAGCTTACAACGGCTGCGTACAAGTTATCCCGGAGCCTATGTGTTCGCTATCGAGCGCGGAGAACAAACCTTCATCGGAGCCACACCCGAACGACTTCTACAGGCAAACGATGGACAGATCCAGACTATGGCCCTGGCTGGCTCTGCCCCTCGCGGAGAGACTGCTGAGGAGGACAAACGGCTGGGAGCGGAACTCGCACAAAGCGCAAAAAATCGGGAAGAACATGCTATCGTGGTACAAATGATACAGGAGGCCCTCGACCGCCATTGCGAAAAGGTGTGGATCGCCGAGACGCCCCAATTGCTACGCCTCAAAAATATCCAACATCTGGCGACCCCTATCGTCGGGAAGCTGCGTGAGGGAGATAGCGCACTGGCAGTTATCGCGGATCTGTATCCGACGCCAGCCGTGGGAGGCTTTCCACGTGAGGCCGCGCTGGAGGCGATACGCACCTATGAGGAGCTCGATCGCGGCTGGTACGCTGGTCCGGTCGGCTGGATCGATGCCGCAGGAAATGGCGAGTTTGCGGTCGCATTACGTTGTGCCCTTGTCGAGAAAGAGCGCGCTACCTTGTTCGCAGGATGCGGGATCGTTGCAGACTCCCAACCTGAAAGTGAATACGCCGAGTCCTGCTGGAAGTTGAAGGTCATGCTACGCGGGCTTGGTGCTGAGGAATAAAATCGGCCATGTCAAATATCTTCATTGAGTCACCCGAGGCTACCCAACCAATGTATATCGCCGTTGGAGCCTTTGTTGACGAACTACAACGGGCAGGGTTACGGCACGTCGTCATCTGCCCAGGATCGCGCTCAACACCACTGGCTTTGACTTTTGCAGCTCAGAGCGACCTCCGGGTCTGGATGCACATCGACGAGCGTTCTGCTGGCTTTTTTGCGCTGGGAATGGCCAAACGGCTCCAGCAACCGGTCGCCCTGGTCTGTACGTCAGGAACGGCGGCGGCGAACTTCCTGCCTGCCATCGTCGAAGCAAAGCTGACACATGTCCCTTTGCTCGTACTCACCGCCGATCGTCCTCCCGAACTACGCGATACCGGCGCGCCACAGGCCATTGACCAGAACCGCCTCTACGGTACCCATGCCAAATGGTTTGTCGAGGTCGCACTTCCTGAGGCAAACAACGAGAATCTGCGCTATCTACGCACCCTCGCAGACCGCTCTCTGGCTCTGACCACGGCAGTGCCAGCCGGACCAGTTCACCTGAACATGCCTTTCCGCGAGCCACTTACTCCTGATCCTCTCGCCGGTCAACGTCTGCTCGCACCAGAACTGCGCGATCAGGCCGCATGGTCGGGAAGAGCACACGGCGCTCCCTATGTAACAGTGGGCGATGCACCTCTCGGAGCTCTCGCAGACGAAGCAATACGACAACTGGCGCAACGTCTCAGCGACAAGCCAGACGGATTGATCGTCGTCGGTCCCGGCGTCCAACCAGAGCTGGCAGGACCATTGCTATCTCTGGCCCAACTGCTCGGCTACCCTATTCTGGCAGATCCGCTCAGCCAGCTTCGTAGCAATCCCGCTTATCAGCGCTCTGAACACATTATTGCCAGCTATGATGCCTTTCTCCGCCTTGATCGCGTCATTACGCGTCTCAAACCGGATATTATCTTACGCTTCGGGGACATGCCAACCGCTAAACCCTTCTTGCTCTATCTCAAGCACTATCCCGACTGTCCGCAGATTGTTATCGATGGACAGAGCGACTGGCACGAACCAACGCAGCTCGCCAGCGAAATCATCCATGCAGATCCGCTCCACCTGTGCGCCGCGCTGGGTCGAGCATGGCCTGCTCACATCAATCGGAGCTGGACAGGCTGGTTAGCAACCTGGCAACAAATAGAGGAAATTACCCGCAAAACGCTCCACCTCGCCATACAAGCATTCGAGCCGCTCTTTGAAGGCCGTGTCTTTAGCGAGCTCACCACACTTTTACCAGAACAGGCCACACTCTTCGTTGGCAATAGCATGCCTGTACGCGATCTGGATACCTTTTTCTGGCAAAGCGAGCAGCTCGTTCATGTGATGGGAAATCGGGGCGCGAACGGCATCGATGGTGTGGTCTCCAGCGCAATGGGAGCGAGTGCGGCCAATGCGCAGAAAAATGCTGCGACGGTCCTGGTCATTGGCGATCTTTCGTTTTTACACGATCTCAATGGCCTGCTCGCCGCCCATCTCCACAAGCTCAATCTGACCATTGTCCTGATCAATAATGATGGCGGTGGCATCTTCTCTTTTCTTCCCCAGGCAGCTCATCCCGAACACTTCGAGCAGCTCTTTGGCACACCAACCGGACTCGACTTCCGCCTCGCCATACAAATGTATGGAGGAGACTACACGCGCATCAACACCTGGAACGATTACCGTAAAGCAATTCTGCACGGTCTCGAGCAGGGTGGCTTACACGTCGTCGAAGTGCCCACCGAGCGCGACAGCAATGTCAGGATGCATCGGCAACTCTGGCAAAGCGTGGATAAAGCACTGGAGGAGACTCTGTCATGAGCAGCAAACGGCTTCTGGTCAATGGGGTCTATATGGGAGTCGAAGAGCGAGGCGAGGCCGAAGGCGCGCAGGGCACGCTGGTACTTCTGCACGGTTTTACCGGTAGCTCTGCCAGTTGGGATACGCTGCTCAATGAAGTTGCCGGAATGGGCTGGCACGTGATCGCCCCTGATATGCTGGGGCACGGCGCATCTAACGCACCCGCCGAGCCCGAACGATATAGCATAGAACATTGCCAGTCTGATCTCCTGGCACTACTGCAACAGCTCGCAGTCAAACCTGGAGAAGCCATTCTGCTTGGCTACTCTATGGGCGGTCGCATTGCACTCTATAGCGCTTTCTCCCATTATTTTCGCGCCCTTATTCTGGAAAGCGCCTCCCCAGGATTGGCAGATCCTCAGGAGAGAGCACTGCGCCGAAAAAATGATCGCGCGCTGGCAGAACGCATTGAGCGTGAGGGAGTAGAAGCCTTCATCAATTATTGGGAGAAGCTTCCCTTATTTGCCAGTCAGAGTAATCTACCAGCAGAGCAATGGGAGGCACAACGGAGGAAGCGCCTCAATAATCGTGCTCAGGGATTGGCAAACAGTCTGCGTGGCGTAGGAACCGGCGAACAACCGGCACTACACGAACGTTTAGCTGATCTCAACATACCGGTACTTCTCTTAGCAGGAGAGTTGGACACGAAATTCTGCCGTATCGCTCAGGAAATGGCGGCCCAACTTCCCCAGGCAGAACTGCAAATTGTCCCCGGGGCAGGCCACACCATTCATCTGGAACAGTCGAAGCAATTCGGTCAAGCAGTATGTACATTCTGTACAACTGTGCTACGATAGTTTCAGGTTTCGATCTTGCAAGCGGAAAAGAGGAACGGTTTTAACCGGTCTCAAGAAGAGAAGTATAAGATCTAAAATCCAAAAAAGTCAAAGTAAACATGCATCAGGAAGGATAAAACAATGACAGTTGAATGGACACAGGTCCGTGAGTACCACGATATCCTGTTTGACAAAGCTGAGGGTATAGGCAAAATCACCATCAATCGCCCTGAAGTACGTAACGCCTTTCGGCCCCAGACCCTCTCAGAGATGATCGATGCCTTCAATATTTGTCGAGAAGATCCCGAGATTGGCGTCGTCATCTTAACCGGTCAGGGAGAGAAAGCGTTCTGTTCGGGAGGAGATCAACGCATACGTGGCGAAGGTGGCTATGTCGGCGATGATGGCGTCCCGAGGCTGAACGCGCTCGATCTGCAAAAAGTCATCAAATATTTGCCCAAGCCCGTCATCGCCATGGTGGCAGGCTATGCGATCGGCGGCGGACATGTTCTGCACCTGCTCTGCGACCTGACGATTGCCGCCGATAATGCACGCTTCGGCCAGACCGGTCCACGCGTCGGCAGCTTCGACGCCGGTTGGGGCGCAACCTATATGGCCCGTGTTGTTGGACATAAAAAAGCACGTGAGATCTGGTATCTCTGTCGCCAGTACGATGCGCAAGAGGCGCTGGACATGGGTCTGGTCAATACCGTCGTACCATTGGAGAAACTGGAAGAAGAGACTATCCAGTGGTGCCGCGAAATACTGGAGAAAAGCCCCATCGCGTTGCGCTTCCTGAAAGCCGCCTTTAATGCCGATACCGATGGATTAGCTGGTATTCAAGAGCTGGCAGGCAATGCTACCATGCTCTACTACATGACGGAGGAAGGAAAAGAAGGGAAAAACGCCTTCCTGGAGAAACGGAAACCTGATTTCAGCAAGTTCCCCCGTCTCCCCTAGCGGCGCAATCGTAGGGATGGAGCTTGTTTGCAATGCCACGGAAATAAAGAGAATCTCGCATCATTTCCGTAGAGTCGCTGCCTGTCCGCGACCGGGGCGACGACAAGGTGGGAGGTAGCCGTCCCTGGTCGCAGACAAGCAGCGACTCTACAAGGGCCGGGGTCGATGGGCACCGGGTATAAACATATTTACGTGACATTACAGACAAGCCCCATCTCTACGATCATTGTGGGATCGATGCAAAAATATGACGTTCACCCTGGACAGGATAAAACCAGTGCAGAGATCAGATCGAACAAGAGAAGCCGGGCACGTCCAGGCCATATACTGGTATCCCTATCAAATACCGTTCCGCCGTGGCTTCGCCACAGCCCATGGTCTGCTCACGATGCGTACCGGAGCTATTGTCGAAGTCCTCACGACTGATGGTTATCGTGGTATAGGCGAGATCGCACCCCTGCCAGAATTTAGCGGCGAGAGCCTGGCAAACGCCCTCGAAGCGCTACCGCCAATCACAGTACATCTCCAGGGCAACTCGCTCCACGCTGCTCTCGCGCTCCTCGATGAAAGCAAACCTGTGCCCGCAACGGTACGCAGCGGGCTCGAAGTAGCCCTCTTTGATGCGTTGGGGAAACAGAGAGGACAAACCATTGCAGAACTACTCCAGACAAATAGTTCACGCAGAAAAACCCATGTGCCGATCAACGCGGTCGTTGGCGCCAGCGATGTCAGCGAGGCAGTCACACAGGCAGGCAGAGCAGTAGAGCAAGGCTTCTCCTGCATCAAGCTCAAAATGGTGGGGGATGAGCGAGAACAGGTTGAGCGCGTGGCAATGGTACGCAAGGCTATTGGGCCAGACATTCAACTCAGACTCGATGCCAATGAAGGATGGAATTTCGCTCAGGCGAGAAATATTCTCAAGCAATGCGAGCGCTATCATATACAGTATGTAGAACAGCCTCTCCCCTCGACAGAGATCGCTGGCATGCACGCACTCCAGCAAGAGGTCACGATTCCCCTCGCAGCAGATGAGGCTATCGATAGCCTGGAGAGCGCCCGAAATGTCCTATCTGCCCACGCCGCCAGCATCTTGATTCTGAAGCCCCAACTGCTCGGAGGTCTGCACAATACACAAAAAATCATCGATGAGGCAGAAAAGCAGGGCGTCACTAGCGTCATTACCAGCAGTATTGAGACGGGGGTAGGACTGGTCGGAGTCTTGCACCTTGCAGCAGCCTGTCCGACGGTTACACTGCCATGTGGTCTGGCAACACTGGCACTTCTGGAAGACGACCTGCTCGCCGATGACCTGAACATACAACAAGGATGCCTGACCGTCCCCACAACACCCGGACTAGGCGTCACTCTTGATAGAGCGGCCCTGGCTCGCTACAGTGCAAAAGCAATCTGAAAGGATCGAAGTGACAACACACGCTATACTCTTACCCAACTGGTTAACAAGGTGCGCCGAGAACACACCCGAGAAGCTCGCCATACAATTTGGGCAGACGCAGTGGAGCTTTGCCGAGCTCGATCGACAAGCAACACAGCTCGCTCATCAGCTCGCCGCAGCCGGAGTACGCCAGGGTGATCGCATCGCCTTATTGGCCGCAAACGGACTCACCTTTGTCAGCTTCGTCCATGCCCTGATCAAACTCGGTGCAATCCTTGTGCCGCTCAATACACGCCTGACGCTGGATGAGTTGTGCTGGCAGCTCAAGGATGTGAAAGCAAGCATGCTCGTACACGATATCCAGCACGAAGCAACGGCGGCCAGCATTGCCAGACAATTACCACAGCTCCTCCAGGCGACATTACAACTGAACGGCGATCAGGTAACGCTTCAGAATGGGCCGGAAAAAGAGGTCACCCTCCGAGCACTTATCGACTTGAGCGCGACCCAGGCCATTCTTTACACCTCAGGAACCACCGGAAATCCCAAAGGCGTCTTAATCACCTACGAAATGCAATGGTGGAACGCTATCGGTTCAGCCCTCAATCTGGAACATCATGCTGATGATCGCTGGCTGGCCTGTATGCCCTTCTTCCATATCGGTGGCCTCTCGATCTTGCTACGCAGCGTCATCAATGGCATCAGCGTGATCGGACTTGAAAAATTCGACGCCATCCCCGTCAATGAAGCCATCCAGAAAGACGCAGTCACGATTATTTCCGTTGTAGCCGTCATGCTCCAACGCATGCTCACCGCACTGGATCAACAGCAGGAGAATGGGCGCTATCCATCTACGCTCCGCTGCGTCCTGCTTGGCGGCGGTCCAGCACCCCTACCGCTGCTGCAAAATTGTGCCCGGCGCGACATCCCGATCGTGCAGACCTATGGGCTCACCGAATCCTGCTCGCAGGCGGTTACCCTGGCCCCACATGATGCGCTCCGCAAGCTCGGTTCAGCGGGACGGCCACTCCTGCCCGTGCAGTTGCGCATCATGAACGAGGACCAAATTGCCGCCCCCGGAGAGACAGGCGTTATCTGTCTGAAAGGGCCATCGATTACGCAGGGCTATGCAGATCGACCCGAGGCGACAGCTGCTGCGATCAAAGATGGCTGGCTCACAACAGGCGATCTGGGCTATCTGGACGAAGAGGGCTACCTCTATGTGCTGGATAGGCGCAGCGATCTGATTATTTCGGGCGGAGAAAATGTCTATCCGGCTGAAATCGAGAGCGTGCTACGCAGCCATGCCGCAATAGAAGAAGCGGGCGTCTGTGGTCAGGTCGATCAGGAATGGGGACAGGTACCGATTGCGTTTGTGAAGTTCTATGAGGGGAAGACGGCAACCATAGAAGAACTGCACGCACATGTGCAACATTATCTGGCTCGCTACAAACAGCCACGAACGATCTATATTGTTGAGCAGTTGCCAAGGAACTCAGCGGGAAAACTGTTGCGCAGAGAACTGCATACATTGTTGCCAGAGGGATAAGTAGAGAAGGCTTCAGCGCATCTAAGAGCAAAAACAAGAAAGTGAGAACACCACCAGGAACGTGATTAGATAGAAGAAAGGAGACGCTCAGAGGACGCGCTGAAATCTAACTAATATTTATAGTACACGTTTCCAAGTCGATGTACAAGTCTTATAGCAAAAATTGTCTATTACACTGACAATAGAAGAGATTTGTAAAGAAGATTTCCAGAGGCTGGAATAAGACAAAAAGAAAAGCTCTTGCAAATCAAGAGCTTTATTGACAAGGGCAAATCGAATCTGCAACTACTCAATAAAATGACGCCACCAGCCGCCACGCTCATTAGTCTTGATACGATGGCAATTGGCACAACGAACCTCACATTTTGCTATTTCAGCGTCTATGGTAGGCCAGGAGGTAGCAAGACGCACTAATCTAGCTATAGACTCTACTTTTTCGCCTCGCACATGATCAAATTCTAAAACACGCACGTCTGTATGGCCGCAGTCGACACAAGGATGTTCAGATAAATAGGCATAAAGCTTTCTTTGATTTTCCTCAATAACACGACTGTTACGCAACTTAGCACGATCAAGATAGACTTGCTTATTATTCTGATAATGAACTCTGTTTGCTTGCGCCTGGCAAAATCTACACCACGTCTGACGCTTCTGATCTTTGACCTTCCAACGAAAATCCTCCTCAGCGTCTTTCTCTTCACCACAACCAGGACAAACCTTTTTCATAGTAAAAGGCTCCTATTAGAGAAAAGTATCCAGGTAAGGCACTCCGACATCTGTACAGCCATTATTTACTCCTTTCGCATAGGATACTACTGTGCAGAGGCACATATAAGATGATAATATATCATATCAGAATATATTACAATATTCAGCAACATAATATAATAATATCAAAAAGTGATATACAATATAAATACAGTATTTAAAGTTTAAGAGCTTTCACGGAATAAAAAGTCATAACTCAGTTGAAACTTATGTGTATAGCTAATCTGCATACGAAGGCTGTTCATAAACCATAATGGTTTATTTGAGGAAGTAGAAAACGGAAGAAATAATTTATGGGAACCAGGCACTCTCAAAAGCGTAAGCGAATATCCGCGCTGAAACGAAAAACACCTGAACACGTTGTGTTCAGGTGTTTTGGCAGGGGTGACAGGAGTCGAACCTGCTGAAACTCGTTTTGGAGACGAGTGCCTGACCGTTTGGCGCCACCCCTACAAACCATCTTCCCAAAGAGCTAACTCTTTGTTTCGACCTCATTAGTATCTCATAATCGAGCCCTATTGTCAACAGGCTTTTTGTAACTATTCTTTCAAGCTCTTGCTTCCGACCTACGATCACGAAGTAAAAATAAATTGCTCCACGATCAGCACTTCGGGATGCCCTTCGGCCTTTTGCGCTTCCTGTAAGGCCGGTCCGACGAGGGTCGCGGGCGTGAGGAACCAGAGATCGTTTTGGGCCGGATGCTCGCTAATGATAAAATGGAATTCTGCTTCACGCACGGATTGCCAGAATTGCGAGCCGGGGACAAGGATGCAGTGGCTTTCCGAACGCTTTAAGGCTGTGTCAGTGACAAAGGTTGCGCGTGAATAGGTCATACGGCGGTAAAGCCAGCAGTGAGCGCTCTCCTCCGAAGAGAACTCGTCAGGATCAGCCAGCATCGCTTGAATACGCTCAGTGACAATCGGCGAAAGGGGTAGTTCTTCGTCTCTCGCACAAACGCGATACAGTTTTAGCGTGTTGGTGGTAATATTCATGCTAGACTATTTTTCTTTCTCTTACAAATATCTGAGTTGCATGCTCAACCTCTTATACTGTATCTCGGAACGTGACCAGACTGCAATAAGGAGGAAAACCGGTGCATATTCACGACTATCTGGAACGATTGCACTACGCTGGCCCACTCGAACCGACACTGCAAACGTTACAAGCATTGCATGAGGCGCATTTACTCAGCATTCCTTTTGAGAATCTTAATATACATCTCGGGAGAAGGCTTCTTCTCGATGAAGATGCTCTATGGACGAAGATTATCGAGCAGCGGCGTGGAGGCTTCTGCTACGAGCTCAATGGCCTGTTTGCGTGGCTATTGCGCACCCTTGGTTTTCAGGTCAGCCTGCTCGCAGCTGATGTCGCACGTCCTGCGGGCGGATTTGGTCCGGAATTTGATCATCTCGCCTTGCTGGTCCATCTGGAAGACGATTGGCTGGCAGATGTAGGCTTTGGCGAATCGTTTCGTCAGCCACTACAGATGCAAGCATCGCTCGTTCAGGTCCAGGAATGGGGAAAGTATCGGCTGGAGCGAGAGGGAACATACTGGCTCTTACAGAGCTGGGACGACGAAGAATGGAAACCGTCGTATCGCTTCACGCTACATCCGCATGTATTAAGCGAATTTAACGAGATGTGCCAGTATCACCAGACCGATTCGCTCTCGCACTTCACGCAACGACGCATCTGTACGATCGCAACTCGCATCGGTCGAACGACACTGAGCGATAAACGGCTGATTATGACTGTACAAAAAGAGAAAAAAACACAACAGCTTACCAGTCAGGAAGAATATACGGCTGCTCTCGCTGAACACTTCGGGATCGTTTTATGAGTGAAGATAAGAATAGCGGCATTATCTGATAATGTATGCAAACGGAATATCTACGGCTGACAAAATTGTAGACGTGAAGGTATTGACAAGCCCGGATAGGTCTGCTATTATACTTTTCGTAGCCGGGAGAGGTCGCATAGTGGCCTAGTGCGGAGGTTTGCTAAACCTCTGAAGGAGCAATCCTTCCGTGGGTTCGACTCCCACCCTCTCCGCCATTGAGAAAACTCTTGAGCGAAATGTTCAAGAGTTTTTGTTTACTATAAAATGGGATTCCTCTTCATATCAGATCAATAACCTCTATCGGAACTGAGTAAGCTTCATTATCAAAATAATAAACAGAATTACAAAGATCGCACTCGTCTTCGCAAGGCTCTAATACTCAGCGAGAACAAACCTCGGCTTCACACTTATCTTGCTACTCACCCCTGTGTTGATTGCGGGCAAACAGATATTCGCATTCTCGAGTTTGATCATATTCGTGAGCAAAAATCCGGTGAAATATCTGATCTACTCAGACAGGGCCACAATTGGTCCACAATTGA
This sequence comes from Ktedonobacteraceae bacterium, assembly GCA_035493895.1. Classification (GTDB taxonomy): domain Bacteria; phylum Chloroflexota; class Ktedonobacteria; order Ktedonobacterales; family Ktedonobacteraceae; genus DATJHM01. Next base: position 41,007 of record DATJHM010000231.1, read on the forward strand.
AGCTGAAATCGCTAAATGCGAGATTCGCTGCGCAAATTGCCACCGTATTAAGACCTTTGAGCACAGCAGAAGTTGGCGTGATATCCAATATGATTTACAGTCAGGCAAAATCTACCAGCAGATGCATGCTTATCTCTCAGCTCACCCCTGTGTTGACTGTAATGAAGCAGACATTCGCCTTCTCGAATTTGATCATGTACGAGGATATAAGATATCTACTATATCGCGCTTGCTTACGCAAGGTCGCAATTGGTCTACTATTGAAACCGAAATCGCCAAGTGCGAGATTCGTTGTGCCAATTGCCATCGTATTAAAACTTTTGAGCGCGACGGTGATTGGTGGCGAACTGAAGAATATGGGGAAGCACATGAGCACATTTCATCATGATGATCCATCGGATAACGATCAGGTCCAGATTATAGATCTCGATGCAAAAACAGTGCTCTTCTTCTGGCAAATATTGCTCGTGTGGTCTGGGCTGCCAATGATCCCGGCTACGGAGCATTGCACCCGCCCTACGATAGTGGACTCTACCCTGCATTATTCGCTCGCCTTCTTCTCACAGCCACCCCAGAACCCGATCTCGCTGATCGTGTCCAGGAGTTGATGCAAGGGTGGATTGCTGATCCCAAGCCACAAAAACTTCGCTGGACAACAATGAACAGATAACCCTTGTTATTCACATGCAAGCCTTCTGGTAGCGAGAGCAAGGACCATAGCACCCCTACTGGTCTGTCAAACTGCATGGTATCCTTTGAGAGGCGTACCGTGAGCGAGATGGCCGGTGGGGGCGGACGCCATGATGTTTGTCAAAGTGCTACGTGGTCTGCACCTCGCGCAGGCGTTCTGTTTCCATGAAAGCGGCTTGCAAATCGGCGTCGTGCATCGCGATCAGGGGGACTTCTGGATGACGGCGGGCATAGTGGTAGAGCGACAGGATCGTCTGGCGCGCAGTTGCATCGTCGCTGGTCACCTGCGACCAGAAAAATGGGTGCATGATCGAAGGACGCTGGTAGTGATCGGCAAGCCAGACTGCGTCTCCCAGCAGGAAGAGCCGTGGACCATGAGCACGATTGATAAATAGTCCCGTATTGCCCGCAGTATGACCGGGCAGCGGGACAGCTATCACTGAGCCATCGCCAAAGAGGTCCAGGCTGGAGCGGAAACCTTCATAGGCCGGGCCAGCACAATCAAATAACTCAACGGGATTCGCATCTCCCAACAAACTCTGCACCAGACCATGCCGATGCTCCAAAAGACCAGTACTGGCGGCAGCATCATACTCCACACGATTGATGCGCAGGGGAACCCCCGGAATGTCAGGGATACCGCTCACATGATCCCAGTGCAAATGCGAGAGGAAGGCAAACTCGAGATCACGCGGTCGCAATCCCAGCGTGGTCAGGTGATCGCTCAGGGAATGCTCGAAGGTGAAACGAGCGAGCGTCTGGTGGAACAGAAACGACTGGTGTTTCAAAAAGAGGTAAATATCGCTACAGAGGCCAGTATCGTAGAGGAAGGTCGCCCGGGGATGGCGAATAAGCACGGCTCCATAGTTGATGGCACGAGGAGCGAACGAGCGCGAGCCGCGCACCGCCACACATTCTGGAATCGAAGCAAGACCACAGCGCAAAAACGTTACCTCGATATCCGGCAAGGAAGCAGGAGGCGAGAGGGATTCAGGAACCACTTGCGGCGGATCGAGAGAGAAAGCGGGAGGCAAAAAACCCCTGGCCGCCCAGCCAAGGCCAACCAGGCCGAGAGAGAGTGCACCAACACGAGCCCAGTCACGCATATGCATAAGCGCGTTCCTCCATAAAACACCACGAAGCACGTTTTGTCTGGAACGTGCTTCGTGATCATGAAGCGATCTATTAAACGACCGGCTGGTATTCCTGAGAAGAGACGACAATCTTACCATCTTGCATCGTCAGGAAGGCTTGCTGTCCGCTGGTAATCTCGCCCGTCAACAGAGCGTCCGCCAGAGCATCGTCGACATAGGTCTGGATGGCACGACGCAGAGGACGCGCGCCATATTCCTCGTCGAACCCCTCCTGAAGCAAGAACTCACGCACCTCATCATGCACTACCAGTTCGATCTTCTGCTCGCTCAAGCGCCCACGCACCTGCGCCAGCAACAAATCGACGATACGATAGAGCTCGTTCTTACCCAACGAATGGAAGACGACAATTTGATCGATACGGTTGATAAACTCTGGACGGAAAACACGCTTCAAACCGTCCATCGCCTTCGAGCGCATCGCCTCGTGCTGCTCATCGCTGGAGCCCTCATCATCGCGCTTCGCCGAGAAACCAATGTGCGCCGCGCGCTTGAGATCGGCACTGCCAGCATTGCTGGTCATAATCACCACGGTATTCTTGAAATCGACCGTGCGACCCTGACCGTCCGTCAAACGACCATCATCCATGATCTGCAAGAGCGCGTTGAAGACCTCGGGATGCGCCTTCTCCACCTCATCGAAAAGAATGACGCTGTACGGACGACGACGAACCTGCTCGGTCAACTGACCGCCCTCGTCGTATCCCACATAGCCCGGAGGGCTCCCAAAGAGACGCGCCACCGTATGCGGCTCCATATATTCCGACATATCAAAGCGGATCAGATTCGTCTCCCCACCAAAGAGTTCAGCCGACAGCGCCTTGGCGAGCTCCGTCTTACCGACACCCGTTGGCCCAAGGAACAGGAACGAGCCGATAGGGCGCTTCGGATCTTTCAGGCCAGCTCGCGAACGACGAATGGCTCGCGCCACAGCCGCAATCGCTTCATTCTGACCAATCACACGCTTGCGCAGGTCAGCCTCTAGCTCGCGCAGATTCTGACGCTCGCTCTCCAACATCTGACTTACCGGCACACCAGTCCACAACTCAACCGTTGCCGCAATATTCTCCGGCGTCACAATCAGCGTCATGGCATTGCTCGCCTGAGAGCGCGCATGCTCCAGATTCCCGATCGTCTGCAACTCCTGCTGACGCATCAGCGCGGCCCGTTCATAATCCTCAGAATTGGCCGCAGCCTCTTTCCTGGCCTGAATATCGGCCAGCTCTTTCTCCAGATCAGCGATGAGCGTCGGACTGATAATGCCCTTCTCGCTCGCCTCCAGGCGCAGAGCCGAACCGGACTCATCCATGACATCAATCGCTTTATCCGGCAAGAAGCGATCATTGATATAGCGATCAGAGAGTTTTACCGCTGCTTCAATAGACTCATCAGTAATGCTCACCCCATGGTGCGCTTCGTAGTTCGGGCGCACAATCTTGAGCATCTCAATCGCCTCTTCAAGCGAAGGCTCATTCACCAGCACCGGCTGGAAACGACGCTCAAGAGCCGCATCCTTCTCAATATGCTTGCGATATTCATCGAGAGTGGTTGCCCCAATACAGCGCAGTTCGCCACGCGCCAGAGCAGGCTTGATCATATCTCCAGCACCGACCGCGCCCTCAGCCGCACCCGCACCCACCACCGTATGCAATTCGTCGATAAAAACGATCACTTCCGTTGCCTGACGCAACTCTTCAAGAATAGACTTGATGCGCTGCTCAAATTGACCGCGAAACATCGCGCCTGCAACCATACCACCAATATTTAACGTAACGATGCGCTTCCCACGCAGCGTCGGCGGAACGTCTCCTTCGAAGATGCGACGGGCCAGCCCCTCAACAATCGCCGTCTTACCGACACCCGGCTCACCAATCAAGACCGGATTATTCTTCTGGCGACGACCCAGAATCGTAATCATACGCCTGAGCTCACGACTGCGACCAGCCGCAGGATCGATCTTGCCCGCCGCAACTTCAGCGGTCAGATCACGGCCATATTGATCAAGGGTAGGCGTTTTACTATTTGGCCCCTGATGCTCAGCGGTTGCTGTATTATTACGACCCCCCGGTGTAGAGGAGGAGTTTTTCGAATTATTTCCTGTATTGGCAAAAAATCCGAAAGGAGCACCACTTGCAGGCGTACCTTGATCGTCAAGACCACCCATCTGACCCATCGCGTTCATGAGTTCATCAACACACGACTGGCACAGATAGTGTTGCTCACGTCGTCCATTGACCATCTCATCGACGCGTACGCGAGCAGGATTTTTTTGACAACGTTCACATTTCATATTTGTATGCTCCTCTTGAGTATAGAGCGACGTAATTCTCCACCCTGGGAGGATATTAGCAATCTCGTCATTTAATTGCTAACAGTATAGCATAAAACGCTAATCTCTGTCTAGCAGTCTTCTACATTGATTGCTAATTCACCTATTAAAACAGGGAATGGGCCTTCTCTATTCCCATATCCACAACTTTTCTTAGCAAACACAGCTATCTTCCATTTTCACCTGCTCATCGTATCCGTTACACGAAAAGGCCCGTGAGCTCCTGACAAAAATAAGAAGCAGATCTACATGATGGATACTAATTACAAAGATTACGAACCGTCAACGTGTTTGGATACAAAGAAGCGGCTTTGATCATGATACAATAGGAATGAAAAAAAAATAGCCGGGCACGCGACTGGCTCCCATACCAGACCGCGCTTGCTCAGTATTTACGTACCCAACAACAAAACTATTGGATATAGAAATATAGTAACAGGGACAGGTATGTATACAAACGATCCATTACTATTGCACAGTAATCACGCAGCAGAGCTCTTCCTCATTCGCCATGGTGACGCTATTCCAGAGGCTGACGAAATTATTCCCGGTGGTACTTACGATAATCTTCCGCTGAGCAAGATCGGACGTCAGCAGGCCCGTGCTCTGGCGGAGCGTTTAAAAACAATCCATTTTGCGGCCGCTTATAGCAGTCCTTTGCGGCGTTGCCAGGAGACGGCAGCACCGCTACTCGAATTGCTCGCCATGCAGGCCAGTATTGTCGAAGGGATTCAGGAGGTCAGACATGGAGATGTCATCGATATACCTGATTTCAAAGAGGGCGAGGATCTCGGCCCGCTGACCCGGATGCTCCAGCAAAGGCTGGGAGAGATCGCCCGTCTGGTCGGACCCAGTGGCAGCTGGGATGCCATCAGCGGAGCAGAGTCTTCCAAAGGATTTCGCAAACGCGTCGTCAGCGCAATAGATGAGATCGCGCAAAAACACCAGGGCGAGCGTGTGCTGATCTTCGCCCATGGGGGCACCATTAACGCCTACGCCGCCGAAGTACTGGGCCTGGAGAAAGAGTTTTTCTTTCCCTGCGCCAACACCTCAATTACCATCGTACGCGCATCTGGTGAACAACGTGTGCTCTTTATCCTGAACGATATCGCCCATTTGCAAATGAGCTAACCGGTGAGACGCTGGTATTCGCACGCGTCAGCCCGGCAGATACCAGCGTCTCACGGGGCGGCGATCTTCTTATGTAGAGTCAGAATATATGGTATAATTATAGATATGAGAGAGAGCCTTCTTTCAATCAACAGAGCATATATGCGCTGGTCACTGACCTCACAACGAGAGCAGCGCGCAACAATAGAACGTTACCTGCTTGCCGCCGGGTAGCAACCTCCCTTTATGCCTGCAAATACTGTACAGCCTCTCAGCGTATCTCCGCTGATCTCATACCAACTCTTTTTTGCCAGTATTTCAGTCCGTCCATGCTTTTGAGAAAGTCAGCAACACGATACACGCAATAATTTTACTCTGTGTCAGCTGCGAATAAAATGGACGACAGTAGATGTTATAATAAAGCAGACGATAGCAGGAGCATAACAACAATGGATTTAATGGGAAAGCTCGCGAGCCTTGCCGAGCGATACAACGAATTGAACGAACTCATGGCGCAACCAGAGGTGCTGGAAGATCTGGCTCTTCTGCAACGCTATGGCAAAGAGCACTCTGAACTGGAAGATGTCGTACATAAATATAACGAGATCGCCGCCGTAGATACACAACTGGAAGAGGCGCAGGAGCTGTATAATAGCGAAGAAGGAGAGATGCGCGAACTGGCATTTGCCGAGATCGAGCAGCTCAAAGAGCAAAAAGAGCAGCTGCTCGAAGAAGTCAAAATCGCTTTGCTCCCCAAAGATATCATGGACGAGAAAAACGCCATCGTGACCATCCAGGGAGGAGCGGGCGGAGACGAGGCTGCTCTCTTCGCAGGCGAGCTCTTTCGTATGTACAGCCGTTACGCCGACACGAAACGCTGGAAAATCGAGATCCTGGACTCTAACGACACCGAGCAGGGGGGAGTCAAAGATATCACCTTCGTCGTCAAAGGAAAGGGCGCTTACAGCCGCATGAAGTACGAAGGGGGCACCCATCGTGTACAGCGTGTGCCTGTGACCGAGGCCAACGGTCGTATCCATACCTCGACCGCCAAAGTCATCGTCCTGCCAGAGGCTGACGACGAGATCGAAGTCGACATCAAAGATACGGACATTCGCGTCGACGTCTACCGCTCCACAGGACACGGCGGACAGAGCGTGAACACCACCGACTCGGCAGTGCGCATTACGCATCTGCCCACCGGGCTCGTGGTCACCTGTCAGGATGAGAAATCGCAGCTCAAGAACAAACTCAAGGCCCTGACTGTCCTCAAAGCGCGCATCTGGGACATGGAAGAGGCGAAGAGGCAGGAAGAGCTGAGCAAATCGCGACGTTCACAGGTCCAGCGAGGAGATCGGAGTGAGAAGATTCGCACATACAACTTCCCCCAGGACCGCGTCACCGATCACCGCATTGGTCTGAGCCGCCACAACCTGCCGGGAGTACTTAATGGCAGTATTGACGAATTTATCGACAATCTGATTGCCGTCGATCAGGCCGACCGACTGCAAAATATGTTCTCGCAGGAACAGGTTACCGCCTGATAGCATGCGCATGCAGGGAATGGACTTGCACATAAAATATGCTTGCCGCGCGCATAAGCGAGCGGGCAATAATCACGCAAGAAGCGCAAAACAGGCATGCGGCCATATTGACAGAGGCATAGAGGGCATGCTAGACTTTTTATTACCGTCCGGGAAAGAACAGGTCTAGCATGCCATTAGAACAACCACAATCGATACGCACAATCTTTTTCGATGCAGGGTTCACCTTGCTCCGGCCCTACCCTTCAACGCCAGAAATCTGCCAGCAAGCATGCCAACAGTTGGGTCTTCATATCCATCTCGAGCAAGTCGTTGCGCAAATGGAAGCGGCAGAAGAATATTTCTTTCGCCAGACCCGGCTTAATCGACATATCTGGGCAGACGAGCGAGCAATCGTCGAACTATGGAGAGGGTACTATACCTACCTGCTACGCCCTTTCGTTGAAGAACAGGACGAGGCAATGCTCAAGCAGTTGGCGGAGAGGATTTATCAAGAATTTTCCAGACATACCAGTTGGGAAATCTATCCAGATGTCATCCAGACCCTGGAGGCGCTCAAAGCGCACGGCTACAGCCTCGGCATTATCTCTGATTGGGAGAGCGCCCTGGGACCAATTCTGCAAAAACTGCATCTCACCCAGTATTTCGATTGCCTCTTGATCTCAGCTGTTACCCGTCATGCCAAGCCAGCCCCCCAATTGTATGAACTCGCATTACAACGCGCCAACGCCGTCAGCGACTATAGTCTCCATATAGGCGACTCATATATCAACGATGTCCTGGGAGCCAGAGCCGTAGGTATCACGCCAGTCTTGCTTGACCGGGCAAGGAAGCTACAGAAAAGCAACGTCGATTGTTTGCTTGTGCATACGCTCGACGAACTACTTGATCTGCTGGAGGTTGCAAAAATATGAGCACAGCGCCTGTTACTCAGCAAATGAAGCTTATACGCGGACTCGCCCTTGGTGTCACAGCCAGTGCGGTTGTTATGCTCGCTGACTATGTACGTCGCGAAATACAACGGCGCGGCTACCCATCGTGGCAAGAGTGCCAGTGCGAATATAAACACCAGAAAATCATCTTTCAGGTCTGGCATAGCCGCCATGAACAGCAAGGCGAGACAATCGTCTCGCAAGAATGGGGCACCTACCTGATCGATCCCCCTCATACGATGAGGAGATTTCTGCACCATGGCTCACAGATCCTGGCCATCCTCAATCCACGTGGACGCTACGTCGAGCGGGTGACGCTGAGTCCGCAGCAAGCACAACATTTTGCTTCTCTGCTGCGTTCGCTCTACGCAGATGGTAGCGATCAGGAGGAGGATACGGGCAAAGATCTTGTCTCTACGCAGGTCGATCGCGTTGTCTGGAGGAGAGAGGTCTTACACTTTCCACGCTATATTTTTGATGTCTGTCTGCGACGGCTCTATCCGGTCCATCTTTCGCAGGAACGAGCGGCACAGGCTCAAGCGCTACCAGCGCTATGGGACCCGCATCGCAATCTGCCGCTGACCTCTGAGGGCTCGCTCTTGCATCTAGGGATCGGCACACGCATCGATTGTATTGGATGGAACGCCTCGCAGATCTCTTATTGTACAGCACGGCTTGGACAGGGATAATACGGAGGAGGGGGCTCGCGGGCAGGGATCAACCGCTGCTCCTACCTCTGCCTTTCTTCGAGGGACGCAACCCTATGCATCCCCTCGCCAAACGAGACCCGGTCCACAAAACATCACAGGTAGGGGCCGGGCTTGTCCCGCCCGCGTGCCCCACCGGCCCTCTCCAATACCTCATACGTTCTTCGGTTGATGCCTATTCATTGCAGACAAGCAGCGACGCTACGGAATTGGTGGGAGATTCCCCTTATTTCCGTGACATTGCTGCTTGTCAGCGCCTCTACAAAGAAATATATCTACGTCGTTATAGTTTGCGTTCGGCGGCGGGATTGAAATTATAGAGACGCGCCGGGCGATGCGTGCCCTCCATCTTCTTATTTCCTGTGTCCTCCAGAATGCCGGTCGAGAGAATCTTCTTACGGAAATTGCGCTTATCCAGACGACGATGCAAGATAATTTCATACACACGCTGAAGCTCACGTAACGTAAATTGCTCAGGCAACAGACTAAAAGCAATCGTCGTGTATTCCAGCTTACCACGCAGACGATTGAGCGCGTAATTGAGGATCTTATCATGATCAAAAGCCAGGGAAGGAAGATCGTAGACCGAGAACCAGCCAACATCGGCGGCGTCATCGGCGGCTCTGACCTGCAAGCGTTCGGAATCAAGCAATGCGAAATACACGACGGTAATCACACGGGTTCGCGGATCACGCGCAGGATCGCCAAATGTATAAAGCTGCTCCAGATACACATCCTGGACGCCGGTCTCTTCCTGCAATTCACGCTTCGCTGCGGTCTCCAGGGACTCATGAATATTGATAAAACCTCCAGGAATCGCCCACATGCCCTCATGGGGCCAGGAACGGCGCTTAATTAAGAGCACCTGCAAATCACGCTGCCGCAAACTCATCATCACAACGTCGACGGTCACCGATGGACGCTCGTATTTGCTCGCATTATACTGATGAGCCGCCGCCTCCGCCGTGTAGTATTTCCCTTCAATCAGCTCTCCGGCCTGTCCTCCGGTAATAGCTATACCTTGCTCTTCCATCATTCGTTATTCTCTTTCAAATGAACTGTAACGTCTCTCCCTGGCACTCGACAAACTCAATAATACGCGTTATACTATCAGTACAAGAAGTTTTACATAACAAAATGTACAGGCACTTCTTACTTAGTGTATTTCTCACACTAATATACCTCAGGAAGAATTTGGTGTCAAGTCGTATCTCCTCATCGCGCCAGATAAAAGTACCAGCCCTTTTTGCTGAGATTTAAAGCGGCAAAACTGCAAGCGTCCTATCCTGTTGCATTTCCATTGTCCACCGGCCTATCGTGTGCTATACTGCCCTTGCAAGAAAAAACAAGTGTTCGTATTACGGGGGGAGCGAGGCGATTCATGGCAGAGGTAGAGCTACGGCAGATCGGCGCATACAGTATTACCGAAATGCTGCGTACCAGTTCTACGAGTACCTACTATAAGGCTCACAGCAAGCAGCGCAAGAAAGAGTTCTGCATCAAGCGGCTCAACAGGCCATTTACCTCACATGAAGAGCAAGGGGCCTTTCTGGCGCGGGGCAAACAGCTCAAGAAGCTAACCAACCGCAGCATTGAACGTATCGTTGAAGTTGGCTTCGACCATGAACATGGCTATCTGGTTGCAGAATACGTTGGCGGTGAGACGCTTCGCCAGCGTATCCCTGAAGGTACACAGATGCCCCCCGATGAAGTAAAACAGCTTCTCACACCGATAGCCAATGCGCTCCACTATGCCCATGTCAATAGCGTCCTGCATGGCAATATCCAGCCTGCGCTTATCTTTGCCGATAAACTCCACGATATCATCGTCGCCGAATTTGCCTCCGAGATTATGAAGATCGAGGATGACGATGAGGCACTTCTCTACTACGCCCCGGAACAGCTACGAGGCGAGCCTGAATCCGCCAGTGACCAGTATGCGCTGGCAGTGATGGTCTATCAATGGCTCTGCGGGCGTCGTCCTTATGAAGCGCGTGAGCGAGAAGCCTTGCGGGCGCAACAGGCACACGATGCAATCCCCCTGCCCCACACACTCAACCCGCGAGTTTCCGTTGCCGTCGAGAACGTCATTATGCGCGCCCTCGCCTATCATCCCGAAGAGCGTTTCGCCCACGTCATGCAATTCTCAAACGACTATTTGAGCGCCCTGATGGGATTTAGTTTTAATAGCAGCGAAGAACCACGCTTGACGGTAAGGCCCACTGTTCCGAGCAAACAAACAGACAAGATCAGCCAACTCTCGTCAGCAGAGGAAAATCCTACAGACGAGAACAATAGCAGGGGACGCGAGAAGCTGGCAACGATCATCACACGACCGCAAAAAGCGACCAGGCGGGCGAAGAGATCCTCCGTAACGACAGAAGATGAAGAAGCCAGAGAACCGCTTTCTTTTCCGCAAAAACAGTCGTTCGACAAATCTCCTGTGCCAACAGACATACCCGAGCCAGAGATTGCACGTAAAGCGCGCGAAGAGGTCGAGTACTATAACATCGGCCTACCATCTACACAACCTGCGCTGAAGAGGCCGCCTGCAACCCCTGAGCTCCATGAGTATCATTCGACGCCTGATACCGATGAGCGCCCGGCACGCAGCGCGCATAATTTTCGTTTACAAAACATCATCGCCGAAGACCTGCGCCAGGGAGGTGTGCTTTCGCGAAGCTTGCCCGGCTACGAGGAGCGACCGGCACAGATCGAGATGGCCAGCGTAGTCGCGCAGGCGATCACAGAGAACGTTCCTGCAATCATCGAAGCGGGAACCGGCACGGGGAAAACGCTCTCCTATTTGCTACCGGTTGTACGCTCTGGTAAAGTGGCAATTGTGAGCACGGCAAACAAGGCCCTTCAGGAACAGCTTTTTTATAAGGATATTCCCTTTATCCAGAAATACATCAAAGAGTTTGATGCGGCCCTCGTCAAAGGCTTCGGCAACTACGTATGTCTTGACCGTTTAGAAGGCGAGCGAATTGGCTTCCAGCATTTCACAAAGAGTAGCGAATTTCAGCGGCTCTATACGCTGACCAAAGATCCCGAGTCTTCTTTCATGGGCGATTTCGAGACGCTGGACTTCCGGCTTCCCGGCGATATCCGGGGGCGCGTGATGGCGGATAGCGAGCAGTGTGCCTGGAGCAAGTGTAGTTTCTACTCAGAGTGCTACGTGCGGCAGATGCGCGAACGCTCCTCCCTGGCGCAGGTCATCGTTGTCAACCATACGCTCCTGCTGATAGATGCCGCCATGGGAGGATTTCTGCTCCCGGAGCGAGAAGTCATTATTCTGGACGAGGCGCACCATCTGGAGGAAGAGGCCACCCGCTCTTTTACAACCACCGTCAGCCCTCAACAGATCACGACGCTGCTTGCCCAGCGCCTGCTCAAAGACCATAGCACGCTCATGCTGCAAGATGAGGTGATGAAAACTGCCAGCATAGTCTGGGCCAGATTAGAGCAGGTCGCCGATCCAGGCTTCAAAGGGCGCTGCAATCTGGAAGCGCCCCTGGAAGAAGGTCTGCGTCTGGCAACGGTCGTCAGTGATCTGGCCGATTCGTTGCGCAAGCAAAAACCAAAAGATCTCCCAGAAAAAGACGATCAGCTCTACGATAAACTGCTCAAGCGTACCCAGAATCTTTCCGAGAATATTCGCAGCGTCTTCTCGGTTGCCAACACGACGAAATTTGTCTATTACGTCGATCGCGTGGAAGGGTCACGGCAGAACAACCTGTTGCAGGCTTCAGCCGCTCCCCTGGACGTTACCACATGGCTACAGGAAAAGCTCTTTGACAAAAGCAACGTCATCTGCGCCTCTGCCACCCTGGCCACGATAGGCACGAGCAATCCTCTCAAGCCAGAAGAGAAGGGTCCCAACTTCAGCTATTATCGGCGTCGTGTGGGACTTGATCCCATCGAGCGGCCAGAGGTGATCGAGCGCATCCTGCCGCTTGCCTTCGACTACGAGAGCAACGCTTTGCTGTATGTGCCGCGCGATCTGCCCGCCCCGGCTTACGGTCCTGGATCAGAGGACTATATGCTTGCCATTGCCAGAGAGATGTACCGGCTTGTGAAACTCTCGCGCGGCAGAGCATTCCTGCTCTTCTCCAGCAAACGTATGCTTGATCGAGCGTATGAACTCATGGCTCCTCATCTGCCCTACCCGCTCTTAAAACAGGGCGATATGACGAGAATTGAGCTGACCAGGCGCTTTCGCGAGGAGGAGGGCGCGGTCCTGTTCGGTCTAAAAAGCTTCTGGGAAGGGGTAGATATTGCGGGAGATGCGCTCTCGCTGGTCGTCATCGACAAATTGCCATTTGATCCGCCCGATGACCCGGTCCACGAAGCGCGCGTGGCCCATATGAAAGCGGCAGGAGAAAACTGGTTTGGTACTTATGTGCTACCGCAGGCCGTCTTGCGTCTCAAACAGGGAATCGGCAGATTATTGCGTACGCGCGAAGATCGTGGCGTCATGGCGATTCTGGACACCAGACTGCATACCAAAGGCTATGGGCAGATGGTCTTCAACGCCCTGCCTCCGGCACGCAGAAGCTCCAATATTCGGGATGTCGAGCGTTTTTTCGCCGAAGAACTATAGAAGAAATTTCAGATACACTACTGCTCACAGCAAAAACACATGCACTCCCAATCTACACCTCGCACATTTACACAACCACAATTTAACCCGGACTCAAGAAACACGGTGGAACAGGTCTAGACAGAAGCGCCTAATAAGAATAGAATAGAAAATGCATTCCGACGTATGACGTAAAGTCAAATTCTTTCTCGGTACAGGGGAGTTCGCGCATGAGCAAGATTAAGATGCGCTGCATCACTTGCGGCAAGTGGTTTCAGTCGGCCAATGCTAAAGAAGTAACTTGCCCGGATTGCACGCAGAAAGCCAGAAAAGAGAAGTTGGCGGCCAAAAATGCGCCTTCAACTGCAAACAAAGGAGGAGCTACCAGCACACCAAGAGTAGTAGCACCACCTCCTGCTAAACAAAAATCCGTACAGAGCGGGACCAACCAGTGGCTCGATTCGCTCGAAGATGTCAAAATCGCCGAGCCCGAACCACCGCCACCGCCACGTCCAAAGATACTACCTCCCTCTCCCCCAAGGGACCAGCATCAACGCGGCACAGAAGAGGCACGTGCCCAGGCCACATCCCCCGCAGGCCAGCGTGAGGAGCATGGGCAACGCCGAGAGAACTTCAATCGCGGTCAGGCGTATCGCGAAGAAGGAAGGCGCGGCCCTGGCAACTATAGACCAGGAGGTCCCGGGCAAGCTGGCGGTCAGCCGGGCTATCGTCCTGGCGGCTATCGTCCTGGCGGACCTGAGCAGGCTGGCGGTCAGGGACCCAGACCAAGGCTGCCGATGGAAGGAAAAGGCGGACGAGGACCACGACCAGAGGGCGCACATTCTCAATATAAACCAAAGCCTCGCCCGAAGGGTCACGGTCCGAAACCGGCTGCACCGCCAAAACCCAAACGCGAGAAGATTCCACCACCAGAGCCCTTTACTCCTACAGAGGAGCAGATAAAGCAGGTAGAGGAGCGCTATATCGAGCTCGCCACACCAGCGGAGTTTGATGGTATACGTACACAGATCGCACAAGAGCTGAGTATTCCCAAAAAAGCGGTCAAGAAAATCATCAAAGACCTCAGGGATAATCAGCACATACCGAGCTGGTGGGAGAATCAGACGTACAAAGGCAGTAGCGAAGAATTGGAGAGAATCAAGACCGCGTATCTTCCATATCTTCCAGTTCCCCAGGTGGGTATCCATAAAAAGATTGCCGATGAATTGGATCTCAAACCGGGAATCATCTATCAGGCCATCAAGAGTATCCGTCTGGAAATGAACCTGCCACAATACAATGATCCAGCCTTCCACGAAGAAGAACTGGCCGCGATCCGCCTGCAACGGGCACAGCGCCAGCAAGAGCGTCAGCGTGCAGAAGAGAACGCGGCGTCAGCAACAAGCACGCCTGAGGCAGAAAAGGCACCTGCGGAAAGCGTGGCTGTAGCAGAAGAGACATCTGCAACAAGCACGCCTGAGGCAGAAGAGACACCTGCGGAAAGTGTGGCGGTAGCAGGAAGCGCTCAGGGTGAGCAGAACGAACCGACGCAATAGGGTATCGCTGTCGATCATGGTCCGTCAATCTTCATCTGGCGAAGACATCTTAGCTAGAAAGCAGCGTACAGGGCCGAGCGAATAGAGAAGATTACTCGTCAAATGAAGATGGATATGCCCCGTGTTTTCCGTAGAGGCGCGGGGCATATCCATGATCGCGTAGTCAGACCGTCCTATAGTGTTCCTCACAGAGATGTTACTCGTTACAATAAGAAAACAGGAAGGGAAGGTGCATGGAAAACTGTCTCTTTTGTAAGATTGCAGCCGGTCAGATCCCCAGCACAATTGTCTACCAGGATAAGGAGGTTGTCGCATTTCGCGATATCAATCCGCAAGCGCCCCAGCATATCTTGCTCATTCCACGTCGTCACCTCGACTCAATGGGAGAGCTGAGTAGCGAAGATAGCGCATTACTGGCACGGCTCTTCAGCGTTGCCAAGCAGTTGGCTCGCGAACTTAATATAGAGCAGAGTGGGTATCGTTTTGTGACCAACGTAGGGCCCGACGCAGGTCAGAGCGTTTTACATCTGCACTTTCATCTGCTTGGCGGGCGTCCACTTGGCTGGCCTCCGGGCTAGAAGCAGAAGTGCGAAGGTAACAGTATGCGTATTGCCATTGATTACACGGCCGCGATCCGCCAGGGAGCAGGCATAGGAACCTACGTCCGCAATCTGGTCGGAGCGATGCTCCAACAGGATAGTAGCGACCAGTATACCTTACTCACGAGCGGGCGAAGCTCGCCGGAGCATCCATTTCCAGAGGCAGAGAATGTCCGGGGGAAAAATATCTTCATACCGGATCGTTATCTGAATCTACTCTGGTATCGCTGGCAGGTGCCACTACCAGCAACGATCTTCTCAGGCCAGATAGATATTTATCATGGACCCGATTTTGTGCTTCCGCCGCTAGGAAAGCACGTGAAAAAAGTCGTCACCATCCACGATCTGGCATTTCTCGAACATCCAGAGTACGCCGTGCCATCGCTCGCAGAATATCTACGCAAAGTTGTCCCGGCTGCCATCAACTCAGCCCACGTCGTCGCTACCGTCTCCGCAGAAGTGAGCCGCACACTACACAAACATTTTCAGACACCGCTGGAGAAAATGGTCGTCGTGCCCAACGGAGTCGCTCCCCATTTTCGACGGATAAGCGATCCCATTATCTTAGGCGCAACACGCAATAAATTTGGGCTGAAGCATCCACTCGTGCTTGGCGTAGGCACAATGGAACCGCGCAAAAATCATCTGGGTCTGATCAAAGCATTTCATCAGGCGCAACAAAAAAAGGGCGGGCCTGCGATGCTCGCCATTGCGGGTGGACAGGGCTGGCTCTACGAAGAAACCAGGCAGCTCGTCACGGAGCTCAAGCTGGAGAAAAAGGTCCGCTTTCTGGGACGCGTCAGTGATCTTGAGCTGATTACGCTCTATAGTATGGCGGACATCTTCGCCTTTCCTTCTTTTGCCGAAGGCTTTGGCATTCCCCTGATTGAAGCCATGGCCTGTGGTGCACCCGTCATCACCGCCAACGTCTCCGCCATGCCCGAGGTGGTGGGAGATGCCGCGCTCCTTATAGATCCTCATAATAACGACGAACTGGCCGCAGCAATCAACAAGCTGCTCGTAAACGAAACATTGCGCGAAGAGTTGCGCGCAAAAGGCTATCAGAGAGCGCGAGAGTATACGTGGGAGGCATCTGCACAAAAAATGCTGCGTATTTATCAGCAACTGTATCATGAAGAGAGAAATTTTATGCACGAGGAAAGCATTCTATGAAAATCGGGTTCAATGGGCTCTTCTTCCAATTTCCCGCTAATGGTAGTGGACAATATATGATTCATCTTTTAAACGCTCTGGGCGACATCGACAAAAAAAATAACTATATACTCTTTGGACCGCAACCTGCAAGCATTCCGCCGCAAGTTCAGCAATTTCCCTATCGCGTCCATCCGGTACCCGGGCCAGCCAGAAATAAAACCAATATAGAAAAAGTGCTATGGGAACAGATTACCGGACCGGCGGCAGCAGCTAAAGCGGGCGTTGATCTCTATCATGTTCCCTACTTCGCTCCCCCTTTCGTCCCACGCACCCCAACCGTCGTCACCATTCATGATGTGATCCCTTTGCGCCTCCCTGCCTATCATCCAACGGGCAAAATCAAATTGTATATGAACCTGGTTGCACGCGCCGCACATCAGGCGACGATGGTCATTACGATCTCACAACACGCCAAACAGGATATTATTGATGTGCTCAAGTTACCAGAAGAGAGCATCAGGGTCATTTATCAGGCAGCCGGGGAAGAATATCAGCCAATCAGGGATGCGGAGAAATTAGCCGAGACACGCAAGCGTTATGGCTTGAACGAGCGCTATATTTTCTACCTGGGAGGGCTGGACCAGCGCAAAAACGTACCGCAACTCGTCCGAGCGTTCGCCCATGTTCATCGTCAGGTAGGCGATCCTAATCTGCAACTGCTCATTGCGGGCAATCCCGACAAACAGAAAGGCGCGCTCTTCCCTGATCCACGCCCCATCGCAGCTGATCTGGGCATGGGCGGGCAGATTATCTACCGCTTCGTAGAGGAAGAGGACAAACCAGCACTCTATAGTGGTGCCAGCCTTTTTGTCTTTCCCTCTCTTTATGAAGGGTTCGGGCTCACGCCGCTGGAGGCAATGAGTTGTGGTGCGCCCGTTGTCTGCTCCAATCGTACCTCCCTCCCCGAAGTCGTAGGAGACGCAGCCCTGAGTATCGATCCGGAAAAAACCTCGGCCCTGGTTGAGGCGATGTGCCGCGTCCTGACAGACCAGGAACTGGAGAGAGATTTGCGCGCTCGCTCGTTAGAGCAGGCAAGCAAATTTAGCTGGAAACAGACCGCACGTGAGACAATGACTGTTTATGAAGAGGCACTCACCCGTGCAAAGAAGCAGAGTAGAAAGAACTGAGCAGATGCGTGTATTAATGATATCCAAAGCCCTGGTTGCAGGGACCTCACAACGAAAACTGGAAGAGCTGGCAAAATGCCCAGGCGTAGAGCTCACCCTTGTTACTCCCCCCTACTGGCAGAGCGACGACGGCAGTAAACAGGAGCTAGAGCGGCTGTATACCAGTGGTTACGAAATGATTGTTACGCCCATGGCTCTCAACGGCAACTTCCATCTGCACTACTATCCACGCCTGAACAAGATCATGCGTGAAATACAACCAGATATCGTGCATATCGACGAAGAGCCCTACAATGTCGCGACCTTCCTGGCGATGCGCATGGCCGTCAACCTGAAAGCTCAGGCCCTCTTCTTTACCTGGCAAAACCTGTATCGCGATTATCCGCCACCGTTCCGCCAGCTCGAACTCTATAACTATCAACATGCCAGCGCAGCACTGGCAGGCAACCGGGCCGCCGAAGAGGTATTGAGACGCAAAGGCTACAACGGGATCGTGCATGTCATTCCACAGTTCGGCTTCGATACCGATATTTACAAACGAAGTGCACCTCGCCCACCACGTAAAGAGAATGATCCCTTCACGATTGGCTTTATCGGTCGCCTCAAAGAAGAAAAGGGCCTGCATCTGATGGTCGAGGCCCTGACCTATCTCCCAGACTATTGTCGGGCCGTCTTTATTGGCAGTGGACCGATGAAAAGCGTCCTGGAAGAGTTGGCCAGCAAACTGGGCGTCATAGATCGCGTACAATTCAGACCGGGCGTGCCAACGTACGAAGTACCAGGAGAAATGGAACAGCTCGATGCCCATGTTTTGCCTTCGCTCACACGCTCAAACTGGAAAGAACAATTTGGTCGCGTGCTCGCCGAAGCCATGTCCTGCGAAACGCCCGTGATCGGCTCTGATAGCGGCGAGATTCCCTACGTGATCGGTGATGCCGGACTGGTCTTCAAAGAGGGCAATGCCAGAGACCTGAGCGAGTGTGTGAAAAAGCTCATCAGCGATCCCGTCTATTATGCCGATCTTGCGAGACGTGGACGGCAGCGCGTACTGGAGAATTACACGCAGGGACAGATTGCTCGCCAGACATTCGAGGTGTATCGAAAAGTTCAGGCAAGCAAAGTATAGACGGCAGAAGAGGTGAAGCACCCCACGGCTAAAGCCCTGATTCTTACCCACATCTTTTTGGGAAGGCCTGGGAAGCCAAATACAATGGATGTGTTTGTGAAACAGTCAACAGTGGCATCAAGCCTCAATGACCGTTTCACAAAACTCTATTGTAAAACGTGGGTAAGAATCAGCTCGACATCACTGAACGAAAGCCTGCATGACGGCTAGGCACGTCTGGGAAGTTGCTGAAATGACCAGCGATTGCCATCAGGATCGCTAAAGTGGGCGAAATCTCCCCAGGGCTGCACATCAATCTCACTGATATCCACACCCCGTTTCACCAGTTCTTCGCGGACAGCCCTCACATCCTCAACCACCAGGAGACCACCTTCGAGTGATCCAGGCTGCATTTTAGTAATACCCACACCGAATGCGATGGAGCAGGCCGAACCAGGAGGGGTCAATTGAACAAAACGCAGATTCTCATTGACCTGGTAGTCATGGTCTGCGTGAAAGCCGATCTTCTCGGTATAAAAAGCCTTCGCGCGATCAACGTCTGTGACGGGTACGATAGCCAGTTCGAATTTCATTTGCATAGTCATGGTTTTCTCCTCTTCATTCGCACTTAATCGTCGCTTCTGTTCTCAGTATATCCTGAAAGGAGGACAGAATCGACCCTCGTTTTCCGGGTTCTACAAAGGAGAAAGTATTGAATGATATAATGAAAGAAGAAATAAGCAAGAAAAGCAACCATCCATACAATCGTGTAAACTTTTCTACGCGGTGACTTGTGTAAGAGAAGATTGAAAGGCGGTCATACCGTATGACGACAACACCAGTTGAGCTTATTCCACGAGAGATTCTCTTTGGGAATCCAGAGAAAGCTGGACCTCGTATTTCACCAGACGGCAAGCGGCTGGCATATCTTGCGCCGGTCAACAACGTTCTCAACGTCTGGGTTGGCGAGATTGGACAGGACAACTATCGCCCGGTCACACAGGATAAAGAGCGAGGCGTGCGCTTCTATTTCTGGGCGGCCGACAATGCGCACATCCTCTACATTCAAGATACGGGCGGCAACGAAAACTGGCGCTTATATGCCACCCATATCGAGAGTGGCGAGACGCGCGACCTCACCCCATTCGAAGATGTGCAGGTGCAAATTCTCGATCATGATAAACACTTCCCGCATGAGCTCCTCATCGGCATGAACAGAGAAAATCCTCAGGTTCACGATGTCTATCACCTGGATCTGCGTACCGGTGAGCTGCTCCTCGTAGCCAAGAATCCGGGCAATATCGCAGGCTGGGTCACCGATACCCAGTTCAAAGTACGAGGTGCCGTAGCGGCGCTACCAGATGGCGGCAATGAGCTTTTTGTAAGAGAGAACGAGCAGAGTGAATGGAAAAAATTGCTCACCTGGGGGCCGGAAGATTCGTTGAGCAGTGGTCCGCTGAGCTTTAGCAAAGATGGCCGCTCCATCTACCTGCAAGACTCACGCGACTTCAATGCAGGACGCTTAGTGCGATTGGACCTGGCGACCAACGATCTGAGCGTAATTGCGGAAGATCCGCAATACGACGTCAGCAACGCCATGATCCACCCCGACACCTACGAGATCCAGGCCGTCGCATTTACCCGTGACAGAAACGACTGGCAGATCCTGGATGAGACCATTCAAGCAGACTTCGACCGCCTCCGCGATATCCATCCTGGCGACTTCTCCGTCACCAGCCGAGACGATGCCGACGAGACCTGGATCATCGCCTTTATCGTCGACAATGGACCGGTGCCTTACTACGCCTATCACCGTAAAGAGCAGCGTGCGGAATTTCTCTTTAACAACCAGCCAAAACTGGAACAATACACGCTGGCAAACACAGAACCGGTCAGCTTTCAAGCCAGAGATGGTCTCACCGTGCATGCCTACCTGACCAGACCGGCAGGAGTACAGGCCAGCAAGCTGCCGCTCGTCTTAGACGTTCATGGAGGACCATGGGCAAGAGATAAATGGGGCTATAATCCAGAGGCACAATGGTTCGCCAATCGTGGCTACGCCTGCTTGCAGGTCAACTATCGCGGCTCGACAGGGTACGGCAAAACATTTCTGAATGCCGGAGACCGCGAATGGGGACGAAACATGCACAATGACCTCGTCGATGCCGTCGAATGGGCCATCCAGCAAGGGATAGCAGATCCGCAGAAAGTGGCTATCTACGGGGGATCATATGGAGGCTATGCAGCCCTGGTCGGCGCAACCTTCACGCCCGATCTCTTCTGCTGCGCAGTCGACATCGTCGGACCGAGCAACCTGATCACCCTGATCAAAGCCTTCCCGCCCTACTGGTCGACCTTCCTGGCAAATTTTCACAAACGCGTCGGCAATCCTGACACCGAAGCAGAATTTTTGAAATCGCGTTCGCCCCTCTTCAAAGCGGACCAGATCAAAATTCCGCTCCTGATCGCGCAGGGTGCCAACGATCCGCGCGTCAAGCAGGCAGAGTCAGAACAGATCGTCGCAGCTCTGAAAGAGAAAAACATCGATTACGAATACATGCTCTTCCCCGATGAAGGGCACGGCTTCGCCAAACCCCAGAATCGGCTCAAATTCTACGCCGCCGCCGAGCGCTTCCTGGCGCAACATCTGGGCGGACGCTACGAAAAAGCCTGAAACCTGATTGCTACGGTGGATCACACCACCGTAGCATAGGGGACATTGGAATATGTCCCCTAAATACGTCTGTACCTGATGCCCATCGCCCCCACCCTTGTAGAGTCGCCGCTTGTCTGCAATGTCACGTAGAGAAGGGGAATCTCCGATCAATTTCGTCGCACCCGTTGGCACCGCTCCCCAGGCTAGGCCCGCGGGCAGGGATAAACCGCTGCCCCTACCTCTGCGTTTCTACGAGGGTTGGGGCCACATGCCCCCCATGCCAAAGGCGATGTGATTCCGATACACACCACCGGGAGGGGTCGGGGTAGTCTCGGACCGGCAGGCCCCCCGGCCATTTCGAATAGCCTATCCTTTCTTAGGTTGATGCGTATTCGTCCCTACTGAGAAACGATGCAACGAAGGTGGTCAGAGCACGACGGAATTGATCGGAGAATCTCCTTCTTTCCGTGATATTGGGGACATATTCTTCCTCTCAAGACAAAGACGACAGATACACTGGCAGATCCGCGATCGACGGTAAAATCACCTCGGGATGGATGCGACTCAGCAGGGGAGAATCGGCGGAATGCTTGCCCGTGCTCACAAAACCGCCGCGCAATCCCGCCTGCTGCGCCCCCTGCACATCATTTTCGAGATCATCCCCAATCATCAGCACCTCCCCAGGTGGAAGATCAAGCAGGCGTAGTGCCTGCTGAAAAAAGGCCGCATTCGGTTTACCCAGGACCGTCGCCTGTTTGCCAGAAGCCAGTTCGAGCGCACGGACAAAGGGGCCGCTATCGAGCTGAAGGCCAGCGCTGGTGCGCCAGTAGAGATTGGTATGCATCGCCAGAAGTACCGCCCCATCCATCAGCAGGCGGAAGGCATGGTTCATCGCCTCGTAGCTCAAAAGCTCTTCAGCACCGCCAATCACCACCACATCAGCGGCCCCTGCCTCCACCAGATGCAGACCGGAGAAATCCTCAGCCGTATCCCCTTTCGTGAGCACCCAGCAGCGTTTTTCCGGGAAATATTGACGGATATAATTTGCCGTCGCCACAGGAGCGGTGAGCACCTGCTCCGCAGAAACGGGCAAATCGAGCTGCTGGAGGCGATGAGTGAGCGTCGCGCGGGTCATTGTCGTCGTATTGGTGACAAAGCAGAAGGGATAGCCATGCGCAGTAAGCCAGCGTAGTGTTGCATCAGCACCAGGCACAGGGAGCATACTGACATGAAGAACGCCATCAACATCAAGAAGCAGACCAGCAGGCCGAGAAAGGGACACCATCGCTACACCTCCTCTTTTGGAATTGCGAGAAAAATAGCTAAACATTACCGCCTACTCATACGTATAAAAAGAGAAACAAGACCAGTAAAGGACATTCTCTGCGCCGTACTGAGAAGCAGAAACGCACAGATACACACAAATGAGCAGAAAAAACAACAAAGCATTAGGACTCCATAACCATAATGTAAGTATTTTGTCACCTGTTCCGTTTTTATATCAAGGGATAGCTCACCCACAGGAAGCGATCAGCAGTGATCAGCAGCAAGCAACCGATAAAGGAAGCAGAAAGAGAGGAAAAGCAAGAGAGACCCGGCCATGTATTGATGACACACATAAATGGATAGTGTATAATGTAGCCGCAACCAGTAGCCTTACCAGACGAGGAGTGCACAACCATGAACAGCGACATGCTTGGTCTTGTCATCAAAGGTCGCTATAAACTCATTGATGAACGAGGAAGAGGCAGTTTCGCTACGGTCTATGTGGCACGCGATCTAGAAGACAACCGTATTTTCGCTGTGAAGGTCATGCATATGGAGCTCTCCAATGACGGCGAACTGCTAGCTCGTTTCCAGCGAGAGGCACGCATCCTTCAAGAACTCAGTGATCCCCATATCGTACGTATTTTTGAATACGATAGTGATAACAGCATGCACTATATTGTGATGGACTATATTGATGGCCAAAACTTGAAATATTACATGCTCAAAGAGGGTCAGATGGACCCGATGCGTGCAATCAACTATACGCGACAAATTGCCGAAGGGCTAGAGGCCGCATACAAAAAAAGCGTTGTGCATCGCGACATCAAGCCGCAAAACATCTTAATCAATACCAAAGACATGGTAAAGATCACAGATTTTGGATTAGCGAGAGGTCGTGATACCGTTACATTGACACAAACTGACGTCTTTATGGGTACAGCCTACTACATCGCGCCCGAACAGGCCGAGAGTGGGCGTTCAGCCGACACCCGTTCTGATCTCTACTCTGTCGCTATCGTCCTGTTTGAAATGTTGACCGGGGAACCGCCATATCGAGGGGAAACCGCAGTCGACATCGTCATCAAACACATGAATGAAAAGGTGCCATCAATCTGCCGCTTGCGGCCTGGTCTGCCCAACGAGATGAACAATTTCATGCAGCGGGCTCTGGCGAAGGATCCAGCAGAGCGATATGCAACGCCAAGAGAATTTATCAACGCCCTTGAGCAGTTGCAAGATCGTCTCCGAGACATGCCACTCATTGAGCGAGTCGGCAAAGGAGGAGACAACGGACCACGATCACTGATACCGCCATCGCCACCAAAAGAGGCGCGGCTGATAGTTCTCTCCAATGGACAACCTATTCCATTGCGAGGGGATCTGATGGTCGTCGGTCGACAGGACCCCACTCTGGGTATATTCCCGGAGATCAACCTGTCGGACAAAACGGTTGGCAGACGACATGCGTACCTGCGTCACCAGCAAGGCACGTATACGGTCGAAGATCTCAATGCATTAAATAAGACTCGCTTGAACGGAGTTACCTTGACACCACATGAGGAACGTGCCCTCAAAGACGGAGATCTTCTTCGTTTCGGCAGCGTTGAGGTACGTTTCGAATTGCGATAGGGTGATACGCTGACACAAAGGCGCACGGTAGGGTAGGGGTACTTTGAAAAACGTACCCGATACATATCGGGTGGCCGCAGCCTCAGAGCTATGGATCGCTATGTGACTCGCGCAGCCCGTCTCACGACGCAGTTGCATTGCATAGCACACAGTTGGACTGTGAGATAGCAGGAGATGCGAGACCGCCCCTACGATCAGAGGGGTGAACAATTATGACAGAGCCATTATCAACCGTACTTGCCGTTATGGTAAGTCCATGGATAATGATCGGAGCCGTCATTATCCTGGCAATTCTACTTGCCGTTGTCTCCGTTTTTCTTTTCCGTGGGGGAAAGAAAAAAGGACCCAAAGGCGCACCTGGGAGCGGGAGCGGCTGGCAGGGGCAACAGCAACCCGGCCAGCAGCCCGGCGGCTGGGGCCAGCAGCCAGATCCTCAGGCCGGTTGGGGGCAACAACAACCCGGTCAGCAGCCCGGTGGCTGGGGCCAGCCTCAACAGCCAGATCCTCAGGCCGGTTGGGGGCAACAGCAACCCGGTCAGCAGCCCGGTTGGGGCCAACAACAGCCCGGTCAGCAACCCGGTCAGCAGCCTGGTTGGGGTCAGCCGCAACAGCCAGATCCTCAGGCCGGTTGGGGTCAGCCGCAACAGCCTCAAGCTGATCCCTGGGGACAGCAAAACGCCGCTCAGGGCTGGGGTCAACAGCAAGGAGGAGCTCCACAGGGGAACTATCCGGGAGCCTCAAATCAGGGCTGGGGTCAACAGCAGCCACAGCAAGCAGACCCCTGGGGTCAACAGCAGCCACAACAATACCAGCAGGGTGCACCCGCAGCGCAAGGTTGGCAGCAAAATAACCAGTGGGGAGGGCAGCAAGATCCTACCGTCTTTGGAGGTGCAGAAGCCGATAAGACCGTATTGCGTGCCCCTGGTCCAATGACAGGAATGGGACTGGTCCGTGTTGAAGAAGGAAAAGAACCTGGACGTATCTATGAAATACGCAAAGAAGCGCTCAGCATAGGGCGAAGCAGGGAGAGTGATATTTTCCTGGAAGATCTGGCGGTCTCGCGCCTGCATGCAACCATCCTTAATTTAGGGAATGGGAACTATGCATTGAAAGACGAGGGGAGTGCGAATGGTACCAAAGTCAATGGGCAGCTCGTCAACAAATACCAGACGTACCCATTGCAAGAGGGAGATCGCGTCCAGCTTGGTCAAACCGTCCTGGTATTCGCCAGAAGTTAGGAACAGCCAGCGTAATCTGGCAAGCGGGAGCGTAGAAATAGTACGCTCCCGGCTGAAATATATCCTGCATGGTGTATAACAACAAGCAAAGAGGTCCACACCGGCTAGAGAGGATTTGTGCCACAACAATGGCATAACACATGCGTTGCAAGGAATGCAGCAAAAATGCGCATAGCGTGCCAGTGGCCGAAAAAACATGCAACAAGATGAGCTGATAGGAACAGCCCTCGGCAACTACCGTATTCTGGGACCGCTTGGCCAGGGAGGCATGGCACGAGTC
Organism: Ktedonobacteraceae bacterium; assembly: GCA_035493895.1. Taxonomy (GTDB): domain Bacteria; phylum Chloroflexota; class Ktedonobacteria; order Ktedonobacterales; family Ktedonobacteraceae; genus DATJHM01. The sequence goes on from DATJHM010000231.1 coordinate 66,726, forward strand.
TATAAAGCCTATCAGGAGAACCTTGAGCGAGAAGTAGCCATCAAAGTTCTTCCGCCCTGGTACGCAGCAGACCGGAATTTTGTCGAGCGCTTCAATCTGGAGGCTCGACTCGTCGCGCGCCTCTCGCATCCCAATATCGTCACGGTGCACGACGCAAGTGAGCAAAATGGGCATCTGTACATCGTCATGCAAATGATCGACGGGGGAACGCTCAAGCAACGGATAGACAAGCTGCATCTCCAGGGTCAGGCCATGGAGAGTAGCGAGGCCGTACGCATCTTCAATCAACTGGCAGACGCCCTCACCTATGCCCACGACCAGGGTATTATCCATCGAGACATCAAGCCAGTCAACGTCCTGATGGATCGAGCGGGGCGACCCATCCTCTCAGATTTCGGCATTGCCAAAGTGCTCGCCAGCACACAAATGAACCTGACGCATCCGGGAGCGGGCGTAGGCACACCAGAATACATGTCGCCCGAACAATGCCAGGGCGGTCCCATTGATAATAGAGCAGATATCTATGCTCTTGGCATCATGCTCTTCGAGGCAATGACCGGAAGAACGCCATTTCGTGGAGACAACTATCCGGCCCTGGCTCACAGCCACATCTACGAGCCGCCGCCTCCGCCACACACCATCAATCCCAACATTCCTCCCGCTATTGAACATATTATCCTGACCGCACTCATGAAAAATCCCAAGCAGCGTTACCAGCGCGCCAGCGACATGGCTGAAGCCTTGCAAAGGGCCCTGCGTATGAACCCGCCCGTCCCTGGCTATCGCATGCCAGCCGGGGAGAGAGTCATCGCCGCCCCCTCGCCAGGGAACATCCCATCAGTCATTACGCCCCCTCCGTCAAATTTCGCATGCCGCAACTGCCATCACATCAACAAAGCACAGGACCGCTTCTGCACACGTTGCGGGACATCCATGAATCAGTGCAGAATATGCGGAGAAAATAATCCTGTGAGTAATCGCTATTGTCGAAAATGCGGAAATCGGCTGGGAAATGCCTGAAATAACGCGAAGCAAATAGAAGCCCACCTTGATGACCGACAAAAAGTCAGAGCAAAAGGGCCTGGCATACGACTCGCGAAACCGCCCATTGAAAAAATAGAGCAAATCGTAAACTAGTAGACAAACTCATCGGATTGGGCAGCATGGAGTCGTTCAAGCGTTTTGCGTTGCTCATCAAGGCGTTTATGTTGCAACATCAGGCGCTGCTCCGTGCTCATAGCGAGAAGCACGCGCACACGTTCGACAATCTTACTCGGCTGCGTAGGTTTGGTAATATACTCGATCGCACCCTGCTCAAAACCATTCATCTGATGCTTCAAATTTACCAGAGCACTCAGCACCAGCACAGGAATAGTGGGAGAAAACGACTGTGCATGCAACCACTCCAGCACATCCCAGCCAGAAACAGGACGCATCATCAGATCAAGCACAATTAAATCAGGCAAAAATTCCGGGATAATGCGAATAGCATCCTGTCCCCCCCAGGCCCCACAGACCTCGAAGCCACTATGCTCCAGAAAAAAACACAGCACCTGCTGAATTGCGCGCTCGTCCTCGACCACAAGGATGCGCTTTCGAGTTTCATACATAGAAATCACCTCTCTACCACTCACAAAGCATACCCGATTGCACCATGAGGTATGCGCCACATTTACGTACGACTTCGGCGCACCAGGGGAAAGCGGATCTCAGCAACAGTCTGCTCCTGCCCCTTACCATCCCCGGAGGCCAGCTCACGATTGGTCCCGGCTGACTCACCAGCAAGCTCGCGGCGGAGCGTAAAGCGACCGCCAAGATCACCTATTAAATGCTTTATCAACGAGAGGCCAAGACCCTCACCGGACTCCTCTTGCTGAGGCGGCTCAGAGATCGGCTCGTTGCCATTATCGATCACCTGCACAACCACAGAGCCATCCACTTCACGACCTCGCAGCGTAATCGTGCCCTCCGACTGGCCCGCCATACCATGTTTAATCGCATTCGAGACCATCTCATTGATCACCAGCGCGAGAATAGTCACCGCACGCGAGGGGATAATGACCGAATCGGCCTCCACCAGGAAAGAGATCCGTTTATCGGGAGGACTCATATTGGTATTCGCCACGCCGATAATCTTGCGCGAGATCTCATCCAGTCTGGCTTCACTGACATCTTCGTGGGCCAGTAGATCATGAGTAGCGGCCAGACCCTGCACACGGTTCACGCTTTCAGCCAGAATGTGGCGTACCTCCGAGGACTTCGTACGACGCCTTTGTAGCGAGAGAATGCCCGCCACCGTCGCGAGGTTATTCTTGACTCGATGGTGCAACTCACGCAGCAAGACCGACTTCAGCTCGAGCCCACGTCGTGTCTCCTCATAAAGACGCGCATTATCTATCGCAATCGCCGCCTCATTGGCGAACGTCACGACCATTTGCAGTTGCTCGGGACTCAAAAGATGGCGATGATTGCTATAAATACAAATGCAGCCCAGGATATTCTGTTTCACCTTTAACGGAACACAGAGCACCGAATGAATCTCAGAAGAGATCAAAGGGTCATTATGAATAAAGCAATGTTCGTCCGTATGGAAGCAATCAACCGCCATACTGGGGCGACCGGTCTGGACTGTACGACCCGCACAGCACTGCCCAACCGCGATATAAGTACGTCGTACCAGCTCATTGTCGAAGCCGTAGTGAGCCGAGACGTGCAGCCGCCGTCGGTCAGGATCAAGCTCAAAAATACAGGAACGTTCCGCACCAGAAAGATGGACCGCCTGCGTCGTAATAAACTGCAACACCTCATCCAGATTCAGCGTCGAAGCAATATTGGCCGAGACCCTATGGATTGTCCCTAGCTCATACACCTTGCGGCGTAGCTGCTCATCGGTTTGCTCGTACAGACGACCATTCTCAATATTAATCGCCACAATGCCCGCCACAACCTCGACAAAACTGACCTCATCTTGCGAGAAATCGCGAGGCTTATGCGACTGGACATTAATCACCCCGATCAGACGTTCCGCATTCCCAAAGAAAATAATGGGGAGCGACATCAGGCCGTGATACTCAGCAGTATAGGCCTGCGTCTCACTGGATAAGCTGCTATCGCTCAAAGCATCCTGTATCAGGAGCGGACGTCCCTTATCGGCCACCCAGCCGCTATACCCTTCGCCAAGACGGAGCGTAAAATGCATCCCCCCAAGCGGGCGGGGGCCATTCGTTGCACGCAGCGTCAGAACGCGTTGGAGATCGTCATAAAAGAAAATAGAACAAAGTTGAGCGTTCAGTTCATCCGCCACAATCTGCGCAGTCACTTCCAGCGTCTGATCCAGATCCATGGCCGAATTGCTCATCCCATTAATGCGTTGCAGAGCCTGCAAGCGCCGATCCAGTTGTTGCGCATTGTTCACATGACCCGAGGCCAGTTCATCGGATACCTGCTGGTACCCCTGGCTCACCGCCAGCACGCACACAGAATGAAGGCGAAACAGGTGCTGTATCACATCAAGGAGCAGAGCAGGCCGATCTATGAAAAGCCCTCTAAGATCTGCCAGGAGCACATCCATCGTCTGCTGAAGAACATGTAAGCGCTGATCGAGCTGCTCAGCATGTGCCGCCAGCGCCTGCCCCACCTGCAAAAAATGCTCTTTCAAGGCCAGATCATCAGGCGCGACATGAGTAATCAGCGCATTTAAAAGCACCCACCCATCGCTGCTCTCAGAAGGTAAAGAGCCATCATCAGTCGTTTGCTTCAAGCTCTCACGTAAGTGGGAGGCATATGGCCCCAACACCTGTTCACCATCATCTTGTGTCACTTCTTTTTCCCGTATCCTGTTCCCAATCAGACAATTCTAGTGTAGATCTAAACATTTGCATAGCCAGGTCACAATTTTCACTTCTAGAACGCACCCGGAAGGCAAGTCAGCAAGCAGATAAAATACATAGGTAGACAAAATCGTCACAACTACCCCTCCAGGAAACATACAATGCCTGACATGAGTATTGTAGTTGGGCTACCCGATAGTGTCAAGGGGAGACAAAAAAGCCTCGAGACAGAGGGGTTTGCAGACAAAACTCCTATACGTTTACAAAAGGGCTTGCGAAAACGTTACAACAGACGGCGTATAGTTTCTAGAGCCTACTTATCACGATGCAGTAAAGGGGATGCAGACACACTATGAGATGTTTACAATGTGGAATGCCACTCTCACCCAGGCGCTCGCAATGCCCGCGCTGTGGCGCGGCCATTCCAGGCAAGGCAGATGCGGCCTCATCCCCTGCAAAGCGAGGAGGCTGGCAACCAGCACAACCAATGATGGAGCAGCCGGAAATGGTCGGCAGGGAAGCTGCCCAGCGTCCCTGGCCCAACAACGACCCGGGAGCGGGCTGGGATGATGCATATAATGAATCGACGCAGGAAATGGGGCCATCTGGCGGAGCCGCTGCTTCTTACTTCGGCAACGGACAACAGGCATTTCCTCCGCCGAGTTCAGGCAATGAGCCATACACCCCCTGGAATACGCACGAACAGGGCTTCAATCAGCAGCCCGGGAGATTCAATGCGCCCTCTTTCTACAACGCGCAAAAAAATAACCTGCTTGCGCCACGTGTCGGCTTCACGATTGCAGGCACCTGTATCGCGGCGGGCACCTTAATTCTCCTGCTCGTTTTTGCCCTGGCAAGAACATTGCCGCAGAATGATGCGGCACAAACCAATCAGCAGACAGGGCAATCTTCACAGGCAGCAACGGCATCTACGCCCACGCCTGAACCAACCACGGCCCCCAGTCCAACCCCAAGTCCGACCCTCGGCGACCAGCACTATTTTAGTGGAGCACAACTGGGCAGTGAGATCAACAACAACACCGCCCAGCTCGTCACGCCGACAAACAGTTTTAAGCTCCACCAAAAAATATTTGTGACCTTTCAGGTACACACAGGGACGCAGGTAGGAGCAGCCTGTTTGCTCTGGCATTGGGGAAATAACAGCCAGTCACAATTTCAGTTCCAGCTTCAGGGCTCGTCAGGATCAGCCTATTCTTTCATGCCAGCCGAAGCAAGCGGTGCTGGCAAAGTCGAAATCTACTATGCCAGCACAACTGATTGCTCAGACAAGATGCTGGAGCAGACTGCTGATTTTAGTGTCGGCGCGTAGCAGTCAGACGACGCCCGATCATCAAAAAGTGTCGTCCTGAGGAAAACGTTTAAGAATCTCTATGAGCTGCGTGCGATCTGCATCAGACAGAGGTAATAAAGGCAGACGCGGCACACCACCGTAACCACAAACGAACTGTAGGGCCGCCTTCAAGCCAGCGACCCCAAAGCGAGACGTTACAGCCGCATTAGCCGGAATAAGCTGAGCCTGAAGAATACGAGCCTCTTCCAGTTCCCCTGCTTCAAAAAGAGCCTGAAGCAGGCAGACCTCGTGAGGGAAAATGTTCGCCAGAGCAGAGATCGTCCCCGTAGCACCAATCGCCAGCGCGGGCAGGAAAAAGTCTGCACTTCCGGCCAACACACGAAAATCTGGTGAAACGTTCGCCACGATCTCCGCGAGTTTTACCACGTTGCCAGAGCTATCCTTTACACCGACAATATTGGGGTGCTCAGCAAGCGCACAAACCGTGTTCGCATCCAGATCTAACCCGGCAGAAGATCCAGGCATATTATAAATGAGCACCGGAAGCGGACTCTGATCTGCAATGGCCCGATAGTGAGCAAGCAAAGCAGCGTTACTCATGCGGCTCTTATAATACGAGGGCGGCAATATCAGCACCATATCGGCCCCCGCCCGAGCTGCCTGCCGACAATAGGCAAGCGTCATACGTGTAGACTGAGCACCACAACCAACAATAAGCGGCAATTGATCCTCACCCTGAGATGCCACTTCGCGCGCCGTCACAACAACCTGTTCACGCTCATCCTCAGAAAGATGAACGGCCTCTCCATTAGAACCCAGTAAAACATATCCGGCGATGCCGCTGTCAACCAGATGTTCCATATGACGGCGTAACGTTGACAGGTCAAGTTCTTCCTGCGCCGTAAAAAAAGTTGGCAAAGGAGGATAAATACCATTGGGCAAACTAGCGTGCATACGCAAGCCTCCTACCTGAAATAGCATAAGCGTTCGTAGCAATTATATCATTTTCCTGAGCTCACCGCTCATGCTCGCTTGCTATTCGCGCGCGGCATCTTTGCAGCCATGAAATACATCACAGAAAAAACATGTTCAGAGGCATAGCAGAGGTCAAAAAAAAGGCGTATACTCAGAGGAATCTTATGTTTCATCTCGTGTCTCTCAAAAACTCTATGATAAAGCAAAAGGAGCAATACGATGGCACAGAAATTGGGAAATCGTGCACATATGGCCGTCATCGTCCTTTGTAGTATATGCGCTATTATGCTGTTCGCCGCCTGCCAGGGAGTAAGCTCAAGTGGGGGTACGATAAACGTTTCCGGAAAAATTCTCGCCGTCAATCCCGGCGCACATAGTGTCACCCTGCAAGGCGCTATCGACGGAAAGCAGCAAACGATCACCATCAGCGACTTAACAGACCAGCAGATTGCAGATCTTCAGGGACATATCAATAGCAACTACTCTTTTCAGGTCAGCCAGAATAACGATACCTACACCATTGTCAGCACCTCCACCCCCGTCACGCAGAGTGAGACGACTCCGGTAGCGACCGCGACAAGCAGCACGAATACCGTCAGTGTCCCGGGAAGCATCTCATTCATAGGAAAAGTCCAGAGCGCCACCACGACCAGCCTGGTCGTATCCATGCCAGATGGCAATACCCTCACCATGAGCATCACAGCAGGCACTGACAGCCACGACGTCGATGGACAACTTGCACCAGGCATGCAACTCAAAGTCAAAGCCGAAACCAATCCCGATGGCAGCTTCATGGCCAGTACGTTAAGAACTGTCCACTACAGCTCGTCAAGCCATAGTGACGACCTGAGCATCATCGACTTCACTGGCAACACCACCAGCGCCGTTGGCGCGGACAATCTACTCCACTTCCAGGTTGGCAATCAGAACTTCACCGCTCTGATAGACCACGATACCGATTTCAGGCACCTGCATAATGCACAATCCATCGATAACAACCAACCGATTAGTGTTGAAGTCTTCTTTAACGGAGGCAATGGTACTGCCCAGGAAATCGACGCCAGAGACGATAACTAAGAAGCCGGGAAATAAATTATGCAGTCTGTATACCTGACCTGCCGTCTGGATTGCACAATCCAGACGGCAGAGCTTTTTAGTAAGGACGCGCCGTGTTACGTCTTTCAATCAGCAGGGGATCGCCGTGATGCGGAACCAGATCGTTCTGGTCTGCGAGAGAGTCATCCTGCTCAGGGGCGGTCGTCAGGTGTTCCAGTCGTAGTGGCTTCAGGTGATGAGTTTTACGATGCGCGGGATCAGCGACAGATGCACTCCAGGCAGGACGAGGAGTTGCGGAAACTGAAGAGGACGAGTGTATTGGTTTCACAATCGGAATGCGACCGGTATCGATGGCAGGAAGCCTGGTCGTTTCGATAAGCCAGATTGCCTCCGCCGCCTCATCCATAAACACATCTTCCTGTGGCGCGACAGCAGATTTCTTTACCATAACAACACGAGCGACGGCTGGCAACATAAAAATTGCTTCCAGAAATACCGCCGCCACCCAACCGATGGTCAATCCCAGCAATCCGCCCTTAGCGGCCCCTCCGATCGCCGCCACCAGTTCGACGATACAGCCCGGACCAATCAGCCACATCGCCTGCTTCACCCGGTCCTGAATACGACATATCGCAATATAATGATTTTTAATGATCAGCGGGAAGGCCGCCAGTAAGAGAACCCGCAACGTCCAGGTGCCATCGACATAAATGCTGCCAAACACCCCCAATATCTGCGTCGTGCCAATTTGCAAGATCAGGCAGGCAACAACACTCGTCACCACAGAAATGCCAATGGTCATACGCGCTTTCTGGCCCAGGGTAGAGTGTTGCGCAGAGTTCATCGCATGCAAGACAATCGTCAATGCAGAGGTGATGTAGTAGATAAAGTTGACAAGCATCCACGCAATATAGAATATGGCATTGACTCTTGTCGAGAGCATCACCGTCACGATCGTCGGCAACGCAAAAGATGTAAACTGGAGCATCGTATTGAGCAAATGATGTTGCACAGCATCCTTGCCGAGTCGACGCAACAACTTCAATTGCGGGAAATACTCACGCAGTGGGCGCTTACTTTTGAGCAGCGCCGGTACGACCACCAGCAGCGAGAACAAATTGCCCAGCGTCCAGGTAGTATAGACATTCATGCCCGTCAGGTGCGCAAAGAGGAGACTGGCGAGCCAGAGAGCAATCAGCTTGACGACCGCGAAAATGGTATTGCGATAGAATTGCTCCATGCCGCGCAACAAACCCATCAGGGCCTGATCCAGGACGAGCACGATGGGAGTCAGGCTCACGCCTGCTGCATAGGCGATGGGATCGGTAAAAGTCGTATTCAGATAGGAGAATTGACTCGTGAGAAGAGGGGCAATCACCGCAAAAAGCAAGCCAATCGCCGCCCCGGCTACGCCCACCACCAGCAGCGAGATACTGATCAGAGGGACCGCCTGCTCAGGTTTGCGAGGTATCTCCGTAATCAGAAGCGTTCCCAATCCCAGCATACAAAAAGTACCCAGTAACATCATGCTCGAAACTGCGGCGGAACTTGCCCCCACGACATCGGGTGTATAAAGACGCGCTGCAACCCACCAGTAGAGGAAGCCCAGCACGGAATTGACAAACGTAGCTCCCACCAGAGAGCCAGAATTAATCAGCATTACGCTATTTGTTTTTAGCCAGCTCAATGCCCATTTCATGCGCTATCAACACTTTCGTCTTATGGGCAATCATTCCGGGTGGGAGAGAGAGTGGGGAAGCATAGATAATGCAGACTTGTAGGAGTGATACACTGCCTGGCCGAAGCTGTGTTCTGGTCCTAAAATATGCTCACTATCGATGAACGATCCAGAAATACCGATCCACCAATAATAGCCCGCAAGACATTATACTATTACTCTATCATCCTTCATTTACAATGGAAGCGAATAAACAATATTGAAGGTATCCCGCAACAGGATAGAGTTCCTCTACATTCCACCGTGTTCCTACAAAATAGCTAGTATAGGATCATTGTGGAAAAAACATTGCAGATGAAGAGTGACAGAGCGCTAAATATATTTCACTTTTTCAAGATTCCCGTACTAAAACGAGTATACTAAGATCTTATGATGAGGTCAATATTTATATATCAAAATCTTCTCAATAAATCAGGGAATGTGGGGAAATGGTTTGAGGTATAAGCGTCATATTATAGCTTGTCTGCGCCAAATAACATGACCCATCTCGTAGAGACGCGGCTTGTCTGCGCCTCTACATTATGCCTATCCTATGGGCGTCAAAAAAGATTCGTGCGGCTTACCTGAGATAGGGGTTGGAGACAACGAAGACGCCGATAACCACAATGACCGCGACAATCGCGATAAACCAGAGGGCACGCGTAATCGCCGCCTTGCGCGCTGCATCCGCACGTAAGGCCGCCACCCGTTGATCTTCCGCAGGGCACCAATGCGAGCGACTACAGGATGGGCAGAGTGGGAAGAGCTCATAGGGAGGGCAGAGGCCTTTCTGGCCCGCCCCATAGTTATAAGCTCCGATCTCGTAACGTATCTGCTCGCTTGCAAAAACCGCCGTGCAGTGCGTACAACGGAGCAGCAGATATTCATCCCAATCCGTAGCCCGGCATTTGGGGCAGAAACGCGGACGCTCCTTCCCCGTTGAGGCGGACCAGTGATGGTGACAGCGCTGGCAGCGATAAGAGCCCTGCACAGGCTCGGCCAGCGTGCCACGCAGCATACCACGCCTCACCAGCATTTGCGCCAGCTCAGGTGAGAGCGTAAACTGACTCTCTACAAGATCAATGAAGACAGAGACACCTGGAGATTCTAGCGAGATTTTCGGAAAGGCATAGTGACGCTGACCATCCCAACGCACCTGAGAAGAGGTTTCGGAGCGCACAGACGTAGAAGCACGATTCACACCATGCGAACCTGCTCGCCCCTGTTGAGAAGCATACGGAAAACGCGCATCGTGAACATGCTCAGAGCGGCTCATATCGAACTTCCGACGCTTCTCAGGATCATTGAGCGTCTGGTACGCCTCCAACAGGTCGCGCGTACGCTCCTGCGCATCCTCCCCCTTATAGACGTCGGGATGATATTGCAGCGCCAGCTTTTTGAAAGCCGCCTTTATAGCCTCCGCTGAGGCATCTGAGGGAACCCCCAGCACAGCATAATAATCAACAAAAGAGCTCATTTGTGTCCATAGTCTTTGCCAGCAACAGCCGCTGGCCAGAGCATAAAAATGAAAAACGTGATAAGAACTGGTAATTTCGCAAAAAAACAGGTATCTTCTATCTCATAGACGAATGAGACTGAAAAAGGTTGTATCAATGCCAAAAACACGAGAATACCAGGTGCTATTTGAAGCGTTTGCTCAGGAAGGATGCGCTATCTGCCACATTGCGCAACAGAGTACCCATCGTTACCTGGCTACCTGGAAATATGAACTCTTTACCGATGCCGAAATACGTAACGATCTGCGCAAGTCACGAGGGTTTTGTCACACGCACACCTGGGCTCTGGCGCGCATGGGGGCCAGCCTCCAACTGGCCCAGGCATATCGGGACATCATCACCGACACGACCGAGCAATTACAGGGGGCAGAAGTCCCTGGCAACTTGCTACGACGTATCTTTGACACACCCTCCCCTCAACGAGAACACGCCCCCTGTCCCGCCTGCCTCCAACAGCAAAAAGCCGAACAATACGCCCTCGATACCCTGCGCAAAGCCCTGCCCGACGATGAATTCTATGCACGATTTGCCAGTTCCAGCGGTCTCTGCCTGGAACATTTCTATCAGGCTTGCACCGGAAACAATGGAGACTGGTTGGTGCGCTTGAAAAAGGCGCAGGTCGTCTGCCTGCAACGCTTAGAGCAACAGCTCAGTGAATTGATACGCAAGCATGACTATCGCTTTAAAGATGAAGAACGTGGCGTGGAGATGATCTCCTGGAAATGGGCCGCAGGGCTGGTCGCAGGAAAAGAATAGAAAAGCGGACAGGGATTCGCTCTTCCCCGTCCGCTTTTTCGTCTCTTAGTGAGATGCTCGCATCAGAGGTGTATCATACTCACCGGCATCGGCAAAGTCGCAGGCCGAGATGGTCGTATTCTGCGGTTGGACGCGCCAGAAGTAGGGCAGGAACTGTTCCCACTGCTCGAGAATGTTCTCAGCATGTTTACTACGCGTCTTGCGCGCATGCCACTCAACCACTGTGCGGAGCGCCTCTACTTCGCGCGACTCTATCACGCGTTGCAGATCGACCATCTCAGTGTTACAGTTCGCCTGGAAACGGGATTCCGTATCCAGCACGTAGGCCACGCCCGAAGACATACCAGCACCGAAGTTCTGACCCGTCTCACCAAGCACCACAACCATACCACCGGTCATATACTCACACCCGTGATCGCCCAGACCCTCAACCACAGCCACCGCACCACTATTGCGCACCGCGAAACGCTCGCCCGCACGACCCGCGGCAAAGAGATAGCCACTTGTGGCCCCATAGAGCACCGTATTGCCCACGATCGTGTTTTCCTCAGAAGCAAATGCCGCATCCATCGGAGGAGCAATAATAATCTGACCACCTGTCATGCTCTTTCCGACATAATCATTGGCGTCGCCATTGAGGATCAGACGCATGCCCGCAACGTTGAACGCGCCAAAGCTCTGACCGGCCGATCCCTGGAAAGAGCAGGTCACGCTCACACCCGGCAAACCTTTATTGCCATAGCGCCGCGCAATCTCACCTGCCAGGCTCGCGCCAATCGTGCGATCATCGTTATGAATAATGTGCTGAGAGAGCACACTCCGTTCGCCATTCAGCGCCTGCTCGGCTTCCTGCAATATCTCGTCAGCCAGTGCAGAGTGAGGTACGTCTGTATGGGCGTCGGGAGAGGACAGCACAGGCATTGCCACGAGCAGGGCATTCAGATCGATACTGCCATCCTCAGGACATTCCAGCAGATCAGCACGACCGACCAGATCCTCCAGGCGCGTAATACCGAGCTGAGCCATGAACTCACGCACTTCTTCAGCCACCAGCGTCAGGTAGTTGATAATAAACTGCGGGCGACCTGTGAATTTAGCACGCAGATCCTCACGCTGAGTCGCGATACCGGCGGGACAGGTATTCAAATGACACTGGCGAGCCATATCGCAACCCAGCGAGACCAGAGCTGCCGTACCGAAGCCGAACTCCTCCGCTCCCAGCATCGCGCCGATGATCACGTCACGCCCGGTCTTGAATCCACCATCGACGCGCACTTTCACGCGACGACGCAGGCCATTGCGTACCAGCACCTGCTGTGTCTCCGCCAACCCAAGCTCCCAGGGCAGACCAACATGCTTGATGGACTGAAGAGGCGAAGCGCCAGTACCACCATCATGTCCGCTAATCAAGACATAATCCGCATGGCCCTTTGCCACACCAGCGGCGATTGTGCCCACACCCAGGCTCGACACGAGTTTGACGCCGACGCGAGCCGTTGGATTCACCTGATGCAGATCATAGATCAGTTGCGCGATATCCTCAATACTATAAATGTCGTGATGAGGCGGCGGCGAGATCAGCGGTACGCCGGGCTTTGTATGGCGCAGGCGAGCGATCAAAGGCGTCACTTTCGAGGATGGAAGCTGACCACCCTCGCCCGGTTTCGAGCCCTGAGCCATCTTAATCTCCAGCTCGTCCGCGCGCACCAGGTACTCCGTCGTCACGCCGAAGCGAGCGGAAGCCACCTGCTTGATTTTGCTACTGACCGGGAAACCCTCAAGCGTCTCATGATACCAATCGGGATCTTCACCGCCTTCTCCGGTATTATTGCGGTTCCCGATACTATTCATCGCGGCCGCAATCGTACGATGCGTCTCAGGGTTCAGCGCGCCGACCGACATCGCCGAAATCACGAAGCGGGCGCGAATAGATTCCATCGACTCCACCTGATCCAGCGGAATAGGTGTTGCATCCTTAAACTTCAACAGGTCGCGCAACGCAGTCGGCGGACGATGATAGACCATCGATGTAAATTGTTTGTAATCCTCCACCGTGCCGGACTGAGAGGCTTTTTGCAGCGCACGCACAATCAGCGGATTGAAGGCATGATACTCAGCATCACGACGGAAGCGGAAACGACCCAGGTCATTCAGCTTGCGGCGTTTCGTATTCGCCTCAGTACCATCCTGCTGCAAGAGACCCTGGCAATACGTAATCGTCTGTTCAGCAATCTGTGTAAGCGTCACTTTTCCAGGGAACAACGCAGAACCGGCGAAACAGCGCTCTGCCAGCTCAGGAGCGAGCCCGATAATCTCAAACTGACCGGCTCCGACGATATTGCGCAGCGTCGAGATACCCATGCGCGCCATCACCTTGCGCAACCCTTCCTCAATCGAGTAGAGATAGGTCTCGACGGCCTCATCGGGCGTCAAATGTTCCAGTTTGCGCTCACCGGCCAGAGCGCGTACGCTCGTCAGGGCCAGCGTTGGCACCACAGCCTCTGCACCATACCCGAGCAGCAAACCAATCTGGTGCACATCACAGACCGTCCCGGTCTCGCAAAGCAGAGCAGCCTGCATACGCAAATCACGGCGAATCAGAGAGCGGTGAACGGCTCCAACCGCAATCACCATAGGGATAGGAGCTTGCTGGAGGGAGGCATCGGTATCGCTCAAGATCAGCAGTGTTGCCCCGGACTGAACGGCAAGAGCAGCCTCCTCTTCCAGACGCGAGAGCGCCTGCTCAAGGGCAGCGGGACCATCGGCAATCGAAAAAGTCGTATGCAACGTATGTGCGCGGAACTGAGGATCGGACTGAGAGCGAAGTACAGAAAGTTCCGTTTCCGTCAACAGTGGACTCTGGATGTGCAAGAGATGCGCATGTTCGGGCGACTCAGTCAGCAGGCTCTGTCGTTTGCCCAGATAGTAGTCAAGCGACATCACGACCTTCTCGCGCAAAGGATCGATAGGCGGATTGGTCACCTGGGCGAAGCGCTGGCGGAAGTAGTCCGAGAACGAGCGCTTCTGCTGAGAGAGGGGCGCGATAGGCGCATCATCACCCATGCTCCAGGTTGGCTCCTTATGTTCCGCAAGGATCGGGCGGAGCACCATCTCCACATCCTCATGAGTATACCCGAACAGTTGCTGACGAGCGAACAACGATTCGGCGTCCAGCAATGTATGCACAGGCTCTGCATTTTCGGCAAGCTTGCTGAGGTAGGACATATGCTGACCGACCCACTCTTGATAGGGCTGACGAGAGGCCAGAGCAGACTTTATCTCCTGGTCGCGCAAAATTACGTTGCGCTCCACATCCACTGCAATCATCTCACCAGGGCCGAGGCGACCAAGCTCAACAATATCATGAGGATCGCAGCGTAGCACCCCGGTTTCCGAAGCTACCATCAACAGGCCATCGCGCGTCAGCGTATAGCGAGCGGGACGAAGACCGTTACGGTCAAGAGCAGCACCAACCGTGCGCCCATCCGTAAAGACCAGTGCAGCAGGGCCATCCCAGGGCTCAAGGATGCCAGCATGATACTCGCACCACGCACGTTCGGCCTCGGTGACTGCCGCATCCTGCTCCCAGGCAGGCGGAATCATCATCTGCATCGAGTGCAGCAGGTCACGACCAGAAACAGCCAGCAGTTCGAGGGCCATATCCAGGCGCGCAGAATCACTGGCCTCAGGCGTCAGTACCGGCAGAAGCGTCTCGATCTTTTCGCCCCAGAGAGGTGAAGAGAGAGATTGTTCGCGGGCCTGCATCCAGTTCTGATTCCCCTGAATTGTATTGATTTCACCATTATGAGCAAGCAGACGCATAGGTTGAGCGAGAGGCCATGCGGGGAAGGTATTGGTACTATAGCGTTGATGGAAAACGGCGATTGCACTGGTATAACGGGGGTCAGCAAGATCAAGGTAGAAGCGGGCTAATTCATTAGGGGCGAGAAGACCTTTATAGATGAGAGTAGAGCTGGAAAGAGAAACAATATAGCAGCCTTCAATATGTGCCTCGCGCAAACGAAGTTCGCAGAGACGGCGCGCATAATAGAGAGAACGCTCGAATTCCTCTGGCGAAAGGGTTGCTGGTCGCGCAAGCAACACCTGAGCAATATCAGGGGCAATCAGGCGCGCTTTGCTACCGAGCACAGTATAATCCACAGGAGGATTGCGCCAGGTAAGCAAAGAGAGACCGGCCTCTGCGAGCGACTGCTCAATAAGCTGGCGAGCAGTGGTATGAGAGGCAAGCGAACGTTCTTGAGAGGGCAGAAAAAGCATACCTACCGCCAGATCAGCAGGATCGGAGATAGAAATATGCTGAAGTGCTAATTCCTCACACAGCAGAGTTTTGGGTATCTGGGTCAGAATGCCAGCTCCATCACTTGTCTCAGCATCTGCATCCTGAGCACCACGATGAGTCAGGCGCGCCAGGGCATCAAGGGCCGTTTGAACAATAAAGTGACTAGGCTGGCCGGAGACCTGAGCCAAAAAGCCAGTACCACAGGCATCATGCTCCCAGCGTCCATCATAAAGAGGATACTGTAAACCTGTAGAATCAGTGGCATTGTTCTTGTGCATTGTATACATAAGATTGCTCTCCCAAAAAACTTGGTCATCTCACTGCAAGGAGGCGCCTGCGCTGGAGCCGTTGTAGTGACGATCAAAACAGCGGTCGTCAAAACCACCAGAGTGAACTTGGTTGGGACCCTGAACAGGGCAAAATAGCGGACGGTGCATGCGTATTTTAGAACGCACAATAAACAAAGGGGAGCTGCTCAGCTCATTGTGGAACAGCGATGTTACCTGTTTGAACAATTATAGCACAAGAGGGTGGTGCAAACAAGTTTTCGCTATGTAACATCTATCCACACTCGTGGGAACGTTATGTCACTTTTCCGCGCTTTTGGGCCTGACGAAACGACCAGGCACCAGCATGGCTTCTAGAGATCAGTGAGCCGCATGATTGACAAACTGAGCCGCAAAACCTAACGCAATGATTACCAGCAAGATGATGATAATAATCACTCCGGCGTAGAGAAAGTCACGCTGCAAACGGCCCGCCCCCGGCTTATCCGGCACATAGCGCACAGGCTTCACCTCATCCAGATTCTCCAGGTCGTGGAGCATATCACGCATATTTTGATAACGCTTTTCTGGATCACGACGCACTGCACGCATCACCACTGTCGCCAGCTCCGGCGAGATCGTCGCATTGCAAGCAAGCAGGCTGGGCGGGTCTTGCGAGACATGCTGGTTCATCACTGCGAAGACGTTCTCGCCCTCAAAAGGGGTATGACCACAGAGCATCTCATACAAAATTACCCCTACGGCATAAATATCCGAGCTGGCCGTACCACGCTGCCCCTTGATCTGTTCGGGAGACATATAATCGGGCGTACCAACCGTGCCGGAGAGTCCACGCCAGGTCACGCGGCGCGCCCCCTCAAGCAGGGCAATCCCAAAATCGATAATCTTCACCGATCCATCCTCAAGGATCATAATATTCTCAGGCTTCACATCTCGATGCAACACACCATGCTCATGGCAATACGCCAACGCATCGCAGAGCTGGATCGCAAGACGTATCACTTCAACCGGAGGAAACGGCTTCTGCTCGTGATCTTCAATTACCCCGCGCAGCGTGCGACCTTTAATATATTCAACGACAAGATAGAGCTCGCTACGCTTCTCCTCAGTATTGAGCGCGAGTTGCACATGGGGATGACGCAGCAGGCTGCCGATTTCAGCTTCGCGTCGATAACGTTCGAAGACGGCAACGTTGCCAATCATATCGTCATTAGGAAATTTCAGGACAACGAGCTGCCCTTCATGTTGCAGATCTTTCGCCAGAAAGACATGGCTCATCCCACCATGCCCTAAATGCTGAACAATTTCGTAATGATCTATTCGCGCGCCAGGTGTATAAGCTATCGTCATACAAATCAACGCATTTCTCTATTTAGACAATGAGTTCCCGTGCTCCTGGTGCATCTTGACTTGATTTTCAGGTTGCATGTACCTGTTTCCCCCCTGAGAACGAGAGAAAGGTGTCAATGTCCTTTCTCACCCCTTGAGGATACCGAAACTAGTATAGCATAGGAAAGACATGAGAACTAGAGGAGGGGAAGGAGTAAGCAGGGCTTCGCAAAAGGCACCCTTTGCGAAGCCCGAATGCGTGAGTTCCTCTATACAGGAAGGAAGGAACGCGGATGAGGGATTATTCTCCACCTGCCGCGCTGAGCGAGACATCAGCAACAGCTTTTTCTTTGTAATCTTCTGGATGGAGAATACGAATTCCTTGTGTAAGCTGACGATAGTACAGGTAGCCAAAGCCAATGACCAGCCAGGCCACACTGAAGATAATCGCAATGGCCGCATTCAGCGCCGAAGCGCCACCCGTCACGATTGCGTAGTAGATGACGCCGATGAGCAGGCCAATATTCAGAATAGCTCCCAGAATAGGAGCGATTATCGTTGTGAACATACCACGCTTCTCCACACCAGCGAAGGCAATGACGCAGATGATATTCGTCATGCCGTAGAGCAGGAATGTCCCGACGTTCGAGATCAACGTCACCTGTGTCAGCTTGTTCACATCGAGCACACCATACGAGCCTACAATCGCTGAGATGACCGTCAGGACGATGACGCCGACGTGAGGCGTACGAAAACGACCGTGCAAGAAACCAAAGACCGCCGGGAGCTCTGTATCTTTGCCCATCGCATAGGTCACACGCACACCCGTGTTCAGGCAAGAGAGAGAGGTGCCGACCAGCGCTATCACCACGCTCGCCGCCAGGATAATTGCGTAGGCCAGACCATTGCCTCCCAGCAGACTATTCCCCAGGATCTTCGCCATATCGCCAATCGGGGCTGCGGAAGCGTAGGCTGCGGCATAGCCCGTCGCATTCCCAACTTTGAGACCGGTATTAATAAAGAAGTTCGCTGCAAAGTACTCCAGGAAGTAGAAAATCACGGCCTGAATGACCAGCGAGAGAATAACGCCGCGCGGAATATCACGACCCGGATTTTTCGCTTCTGCGGCCAGCGCCGTCGCCGACTCAAAACCCACCACCAGCAGGATCGCAATCGTCGATTGGAATATCAAACCGCCGAAGCTATGCGGTGTAATCACGCTGAGGGCCGAAGGATGCAGGTATTGGACGTTCGGATGAGTAGCCCGATAGACAATAGCTAATATGGAGAAGCTGACGAGCGCCAGGATCTGGAGCACGTTAATGATAATGTTCGCGACGGTTGCACCCTGCACGCCTATGTAGGCAATTCCGCCTACGATCGCGGCGAAGATAATACAAACAAGCACCTCTTGCCAGCCCGCACCAAAGCTCGGGACAAAAGTCTGGATAATATAGGTGATCACCAGTCCCATGAAAGCAACCATCACCCCGGGATAAATCCAGTAGTAGAGGTGCGAGGCCCAACCAACGATGAATTTACTGATACGTGCGAATTTAAAATGGCGGTGCTCTTCCTGCTGGAGGAGAGAGGCTTCAGCGAAAAAATAAGAACTTCCAGCACCGGCTTCGGGATACCGTTTGGCCAATGCCGCATACGAGACAGCGGTGAGCAAGGCGATCGCAGTCGCTACGAAGACCGCAAACCACATACTTGGGGCGGAGTCAGATGGCGCTTGCAATTGATACGTCGTCCAGAGGAAGGCCCCTGGTGCAATCAGCGCCATGGCGTTGATGGTAATTCCGGTCAGGCCAAGCGTAGGTTGCATGCCCGATTCACTGGTTGATTGAGCTGCCATAAAGAGAAATACTCCCTTCCGTGGTGTCTTTCATAGAAAAAGAACAGTTCTAGATACCCCACCCATTTGAGCAAGTGGGTGGAAAGAAAGGCCCCGAGGGGATCGGTTTTGTGGGAAATGCGCACAATCCCACCATCTGTCAGGGAACGGTTTACAGCAACCGGACATCATGTCATCTGCTGCTCACAAGCTCATCTTCCCTTCATGCGAAAGAAAGGGTTCCTGACAGCAATTTCAATATAGCGGGCATCATTACCTGAAGGGCTCTCCTTGCCCTGAGCGAGAGGGAGAAGCATCGTCGTTGTACTGCTTGCACTTTCTCTTCTTTATAATAAGCAGTATACGTTTCGCTCTGAGCAATTCATACAGCAAAAATATAAAAGCTTCAGGCCGTATTTTTGTGCACATTATACGAAAAGCGTCTTGATTCTAGAGAATTCGCTCAATTTTTTCTCAAAAAATAGCCCAAAAATGTAAATATATCTCGCTGTCAATCGAGCAATATCCTGCTTTTTTGTGCAAAATAACTTGTGAAAATTTATCGCGCACGCGGTGAAGAACTTTTTTCTGCGGGCAACGATTTTCTACGACAGGGAAAGAACACACGTAATAGTGAAAAATATTTGTGCAAGATGTCCAGACAAAAAAGCCTTTTCGCCAAAGCGCATATGATAAAATTACAACAAAGCAGGCACAACGAAGAGCCGAGAAAAGAGAGGCGATGATCGCTACTATGGAGGATTATAAGGACGAAATAATGCCGGAAGTTGATTATCGCAGAGAGAAGGATGCGCCACTCCGCCAGGACATTCGCATTTTAGGCAATGCCCTGGGTCAGGCTATTCAACGCCACGGTGGTGACGAGGTCTTTCTCACCGTTGAACGCCTGCGCAATGACTGTAAACGTCTGCGCGAGTGTACGACTTACCTACAAACGGCCAGCGAGGCAGAAGAAAAAACCATACGCGACGAAATCGCACAGCTGACGCAAAATATCTCACGTACGGTGAGTAGCTGTGATCTGGATACCGCGATCGATGTCATTCGCGCCTTTACCGTCTATTTTCATCTGGTCAATACCGCAGAACAATATCACCGCATTCGACGCAGACATGCCCATGAGTCCAGTTCTACCAGGACCATTCAACGTGGCTCACTGGAAGCTCTGGTACAATTTTTGCAGAAAAATCAGCTCGACAGCGCAACTGTCCAGCATCTGCTCGACCAGCTTGATATTGATCTGGTCTTCACTGCCCATCCTACAGAGGCAACCAGACGCAGTCTGATCACTAAATCCCGCCATATTGCCGCGCTATTGGCAGAACACGATCAGGCCGATCGCATGACGCCGAAAGAGCGCAAAATCTGGCAGCAGGAGTTAGCGGGCACGATTGATCTGCTCTGGAGAACGGACGCTGTGCGCCATGTACGTCTGAAGCCAGTCGATGAGATCAAAATGGGCATCTACTATCTCGATGAAATTCTCTATGATGCTCTGCCCGATCTCTACGGCGAATTTGAAGAGCTACTTGCGCAGGCCTACCCTGATGTCAATGTCCCCTCTTTTCTCCGCCTGGGCTCCTGGATCGGAGGCGATCAGGATGGCAATCCTTTTGTTGGACCCGATACGCTGCTCAGCGCTTTGCGTCTGCAACGCGGCTATGTCATCGGACATTATCGCGCTACGATCCAGAAACTGGCTGGCGAATTTTCACAATCGCTCCATCATGCCACGATCACGCCCTCTCTCCAGGAATCGTTGGAGTACGATACCCGCTGTATGCCGGACTATGCGCATGAATTAGGGATTCAGTCCACACTGGAACCGTATCGACGCAAGCTTTCGTTTACCTGGAAACGTCTGGAAGCGACCCTCGCCGCTGTTACGACGCAGCATACGAACTTTATCAACTCCAATCAGGCACCTCAGACGCTCGAAGAAACCATCGCGTATCGCTGCGCGGAGGATCTCCTGCAAGACCTGTGCCTGGTCCGCAGCAGTCTGCTGGCGGACGGAGAACGCGAACTGGCACAGGGAGAACTGAGCAAGCTGATTCGGCAGGTGGAACTTTTTGGCTTCTACTTCGTGCCCCTGGATGTACGACAGCACAGCGAACGTCACGCGGCGGCTCTGAGCGAATTACTCAAAGCAACTGGACTCTGTGCTGATGACTATACGACATACAATGAGGAACAACGCCTCAGCATTCTTGAGAATTTACTCAACGATCCACGTATTCTGACGCGTCCGGGTCTGGTCCTGAGTGATGATACCTGTCATATCCTGAACACCTTTCATGCGATCCGGCAGGCGCGCGACGAGTTTGGCAGTGACGCGATTACCTGCTATATCATCAGCATGTCCCACAGTGTGAGCGACCTGTTGGAGGTCCTGTTCTTCTGTAAAGAGGCGAGCATACAGGATCTGCCGCTCGTACCACTCTTTGAAACGATCACTGATCTGGATGGCTGCATTGACATTCTTGCCACGGCCTTCGCGCATCCAGCCTACAAAAAATATTTGCAGCGCTGTCAGCAACGGCAACAGGTCATGCTTGGCTATTCGGACAGTAGCAAAGATGGAGGCATTCTGACCTCAAGCTGGGAACTCTATAAAGCTCAGCAACGTCTGGCCGAGTTGGGACGCAAACACCAGATCAGCATTACGATGTTCCACGGTCGTGGAGGCGCGATCGGACGCGGGGGCGGACCCATCTATGAGGCGATCCTGGGTCAACCGCCCGGCAGCGTCAATGGGCGCATTCGCATCACCGAACAGGGGGAAATGCTCTCGTTCAAATATGGCCTGCACGAGATCGCCATACGCAATATGGAGCTGGTGGTCTCAGGTGCGGTCCAGGCAAGCATTCAGGATGAAGCGATCATCGAAAAGCAGGTCCATCCACGCGCCAGCCAGACCTGGATTGATACGATGAACGCGCTCTCGACGAATGCTCATGAGCGCTATCGCCACCTTATCTACCATGATCCTGATTTTCTGAGCTTCTTCGAGCAGGCTACACCTATTCTCGAACTGGGCTGGCTCAATATTGGTTCGCGACCAGCACGCCGAACGGTTGGTCGCGCAATCGAAGAGTTGCGCGCCATCCCCTGGGTTTTCTCGTGGATGCAGAGCCGTTATGTCTTGCCGAGCTGGTACGGCGTGGGAGGCGCGCTCGAAACATTGATCGAGGCCAATCCTGAGCGTCTCGGACAGTTGCAGGAGATGTATCGCAGCTGGCCTTTCTGGCGCGCCTTTCTCGATAATCTGCAAATGACGCTCTCGAAGGCCGATATGCAGATTGCGCAGAATTATGCACAGCTTGTTGCTGATGAGGCGTTGCGCGCGCGTATCTCTCAGGAGATCCAGCAGGAATACGAGCGCACACAGCGCATGGTTGTACGCATCGTTGGCGGCACTGCCCTGCTCGATACGTCGCCCGTGCTTCAAGAATCGATC
This sequence comes from Ktedonobacteraceae bacterium, assembly GCA_035493895.1. Classification (GTDB taxonomy): domain Bacteria; phylum Chloroflexota; class Ktedonobacteria; order Ktedonobacterales; family Ktedonobacteraceae; genus DATJHM01. Next base: position 89,123 of record DATJHM010000231.1, read on the forward strand.
CGCCGCCGCAATCCCTACGTCGACCCATTGAGCTACTTCCAGGTAGCCCTGCTGCGTCGCTTACGCGCTCTGGGCGGACCGCTCATGCTCGATGCGGATATGCAAGAGCAGGCCAGCGCGGAAGAGCAGGAACGCGCACGCTTGACGTATGCTGTTCTACTGACGATCAATGGCATTGCAGCGGGTGTGAGGAATACAGGCTAATCTGCGATCAGGCAGGGAAGAGGGATGATGCTCAAAAAAGAGCACAGTAGAGCAAAAATATCGTATTATATTCTCAATTGAGTATCATCCCTTTTTCTGACAAGAAATCAGTAGAGGAGTGGCGCATATCGATGTATTATTTTGACGATTTCAAAATAGGAGACACGTTTGACCTTGGTACTATAACGGTAACTGAGGAAGAGATTGTTACCTTTGCCCAACGCTATGATCCCCAACCATTCCACGTCTCCGCAGAACAGGCGCAAGAATCACCCTTTGGTGGCTTGATTGCCAGCGGCTGGCATACAATAGCGCTCTTTATGAATCTCTTTGTTCGCGTTATATTGAATAACGCCATCAGTCTGGCCTCCCCCGGCGCTGATGAGATCCGCTGGCTGAAACCTGTACGCCCCGAAGATATCCTGACCGCTCAATTGACGGTGGTAGAGAGCACGCCTTCCAGAAGTCGTCCCGAAATGGGCATCGTGCGCGTCAAATGGAAGGCGACCAACCAGAACGACGAGATTGTGCTCACGATGCTGAGCACACACTTTCTGGGACGAAAACCATAATCATCCCTGTAGAAGCGCCCCTAATACTTATAAAAATGATTGAGGGTCTCTTCCTCGGCAGATTTTTCTTTGAAGAAGTCAGCTTCAGCCCGCTTCACTGCAACATACGACTTCGCAAGTAAAGGACCAAGCGCCTTTATCATGACCTGATCGCTCTCCAACTCATTAAGAGCCTCATCCAACGTTGTCGGCAGGCGGTGAATACCCAGCCGGGCGCGCTCCTCGTCGCTATAGTTGCCGGGATCGATATCCAGGGGGGCTGCGGGCTCGATATGCTTCCTAATACCATCCAGGCCAGCTGCAAGCAAAGCCCCCATTGCCAGATAGGGATTGCCACTATGGTCAGCGCTTTTCAGCTCGATATTGCTGGAAGTAGCTTCGCGCCCCCTGAAGATCGAGGGCACACGCACAGCCCCTTCACGATTATCAAAACCCCAGGCACCAAAGGCCGAACTCCAATAGTGAGGCAACAGGCGGCGATACGAATTCGGGCTGCCACACGTTAATGCCACCAGCGCACGAATATGGTGCAAGATACCACCTACAAAATACAGCCCAATCTGGCTGAAGCTACCACGCCTGCTGGCATCATAAAACAGATTGCGACCAGCATCCTTGCTGCCATCGGTCCCCCACAGGCTCAGATGAATATGTGCGCCACTCCCGGCCTGATCCAGCCAGGGCTTGGGAGCAAATGTCGCATACATCCCGAACGTGCGAACCACGCCACGCACCATCTCACGCACCAGACAGACATTATCAGCCGCACGCAATACATCGGTATGGCGAACGGAAAGCTCCTGCTGAGAGGGGCCAAGCTCGGTATGGAACAACTCAAGCGAAAGCCCTGCGGACTCTAATGCGGTAAGGATCGCGTCGACTACCTCGGACTGCTCATCCAGGCCGATGCTGCTATAACACAGGCTGCTATCCGCGGGCACATATTTTCCATCGGCATCTTCACGCGCAAGATAAAACTCATGCTCAACCGCCGCCTCCGCCCGTATCCCTTCAGTAGCCAGCTCGGCCACCATGCGTTTGAGGAACGTACGTGGACATGCTTCCCAGGGTGTCCCATCCGTACGGATCATATCACAAAGCATTGTCGCACTATGAGCTGCATGGGGCAAACGCATAAAGGTATCAGGATCAGGAATCAGACGAAACTCGCCCACCGGTCCCATGCCTTCAACTGAGGCCAGCGTCTCTACGCCGGTAAAGGCTTGCATCGCAAGCGTTTGGGCAATCCCTTCGTGCATTCTGCTGGTAAGCTTGCTAATATGCGTCGCTTTGCCGCGAATAATGCCGCCATTATCACAATAGAGGAACCGCACCAGCCGTACATTTGCTGCGTTTGCCTGTTGCACAACTTCTTGAATATCCAATTGATCGCTCCTTCTCACGCACAATAAGAGCAGCTATCAGCATCAATACGCTAAGTTCACGTGAGCCAGTATAGCAAACCGTTCCCCAAAAAACAATCATGCAACGAGCTCTCAAGCCAGCTCAGCAACAGGCACTTCCCCCCACTTGTGACCCCAGTAGTAACATTTCTGTCAGCGATGAGTCACAGAAGAATCATTCAATAAACATCAAAACGGAATCGACGCCTATCCTACAACAGCATCGATTCCGTTAGAAGAAACATTACAGGTAGGGATCGCGCTTCATGCCGATCCCCGTCCCCCTCCGGCCCTCTCGCCCAACCGCACAGGATCGCGCTTCATGCCGATCCCCGTCCCTTCGGTTGATGCATATTTGGCGCAGATAAACCGCGCCTCTACTCTTTTACTTTGGTCTCACCCAGCAGACCACTACCACCGCTCAGCAGGCTCCCTTCGAGGCCAATCGAGGGCAAGAGCTGCGCCTGCGCCTGCGTGGTCAGAGGCAGTCCCCACAATTTGATGAAGCCCAATGCGGCATTGTGATCGAATTGATCACCGGAATCGTAGGTTGCCAGACCCAGGCTATAGAGAGAGTGCTCCGACTTGCGTCCGACAATAGAGCAATGCCCGCGCGAAAGCTTGACACGCACGGTCCCGCTGACGAAGCGCTGCGTGCTCTGCACATACATTGCCAGATCCTGATGCAGGGCACTATACCATTGACCATTGTAAATCAGGCGCGCATACTCAGGCACGACCAGCTCTTTGAAACGCGCCTGCTCTCGGCTCAACGTCAAACTCTCCAGAGCATTGTGCGCAACGTGCAGCACCACAGCCGCCGGTGCTTCGTAGATCTCACGGGATTTGATACCAACCAGACGGTTCTCGACATGGTCGATACGACCAATACCGTAGTAACCAGCCTGCTTGTTGAGCGTCTCGATAAGCGTAACGCCATCAATCTCTTCGCCATTGAGGGCAACCGGGATGCCATGCTCGAAGGTCAGTTCGAGATAGGTCGGCTCGACTTTCTCAAGGGCATCGGGATTCTGTGTCCAGGCGTAAACCTCTTCGGGCGGCTCGGCCCAGGGATCTTCCAGCACACCGCATTCGATGCTGCGTCCCCACAGGTTCTGATCCGTCGAGTAAGGGCTGGCATTCGTCGCTGAGATGGGTATGTTATGTTCAGCAGCATACGCAATCTCGTTGTCACGAGTCATGCTCCACTCGCGTACCGGGGCGATAATCTTGAGATCAGGGGCCAGTGTATTAATCGAAACGTCAAAGCGCACCTGGTCATTGCCCTTGCCCGTGCAGCCATGAGCGACCGCCACCGCGCCCTCCTGACGTGCCACTTCTACCAGCAGGCGTCCAATCAAAGGACGCGCCAGAGCAGTCGCCAGAGGATATTCGCCCTCGTAAATAGCTCCTGCCTGGAGTGCAGGCCAGACAAAATAGCGAACAAAATCACTCCGCCCATCGACGACCAGTGCCTTGACAGCCCCTATCTTCTTCGCACGAGCCGAGATTGCTTCCATATCGCGTTCATTGCCCACATCAATCGTGAGGGCAATGACATCGAGATCATATTTTTCTTTAATCCAACGGATAGCGACGGAGGTATCCAGGCCACCCGAATAAGCAAGAACTGCTGTTGCCATCGTACTAACTTTCCTCCAAAATTTTGATCCTGCTGCTCCCGACGAGCTGTTGTATCGCCTGCGTAAACTGCGCGGCCTGTTGCTGCCAGCTTTTCTGGACAGCAGCCAGACGCTGCTCACTCAACTCGAGACCAGGATTGCCCGGACCTCCCAGATGACTGCGCGCATGCAGGCGAGCGACGAGTTGCTCCTGTGTCTCCACAGGAAAAGCTTCCTGACGGTCTAATTGCGCCGTAACCTCTTTACCTACGATACGATAGGCATCGCGGAAAGGCAGGTTATCGCTCTTCGCCAGCTCATAGGCGCGGTCGGCGGCAAAGAGTTCAAATGTACAGGCGGCGGTGGTACGCTCCTGATTGACTGTGACGTTGTTGATCACGACGTCACAGACCTCCAGGCTCTCCTGTACCAGATCCAGAGCTTCCATAAAGGGTTTCTTGGTTTCCTGATAGTCCATATTGAAGCCAGAGGGAAGACCAGTAATGATGCCCAGAATCTGCTGTTGCATCGCCAGCATCGTCTGTGTACGTGCTCTCACCAGTTCCATTACGCCCAGATTGCGCTTCTGCGGCATAATACTGCTCCCCTCGCAGATTTCGGGCGAAAGGAGGAAGAAGCCATATTCAGCGGTCGAAAAGAGCAATGCATCCTGAGCGAACTTGCTAAGATCGAGCATGATCTGGCTCAACGCCTGCACGATCGCCGCTTCGATCTTGCCTCGACTATTCTGGGCGTAGATGACGTTGTTCTGGACCTTTGCGAAGCCCAGCTGATCGGCGACATACTGACGATCGATCGCAATCGGTACACCGTAACCGGCGGCAGAACCAAGCGGCGATTGATCATTCAAGACGTAGGCTGCCGCAAGCAATTGTTCGTCGTCCAGCAGTGCTTCCGCAAAACTCGCGGCCCACAATCCCATCGACGAAAGCATGCCACGCTGCATATGCGTGTAGCCCGGCATAGGGACATCAGCGTGGGCCTGGGCAAAGCTCAGCAGAGCAGCACAGAACGTAAAAAGCTTTTTGCTCACAGCATGTAACTGCTCTTTCGCGTAGAGCCGCGTATCGAGCAGGATCTGATCATTGCGCGAGCGAGCGGTGTGGATCTTCTTCCCCGCATCCCCGGTTGAGGCCGAGAGAAAATTTTCGACGCTTGTATGCACATCCTCGTCTGAAAGTTTGATCTCGAACTCGCCACTCGCCTCCAGGTCCAGCACCTTGCGCAACGCGTCTTTGAGAACCTGATGCTCCTGAGCACTCAAGATCCCAATTTTTTGCAGCATCGCGATATGCGCCAGATTGCCCCAGACGTCGTGGCGAATGAGGCGAGCGTCGAGGACGCTGTTTTGGGCGGCCTCGAATCGCTCGACTTTCTCGTTCAAACTATAGCCTTTTTGCCACAGTTTGGTCATTGTGTTAAACCTCTTCCTGTGAGATACCTGCCAACTTGTTGCGTCGCGCAATCAGTTCGTAGGGAATACCGCGCAGATGAGCGGCGGGTGCGCACTCTTTCTGATTGAAACTGGCACTGTTGATCGAGCGAATATCCGGGAAGAACAGGCCACTCTCAGAGGAGCGTGTGACAATATCAATGTTGCCTTTATACAGCTCAATAGTATATTCACCACTGACTGCTTGCTGTGTGGTCGCAATAAAGGCATCGATGGCACTTTTGAGCGGCTGGAACCATTCGCCATGATAGACCATGCGTGACCACTGAGCATCCAGTTGTCGTTTCAACTGTATCTCTTCTTTGGTCAGGCAATACTGTTCCAGGTCGCGGTGAACTTTTAAGAGAATATGAGCGGCAGGAGCTTCGTAGATCTCGCGAGACTTCAGGCCCATGATCCCATCCTCGAAGATGTCGATCTTGCCAATACCGTTCGCGCCACCCAGCACGTTCAGCTTTTCGATAATCTGCTCAAGAGGAAGCATCTCGCCATTTAACGCGACGGGAAGACCATTCTGCCAGCTCAACGTAATCGTCGTAGGAACTTCGGCGGCTATGGTTGGTGGCTTTAACCAGAGCCAGATAGAGTCGGGGAGTTTGGTATCGAGCCCAATACCGCCACTGGCGATTGAGCGGCACCACATCGTTTTGTCATCACCACCGGCAATCAGTTCTTCAACCGAAATACCGAAATGCTCCATTAGCAACTGCTCCTCGCCGCGCGTCAGATCGAAATCGCGCACGGGCACAAAGACCGAAAGGCCGGGAGCAAAGAGACTAAAGACGTTATGCATGCGGTATTGATCGTTTCCTTTGCCGCTGGATCCCTCCATCAGCGCATCGCAGCCCAGTTCCAGAGCTTTTTTTGCCACAATAGCTGCGATCAATTGACGGGTCATAGAGGTCGAGACGGGATAACCGTTATAATCAGAATTTGCCTGGATGGCTTTCGTCAGCCAGTTCTGGGTGAACTCTTTCTTCGCATCAAGAATGATTGGCGTGATGCCGAGCTGTTCAGCACGCGCGATGCCGATCTGGATCTCCTCTTCTCCCTGGCCCACATCGACGCTGATCGCATACAGCTTTTTTGCGTGATATTTGTGTTCAGCCAGCTTGACGCAAAGGGTCGAATCGAGACCGCCGGAATAGGCCAGCGCGATCGTTTTACCCTGTGGAACATCGACGGAGGAGACTTTTGCCAGCGCGAGTTCGAGGGCACTGCTGTTGCTCTGAGTGATCTGATTGTTGGTTACCATTGTGTGTTACTCCTTCAACGAAATGTTTGTGAAGAAGGAAGAGGGTAACAAAAAACTCCCGCTCCCTTCCGTGAACATTGAAGGGACGAGAGTGTAGGGACAATTACCCCGAACACACCCGTGGTGCCACCCTAATTGTCTTTACCATCTCAAACAGAGACGCAACATCTCTGATGTGCCTCTCCTCTACTGTTACGTAGTTGAGAGTGGAAAGACCACTTTTTCTTCTGGTTTCTGCTGCATGGAAACCATCCACCTGTCCTACTTGTCTGCTTTGTAGCAGACTTTCTTCGGTCAGCCGCTCACGGATGCGTTCTGAGAGATCTGAACCGTTCCGAACTTCCACTCTTCTTCGGATCGCTGTTGGCTGTTTCTCTCATACTAATTCCGTTCAACGCGGGTCAGTCTGGATATTCAACTGTACATTGTACGCTATACAGAATAGCAGGTGTGGCGCGGAATGTCAATGTAATTAGTATGTATATTATGTATACGCTTCATCCCCCTATAGGCATGGCTTGTCTGCTCCCATACGCACCAAACGGCTATCGGCGTTTCCCCACCGACCCTCTTGCCCTCGATAACAGGTAGGGGATGCGTTTTATACCATCCCACGCGACCACAACCGACCACCTTGCCCTTCCACGAACCCTTTCCGCCATCGATTGAGACGGGAGGTCAAACCGAACCATTCTTCGCTTGATGCGTATTCGGTGCGGCTTGTCTACAAGGAAAGGACGTACCTGCTCACTACGTCCTTCCCCCAACTGGCGCAAAAATCGCCTAATTTGTCGCCTGAGCAATAATTTCTTCGTCGCTGGCCTGACCCTTCACGGTCGCCTGACCCACGAAAAAGAGTATTATACCAATAATCAAAGAGAGTACGGCAATACTCCCGATCCACAGCACCCACTGGCCATTGCTCAGCAACGGTGTCCAGGGTCCGGTAAAAATCACATAGACCCCCACCGCACTGGCAAGCAAACCAAGCACCGCGCACAGATAGAAAACCCAGTCCGGTGCCAGACGGGCCCTGGTGAAAGATTCATGATATTTGCCCCGAATGATAATCACATCGACAAACAGAATAATCATGGAAACACACCAGATGACCGTCACAGCCGCTTGCAGGATATCATAGATAATCGTTGAGAGATCAGTGGGCTTCATCCCCGCATTGAACGTATAAGGTGCAATGATGAACGCGATAGCCGTAAAGATAACCGAGATCACTGTTTGCACAAGCACCGCAACCCAGGGCACCTTATTTTTGTTGACCTTGCTCATGATAGCAGGCATGCGACGATCAAGACCGGAGACAAAAAGCAAGCGGCCAAACGAATAGTTATACACGGCTGTATTAAACAGGAAGAAGCCAATAAAAATAATATTGACGATCAAGCCTAATACATGACCGGCCCCTCCAAAACCATTCGTCACGGCCAGAGCGACAGCCGATGGACTCCCCTGTTGCGCAACCGGCACAGAGGTCATCACGCCAAACGTTCCCAGCAGATAGCCTGCAATCACCACCAGTGAACCCCAGAGCAGATAGCGCGTGATCGAGCGCGGATGCGTGATCTCGACCCCCATATTGAGCGGGACTTCCACACCCAGCAGCCCCAGAACGACGGTCCCATAGAACGTCGCAGTCGCCCCGGAAGGCAACCATTTGTGTACAGAATAATCGACCCCCACATGGGCTGCCTGACCACTGAAGACGGAGAGCAGTCCGGCAATACCGATCAAAAGCACGGCACCACCATAGGCGACAAAAATGATGTTGACGAAATTCTGTGTCACACGGAAACGTAGAACCGAGAGAAAGAATGCAAAGGCAATCACCAGAATGATCATCAATCCCTGCTGCCATGGCTCGGTAAGCCAGTTGCTATTGATCTGCTGCAAGAGCGCAACCACCCCATCGCCCGTTGCAATCATCACTAAAATTCCTGGCCACCAGGAACAAAAGCCTGCGAAGAATCCCATGAATGGGCCAAATGCCTTATGCGTCCAGACGTAGATAGAACCTTCACCTGGAAACATTAAACCAAGTTGACCGGTCACAATTGCACCCGGGATCAGAAACGTAAGAAAGCCGAGAACCCAATAAATGTATCCCGATGGGCCAGCTCCACCAGCGATAACCGCTGAATTGCTGATAAAAAGCACGATGGCAACAAAAATAGCTACCATATCGAATGAGTTCAGGACCTTTGGCAGAATGCCCCCTGCAATACGCTCTGAGCGTAGCAAGTCACTATCCCCACCTATAGTGTCTGTCGTTGAAATATCGGATGCTGACATGTTGCGCCTACCCACCTTTCGGATGATAGCCATAAAACTCTATGCCAATACATGGGAACCGATTTCAAGAGGATTTCTCTCCATTTGCAGGCGAGAGCCCGCATAAAAAGCCGCTCCTTTCAATCCAAAAACGCAATAGTTGGACGCTCTCCGAGGGTAAAATGTATATATGCCTGCTTAGCGCGTCGCATATGCACGCTTGTTTCTATTTAACACCACAAATTTATAGAAAAACAAGTATTTTCC
>DATJHM010000232.1:0-55964 GCA_035493895.1 Ktedonobacteraceae bacterium
AGGGATAGATAGGTTTCTCTCCCAAAGGCCGGGCAGTGGATTCACGAGAGAGAAACCAGTGAGACAAGCGCGTACAAGCCAGGTAGCTATTCAGAGGGAATTTCAGAGGGCAAAGGTTTACGGAGAAGTTCTTCCTCTATCTCCTGCCAGACCAGATGTTCAGCTTCCGTCACGTTCACCTGCCGAGCGATCATCATATTCGCAGTTCGCTGCCGAAAGGTAGCAATATGGGGATACTGAACTTTATATTCGGGCATATAACCAAGATCAATGTCTGCCAGTGGATAGAAATTTTCTGGCTCAAAAATCACAGATAAAAGTTCTGCATAGTACTGAATAAGCTTCTGGCGATGAGGGAAGGTAAAGTACTCAGGGTGGACGCTAGAGACGAGTAAGCAGCCTGCGATTCGATCTGAGCGCATAATGGGATACGCCATAGCGCTCTCTTCCCAATCGACCCATTGGACAGAGAAACGGCTGATATTCTTCTGGCGCTTTTCTATTGCCTGAGAACGTCCGCTAGTGACCACAAAGCCAGCCAGAGACTCCATGCCAAGAAACATAATTTTCGATTCCGCATCTCTGTTCCAGGGAGGAGTGGCCTGACCGATATACTCACGCAAACTACGAACCTTGCCATCTCGCGATGGGTACATACATTGCACAACGGTTATTTCCATGCCAACGCGCTGCGGGTCTAACTGTTTTAACGCCTGCTGTAAAATGACCTCGCAAAGAGAGCTAAAATGGATAATGCGGGGCAAATTACAGTGGGCATTCAGCACACGAGCGTAGAAAATAGAAGGGATCTCAACATTTTCCGGCTCCTCGTATGCTTTGCTGGCCTCATCAAAACTTTCCGCAGCCATTCGTGTAAAGAGAGCACGATACTCAGGGAGAACTTGCGCAAGGCGGTGCAAATTCTGTTTACGAGGCTTTGAGTCGCCATTTACCCATCGTGTCAGAGTTGCCTGGCTAATATTTAAAGCCAGAGCGATCTGTTGTCTCTCATGCGGATCTCTAATGCGCTTTGCCAGGAGATCGCGCCATTTTTGTGCTTCTTGCTCTTCCATCACTTCCTCACCGAACCGAGGCAGGAGGCCCATCTCCGTTTATGGAAGGGGAGGAATGCCGAGTCCTTCTCAGGAGGCTGGACATTGTGGCCTCTTGCCCTGCTTTCTTCCCTTGCGGGAAGCCGTTTTTGGTTGGGAACGGCTCAACCCCTACACGTTGGGATTGCTCCCCTCATGCACACTGGTAGCCTCGTCAATGACAGCAGGCGGTACTTTTCGCAGAGCGCCGACTTGACCTTCTTAGACCCGATGAGCTCTGAGATTACAGAGCAGCAGGCTGACCGCATACCCGCAGGTGTGAACGTCAACGCTTCCCGCTATCGTAGCCCGATGGCTCGTCTGATTGTATTCAGACGAGACGCCCTGGCTGAGACTGGTCAGGTAGAACGTGCATCAGATTGGACGCGAGCATCCAACTGGTAGGTAAGCTCGTCGCGTTTTACCCGACAGAGTTCCTGACTTCAAGGCCCCCAATCGAAACGTCATACAACGCTAATGGTAACAGTTATCTATGCATACGTCAACTGATGATACACGTTTTTCAATGAAATATTATCATTTTTGCCTATTTCAGCGTTTTTTTGCTGCACAAGATTCATAGCACACAGGACCTTCTTGTTCAGAAAAAGGCATTGCTGGACTATCTACAGCAGAAAAGTTCGTCACTTTCTGGTAGAATAGATAGAGCATTTTCCCTGTAAGCTGGCAGGAAAAGCGGCACGACAGATTTCACGCAGAAAATGCTCAAGCAGCGCCGCAATCGGGCCCGGTAGCGCTCACGGAGAGAGAGTTCAGGCCCTGAGCCATGATATGCTTACAGAGTTTGCCATCGACAGCATCCACCTGCACAACGTCGCCCATGATGATCACGCCCTGTAAAATGGCCTCAGCGAGCATATCCTCTAAAAGGTGCTGGACCGTCCGGCGTAACGCGCGTGCGCCGTAGGCAGGGTCATACTCGTATTCTACCAGAGACTGGCGAGCGGCCGTGGTCACTTCCAAAGCGATAGAGCGTTCCGCCATACGTTGCTGGACCTGAGCGATCATCAGATCGACGATTTTATGGAGATGCTCCATCAGGAGAGGATGAAAAACGACAATCTCATCGACCCGATTGAGGAGTTCGGGGCGGAGGCTGGCCTTCAGAGCAGGCAGAGTATACGCGCGTAAGCGATCGAGATCGTCAGCAGATGCCTCTTGCTGATTGCGTGTATTGCGGGCAAACGCCATCGCATTGTGCGCGGACGAGCCAATCCCGGCATTTGAGGTCAAAATGATGAGAGTATGCTTGAAATCCACTTTCTGGCCGCGAGCATCCGTGAGAACGCCATCCTCCAGAATTTGCAACAGGATATCAAGAACCTGAGGATGAGCCTTCTCAATTTCATCGAACAGCACAATACTGTACGGGCTACGACGTACCGCCTCAGTAAGCTGGCCCGCCTGATCATAGCCGACATAGCCAGGGGGAGAGCCAATCAGGCGAGAGATATGGTGGCTTTCCATAAACTCCGACATATCGAATTCCAGCAGAGCATTCTCATCGCCAAAGAGCACAGCGGCCAGCGCGCGCGCCAGAGCCGTCTTGCCCACCCCGGCCGGTCCGGCAAACACAAAAGAGCCAACCGGTCGCCGTTGATCGCGAATATCAGCGCGAGAGCGTCTCACAGCGCGAGCCACAGCCTGAACCGCCTCATCCTGTCCCACCACGCGTTCGTGCAGTGCTTGCTCCAGATTGAGCAGACGCAGCATCTCATCTTCCAGAATCTGCATAACGGGAATGCCAGTCCAACGAGCAACGACATGAGCGATCTCCTGAGCGTGGACCGTGGGTCGTTGCTGGCGTTGTCCGGCGTGCCAGATCGACTCCTCCAGCCAGAGATCCTGGCGAAGCTGTCGTTCTGATTTCAATAAATGCGAAGCCAGCGAGAAATCGCGTTGCGCGATCGCATAATCCTTCTCGCGTTGTACAGCGATCAGTCGATTGCGCAACTGATGGACCGAATCGGGAGCCATAGAGAGTTGGACACACATATAGGAAGCGGCCTCATCCACCAGATCCAGCGCTTTATCGGGCAAATAGCGGTTCTGGATATAACGAGATGACATACGGACAGCCGCATTCAGAGCTTCTTCACTGATCGAGACCTGATGAAAGTCCTCATAGCGAGAGCGCAACCCACGCAAGATTTCCAGCGTCTCTTTGGCCGAAGTTTCGAAGACCTGCACTGGCTGAAAACGGCGTTCCAGAGCTGGATCAGACTCGATCGTTTTGCGATATTCATCAAGAGTTGTCGCGCCAATGCAACGGAAATCGCCACGTGCCAGCATAGGTTTAAAGAGATTGGCAGCATCGATCGAGCCCTCAGCGACGCCGCTATGTACCAGGGCATGTAATTCATCAATCACCACAATCATCCCGGGTGAGCTCACAATCTCCTGCATAATCATCTTCAGGCGATCCTCAAAATCGCCACGAAACCGGGTGCCCACGGTCAGCATCCCCACATCCAGCGCCACCACGCGGCACATTAACAGCGTTTCAGGCACCTGACCACAGACAATACGTTGGGCCAGACCTTCCGCGATCGCAGTTTTGCCAACGCCCGCAGGGCCGATTAAAGCGGGATTATTCTTCGAGCGGCGCGACAAAATCTGCATCGTCCGTTCCAATTCCTCCTCGCGTCCAATCATCGGGTCCAGCTCATTCTGCAATGCGGCCAGCGTTAGATCGCGGCTCACCTGATTCAGCGTTGGCGTGGTATCATAGCGAGTCTGATACTGAACCACCAGCAATAATTCATCGCGTCCGCTGCGCAAGAGCGTTGCGAGCGTTTTGCGAGCGGTCTCCGAAGCGACGCCAAAGCTCTCCAGCACCCCCACAGCGACGCCATCGTGTTCATCCAAAATAGCAAGTAGCAAATGTTCCAGGCCGACCGAGTCACTCTGTACGTGGAGTGCTTCTTGCTCCGCGCGCATCAACGTAGAGCGAGCAGCAGCATTCAGCGAAGGCTCGCTTAAAATAGCTTTATTGCCGCGCCCGACCACAAATTCCAGAGCCTGCGCAATGCGTGCAGGATTAGCATGTAGCGAGTTCAACACCCCTTCGATGAGGGGATCATGCAGCTTGAGTATCCCCAGTAACAAATGTTCAGTGCCAACCAGACGATGGCGCAACCGTTGTGCATATTCGCGTGCAAACGAGATCGCTTGACGAACATCCAGTGAATACTTATTCTGTCGGCTCATAATTCTACTCCTCTCCTCTTGTATGTTACTACTACTCAAGAAATACTATCGAGAAAGAAACAGCCTGCGAGAGAGGGAAGGACTCATGGAGCACGATTCAGGGAGCGAAGTCCTTTTTAATGGAGGACATTTTCGTCGGGAAGAGAGAGCAACTGAACAGCTCCGATCAGCGGCGCATGCTCCTGCAATTGTGCCCAGCGCAATTCGAGCGTAGACCCGCGTAAGAGCGTATCAATCTCCAGCTGCACACGAGCGAGGAACGCAGGATTGTTCAGAGCAATAGCCCCACTGAGCGCGATCACCTCCACACGCGTGAGTTGCGTGAGATTGACCAGTCCCAATGCAAGTTTGCGGCAGAGGCTCTCCCAGACGTCAGGAGTGGCCAGAGAGGACAGAGGGCCGCCCAGGCGTAGTTCCAGCTGTCTACCACCCGTGAAGGTCTCCAGGCAGCCTGTCTGGCCGCATAGGCAGAGGCGTTCATTGCCATCGAGAATTTGATGACCGACCTCGATAGAGAGAGCCAGAGAAGTAGAGCCTTTGCGCAAATAGACAGCCGCGCCCGTCCCGGTCGAGAGCGTGAGATAGGCGGCGCGTTCAGCGTCACGCAGCGTCCCAAAGCGCACCTCTGCCAGCAAGCCACACACGGGATCATGCGCCAGACGGATGGGGCAGGCATATTCCCGCTCCAGATCTGCCGCAAAAGGCTTCCCCACATAGTCAGGCAGATTGGGCGCAACGCCTGGCGAGCGACCATCTCTGGCCATTCTTCCGCCAAATGAGACCCCAATGCCAGCGATACGATATGCCTCGACCATATTGAGCGTAGAAATGATGACATTGCGCTGATGCTCATAGCTTTGATACGTCGGGAAGCGAGCAAGAAGTTTTGAGTCAGTGGCAGTGAGATGTTCGAAGAGGGCGATGCGTGTACTCGTCCCGCCAATATCGATGCCAATAAAGGCTTCAGGTAGCCTTGATTGTAGTTGTGTATCGTCCATGAACCTCCTCTTTCTAGTTAGCAACACAGTACGCATTTCTATTTACGCTACCGCACATAAAAATATACCCTGTTTTTTTCGGAAGAGACAGAGAGAGCAAATCAGGCGTGCGGCATAGAGATGAGTAGAATGGAGTGCAAGGTGCAATGTCATGTAAATAATGGGAGAAAGCAAAAAAGCTAGCAGTTACGCTAGCTTTCAATCTGGTGTACCCGAGAGGGGTCGAACCTCCGACCTACAGATCCGCAATCTGTCGCTCTATCCACTGAGCTACGGGTACAAAAGCCCATAAAGGGGAACAAGAGTGAGAAACGTCCATGTTCCAGGGTCGCGATTGCAGATAGTAAAGGAGCTATTCAGCAACGGAGATCGGACCAGGGAAATAGCGTACCCGAGAGGGGTCGAACCTCCGACCTACAGATCCGCAATCTGTCGCTCTATCCACTGAGCTACGGGTACAAGTCGTTCACGTGCTATAAGATACAGGATTTTGGGGCACTTGTCAAGGTTTTTCTTGCGAGAAATTGCGTAATAAAAATTTCTCGCCAGCAGTGTGGAGCAGCACTGCCGCTAAGTTGCCCTTTTTCAGAAGAGAAGCAGGGCAAACTAGCAGGGAACAAAAGATAGAGATAGTAATAACAGGCCCAGATAGAGCATAAGGATCAGCATCGGGTCCGCTCAGGCCTCCACTGATACCAACTTCATTGTTCCAATTAGACTGCTCAACCAGGGATGGCGGAGCAGACTCGGTTTACAAGCTGGCAGCCTTTAAGCAAGGCCATCAATTACATCACGAGCTCTTCCCAGAGCGTCACGGCGAACATAATAATAAGCCCATAAGCCCTTTTTACGGCAATCTACCAACCCGGCATCACGCAAAATGCGCAAGTGATGCGAAATTGTCGGTTGCTCCAGAGTAAAACTTTCGACAATTTCGAACACACAGACCTCTCCTTCATGGCGACTCAGCAAGCTTAGAATGCGTAAGCGAGTTGGGTCAGCCAGAGCTTTGAGCAAACGTGCCTGTACGACCGCGTCATCCTCGCTCAAAGTTGGTACAAACTTAGGGGCAATGCCAACAGAAGTGTTACTCAAAGGGGTTTGCCGATTATTTAAAGTACCAACAGATGGTGTCGCACTCGTCGGCGTAGCAGTGGTTCGATTGGCATTTCCCTGATTCATCGATGTCATTATCTTCTCCTTCCATCCTCCCAACCGGATGTCAAACCTATGATGGGGTCTGGGCTTAATCTACACCTATAATAATTATAGAACTCAATCCAAATCGTCTTACCTAAGAATACAACCATACAGCATAGGTGCCCAATAGAGCATCTTAAATGTATATTACTATTACACGAGCAAGAACGCAAGAAAGGAGCTTACTATCTCAGGCATAGGTCCTAAAACGTGAAGAGGAGTGATAAGGGTATGGATGGATGTAAAGGAGAGAATGGACAAAAAGATTGGGATAGACGTGTAGTCTGTCCCATACGCACCAACCGAAGAGCCGAGAGGGCCGGTGGGGCTCGCGGGCAGGGATAAACCGCTGCCCCTACCTGTTCTGTTGAGCGGAACTGGATCTCGTGTGGCACGGGGGCATGTGATGCCCTACACTCGAAGAAAGGCTGAGGTAGGGATCGGGCTTTATGCCGATCCACGTCCCCCACCGGTCCTCTCGAATACCACATCCTTTTTTAGGTTGATGCGTATGGGACAGGCGTGTAGCCTGCCCCATATGATCGGAGATCCAAGGTTAGCGTTTCTCTTCCGGGCGCACGAGCAGGTGCAACTCGCGCAATTGATTGTCGTCTACGGGGGCGGGAGCGCCCATGAGCAGATCGAATGCGCTCTGCGTTTTGGGGAAGGCGATCACCTCGCGAATACTGTCCTCGTCCGCAAGCAACATAATCAGGCGGTCAATACCCAGCGCAATGCCTCCGTGGGGAGGAGCCCCATAGTCAAAAGCTTCAAGCATATGGCCGAACTGCTCTTTGATCTGCTCATCGCTCATCTTCATCAAAGTAAAGACCTTGTGCTGAAGATCGGCAACATTGATACGCACGCTACCGCCACCGATTTCGTAGCCGTTGCAGATGATATCGTACTGTTTAGCACGAATGTTGAGTGGATCGCTGTCCAGACGCTCGATATGGCGTTCGTCCATGCCGGAGAAGGGATTGTGCTCGGCATCGTAGCGTTGCGCCTCTTCGTCGTAGTGGAACAGAGGGAAATCGACGACCCAGCAGAGAGCCATCTCATCAGGATCAATCAGTTTCAGGCGCTCACCTAATCTCACACGCAGGCGGAAGAGAACGTCGTTACAGACCTTCGCACTATCTGCGACAAAGAGCAAGAGGTCCCCAGGTGTCCCCTGCAAGCGCTCGACAATCGCCTGCACCTCTTCGGGAGCGAGAAACTTCGTCAGTGCAGATTTGATATCGCCACTCGCTTGAATTGCCAGAGTGACCAGTCCCTTTGCCCCCAGCTGGCGGGCAAACTCGGTCAACTCATCAATTTCCTTACGCGTCGAGCCAGCCGCACCCGGTACACGAATACCCTTGACCATGCCATCTTTTCCGGCCAGAGCAGATTTGAAAACGCCAAAATTACCAGCGGTAGCCAGATCAGAAATCTCAACCAGAGGCAGATCAAAGCGCAGATCAGGATGGTCGGTGCCATAGCGTGCCATCGCATCTGGATAGCTCAGGCGAGGGAACGGTTGCGCTTTGATACGCTTTTTCGTCGTGCGTCCAATCAGATCAATGAGCATAGCTTCAATGAGCGACATCACATCCTCTTCTGAGACAAACGACATTTCCAGATCGAGCTGAGTGAACTCGGGCTGGCGATCCGCGCGCTGGTCCTCATCGCGGAAACAACGAGCGATTTGAAAATAACGGTCCAGCCCACCAACCATGAGGAGCTGCTTTAACTGTTGTGGAGATTGGGGTAGCGCGTAGAACTCGCCCGCATAGAGACGGCTTGGCACCAGATAGTCACGAGCCCCCTCAGGAGTACTCTTCATCAAAATTGGCGTCTCGATCTCCAGAAAGCCACGCTCATCCAGATAATCGCGTATAATTTTGACGGCCCGATGGCGCAGAATGATATTGTCACGCATCGTAGGGCGACGCAGGTCAAGATAGCGATACTTGAGACGTAGCGATTCATCCACCTGGATCGCTTCGCTACTAATAGGAAATGGAGTTGTGCGCGAGGCATTGAGAATCTCGATCTGCTCGGCAATAACCTCGATAGCGCCCGTGCTGAGCTGCGTATTTTCCGTACCAGGTAAGCGGCGAGCAACCCTGCCCCGCACCTGCACCACATATTCTGAGCGCAACTCAGACGCCACGCGATGGGCGTCCGGGGAGCGCTCGGGATCAGCGATCACCTGCGTGATGCCATAGCGATCTCGTATATCGAGAAAAATAAGACCTCCATGATCTCTACGGCGATTGACCCAACCGGCAAGCGATACCTGTTGATCAACGGACTCAGTATTGAGCGCACCACATGTGTGCGTGCGATAATGCACCTCAAAAACCACGACAACAACTCCTTTATTTTCTATAGCATCTAGCTACCTGGAAAAGATCTGCAAGGATGAAAAAATTGCCACAACGAACTGCGGAAAAGCTATTACTATTGTGACACGAGAAGTCAATCCTCTAATTGGGGCAAGAATTATTATTCTGACGTACGCCAATTGAATCAAAGCTATGTTGAGCGGTATTCTGCGCATCTTGCCCCAGAACATAGATCAAATTCTGTGTGCTGGTTGGATCGACGACCAGACTTTTCGCGCTGGCAAGATAGCTGGTCGAAGCGAACTGATTGACCAGTTGCATCGACAGCCCGGGAGCCATCGCGCCACCACCGCCATTGCTGGTCGGGGTCGGCGTCACAGCAGTCGTCGACGGCGTATTGGGAGCTATTTTCAGCTCCAGAATGCGGCTATTCGCGCTATCCAGAATAAAGAGGTGAGGATTTTTATCATCGCTCAACGTACCGGCAGCCATGCTTGTTGCCCCAGAAAGCTGAAGGAAGGTCGAAGAAGTCGTCGTGGGGGGCATCGGCACAGGCGTTGCAGCCGTGTACGAGGCAGGATCGATATTTAACGAAGCGGGCATATTTCCTTGCAAGATCACATCGCTTGGCGTGGCTGTATTCTTCACAAACTGTACGCTCTTCAAGCTATCGGCATTATCGAGAATAAAGAGTTGCCGTTGTGGAAAGGCAACCATGCTCACAATAGCGGAACCAGAGATCGTTGAACTGGTCTGTTCAGGAGCTGCGAACTGATTATTCGTCAGGCTATAGTACAGAATAATAATATTGGACGGCGTTGCTTTGGAAACCAGCGCGAGAAAGACATCGCCCCCCCAGGCCGTTACCGCCTCCGGCGTGTAATTCCCCTGAGTCGTCAGGCTCTTCGTCACATCGGCCTCCGCGCCAGCCGTGGGAAGATTGCCCTGAGCGTCCGGCTGAAAGATATAGAGCTTATAGGAGCGAGGAGGATTCTGTGCATCTTGCTGAGAGGTCAACACAATCAGCTTCGTATTATCGCCCGCAATCATTTCGACATAATTATCAGGTTGCAGCGTCAGCTTCGTCAGATGTTGCATCTGGCTATCAAAGAGATAGAGATTGTGGTCTTCACCCAGCGCATAGAAAAACTCTTTTGTGCCATTTTTCACAACGGCCAGACTCTTGAAAGCCACGGGAGTAAACGAAGCGGGCTCCGTCGTGGACACATTTTTCGTGTTCGAGCAGGCGAGAGCTGTGATATTATTCTTCTGATTATAAGACGCATAGGCCAGTTTGAAAGAGGTGGCCAGATCCTTGCGAAGATCATCCAGGCGTTTAGCTTGATCGGAGCTCAAAGAATCCTGTGGGAACGCTTTTTGTGCGAGCGAGAGATTTGAGAGAGCCGAAATAGGATCATTCTTTGCCAGACTTGCATTCGCATTTTTAATATCCTGATCGACCGTATTTAGCGCCTGATTCGTAATATTGTTCTTATTGAAGAGATAGTAGCCGCCAGCACTGAGCGCAATGATAAGCAGGACTAAGACAGCGAGGCTGGGATAGAGAAGGCGCCTGCGGCGAGAATGCGCACGTGCGACACTTTTATAGGCCAGACCGCCATCGGGGGAAGGGAGCGCACCACTATTGACGCGCAAGGAAGCACCCGGCATGCGTCCGCTCTCCATCTGAGAGGAGAACGCCTGCATACCCACAGGAAACTGGTTCATAATCGCCGTATTTTCCTTGGATACTTCACGCCCACCGCCCACAGGGACGGGATGACGAATGCCAGCAGGCTCGCTGCCAACTTCCTGAATGCGAATAACGATGGCAGTAATATTATCGGGGCCACCATTCTCATTTGCGCGTTCTATCAGGCGATAGACACTTTCCTGAGGTTGATACTGATCGACAATGGAACAGAGATCCTCATCGCTCACCAGGCCAGAGAGCCCATCTGAACAGAGAACAAGGGTATCCCCCTCCTCCAGGCGTTCAATGAACATATCGATTTCAACTTCGGCCTGAGTGCCCAGACTGCGCGTAATCACATTGCGTTGTGCATGCGAACGAGCCTGATCGCGAGTAAGCAAACCGGCACGCACCTGCTCTTCAACCCAGGAATGATCTTGCGAGACCTGTTTGACCGTGCTGTGGTGAACCATATACGCGCGGCTATCCCCTACATTAGCAATATAGGCCATATCGCCACGGAGTCCCATAGCCACACACGTCGTTCCCATGCCGCTTCTCGTCATATTCTCAGCTGCGCGCTGATGAATCAGGGCATTTGCACGCTTAATCGCTTGCTCCAGAGAGACGGCAACATCTTCATTGTCGTCCTGGTAATAGACATTGCTGACTGTATCAACAGCTATCTCGCTTGCGACTTCACCCGCTGCATGTCCACCCATGCCGTCAGCCACAATGAAAAGTGCGCCTTTTCGTGTCATAACCTGCTGATCCTGAGGTATGACATAGGCCATATTATCTTCATTATGGGGACGTTTGCGGCCAACATCTGTTAACTGTGCAACATCGAGCCGAAGTTGTTTGGACAACGCGCTTCTCTCCCGTAATTCAGTAGCTCTCGATCTGTGCGCTAGGCAATTGCTGGAACTTTAGGCTATAATACACCGATGTAAAGAAAAACGCAATGTGCTA
Source organism: Ktedonobacteraceae bacterium (assembly GCA_035493895.1). Classification (GTDB taxonomy): domain Bacteria; phylum Chloroflexota; class Ktedonobacteria; order Ktedonobacterales; family Ktedonobacteraceae; genus DATJHM01. The sequence continues at coordinate 11,519 of DATJHM010000232.1, forward strand.
TTTCTTTCATCTGACGCTATATCTTCTCCTGGCTACTACCTATACAGATTACTGCACCTGAGTATACTCTTTCATATCTCAGCATGCAAGATATTCAGCTACCGGTACTAGCAGAGGCAAGCAAAAAGGTCACTATGCACTCATCCGAAGAACGAGAACTTTTCACCTGTGTTGAGTCCCAACTGCCCCATTACCTGGCAGAGGCTGAGGCATGGTTAGCGACAACAAACACAGATGAGCAATCAGGCATCTTACTACAGGATGCCATAGACCAACAATTGCAACAAAGAGGGCTCTTTCCAGAAGTACTCGATCGCGAGAAATCCGTGCTTTGTACGGAAAAAGCAGGAGCCACATCTCCAACGCTGCTTCTCTATTATCACTATGACAGGACAGAGAATGCAAGGGGGCTCCTCCCTTTTCTCGCATCCCTGGCAGTACTCGACCTCTATCATAGACTGGACAGGCCACTGCCCATAAACGTCAAATGGCTGATTGATGGCAGTGGTGCGAGAAAATTTTTCCCCGCATCTGAAGGAAGAGCATCCCTCGCAGCAGATTACATCCTCTGGCACAGAGCACAGCAAGCAACAGAATCGGCTCCCTCACTGGCATTAGGCGTCAAGGGGTACCTGAGCGTCTCTCTCAGCGTAGAAACGGCAGCAGCACCACTCGCCTCTAGCTATGGGGCCGTGTTGCCCAATGCAGCCTGGCGCTTGCTCTGGGCCTTGAACAGCTTGAAAACTGCCCACGAGGATATTCTCATAGAGGGCTTCTACGACACACTTGTGCCAGCAGATGACCAGCTTCTCGAAGATTTGTACACCTTGCCAGTTTCGCTACTGCCAGATGGCGATCAAGCAGCACTGCCTCCCTATCTGCTACAACTTCACGGATTTCAATTGCACTATGCTCATTTATTGCTACCAACCTGCTCAATTATTCGCATTGAAAGTCAGCTACCCGGTCTTGCGCTGGGGAACGCTCCGGCCCATCTGCCACAACAGGCGCAGGCGCAGGTAGACTTTTACCTCGTGCCCGCGCAAGATCCCGAGGACATCTTCGCGAAGGTCCAGCAGCATTTACAGCAACAGGACTTCCCTGATATCGTGCTTCAGCAGCATGCCGCCTCTTATGCCGCCAGCATACCGCTCACCCATCCTTTCGTCACCAGCATGCAAGAGACAATCACCCTGGCGAATGGTACAGCGCCCAATGTGCTCCCATTGACAGCAGAAAACTTTCCGTTCGCCAGTTCCGCACAGATACCACCGCTGCTCGTCTACACGCTGGGCAGGATGACAGCAAAAGAGGATACGATGCTCGATGCTGCAAGCTATGCGAGCGCAATCAAGCAATTGATGTTGCTTTTAGAGAGATTGGGGAGAGAGCAACATTGATCAACGGAAACCGGCGACACAAACGTTTAGACAAAGGAAAGATCTGAGAAAGAGACAGGCAAATCGGGTCATTCCCTATACCATTCCATCCTGGAAGAGTATACTGAAGGGGATATGTAGCTATGTAAAGTGCCTGTTCTTGCATGCAACATACCTCCACACATTGCTACCATAAAAGTAAACAATCCCAGGAAGAAAATCCCTGGAAATAAGTACTGGTTATTACTAGCAAATCTGGCATCCTAAAAGTTTGCTATGGACGTTTGAGGAGACCACACAAAACGAGAAATACGAGCACAGGGAGTAATTCTCGTGCCTGTAGCGGCTTCCATTTTCCCGTTAGCGAGCACAAGCGGAAAAGGTCCAGGCTTGTTACCGCGTGAAATCCAGAGTCGTTTATAGAGCAGTGAGGAGAACGCTGTCAATATGCATATTGGTATCAACGCTCAATTGCTGTCCTTCGGTCAAAATTATCGCAACGGTGGAGTTAGCCGATACATCAGATATTTGCTAAAGGCCCTGAGCGAGCGGCCAGGGGAGCATACATATACAATATTCGTGAATGGGCTGGAAGTGGTAGAGCAGCTAGGAGTGCATCACGAACAAATGCGCTTTCTCTCCGCGCCCTGGCCAGAGGCACGGCCAGCAGCGCGGGTGAGCTGGGAACAATTGAGTTTGCCCACCCTGATCCGTCGACACCAGATAGAAGTTTTGCATTCTCCAGTCAACGTTTTGCCCAGATGGCTGCCCGGCGCATGTGCGAGCGTAGTAACGCTGCATGACCTGGCATTTTTGCGTTTTCCAGAAGTACTCACACGAGCGAAGCGCATGTATCATCAAACATTTACCGTGCACAGTTTGCGGCAGGCCTCACTCGTGATAGCAGTTTCAGAAAGCACAAAACAGGATGCGCATGAGCTGGTAGGCATTCCCAATGAGCGCATAAAAACGGTCTATACCTGTATCGACGATCGCTTTTCGAACGTATTTGAAAATAATAGTGTGCAGGCCTTCCGCCAACAGCACGGCTTCTCTGACGGTTATATCTTCTTTTTAGGTACGCTCGAGCCACGCAAAAACGTCACAACGTTACTCGAGGCGTATGCGCACCTGCGTCAGACCTATCAGAGACGAGAAAAGCTCGTCTTAGCTGGTGGGAAGGGATGGCTGTATGAAGAGATCTTTGCGAGAGTACGTCAGCTCGGGCTCGAATCCGAGGTAATATTTCCAGGCTTTGTCGCTGACACAGAGCAGGCGCTCTGGTATCGTGCATCTTCAGCCTTTGTCTATCCTTCGCTGTACGAGGGCTTTGGTATCCCTGTTGCTGAAGCACTTGCATGCGGAGTACCGACAGTCACCTCAACCGTTTCCAGCCTACCAGAGGCGGGAGCAGGAGTAGCACTGTGTGTTGAGCCGCAGGACGTTCCAGGGCTGAGCGAGGCGATGCAGAGGGCACTGACAGATGAGCACTATCGCAATCGCTGTGAGCAGCAGGCACCTGCCATAGCGAAAAAATTTTCAGCGCAGGGTATGGCAGAACAAACGATAGCAGCGTATGAACAGGCCGTCGTTCTACAGGCACAACGGAGGCGGTCGCATCATCCTACTTTTGTTCACTAATCGTATAACAAAAGATCAAGAAGTTGTATGGTAAAAGATTAAAAATATGGCACGAATCGTGAAAAGTAGTGAGCTAAGCGAAATAACACAGGCCAATACAGAACAGACAGGGGTTTCTGCGATGACAGAAGGTGGCTCGGGCGCAACGGGCGCGATCACAAAAGTCATTTCCAGACGGAGATCTCACCGTCACCAATGGCGCATCTTCGAAATCATCTGTATGCTCGTACTTGATACCGCACTCATAGATGCTGCGTATCATACGGCAAATACATTAAGAACCTTCCTACAGACTAGCGAATACTTTCTCTACTATCGTACGCAAATTTTTGGCAATACAAGCACAAATGGCACATTTAACGAATCAATAGCGCTGGAACTTAGCATTCTCTTTGGCGCATTATTGCTCTTTGCGATGCGGGGTCTCTATCGCCTGCGCCTGACGGGAAGCTGGTTTCGCCAATCCTGGATTATTATCAGTACATCGACGATGGGGCTGGCGGTCCTGATCACCTACTACTTTATCTTTCTGCCACCATCCAGTTCGCGTGTGATCTTTCCCTTAACGTGGGCAGTAGCGATTCTGATGCTCTGCATAGGTCGTCTTATCGTATCGATCACCATGGGTCTGCTCTATCGTTTAGGGCTGGGGGAAACGCGCCTGCTGGTCGTGGGCTCGGGACATCTGGGGAAAATGGTCATGCAGCATATTGCGGCCAACCCCAACCTGGGCTACTCCATCGTAGGTTTTCTGCATGATATGAATGAGCCACCCAGCGACTTCGGACGCTTCAAAATGCTGGGAACGCTGGATGATCTGGGCATGGCGATTCGCTCGATGCAGGTTGATGAAGTGATCATCGCGCTTCCCTCGTATATGCACCAGCACGCGATCAAAAGCGTGAAACTGTGCGAGCGGCTGGGAGCTTCTTTTAAATTGATTCCCGATCTGTACGAGATGAATCTTTCGCGCATCGATATGGAAGCCATCGAAGGGATTCCCCTGATTGGCATCAAACAGATCTCGCTAAACACCGTGCAACGATTGATCACACGCATGGTGGATATTGCCATCTCCTCGCTGGCATTGCTGATCGGGTCGCCAATCTGGCTGTGTATAGCGTTAGCCGTGCGCCTCAACTCAGCGGGGCCGATTATTTATAAGCAGACCAGAATCGGGATCAATGGCAAGCCATTTGGGATTATGAAGTTCCGCTCAATGTATAAAGATGCGGATCAGCGGCTGGCCCAATTGATGGCCCAAAACGAGGCACAGGGGCCATTGTTTAAAATGAAGGATGATCCACGCGCGACGCCCGTGGGCAAATTTTTGCGGCGCACCAGCCTGGACGAGATTCCGCAGTTTATCAACGTATTAAAAGGGGATATGAGCCTGGTAGGTCCACGGCCTCCACTTCTCAGCGAAGTCGCGCAATATGAGGAATGGCAGAAAGCGAGACTGGCGATTAAACCCGGTTTAAGTGGTCTCTCACAGGTGCGGGGGCGCAGTAATTTGAGCTTTGATGAGATCGTACTCATGGACCTGTACTATATTGAAAACTGGTCATTACGCCTCTACTTCCAGATCTTATTGCGCACTGTTCCAGCTGTCTTATTCAATCGAGGAGCATATTAATCAGATGAAAGTTGCATTGGTTCACGACTATCTCAACCAGATGGGTGGAGCAGAACGCGTCGTCATGGCCTTCCACGAGATTTTCCCTGAGGCCCCGGTTTACACATCGATCTACGATCCTCAGCGTGTTGACCCGGCCTTCCAGAAAATGGATATTCGCACCTCATTCATGCAAAAACTGCCGCTGGTCACCAAACATCATCAGCCATTTTTGCCGCTCTATCCCTTTGCGATGGAGCAGATGGATCTGCGCGGCTATGATCTGGTTCTCAGCAGTTCCAGCGCATTTGGGAAAGGCGTGCTCACACGGCCTGAGACCATGCATATCTGCTACTGTCATACGCCCATGCGCTGGTGCTGGAATTATGATGAATATGTGGAGCGAGAACAGCTAGGAAGGGTTTCGCGCAGTGTCCTGCCGTTTTTAATCACCGGGATGCGTCTCTGGGATCAAACCTCGGCAATGCGCGTGGACGAATTTATCGCCAATTCGCCGATCGTAGCGGAACGGATTAAAAAGTATTATCGGCGCGAAGCAGTGATTATTCCGCCCCCGGTCGAAGCAGAGCGCTTCCAGTTTGATCCCGCGACACAACCGGAGGACTACTTTCTGCTCCTCGGGCGTATGGTCCCTTACAAGCGCTTTGATCTGGCAATCAAAGCCTGCACTGCATTAGGGCTGCCCCTGGTGGTGATCGGCGAAGGGCGCGATAAGGAGCAGTTGCAACAGATGGCAGGGCCAACGATTCGTTTCCTTGGTCGACTCACCGATGAAGAAGTGCTTCATTACTATGCACATTGTCGTGCATTCCTGTTTCCGGGCGAAGAAGATTTCGGCATCACGCCATTGGAGGCCCAGGCATCAGGACGCCCGATCATCGCCTATGGAGCGGGAGGAGCACTGGCATCAGTCATTGACGGAGTGACAGGGCGCTTTTTCCATGAGCAGACAGTGGAAAGTCTGAGCCAGGTGCTGGCAACATTTGATGAGAAGCAATTTGATCCTGAGATTATTCATAATCATGCGCTTGAATTTGACAAGCCACGTTTTCAAAGACGGATTCAACAATTTATTGAGACAAAACTACAAGAACAAAAATCTAAGATAAGCGGAATCACGCGTACTTCAACGAATGATCTTGTCAGTTAGTCAGTGATTCATTATTTGCTATTTTTTTCCATGAGAAAGGGTTCAACACAGTGGAACTACGAGCTTACTGGGCAATTTTTGTCCGGCGCTTCTGGATAATTGCTCTTATTGTAGGGGTAGTAGCTCTCTATTCAGCATATCAATACTATCACCTGCACAAAACGCCGGGTGCATTAAAAGCGTACCAATCGACCGTCACAGTGCGCATTGGATTGCTGGATAGTGCCAATCCGACCGATACCAATTATGCTGATTATGTATCTGCATCTGAAGCCCTGGCAGATGAATTTACCACAGGCCCGGTACTGACTTCACCTGCGTTTACCCAGCAGATCGTGCAACAGATCCAGAGCGAGCGAGCACTGATTGCAAAACGCTTTCCGGGACAGGATCCTGGAGATATTACCAATGCAGGCGCGATAGCGGGCTCGCTCACAGCGGCGCGCGCCCACAGTCTGGTCACCCTGAGCGTGAGCTGGGATACGCCAGCGGGCGCCTGGGCCATAGCCGACGCCACGGGCAAAGTGAGCGCAGCAAACATGGGGAAATACATTGATTACGTCGTCCGTTCGAATACCAGCGTTGCGCCAGCGAATGGGCAGGGGCAAGCAATGGCATCAGCAGAGGTCGTCAATGCAGCCACCGATCCAGTGAGCATTCCGGGTCCATCGGCGAGCAAACCGACCATGTTACTGGCCCTGATCGTTGTGGCGCTGATCATCGGGCTGGCCCTGGCATTCTTAGTTGAATATCTTGATGATCGCATTCGTAGTGCACATGAGGTTGAGAATTTGCTACAGCTCCCCGTTTACGGAGAGATACCTCCTGCTCCAGCTCCAGGAAAAGAGCGTGCTCGCCCCTCTGCGGCATAGTGATAGGGCTAAACAGATCGCTTGACAGTATGTGAGAAGAGCAATTATAGTACAACGGATTCTCATGCAGAGAACAAGGAGCATTTTGTGGGTACGCCATTTAGACAGGAGCAAGTAGCATTGCTCAGTGATTACGATATCGGATCGGCCTATTACGCCGCTTATACGACACTCTGTGCCAACATCCGCTTTAGCTGGGAGGGCGCGAAAACGCAACAGCATACCGTGTTGCTGGCAGCAGCCACATCCACAGGACAGCATGCGACCGTGGCAGCGAACCTGGCGATAGCAGCGGCACAGAGTGGGACGCCGACAATCTTGATAGATGCTGACCTCAGCACGCCCTCGTTACAGAAGCGCTTTGGCACCACCCAGCAGCGTGGATTGAGCGATCTGCTGACGGAAGGAGCGAGCAGGCCACAGACCATCTTTCCCCTGTTAAGTGAGACATTACTGAGCGAGACATTCATACCAAACCTCCGTTTGTTGAGTGCAGGCAGTAGCCTTTCTCAGCCAGAGCAAGCCCCCCTGCTGCTCTCAAACAGACTGAGTGATATACTGAATGCGTTACGCCAGATACAGGCCGAAGCAGAGAGTCGTCCCAGCCTGATCATCTTCCACGCGCCACCGATACTTTCGAGTATCAGTACAGCACAAATTAGCGCACTGGTAGACCAGACCTTCCTGGTCATCAGCAACGGGCAAACGACTCGTACGCAGGCGAGACGTGCTCAGGAGCAGCTTGAAAAAGCTCATGCAACATTGAGTGGCCTCGTCATGTTGGATATATAGTAAAAAAAATACGTACAGATCATGCGCTGACAGATACAAGAGCTCAAGAGGAGAGAATGTACGATGCAAGGACGACAAGGACCCGGCGATGAGCCCTGGGATAAGTACGCCAGCCAGCGTCTGGAAGCATTAAGTCAAACCAGCAGGCAGCGTGCTATTCAACGTCCAGCACAGATGGCACAACGTCCAGCACATAGACCTATCAGTGAGAACGCCAGAACGCCACGTGTTGGCCGTTTGAGGAAGCAGGACGCCCCACAGCGCCCATTTCGTCAACGTGTTTTATTCTGGGGATGTGGGCTGCTGATCTTCGCAGTATTGGTCTCGGTAGGTACCTATATTGGCTTTAATTTGCTCAATGCTGCGGGCAATAGTTCTGGAGCGGCAAAGAACGTAGCCGATTTTCTCGAATCGGTTCAGGAGGCAAAATACGACCAGGCTTATACCTATCTGAGCCCGGCAATTACCCTCCATCTTGCACAGGATGACTTCATCAATCGTGCAAAAAATGACGATCTCTGCTTTGGTACGATCAAAGATTACACCATCGTCCAGAATAGCACAGTTTATCAGAGCAACACGCAGAGCAACACGCAGAGTTACACCTATACTTATACAATTACGCGCGCGAAACAAAAGCAGCCATATCAGCTTCATATCACCTTACAACAGGACCCGAACGCCGCAAACACCTGGAAAATCACAGATTATAGCAACGATCTTGGTCCCACAGGTCAACCGGTAGCGGCCTGCAAATAAACTTCTCAGCGGGGCTCGTCCATGTCCGCGAGCCCCACCCTCATGTACTCGTGATCAAGAGAAGGCGTTGATGCCAGTGAGAGCCTGCCCGATGATGAGCGTATGCACATCGTCGGTTCCTTCGTAGGTAAAGACCGATTCCAGATTGTTCATGTGGCGGCTGATAGGATACTCCAGAGTGATCCCATTGGCTCCGAGAATGCTGCGAGCTTCCCGCGCCGTCTCGAGCGCCTCACGTACATTATTTCGTTTGGCGATAGAAATCTGTACAGGATGTAACAACCCTTCATCTTTTAAGCGTCCAAGCTGGAGTGCGAGCAATTGCGCCTTTACGAGCTCGGTTGCCATAAGAGCCAGTTTGCGCTGAACCAGCTGGAAGCTCGCAATGGGGCGCTTGAATTGCACACGGGTCAGCGCATAGTCCAGAGCGGCTTCGAAACAGGCACGAGCCGCGCCAGTCGCGCCCCAGGCAATACCGTAGCGTGCCTCATTCAGGCAGGAGAGAGGGCCGCGCATACCGCGCACCCCAGGCAGCATATTCGCTACGGGAATCCGGCAATCGGCAAAGTGTAATTCCGAAGTAACCGAGGCGCGTAGAGAAAGCTTATGCTTGATATCACTGGTACTCAAGCCCGGAGTACCTTGCTCGACCAGAAAACCACGTATGCCATCTTCTGCCCGCGCCCAGACCACAGCCAGATCAGCAATACTGCCATTCGTAATCCACATCTTGGTGCCATTGAGCACGTAGCTCTCGCCATCCCTGCGCGCGGTCGTGCTCATCGCAGAGGGATCGCTACCGGCATCGGGCTCCGTCAGGCCAAAGCAGCCAATGACCTCTCCCTGTGCCATGCGCGGTAGCCAGTGCGCTTTCTGCTCCTCAGAGCCAAAGGCAAGAATGGGAAACATCGCCAGCGAGCCCTGGACAGAGACAAAAGAGCGTAACGCGCTATCCCCCGCCTCCAGTTCCTGACAGGCCAGCCCGTAACAGACAGCATTCATGCCAGCACAGCCATAGCCTTGCAAATGCATCCCCAGAAGTCCCAGATCGGCCACCTCGTGTACCAACGAACGCGGAAACGTAGCGGCCTCGAAATGCTCGCCAATAATGGGAAGGACGCGCTCCTGCACAAACTTGCGCACACTATCCCTGACCAGACGCTCTTCCTCAGAAAGTGAATGATCGAGATTATAGAGATCGCCGGGCGTGGGCGACGGTGCCTTCCGCTCCTCAGAAATCATCGTTATTGCTCCTTTTCCTATTTTCGTGCTGAACATCTTCTGCTATTATATAGTACAAACAGGAAACGCACAGAGTAGACAGCATGCAACATTTTCCTTGTGCAGCGCGTATATGAGTAGCATAAAGAACGTTCAAGCATGTTCGCAGCAGGTCTCGAGAAATGACCCGGCCCTATGGAAGGAGAACTTTACCCTCTATGCCCAAGATCGACAGACGGCGCACAAGAAGAGTGAGCACCTTCCCCTTCCGTACCAGATTGCCGCAGCACTACCACGCGCCCGAATTTCCCATCGTACAGATTGCAGTGATCGCGCTCCTGATAGGGCTACTCCTGGCAGGCATCACCATCTCGATACGCTCATTTCTCATCGACACATTTTTTCGCCCGGCCTCAGAGTATTCCGTCGTCGGCTCCCCCACCATCGATGTTGAACACATTAATCTCGTACTCGCACATTATCACTCGCCAGCAACCGATAAAGGGCAGGCACTTTATGACTATGGGAAAGACTATGATATCGATCCGGCCTATGCCTTAGCATTTTTCATGCATGAAAGCAGTTTTGGGACACGAGGAGTTGCAACCAAAACGCACTCACTGGGCAATATTCGCGCGACCCCGGGGCATCCCTCCTATGATGGTTTTCGGTATTATGCGACCTGGGAAGAGGGATTTCAGGACTGGTATCGGCTGATCGCGCAGCAATACGTCGCGAACTGGGGATTATCAACCGTAGATCAAATCATTCCAGTCTATGCACCAGCAGCCGATCATAACAACGAAGAGTTTTATATCCAAAGCGTGAAAAAAGCCGTGAAAACCTGGCGAGCAGGCGGTCTTATCGTCACTACATAGGAGTGGGAAAGAGCCGGGATATAGACTGCAATTCCCGTTTGGCATATAATAGCAGGACAAATTGGGAACAAAAAGATCTGCAAAAAATAGCAGCAAGCGAAAAAGCATACAGGAAGAGTAACAGAGTGGACAAGCGCGAGTATCCCCACAATTTCTGGCAAACATTAGAAAAACCGATATTTATCCTGGCCCCGATGGAAGATGTCACCGACACCGTCCTCAGACAAGTGATAGCCCGCTACGGGAAACCGACGGTCTTTTTTACCGAATTTACCAATGTAGAGGGGATGTTTTCCAAGGGCGAAAAACACGTTGTCCATAGACTGCAATATACCGAAACAGAACGGCCTCTCGTCGCGCAAATCTGGGGATCTCAGCCTGAGAACTTCGCGAAAGCAGCAAAAAAGCTGATAGATATGGGCTTCGATGGAGTGGACCTGAATATGGGATGTCCCGCCCAGGGTCCAGTAAGTAGAGGAGTCTGTTCGGGTTTAATCAACGACAGACCACGCGCCAAAGAGATTATTGATGCAACAAAAGAAGGGGCAGCAGGTATCATCCCGGTGAGCATCAAAACGCGTTTAGGTTTTCGGGCAATAGACCTCGCGTGGATACAATTTATCCTGGAACAGAAGCCAGCAGCACTCACCGTTCACCTGCGCACCGTCTCCGAGATGTCCAAAGTGCCAGCCCATTGGGATAGAATGAAAACGCTTGTTGAGATGAGAGATGCGCTGAGCAGTGAGACACTGATTATCGGAAATGGGGATATCAAGTCACTCAACGAAGCGAGACAAAAAGTGGCCGAAGCGGGCGCAGACGGCGCGATGGTCGGCAGAGGTATTTTTGAGGACCCCTTCCTCTTTTCAGAGCAGACCGCATTAAGCGACAAGACGCCGGAAGAAAAAGTGCAGTTGCTGCTTGAGCACATGCGGCTCTGGAGTGACACCTGGGGGACAAGCAAGCATTTTCCGACCCTGCGAAAATTCTTTAAAGTCTATGCGAACGGATTTCCGGGGGCGCAAGATTTACGCATAAAACTCATGGAAACGCAGAATCCGGAAGAGACAGAACAGATTGTTGCAGCATTTCTGCAATCTTTCTCTTACTAAGCATATACTCGTTTCCGTTCTGCATATAAAACAAAAGCCCAGAGAAACGCCAGACGCCGGTAAAACAACTTCTTTGTTTTACCGGCGTCATTTCTTACCAGAAAAGTGCCACAGAATACACAGATATCATTATACAGATATCATAAAAAGCGTGATATATCGAGAAACTTATCTACAATTAAAATTTAATCAGTCTATTTTTGTGTACGTACAGGCACGACCCTACTATTCATATGTAAATAAGTGGATACATCGAGTATCAAGTTACATTGTTCCCAGAACAGGACAGGTATGACAGCTTCGGGCAAGAAAAGAAAGAAGCGACACAAATGAGGATAACTATGCTCTTAGGATCACTTTCCGAGGCGAGAGGGGAAGAAGGAGATGGCCTCCCCGTGCCACATTGCACGGAGGACTACACCAGGACTTCGCTAATCTCTCCCACCAGTTGCTGAATTTCGCGCAAGCGGCGTTCGGCCACTTCAACATTCTCTAAAGCCTGTGCCAGGATACGCGCCTCCAGCGACGGATACGACTCGGCAATTTCAGGATCAATGGAGCCGCCAATGAGCTCAAGAGCCCGGCTCAGATTGTTTTCTACTAATGCGGTGGACATCGTTCGGTACCCCTCCAAAATCTTTTTTTGATGGTTCTGAGTAAGACGAGGATCTATCTATTTACAACAGCTTCCAATAGACGACGCACGCTACCAGATACTTCTACAACTCATTACGTAAGCAGAACACATTTGGTTACATGTGATACCTGACTCAGCTAGATGTGCTATCGACTTCTTACGTCTATGTCTATATTACACGAGATGAACAAAAGACCCAAATAAAACCACCAACAGTCCTATTCATCAGGCCATTGAGTACCAGAGGAAGAAAAACGTCGATTCGCGCCATTGCGCGGTTACACAATGACACATAAGTAGCATAAAGGTTTTTGGGTGACAAGACCATCAGGTATCCACATGATTCTTTATCAGGTAGATACCTGATATTTTCCTCCATACTCTTTTTATCATGAGAATCATCTTTTTGCCATGATTGTCCGTTGAACAACTTTTAATAAATATTTATAGTACATAAAATTTCGCTTAGAGCCGTAATTGCAGTGCTTTATTTGTTGATTTCCATAAAAATAAGGTGGTATCATTAATGTTATACAAAGCGAAAATATTCAGACAAAGGAGGAAAACCGTCATGGCAAACTATACAGAACATCATGCGTCAGTAGTGGTAAACGCACCAGTACACCAGGTGTATTCCCTGTTTTCGCACTTTAACGACTTTCCAAAGTTCATGAGCTTTGTGAAAGAGGTGACCTACCAGAACGAGACGAACAGCCACTGGGTCGCAGATGTTGCGGGGCGGCACGAGTGGGATGCGGTGAATGACCAATGGGTTGAAGATCAACAGATCAGCTGGCATTCGACCCAGGGATTGAATAATTTCGGCTCCGTGACCTTTGAGCCACAGGGCCCAGCTGAGACAAAAGTAGATGTGTCCATCAGCTACGAGCCACCCGCAGGCATTCTGGGTGAAATGGGCGAGAAGCTGGGTGTGGGAAGCCGCTTCGACTCAGCATTGCAGAATGATCTGGAGCATTTTGCGCGTATGGTTAATCAGGCTCCAGCTGGCGGGCTTGATCCTAATTCCTCAAACTATCTGTTCCATAGCGAAAGCGCGGCCGCAAAAGGAACGACAACCGAGCGTCAGAACGAGACGATGTATGATCAGCGTGCAGGTAGCATGGAACAGGCTAACGAGCCCCAGTATGATCAGCGTGCAGGTAGCATGGAACAGGCTAACGAGCCTATACGTCAGCCCGGAGAGAGTGATCGTCCAATCCTCGACAGGGATATCACCGGAAGAACGAATCGTGACCTGCCGTATGAAGAAGACGATACCAATAAAAGTGCCTGGTAAACAGATTTAAAGAGAATATGTCATTAAAAAGGGCATTGGCGGGGCCTGTTTCCCTGCCAATGCCCTTTTCAGATCGTGTTTCACATACACATAAAAATGTGGTGTGAACGCCCACAGAGCGAGAAGTGGCGACAAAAATCGCCTCGGGGGCCGCTTTATTTTTGCGGAAACCGGCCTTGACTTTGCCAAAAAGATATGTTATGGTACATATATTCCTAAGGAATAGGAAGCTACCAGGGAACTCAACAGACCCTGGCACTTGGCTGAATGGCCTTGCATTGTCCATAATCCGAAGGGAGGTACACAATGCTATTGACCAAGAAACCAGTTCGCCTTATGGGGATGGTATTTCAGATTGACAAGTAGTGCCCGTAAATGCGGGCTTGCGGATCCCCTGAGCGTCTGACCACCTCCTGAAATTTCGTCTGCTGCAATATATTGCAGGCACCCAAGTCTCTCAACGACTTACTGTTGGGGAGGGGCAGAGGTAAACAGGGGGAGAGAATTTATGACATTAGGTTGGGGTAAATTTCTTAACCTACGTGGATTAGGACTCGGTTGACGTAAAACAGGAGCATAAAAAATGGAAGAATTGAGCGTTGGATAACCGTGATTATCCAACGCTCTTCTCGTTTTAGCGCCTCTTTTTTTACTTCTCATCTCCAAGCGAGAGCACAGCCATAAAAGCTTCCTGCGGGATCTCGACGTTGCCAACAATCTTCATACGTCTCTTTCCCTCTTTCTGCTTCTCCAACAGTTTGCGTTTACGCGAGATATCGCCGCCATAGCACTTCGCCAGCACATCTTTGCGTACCGCCTTTACCGTCTCACGCGCAATCACACGCGCGCCAATAGCGGCCTGTATAGGGACCTCAAAGAGCTGGCGTGGAATAAGACTCCGTAGCTTTTCGACCAGAGCACGCCCCTGATAATACGCCTTATCACGATGCAAGATGAGCGAGAGCGCATCGACCGGGACAGCATTGACCAGCACATCCAGTTTCACCAGATCCGAGGAATGATAGCCACCGAAGGCATAATCCAGCGAGGCATAGCCCTGTGTGCGCGACTTCAGCTGATCATAAAAGTCCACAATCAGCTCGGCCAGCGGCATCGAATAGGTAAGCAAGACGCGTTCAGCCTCGATATACTTCAGATCCTTGTACGTGCCGCGTCTGGTCGTCACCAGATCCATAATCGTCCCGATATAGCGAGAGGGCGTAAAGAGAGAAATGTCCATCCAGGGTTCTTCGATACTCTCGATCTCACCGAAATTGGGCATATCCGAAGGATTATCCACCTCAACCAGCGTACCGCCGGTTTTAATCACATGATATTCCACGCTCGGCGCAGTTGCCAGAATATCCAGATTATATTCACGTTCCAGGCGTTCTTGCACAATCTCCATATGCAACAGACCAAGGAAGCCACAACGGAAACCAAATCCGAGAGCATTCGAGGTCTCAGGCTCATAAACCAGCGAGGCATCATTGAGATTGAGACGGTCAAGAGCATCGCGCAAGAGAGGATAGTCGTTGCCCTCGACAGGATAGATGCCAGCGAATACCATCGGCTTCGCAGGGCGATAGCCAGGGAGCATCTCAATCTGGCCCAGGGCAGCAGGCACCGTCACAGTATCGCCCACACGACAATCTTTGACATTCTTGAAGCCAGTGGCAATATAGCCCACTTCACCGGTCGTCAGTTGTCCCACCGAAGTGAGGCGAGGGTGAAAATAGCCAGCCTCCAGAATATCGGTCGTGCTCCCGGCTGCGACCATACTGACGCGTTCCCCCTCGCGCAGTTCGCCATCAACGATGCGCACATACGCGATCACGCCCTTATAGATATCGTAGTGGGAGTCAAAAACCAGGGCGCGCAGAGGTTTTTTGGGCTCACCTTTCGGGGGAGGCACCTGTTTAATGACCGCCTCCAGAATATCCTGCGTACCGATACCCTCTTTCGCCGAAGCCAGAATGCACTCTTCTCTTGGGAGCCCGACGACATCCTCGACCTCCTGCTTCACCTTCTCGGGATCGGCGCTGGGCAGATCGATCTTATTAATCACCGGAATGATATTCAGATCGGCCTCCAGAGCCAGATAGAGATTAGCGAGCGTCTGCGCCTCAACCCCTTGCGTGGCATCGATTACCAGAAGCGCCCCCTCACAGGCGGCCAGACTGCGCGAGACCTCATACGTAAAGTCCACGTGTCCCGGAGTATCGATCAGGTTCAGCTCGTATACTTCGCCATTGAGCGCAGTATAGTTCATACGTACCGCCTGCGCCTTAATCGTAATGCCCTTTTCGCGTTCCAGGTCCATCTGATCGAGCGTTTGCTCCATCAGATCGCGCTTGCTCACAGTGCCGGTAAACTCCAGCAGGCGGTCGGCAAGGGTAGACTTGCCGTGGTCAATATGAGCGACGATACAAAAATTCCGAATATGAGCCAGGTCTGTCATGCAATAATTCCTCCACCCAGCACCTCTTCCCCATTTGCGCCACCGTAGAAGACAGCAGCCTGACCAGGAGTAATGGCACGTTGCGGGTGTACAAGAGTAACCTGCACACGGTTCTCAGCAAGAGGAGTCACGAGAGCGGGCTGTTCTGGTGCTTTATAGCGTACGCGCACCAGCGCCTCAAAGGGCGCACTCGGAGTCTCGCCGCTGACATAGTGCATATTGCCAACGATAAACATATCTTGCTCCAACGCAGCAGCGGGTCCCACAATCAAAGCGTTGCTTGCAGCATCAATTTTCAGGACATGGAGGGGCTCCAGAGATGTCACGCCCAGGCCCTTACGCTGTCCGATTGTATAGTAGGCCAGGCCGCGATGGCGTCCGAGCTGCTGCCCCTGCTGATCGTAGATGGGTCCCGGACGAGGAATAGAGATCAAGGGTCTTTCGCCCACACTGCGAGTCCCTGCGCCCACAGCGACGGGCTCCCCCTCTTCGTACTCGGCGTTTCTGGAGAGTGCATAGCGATCAATAAAGCCGCGGTAGTCATTCTGAGCGACGAAGCAGATCTCCTGGCTTTCGGCCTTCGTAGCCACCGTCATGCCGCGTTCAGCCGCCATAGCGCGTACCTCGCTTTTCGTATAGGGGCCCAGAGGGAAGCAGGCATGAGCGAGCTGGTGTTGATTCAGCACATGCAACACATAGGACTGATCTTTTCCGGCATCCACGCCACGGCGTAGGCGGCGCTTCCCGGTCACAGGATCGTCATCGACGCGCACATAGTGGCCGGTTGCCAGATAATCGGCATCCAGAGCCAGGGCGCGCTTGAGCAAGACCGTGAAGCGAATATGGCGATTGCAGTTCAGGCAAGGATTAGGCGTTCGCCCGGCGACATAATCTTCGTAAAAGCTATCGACGATCTTGTGTTGAAACTCTTCTTCCACATTCACAAGATAGAATGGAATATCGAGCAGGCGAGCCACCCTTCGAGCGTCATCGACCGCTTCCAGCGAACAACACTTATTCTGCACAACACGCTCCACGCCGTCATCGGCAGTCACGCCTGGTTCGGACCAGAGGCGTAGCATAATGCCGATCACATCGTGACCTTGTTCTTTCAATAGTGCGGCGGCGACGGAGCTATCTACGCCGCCGCTCATAGCGACGACTATTCGTGACATGTTTTTATCCTGCTTTGTCTAGACTTCACATATTGTAGAGTGGCCAATACATTACCAATAAATACACTCGGACAGAAAAAAGGACTAGCCATAGACGACGGGCTAGCCTCGATGCTTCTTCTGCTTTTGCTCATTTTATGCGTTGGGATGCCCTTTCCTACCAGAATAAGGGTAGCACAACGGGTAACGCTTGTCAATTCAGCAAGCACGCTTCCTTCGTGGCCCAACCAGGGTAGAGACTCGACGGGTTCCAGGCTTTCGTGTATAATGTCAAGAAATGTACTGGCATGAAAGTTTTCTACGTCTGATAGAGACAAGACCCATGCAACAAGGGTGATGCGACGACGTTCTGAGCCGTGTAGAAAAGACGGTTCAGGCGTTATAAAGATCGATAAAGTCAAGCTCGAAAAGCCGGAACAAACGTACAGGCTGTCGGGCGGGGAGAGAGGAACTATGCCCAAGAAGTCTGTGTCTGCGCGTAGTACAGCGCAGCGTGTTAAGCCCAAGGCACCGAAAAATTTTGAGCTCGTGCGCGAGATTCAGGACGAGGCTCAACCAGCAGAAGAGAGAGAATCGTCAATAGCAGCGCCAGTGGCAGCCACCATGACCGCGGAGATCTCCTCATCTGCCCCGGAAGGAATAGCGACCACCACCACCACCTCTCCAGCCACCGGGAAAGTGAGTGCAGCGACGCGTCTGGCGGCACGTCGTCAGGCACAGCAGCGCCAGCAGCGGCATGCGGCACCCCTGATCACGGCAGAACATTATTCGTATGTGCGCAAAGATCTGCTTTATACCGCAATCCTGGCGGTGATCATGATCGCCATCATCATTGTATTCTACTTTACGCTTGGCATTAACGCCTGAGCGTGTGCGCAAGAAAACACACAAGCAAAAAACAGAACCTGAGATGCTCTTATTCAGGTTCTGTTTTTATTCCAATCATATTTTGACGTCGTATACAAAATTGAGCTTGTCGCTATCAGAGAGATATGCAGGCCAGCTAGTGCACGAGAGGGCTGGTGCCTAATCCAGCAGGAATACCATGGCGATGTACCGAGGGAATAGTGACGCCTAAAACGCGTTGCATGGCCATAGTGTGACAGCAATCACCCCAATCATGGAAGAAACGGCAGGTGCACTCCCATTCACCACGATCAAAGGTGGTCGTGTGCACATCGTTCTCTCCCTGGAACGTGGCTTCAAAACGCGTGAACTGAATCCGTTCTGGCTCCTCCGCGTACCGTTTTGCCTTGGCAATCTTATTAATCATACTCGAATTCATGATCGCACTCTCCTTCAAATCTTGCAACCACTCCGTACCCACATGACGTCTATGCAATACGCTTGTTTGCAGCGTAGCTTTTTTTCCAACACTGAGGCTAAAAGGTATGCGCCGATACGCCTACATGATTATCGCATCGATAGCTTGCAGTAATCAGTCCTCCTTTCAGTGCTACAAATACCTTCAGATTAACTTGAGGTTCACCCTGCAACGCGGTGAACGGCCTCAAAGTGGCCCATAGAAAGGAAAAATTATCGATGAGCCCGCCTCTATTTCAGCAGAAAAATCGGAATTGTAATAAAAAAAACACCAGGGCAAAATTTCCCCAGTGTGACTTCAGGCATCGGTATTACGTGATGCGACCCCGCGCAGTATTAACTCTGGCGATACTGTCTCTGAGACTGAACACATAAGCATCTCTATCCTCATCGGGCTACTATGCCCAATGTAAACGCCTCACTGATGAGGATATTTCGCAAGAAAAATCCGCCAGCCAGGCATAGATAATCAAATCGTGATTGTCTCTTACTGATGCATGAAATTATACCATAGAGATAGGAGAAAGTCCACCCTTCCAGAGGATCATCCACCCCCTGATCGAGAGATAGATTGCCAGACCCTCCTCGACGACATTGGCGAGGAAGTTCCACCTACACTTTACTGAGCGACCAGGCAGGAAGCGCTGGTAACAAGTAAATCATAGATAGCGCTGATTTCAGCAGCAACACTCATCCAGCTATATTGGAGAACAGAATGGCGCGAGGCAGCGCACATCTGTGCATAGAGATGTGGATCGCGTAAGAGCGTATCAAGCCGTTCGGCAAAGAAGCCGGGACAGCGAGGAACGAGGAAGCCCGTCTCACCATGGCGCACCACCGTCGTCAGACCGCCCGCACGGGTTGCAACCACAGGCGTGCCACACGCCAGCGATTCAACGGCGACGAGGCCAAAACTTTCATGATACGAAGGCACCACCGTGATATCAGCCGCACTGAAGAGCAAAGGGAGCTCCGGTTGAGGACATGCGCCCAGAAACTTCACACGTTCACTGATCTTCAGCTCATCAGCCAGTTGTTGCAGATGGTAAAGATCGTTATCGCCCGCGAGGCTGCCCCCGGCAATCACCACCTGCGCATCTTCCTGCATCAGAGAGGCCGCATGCAACAGAAGATCTGGACCCTTAAAAGGGTCAAGACGACCGGCGAAGAGCAGGATCGGTAGATCGGCGTGAAGGCCGAATCGTTCACGTGCATGCTGGGGAGCGTCGTACGGTTGGAAAAGCTGGAGATTCACGCCGCAGGGTACCACCTCAACGCGATGAGAGGACGCGCCACACCCGCGAATCATCTGCATTCGCTCCTCCGCAGTCGCGGCCACAATCACATCCGCCTGCTGAATTACGCGTTGCTCCATCTCTAAACGCAAGGGAGACTCGGGCTCTCTGGGATTGGCCTGCTGCTTCAGTTTGCCCAGCGTATGAAACATCGTAACATGAGGGACATCCCAGCGTGCGGCCAGCTCCATCGCGGCGACGCCGGAGAGCCAGTAGTGGCTGTGCAAAAGATCATAGCTGCCCTCTTCTCTGCGCACAAATTCTTCGAGATTGCGTACGAAGGCTGGGAGGTATTGATAAAGATCCTGTTTCGCAACGGCAGTCTTTGGACCGGCCTGGATATGGATGACACGCAGACCGGGAGCCACCTGTACAATCTGAGGGGTATGTTCATTGGTCCAGCGGGTAAAGATATCAATTTTCTGATGTTGTAATGCCAGCTCATAGGCCAGCTCGCGCATGTAGACATTCATGCCGCCAGCATCTTTCGTCTTCCCCGGAGTATCCAGAGGAGAAGTATGGACGCTGAGCATGGCAACCGAATACGACATAGTAGCAATGCTCCTCTTATAGTTTGTTCAATCAGGCACAGTTACAGATGCGCGGCCAGCGCCCTTCGCCGACAAAACACAATAGTATTGTCATCTGGCAGTCTCCTTTCGCAGAGTAATATCCTGAACTTGATAACACAAAACTGGACAGGTCTATTTCCAGAACAGCTTTATTTCTTACGCTGACGAACATCCTCAATAGCAATATACATTTCATCGAGATCGGCACCGGAGCCCTGAGAAAGCTCACGCAAGCACTCGACACGTAGTTGATGCGCAGCCTGGAAATCCGGAAGGGTACACCCTACCCAGCCAGCCAGGTCCGCAAGCAGAAACTCGTCCGCCATTTCAAACGTATCGTCGTACTGGTTCCAGAGAGAGAGAGGGACAGGCGTGATCTTCGCCCCATTGCCGGGATCAGGTTGAGGTTGCAGGAAATGCGTCGTAAACCAGCGACGACGTGGAGGATAGACCTTCCCGATCAGCCCGATATTAATCACCAGGCCAAGGCGGCGTATATCGTCGGTGGAGAGACGGAGATCGTGCTGGTACATCGAAAGCACATCATCTATCGTATCGGCATGGACGCTGGTTGCCACATGGTATCCTTGCGCCGGGAGAGAGAGATAGCGGCGCGCGACACGTCCCCACATATAGATAGGCAAGTGATCGCTCACCTCATTGCATAAAGCGTACGTATGAGCAGGGTCAATATCTGGCAGGCGCGTAAACGAGAAATTCTCATACATACCAGACATATAGGCCAGACCCGTGCCCTCGGGCAAAAATTGCAAGAGCGCATTGAGCGTCGTCGTCTTCCCCACACCTGGTTGTGGGTCAGTCGGGCCAGCGACCGTCAGAGAAACGCCATTTTCCAGTAATAACCAGATCAGCGCAGCAGTTTCGACATTGACGCTGCCCAGAGCAATGATCTGCGCTACAGAGAGAGGCCGTCGAGATTCATAATGCCAATAATATCTTTCATAGGGATCACGCGGATCAAACATGCTGCTCTTCCCTTCCAGGTGCAACGGAAGCTGTTACATCCAATAGCAATAGTAGTAATAGACATTCAGTAGAAGTATTACGTTTTCTGCTCGCCCACTACTTCCTCAGGCTTATCCTTTTTCAGAATCTCAGGGATGGAGGGGGACTTTAACCAACCAGGATGAGGGCTCCAGCCGATAGAAAGCACACGGGGAGGTTGCTCATCCTCTAGCTCAACCAGGCTCACAGACGCATTATCAATGATCAATGAACCGGCTTTTCTGGCATCCAGTCCGGTATAGTGCGCAACCAGGAGTTTGACGACATCAGCGTGCGCCACAAAAGCAGGATAGGGACCAATCCCATCCTGAGTACGCCAGCGCTCGACGGCTGCGACGACGCGCTGTTGGACCTGAGGAAACGTTTCTATCCCTTCTGGAGCCACTGTTGGGTCTCGTACATACGCACTCCATGCCGGGTCTTTCTTAGCCAGCTCTTGAATCACCTCGCCCGCCCATGGGCCGACATTGGTATCCATCAGGTCAGGCTCCAGTTGAATACCCACATCGCGCTTCTGTCCAACGTAGGTAGCAGTGACGTAGGCCCGCTCCAACGGACTACTGATGATCGCGCTGATCGGCAACACTGAGAGGGCCTCAGCAAGACGAGCGGCCTGCTGGCGTCCATTCTCATTCAAAGCGACCCCCGGCAGTTGTCCCGGCAGACGATGCTCGACATTCCATGTGGTTTGCCCATGCCGAATGATGAGCAAAGTTTGTTTCATAAGCGTTTGTGAACTCTCCACTCTGCGAAATTGCTGGAACCAGAGAGAGAAGCGCCAGCGCCAAAAACGGCAGGTGACTGTACAGTAAATCCCTATGAGCTGTAACAGATCATGCCCCTCGCGACTCAAGCGCTTGAGAGGCTTTTGCATAGATGATACCTCTCACTTTTCTCTGCTTCCCAGTAGCGGCTCATACATAAGACCGATTGGATAGAGTTTCCTCGTACAAAGTTGAGCCAATCAATTGTATTGTATTGTATCAGCGGAGTGATAGTGGCTGCAACCTGACGTTCAGGCGCAGACAAGCAACGCCTGATATGTATCAACCGAAGGCCTTCGCCCAGATCCAGTAGAGGCACGGTGGAGTGAGAACGGAACTGTGCCAGCGAACTCGTGCGATTCCGCTGGCTCCGCAGGCGATGACGGCAACGGAGACCATGGCGCGTTCAGGCACCTGTGTTTTCGACCACGGAGATCAGCGGCGAAGGCACCTCTGCTCGCTTGTCTCTCCTCCTGCGGAGCCAGCGGAATCGTGCGAGTTCCCAGGCACAGTTCCGTTTCACTTCACCGTGCCTCTACTGGGACTACATGGTCACGTTTGCTTTATGCCCATATTTAATGTCTATAGGAAACATAAGCGTAGAGCAGTAAAACCAGCAGGCATACGGCCAGCAGGACGAACAGGCCCCATAGAATTTCGTTTGTACGCAGCCCGCT
The DNA here is from genome assembly GCA_035493895.1 of Ktedonobacteraceae bacterium. Taxonomy (GTDB): domain Bacteria; phylum Chloroflexota; class Ktedonobacteria; order Ktedonobacterales; family Ktedonobacteraceae; genus DATJHM01. The sequence goes on from DATJHM010000232.1 coordinate 34,186, forward strand.
CGTTTGCAAGAATGAAGCGTATGCGTTTTTTATAGCTTGCAGCATGCGGAGGAAAACGGATGTGAGCGTGTTGCGCGGCCTCGTTTCTGGTGGGAACGGAGATTGTGGCTCGCCTGCCTGGGGTGTGATGGGAATCTCCGGTTCGGGCGTGATGGGAATCTCCGGCTGTGGTGTGAGCGGGGGTACGGAGCCGGGGGTCATCGGGATCTCCGGTAGAGGGGTCTGGGAGGCGCGCAGCGGGACGGATCTGCGCTTCTTTTGCGCTTCTTCGCCTGGCCCCGTGATAAGCGGCTCCAGATGTATGGCCTTCAGGCGCGATCTGCGCCTTCGCATATTTACAGATTTTTCTCTCTGGATATTGCCCACAATACACCCCTCCCCACTATTCACCGATCACACACGCATGACCTTCTCGTCAAGCTGCAACAACATATTTCTACCTATATTATATGTTTTTAGCAAAGCAAGAAGGCAGGCAGGCATGGTACGTGATACGAGAGATGGGCATGTATGGATTTTTTTGGGGGCAGTAGGTGAGGAAATACAGGAAGGGCCAGGATGATAGGCTGGTCCTTCCTGCAATCTGCGGGCAAATATGCGTCAATGATGCGAAGTTACTCCCGTTTGGGGGCGATCATGTCTGGCAAAGTGCCCGCCGAAGCGAATTGTGGCGTAGAGGCGCTGGCCTGCGCAGGCTTAGGGAGAGCAGTCTGGATCGACTGAATGGTGCTATCATTACACACATTGCCTGGCTGATTGTTAGTAGCCTGGCAGATAGCCGCAGTCAGATCGTTGGCAGCTCCGAGCATGCCTCTGGCGACATCCGAAGTCGAATCGGTGATCTTACTATTAATCTGATCATACGAAAGGCCGCTCAGCACCTGAGGATCATAGAAAGCGCCATTTGAGACCTGCTTATTGCCAATCAGGATGAACGGGATGGTCCCTTTCGCTTGAGCCGTAGTGTAGGGAGGCGCATCGTAGGTATTCATCAAGGCAGTCTGCGCTGCGGTAGGCGTATCCAGCGTATTGCCCTGATTATCGGTCGTCTCTACAGCAGAGAAATCAACGTAGTTGCTGGTATAGGTCACCTTATGAAAAGTAAACGTGGGAATACTGTCCTCCGAAGAAGTGAGCGGACTGATTGGGCCGAAAGTACCAAAGCGGCCAAGAGCCGTGATAACCGCCCAGCGTTGTGCTGCACAATACGGACAATAGTCGGCCCCCACATAGAGGAATTGCGGTTTGCCGCCGGACCCCTGCGGAATATTCGCATTAGCAGGGATAGCTTTAAACGTGCTCTGCGCACTGCCAGCCCCCACCGAGTCCAATACGCTGGGATTGATGTGCTCAATCGTATTGAGAGCCGCCGTACTGGAACCGCCAGTTGGCCTATTAGAGAGCCAGAGAAAAGCGCCAATCACCAGAGCACACATCACCAGAATGCCAATTACCAGAGGCCAGGGATTATTCGTTTTCTTTCGCAGTCGTCTTTTCCGTTCCCCGGCAGGAGAAACCTTCTCAGTATTTAAACGCTCCTGGCGTTCCTGGCGGACCTGCGTCCGCCGTTGAGCAGCAGATCCTGAGCGTTGTTTCGTTTTTGCCATCACATTCCCTTCTCTATTCCATATAACACATGTAACGCATACTTGCCCCACCTATTTTTAGCGTCAGGGCTTCAACCTGTAGTATATCATAGCAGTTGCTGATGTCCGTTCCATACAGACAAACGTAAAAAAGCCTGGATCTGTTTCAGTCTGTATATTTTCTCAACGCCACCAGTTTCCTGTCAATATATACGTAGCGAGCCTCAAGCGGGTTCAATGTGAGCGTATGCGGGTTGACGCTCTAGCTAGCTTCAGCTTAGAATACTAACAGGCTAATTTATGAATACAAAGGAGCTATCTGTGAAAAAGCCACGCTTACAACACGTTTCTTGCGCCGTAGCACCAGGAGCCCAGGAACAGGTAAGAGCATTCTATGGAGGAGTGCTTGGCCTGGAGGAGAAACCGTGCCCCAGTACCCTGGCAGAACGAGGTCTGGTCTGGTTTTATGCGGGTGATTACGATATGGAACTCCATTTCGTCCCCAACACGCTTGAGCGTAATCCAGCATCCGTCCATCATTTCTGTTTGGAGGTTGAACAAGTTGAGAGCTATCGCCGCCGTGTCAGCGAAGCAGGATACGCCATCACAGAGGACACCACTATTCCAGGCAGGCCGCGCTTTTTCTGCCGCGACCCGTTCAACAATCTGGTAGAAATTACCACGATTGAGAGTAATTATTTAGACGCGCAATAGCCCTGCGCATATCTTAGCCGGAATTGGCTAATCGCTTCCGTTCTCTACGGGAGTTTTAGCCAATTCTGTGATACCTGCTAAAAAAGTTAGAAACAAACAATCAAAAAAATTCGTGCTTGACATTGTGCCAACAATAGAGTACAATCCTAGACGTTGACACATCAATGGTGTCGGACACGCCTCGTTCGTCTAGCGGCCTAGGACATCGCCCTTTCAAGGCGGGGATCACGGGTTCGAATCCCGTACGAGGTATTGTATTTGGATCAAGATGCCTGGTGGCGCTCGTAGTGTATCTGTCATTTCTGGCAATTTCGTTGGTAGAGAGACCAGATGTGCAGGTTAGCGGCGTACCAGGTTTTTTTTATTTCTGTTCGTTGAGCCACCTTCAAAGGCGAAAGGAGGGTACCGGCATGATAAGCGTCGAGGAAGCCCTTGAGCACATCCTCTCCACCATTAGCCCCCTCAATCCAACGGTTGTGCCGCTCTCTGAGGCAGCCGGACTCGTTCTGGCCGAAGATATCGTCGCGCAAGAAGCGATTCCGCCCTTTGCAAACTCAGCCATGGACGGCTTTGCGTTGCTCAGTCAGGATAGCAAAGCACGCAATGGGGAGCCACCGCGTCTGCGCGTCACGGGCAGCATTGCGGCAGGATACGTCTCTGAGCAGGCAGTTGAAGCCGGGACAGCCATGCGCATTATGACGGGGGCTCCGGTTCCGCCTGGTGCGGATTGTGTGATCCAGGTGGAATTGACGCGCACCGAAGGTCCGGAGAGTTCGTGGGTAGAGATCCTCCAGGAGATTACGCCGGGCAATAATATTCGCCCCGCCGGAGAGGATATTCAGCCGGGCCAGACGGTGCTGGAACGTGGCACGATCATTGGTTCGAGCGAGATCGGCATTCTGGCGACGTTGGGCCGGGCAATGGTCCCGGTGATACGCCGGGCGCGGGTCGCGATCGTGGGCACAGGTGATGAAGTGATAGATGTCGACGAGCCGTTGCGCCCGGGCAAGATTCGCAATAGCAATAGCTACCTCCTCGAAGCTGCGGTACGAGAGGCAGGGGCTGAGCCGCATCGCCTGGGAGTGGCGCGAGACACCGTGGAAAGTCTGCGCGAAAAATTCCAGGAAGCGATCCAATACGACCTGATTCTGACCTCAGGAGGCGTCTCTGTAGGGGATTTTGATCTGGTCAAGAATATCCTGCAAGAGCAGGGACAGATACAGTTCTGGCGCATTAATATGCGTCCTGGCAAGCCGGTTGCCTTTGGGTACATCGGACACGTACCGTTGCTTGGACTGCCGGGAAACCCTGTCTCAACCGCCGTCACATTTACGCTTTTCGGCAGACCACTGCTGCGCAAATTGCAGGGGCATACGCGCCTCAGCAAACCGCAGGTCCCGGTCATCGTTGAAGATGGCGTCCAGGAGAAGGCGATGCGCAGGCATTACGTGCGCGCCCATGTGAGCTGGCGCGATGGGCACTTTGTTGCGCACACAACCGGCAACCAGGGCTCGCATATCATGACCTCGCTGATCGATGCCAATGCCTTGCTCGTCATCCCCGAGGGAGGCGTCACCGTGCCAGCCGGAGGGACGACACAGGCGATCATGCTCAACTGGCCCGAAGTGTAGAGGCGCGGCTTGTCTGTGCCCATCGGCATGGAAGAGCGTTTATGGGTGCATGAGACGGTAGCGCAATTGATCGCGGGACATGTGCAAGAGAGTAGCGGCCTGCACCTGATTGCCATTGCAGCGTTCCAGCGCCTCCTGGATAAACGTATGCTCAATCCCCTTCAAAAAGGTCGTGAGGTCGATACCATCATGTGGGAGGTGCATCTGCTCGCTTAGCTCTTGCAGGCGTTGATTCGCAGAGGTCACCGCGAGGCAGAGGGTATCGGGCAAGTCCTGAGGCTGAATTTCGCGACTGCGGCTTAATATCATGCCGTGCTGAATAGCGCTACGTAGCTCGCGGATATTGCCGGGCCAATGATGGCGATAGAACATCTCCAGCGCTTCTTTGCTTATCCGATGAGGCTCACTTCCCTCTTTAGCATACATGCGCAAGAAATGATCTACCAGCAATTCAAGATCTTCCATACGCTCACGCAAAGGGGGCAAAGAAATCGTGATGACATTCAAGCGGTAAAAGAGATCTCCACGAAAAGCATGATGCTCGACCGCAGTTTTCAGATCGACATTGGTGGCCGAGATCACACGCAGATCGACGTGGATCTCACGCGTGCTGCCAACGCGGCGAAAACTGAAAGACTCGAGAAAACGCAGCAACTTCGCCTGCAAAACCAGCGGCATCGCACCGATCTCGTCAAGAAAGAGCGTACCACCATCTGCGCGCAGGAAATGACCTTCACGCGAACATTTTGCATCCGTATAGGCCCCCGCCTCTACGCCGAAAAGTTCAGTCTCCAGCAACATTTCTGGAATAGCAGCACAATTGATGTCGACAAACTGATACGCAGCACGTCTACTCAATTCGTGAATAGCACGCGCCACCACGTCTTTTCCTGTGCCGCTCTCTCCCTGCAAAAGCACGGTGGTGGTGGGATATAACGCGACCTGACGTATCATAGTAGCAACGTCGCGTATAGCCTGGCTCTGGCCGATTAGCATGCCCGCCAGCAGATTGTCGCTCTCTAAAATCCCTGGAGGTTTACGTAAAAATGATGTTCCTCTCCCCCTCACACGTACCTCTCTTCTCTAGTCATCCCATATTGATACAGGTGGACCCATAGAGCATGCAATGAAAGAAACGCGATTTCTTTGTAGCGGCGGGGTTTATCTCCGCCTGGGTCGGCAACCATCCAGATTCGCCCCACAAGACCGTCTTTAGCCAATGCTGGCGGAGATACCACCCTACCAACATTGGCGGAGATAAACCCCGCCGCTACATGTCTACGGGGTTGGATTGAGCGCCAATAATATCACCTGGGGTGACGTATAATGCAAATACCTACTAACTTCTTCCAACTGGAGCATACATATTAGGATACGCGCCAAGTGGACCGCTGGTTTGCGCTGGTTGCATAGACTGCGGCGGAACTGCCCGACTCCGGCCGGAAGTAAAGCCTGTACCATTGCCCCGCTGTGATTTCACCTCGAAACCAGTATTGCTGAACCCTGCAACGTCTGGTGCGGGCGTCGTCGGAGGCCAGGAAGGTACCGGCATGGAAGCATAGCCCGGAGTGATATAGCCATTACTCAAGCCTGAAGTCATCGTATCGCGCATGCGAGAGGAAGGCTCTTGCACAGGCGCGCCATCAGGCATACAAAGCTGGATCAGACCCTCCGCAATTAATTCTCCGACCACCTGACACACTTGCGTTGGCTGCGTCCCAAGATTCATACAGATCCGCTGCAACGAAGTTTGTCCATCCACCTGTGCAAATATCATCCACTGCTCAGGTGTAACCTGTACGGATGGATTCTGCATCAACGCAGGAGAAAAGTCAACTGGTAGCAACAACATTTCAGGACGCATGAATGAAATATCAATGCGCTTTGGCGCAAAGGGAGCGGTCACAGGCTCTGGCTGGCGACGTCCTGAATTGGAACCAAAGGCATTGCCGCCACTATTACTATCATCGTCTAAAAACGACACAAAAGCGCTATCATCATCACCGCCAAAGAACGAGCCGCCATTATTGCTCGCGGCAGGAGGTTGCTCGAAGACCGAAACGTAGGAATTCCCTAAATTGCCCGTCGAAGGAGGTGCAGCGGCCGCCTCTGAAAAATGAGCATTGTTCATGGGCGCGGCAGCAGTTGGAGGAGGAACAACCTGACGTGGCTTAGCAGGATGTGCAGGCGGAGTTGGCAAAGGAGCGCTGGCTTCCAGACCAAACTGCAATGGGCTCGTCAACGTAGGAACATTAGGAATCTCGGAGGCTCTGGTGAGACGAGGCTGAAGGGGTCCGGAATTTGATAGCTGATCGGTATGCACCGGATAAGCAGGACTTGCGGGCGTCGGTACAAATGTTTCCATCGACGGCGGAGTTGGTGTTGGTGCTGCCGTCAAAGATGGCAGGAGAGTAGATACGGCAACAGCGACAAGCAGACGATCGGCGGGCGGAGCAACGTTTTCTTCAAAATAGATCTCGCCATTCCCCCAGAAGAGCAAGGCCTGAAATACTTCGAACGCCTTCTTCATCGCCCAATTGCGCAATTGTTCCTGACTGATGTGTTTCCGATCGATCAGCGTCAGGGCCAGTTGCATCTCACCAGGTTCGCCTCCCCCAATAGCAAGCAAGGTTTCCTGTAAAGCACGAGGAGAAATAAATCCTTCTTGCAGAAGCCGGATTCCCAATGTCGCATTAGAACGTACCGGGCCAATGCACATCAGACATCCATCGCGAAAATAAAGCTCTACCCATTGCGCATCCTGTTTCACAATCAGGAGCCCGCTTTTCGAATAGCTCTCCAGGCGTTGCAAAAGGTTTACGAGACCAATCTGTTCCAACGTTCCTATGAGTGACACAGTAATCACCGTCCGTCTTAAAACGGCTCTTTTCCAGGCGATAGAGCTGCTATCCCCCACAGTCTCTACACCTATGCAAAGAGTCCACAACAAGTTTTTTGCAATCTGCTGTTGCTATGCATAGCGAGCCTTCCCATCAAGGCAGCACAAAGTTGACGGTCATTGTCAACGAAGATGGTAGAGGCAAAAATCATGTCCAGGGCATCATCAAGAGGATGGATATAGAAAATAACGATGCACAAGGAAGTCCCCACCACCTTGGCAACGGAGGGAAAGGGATTCGAACCCCTGGGGCTGTTAACCCAGCTGTTTTCAAGACAGCCGCAATAGACCACTCTGCCATCCCTCCGCAGGTAATATACCATATCCAACAAGGCTTGAAAAGGGGGGAGAGCCTTGATTATGAAATTGCTACCGCTTTTGCGCTTACCCGATTTGTAACCTTGGGCTTAAACTGGCTCTGGGAGCCACTTCATCTCCTATTTATGCCTGTGTAATCTGTGCAATTTCCATGTAGGGGCGTAGTACTTTTGGCACAATGATTGTGCCATCTGCTTGTTGATAAGTTTCTAATATCGCCGCCATCGTTCTGCCAATCGCTAAACCTGAGCCATTCAGGCTGTGCACATACTCGGGTCGCACGCTGCTATGCGAGCGATAACGGATGTTTGCGCGGCGCGCCTGGAACGTTTCGCAGTTACTCACGGAAGAGACTTCTATGTAGCGCTGCTGTCCTGGCATCCACACTTCGAGGTCATACGTTTTGGCGGCACTGAATGGGAGCTCGGGTGCTCTCAGCTCGAGGACGCGATAGGGCAATTCCAGTTGTTGCAGAATAAATTCAGCATGCCTGAGCATCTGCTCCAGAACATCATACGAGTGCTGCGGTTGCGTGAGCTGAAAAAGCTCGACTTTGTTGAATTGATGCAAGCGCAACAAACCTCTTGTCTGATGAGAAGCTGAACCGACCTCCCGTCTATAAGCGGTTGTCCAGGCCACGTACTTCACGGGCAGACTGTCAGCGGGCAGGATGCTCTCGCTATGCAATCCCACCAGGGGCACTTCGGCAGTGGGATTGAGATAGAGCTCCTCCTCGGTGCATGCGTAGGCCTGATTCTCAAACTTCGGCAGTTGTCCTGCTCCCTGCATAGTAGCGCGAGAGACCAGCTGCGGAGGCATGATTTCCGTATAGCCATGCCTGCTTGTGTGGATATTGAGCATATATGAGATCAAAGCCCGTTCCAGGCGCGCACCGGCTCCCCGCAACGTGATAAAGCGACTGCTCGCGATCCTGGTCGCGCTCTCGCTGTCCAGAATGCCCAGACGCTTGCCCAGATCCCAGTGTTCCTGCGGGACAAAGTGATACGTGATCGGCTCACCCCAGCGCCACAACTCGTCCTCATCGTCCTTACGCACACCATCGCGTACACTCTGGTGGGGAAGATTTGGCAGTTGTAAGAGCAAGGGCTGGAGCCGGGCCTCGAGATCGACAACACGCAATTCCAGCGGTCGGAGATCCTTTCCGATGGCCTTGATCTGTGCATTCAGCTCTGGTCGCTTCTCAGCCGAGACTTTACGCACGCTATCTTTCAGTTTTTTCAAGGCAGCATACAGCCCATCGCAACGCGCCACGAGCGCTTTCCGCTGCTCTACAAGTAATAAAATGTCATCGATGCTGCGCGCATCCTGCCGTCGTCGCAGCGCCTCACGCACGATCTGTGGATGCTGACAGATAAAATCCAGATTTAACATGGCACACTCAGTCACAATAGAGAATGTCGACTACAATCAAATAGCTACACTATCCGCAGCTCAGGGTGTTTGCAATCTCAACGAACACACCATACAATGATATTGACGTTTTTCAAGACAATACTACAAATACTACTGTTTCACGCGACCTCTTCAAAAAGATAAGGATTTTGTACAGGCATGAGCCAGATTCCTCCCCTTCTCTGTTCTACAGGAGCATTTAACCGCTATCCAGATTACACCTTCTATCGCGACGTGCTAGAATATGGGCCTCAACTTGCGGTAGACGGCTTTGAGCTGATGTTCTACACATCCTGGTATCCCGAAGTTGCACATATTGTCAGCGACCTTCGACGCTCGGGACTCTCCTTTCCTGCTATTCATGCAGAAAAAGGGATTGGTATGGGTCTCGGCAGAGCTGATCGCGCCGAACGCGAGAAGGCATTACACGATCTCGAGATCAATTGCCAGCTGGCCCACGGCGTCGGAGCGCGCTTGCTCATTCTGCATCTCTGGGGCTGGCCGGAGCTCGATGACCATCTTGAATATAACCTGGAGCTGCTCAATCAATGTATGGATGCGGCGGCCAGTTATGATCTAGAAATAGCCATTGAGACCATCCCCTGCCGCGTCTCCAAGCCAATTGAGAATGTACGCACGGCGGTCGAACGCGATAACCGAAGTCAGGTTGCGCTTGATACTGAATTTCTCGCACATCATCAGCAAATTACAGAAGCATTTGAGACACCCTGGCTCTGGCACAAACAACGTGTACGGCATATCCACATTAAGGACTACAACGGGCTGGGTCTTTCGGTCGATGGGAGACGTCGCTATTTGCATCCGGGTGAGGGCGTGATTGATTTTGCGGACTTCTTTGCCAATCTGCAACAACAGGGTTACCAGGGCAATATCAGCCTGGAATCACCGGTTCTCGATGGAACAGGGCATGTTGATCTCCCCAAACTCAGGAATAGCCTCTCGTTTCTGCGCGATCTCCTCACGCAAACCTATGAATCTTGACATGGCTGACCTTTTATGGTACCGTTTTAAGCATGTTAGAGACATCTCAGGGCCGCGCTGAACAACGCTCGATTGCTCATTTGCAGGCCGCACGCTACCCCTACAAACGCATTACACATGTGTTTGCCGCATAAGCCTGGCACATTTGCTTATGCGGCGGAAAGTGGTGCCAGAGCTTACACTGACCGCTCTATGCTGATCTTCTCAGGAGCATAGTTTTCGGCCGGTGCTTCTGCTATGTCCTGCTCTCCTCCCCCTTCACGCGCTCTTCTTCCCATGGACACATAGGCTTTCTTTCCCTGCATACAGGGCCAGGCTCTTTCCTCTTTTCCCTGTTTTTTTGTCCGTGTATGCAATTGACCAGTTAAAACTGGCAACGAAGGAAACGAGCAATGCAACTGATTCAGCTTTCTCAAGTGAGTAAGGACTTCGGCGGGAACAACATTTTTTCGGATATCGATCTGGATATCAACGAGGGCGAGCGCATCGGGCTGGTGGGAGAGAATGGGAGTGGGAAATCGACGCTCTTCAAGCTGCTCGTCGGCATTGAGTCGCCAACTGAGGGCATCATTACGCGCAAGCGCAAAATGACATCGGGCTATCTGACGCAGGAGATTGACCCGCGCCAGTATCAAAAAACAGTCTTCGAGGTCGTTCAGGAGGTCTCATCGGCTTTTGCCACACTGGTTGCCCATATTCATGATCTCGAACGGCAGATGGCTTCTCCTGAGACTGCGGCAGATCCCGCTGCAATGGAGACCGTGCTGGACGCGTATGGACGCGCCCAGGAGCGCTTCGAGGCGATGGGAGGCTATCTGGTAGAGCATAGAGCGCGCTCGGTACTCAGTGGCCTGGGGATGCCGGACCATCTCTATGAGCAGAAGATTGGCGAGTTGAGTGGGGGCGAAAAGAAAATGGTCAATCTGGCACGTATTCTGGTCCAGATGCCGGATCTGCTTCTGCTCGATGAGCCGGATAATCACCTGGATATGTCCGCGAAAGAGTGGCTAGAAAACTATATTCGTGATTATCCAGGCACAGTCATGCTCATTTCACATGATCGTCATCTGCTCAATAACACAGTCCAGAAAATCTATCAACTGGAGGATGGCGCGATCGATGTCTACGTCGGCAACTACACATTTTATGTCACCGAACGGCAGCGTCGTCTTCTTCAGCAGATGGAGGATTATCAGAATCAGCAGGATGAGATCAAGCGGCTGGAGGTCAGTCTGGTGCAATTGCGCGAATGGGCCAGATTGAACGATAAATTCGCGGGACGGATGCACAATATGGAGAAACGGATCGAGCGCCTGAAAGAGCTCCAGGTCCAGAAACCGATCTTGCAGCGCGATAAACTCAAGGTCAATCTCGATGCGGCGCGCAGTGGCAAGAAGGTATTGGAGGTGCGAGGTTTACAGACGGCGGTGGATGGACGTCTCCTCTTCCATCCCTTCGATCTCACCATTTTCTATGGCGAACGGATCGGCATCGTTGGCGATAATGGGAGCGGCAAAACGACGCTGCTCAAAATGTTGCTGGCGTTGCGGCCTGCGGACGGAGGCTCGATCGCGATTGGGGCCAACGTCGTAGTCGGCTATTATGCGCAGGAGCAGGAGACGCTGCCGTTTGAGAGCACACCCCTGGACTTCGTGCGCCGTCTGAAGCAGATCAGCGAGCCACAGGCGATTGCGTTGCTGAGCCGCATGCTCTTCTCCTACCGCGATATGCATACAACGATACGCCATCTCAGCGGGGGCGAAAAGAGCCGCTTACAGATTGCGAGATTGATGCTGACGGACGCCAATTTCCTGCTGCTGGACGAGCCGACGAACAATCTGGATATTCCGTCAGTTGAAGTGCTGGAAAGTGCGCTCTTACAGTTTGAGGGAACGATCCTGACGGTCTCGCACGATCGCTACTTTCTGGATAAGATTACGACGAAGACATTGCAGATTGGTACGGATAAGCGGGTGTGCGCGTATACGGGAAATTTCTCGTATATGCTCGAAAAGCAGGGGCGATGAATGGTAGAAGGGAACAATGCTCCCTGTCCATTGAACAGACTTTATATCTGTTCAATGGACATTGGTGGTCTCGGGCGTAGATAAATAGCGCTGCGGCAAGGATGGAACGTGAAAATATCAATGGGAATTAGAAGCCATTTGTAAGCGTGAGCGTGACCACACCCGAATAAATGCCAGACGGCGATCCTGCCGGAATGGTAAATTGCCCACCCGTCTCAAAAGTATAATCACCGTCAAGAATGGCAGAGTGATTGCCGATAGTGATAAAAGGCGTAGGCGTTGTGGTAACGGGAGAAAGCGACGTAAATGATACCACAAGTGGACAGGCCCCATTGGTACAGGAGCGGGAAATAAGCGACGTCAGGCTTAAAGGGAGCGTTACTGCCCCATTGTGCAGGCCAGATGATGATGCCAGAATTTGCCCACCACTCGCATTACCCAGATGGTCTCTGACAATAGAAGTAAAATGGAAGTCAGCCAGGATCGGCGTTCCGACGAGTGTAAAGGGGCTATCAGGGATCGTCGCGGAAGAATCATTGCTGAACGTGTATGCGCCGGAGCTCACCTGGGCTAGAATAGACATATCGCAACTTGCCGAACCACCGCTGGCGTCAAATGCGATACCAATGTTACATGCAGTCGCCCAAACGGGAGCACTGGAAAATGCCAGCGAAGAGATGGCTGTAATTCCAGCGATAAGCGACACCACCCACCACCTTGCGATCTGAGTCTTCAGATAACGCTTCATAAAGGAACATCCTTTCTTCTTACAAGGCAAGTATAGATGAAGCTGTTCGTTATACCAGCATTTCCACCGTCAGAGGTAAACCTTCTCCAGAAGAGTCCTCCCTATCTTAGAAAATCGGCAGCATCATACACACATACGTTCATCCTGACGTCGTTTTTTTGCGAAATACTGCATTGCAGAGGATCTATCGAGTGAAGAGTGTTTACCGTCTTCTTTACTATACCCGGCATTTAAAAATCGTCGTTGCCTATGCAAATAGCTTGAAATGTCCTGATTCTGATATAAGTCTCCCGGGCGCAGACAAGAAATGGGGCAATGCCCCATCATTCCCGCTTTTTGTTTTTTCGCTGCGTGAGTATCTTTGAGATCTTTGGAGCCCAGAAGAGCAGGCTACTCAGGAGGGCAAAGAGAAAACAAACGATGACAAAGTAATGCCAGGGAGTTAACTGGCTCCAGAGGTCCTCAGAGGGCGTGATCACAGGCATATCCAGGTTTTGAATCACCTTATTCAACGGCTTTTCTGGTACCGGCACGAAAAAGGTGGTCCGGTAATTGAGCGTATGACCGTGTTCATACGTCAAATGCAATTGTGCAATATAGCGTTTTCCAGGCAACAGTGGCTTGCGCTGTATGACGGCGGGATAGTTGATCGAGGTTTGCGGGACAAAGGTTCCTAACTGTAGCTTCAAATCTTGCAAACGTTTGCCCCGCTCGTCAAATACACGCAGGTAACCAGAAGGATGTAATAACTGGGTGCCGGTATTCTTCAATGCCACATTGAGCGTTTGATAGCGACTTTTTTCATTATACGTGATTCCACCAACGTTTAACTGCTCAAGAGTGGGTCCAGGAAGATTGATAAGTACACCCAGCGCGAAAGAGGCCTGCACGCCAATCGCGATACTACGCGACCTTGAGAGATGTTCCATATACTGTTGATTGTTTATTTCCTCGGCAACGATCACTCCGCCATGTTGACCTGGACGCACGTGCCTGGGAATAGTAAGCGTAAATGGAAGCTCTATGCTTTGACCCGGATTGAGCGTCACTTGCTGGTAGCTCAGACTGAGCCAGGAACTCACATCTCGTCGTGGAGCGTTTTCGGGAAGAAAAGAAGCGCCCCCGCCTGGGGCAGTGACCGCATCAGAGATATAGAGACGAAGACTTCCCTGTGCAGAACCAGTATTGGCAATATGAATGTGGTCGGATATCTGGGTACCAGGAGCCATATCATAGATAAAATAGGCTCTAGGATGCACATTATACGGTTTTATAAAAGTGGGTATCACGGTAAAAGCTGCTGAGCCATGTGCAGCATAGGAAAGAGAGGCCGTTTGTATCTCCAATAGAACGACCAGCATCATGATGCAAGCAAACAAGCGTACAAATCTCAGAGGGGAGAGCGAGCGAGGAGGAAAAGAAGTACACATTCTGTAGCTCTGGTCTTTCTAGAACAGGAGAGGATTCTCTCTATCCTCCTCTCCTTTCTCACAGTGGCACAAGGCCCGTAAAACTAGTAGACGTTGACAAGGGTAAGCGTGATTATTCCTGAGTACACGCCAGAAGGTGAGCCTTGCGGAATGGTAAAATTACCATTCACTTGAGCGCTATAATCTCCGTCAAAAATAACCGTGTGTGTAGCATCACCGGCTAAAACAAACGCTTGTGGCGTTGTGGTAACAGGAGTAAGCGGAACAAATGTGGCAGGTGGGCACGTCCCATTACTACAAGTGAGATCACTAAGCGATGTTATATTCAGCGGGAGTGTCGTTGATCCATTCACGATGCCTCCCGATGATGCCAGCATTCGACCACCATTGGTATTTCCTCTGTGGTCTCTGACGATAGAATGGAAATGGAAGTCTGCCAGAATCGGTGACCCGGAGAGGGTGAAGGGGCTGGCGGGTACCGTCGCAGAAGAATCAGCACTGAACGTGAACACACCAGAACTCACCTGAGCTTGAATAGACATATCACAACTTGCAGAACCACCACTTGCGTCGAGCGCAATACCGATATTACACGCAGCTGCAAAAACGGGCCCACTGGATACCACCAGCGAAGAGACCGCGACCGCCCCTGCCACCATAAAAACCGCCCACCACTTTATCATCTGTGTTTTCAGATCACGCATCATTCAATCACGTCCTTTCTTCATATCTCTCAGCTAAAGATGAATAGTTCGTTGTGCATGCATTGCCGCAATCGAGACCAAATTCTTCTGGAAGACTCTGGTCCCATCATAGCCCCATGCTCGTAAAACTAGTAAATGTTGGTGAGCGTAAGCATGATTATTCCTGAGTACACGCCAGAAGGCGAGCCTGGTGGAATAGTAAACTGACCATCAAATGTCCCTGTATAGTCTCCATCGACAATAATCGTGTGTGCCGCATTCCCTCCAGTAACAAATGTCTGAGGAGTCGTCGTCAGTGGAATAACTGGAATAAAGGTGGGAGGTGCGCAGGTCCCATTAGTACAACTAAGAGCACCCACTGATGTAATACTCAAAGGAAGTGTAGTTGATCCATTCGTGATACCAGATGATGACGCCAGGCCTCTTCCACCATTGGTATTTCCTCTGTGGTCTCTGATAATACCTGAAAAGTGGAAGTTTGCAAGAATAGGCGTTCCGGAGAGCGTGAAGGGACTATCAGGCACTGTTGCAGAAGAATCAGCACTGAACGTGTACACACCAGATGTCACTTGCGCCTGAATAGACATATCACAACTTGCCGAACCGCCACTTGCGTCGAGCGCGATACCAATATTACATGCAGCAGCCAGAGCATGGGTACTGGAAAATGTGAACGAAGAGAGAACCAGCACACCAGCAACAAGCGACACCACCCACCACCTTGCAATCCGAGCGCTCAGAAGACGTTTCATGAAATGGCATCCTTTCTCATATTGGCAACGATGCCAACATAACTAGTAAATATTTGTGAGTGTGAGCATTATCACGCCAGAGTACATGCCGTTGCATTCGTGTCTTTGTGATCGGGATTAAATGCTACTGAGAGGCCTCAGTATATGCCCACAATACATATGGAATGTGGGACATCCTGTCATACCGATACACTCTTCTTAGCAGGTAAATTTTTGTATTGAGCCAATCCTGCTAAGAGTCAGCGTCCTCTTTTCTTACTATACCGATGATCGAAAAACCATAATTTCCTATGTAAAATTATTCCGGTCCTACTGGCCCTTCACAAGGGTTTCAGTAAACGTACCAGTGTAGGTGCCAGCAGCGGTACCTGGTAGTACGCGCAAAGAAAATGTGGCAGTAAGGGTGACATCGCCTGTACCTGTACCTGCTGCTGCTCTCAAGTAAGTAATGGCAGCAGGGGCAACCGTTCCCGCTGGCACCGTGATGGGATAGCCAGTCACCGTATTGGTGGGAGGAACACAGATCTGCCCCGAAGTGCAGGCCGAGGAGACCTGCGTGATGGTCACCGAGGACGTGGGCAAGGTTTTCCCGCCGGGAGCAGTCAGTTGCGTGGACGTAATCGCCACATGCCAGCCAACGCCCGATTGGAGCGTATCCACCACTCTGAAAACGTGCTGAGAGGTAACAATGCCGGTCGTTCCATTGAGCGTGAACGAAAACGAGGGGATAGTTAAAGGGATGAAAAGTAAAGCGCCAGTAACAGTGAATGCATTCGTATCCGCACTGCCTACGCCACGGCTGCTGACAGTCAGAATATAACCGGTACCGATGCGATCGATGGTCAGATTTGAGAAAGTTGCCACACCATTAACTGCTGCAACCGAGGTTGCGCCACCCAGGATTGCGCCCGAAGTTCCGCTCCCTGGCTTGATTGCCACTGAGACAGTGCTGGTTTCACCAGTAAATGTTCCACCAGATCCCACATCGATCAGGCTTGCGACAACACTAAAAGGGCTTCCGACTGTAGTCGTAGTGGGCGGTTGCGTCGTTATTCTCAATGCTGTTCTGAAGACAAGAACCCGGTTATTACTCGTATCAGCGATATAGATAGTGCCGCTGCTATCAACCATTACACCCCTGGGAACATTCAGACTGCTTGCGCTCACGCCACCATTGTTTGGAATGTTCGTCGTGAAACTGCTTCCCTGACCATACACGCGGGTCGCCGTTGTACTGCCTGCCGCAAAATACAGCACACGGCTATTGCTTGTATCGGCCACATACAGATTACCAGCACTATCCAGAGTAAGTCCAGAAGCCTGATTAAGGCTATTGGCACTCACACCACCATTGTTCGCAGTATTCGTAAAGAAACTGCCTGCCTGACCATACACACGTGTAGCCGTTGTCGTACCGGAAGGGAAATAAAGCACACGGTTGTTACCAGGGTCAGCTACATACAAATTGCTACTGCTATCAAGAACCAGATCTGAAGGGTGATCGAACCCCATAGCATCCAAACTACCGTGATTCACATTACTGGAATTGAAATTTCCACCCTGACCATACACACCAGTGGCGGTTGTACTACCCGCAAGAAAAAAAAGCACACGATTATTGTTCGTGTCGGCCACATACAAATTGCCGCTACTATCTAACGACACTCCCGCCGGCGTATCAAGCGTGTCAGGACCCACACCACCTTTGTTGCCAGAGTTGGTTGTGAAGCTCCCACCCTGGCCGTACACGCGGGTAGCCGTTGTACTTCCTGAGGGGAAATAGAGCACACGGTTATTAGTGGTATCGGCCACATAGAGATTGCCACTACTATCCAGAGCAAGCCCGGAAGGTTGATTGAGACTGTTGGCACTCACACCATTCTTGTTCACAGTGTTCGTTGTGAAACTGCCTGCCTGGCCGTACACGCGAGTAGCTATTGTAGTACCCAATGGGAAATAGAGGACGCGATTGTTGCCAGTATCTGCTATATATACGCCACCACTATTATCAATTGCCGTGCGTCTGGGCCCGCTAAGACGGCTGGCACTCACGCCTCCACTGTTGGTCGTAAAGCTGCCATTTTGGCCATACACGGCGAGGGCAACAGGGCTCACCGGGGCTGACAATGCAGGCGTCACGATGGGAGTAATACAATTAAGCAGGAGATCACTACAAATCAGTACGAAAATGAGCAGCATTTTACGAAATACTTTGCTCTGCTTTCCCATAGCACTTCCCAACATATCCTCATTCCATCTCATTCACTTATTTTTGCTCATTTCTTTCAAAATGGTACTTGCAATGCTTTGAGTAAAAGCCCATGACCTTTCCTGATCCAATGGAAGATAGCCATCTCTCTTCCTAGTATAGGATTTGTCACCTAATACATAGATTTATTGAGCTTATGGGCTTTCTCATACATCCCCTGACTCTACAAGTGAATGCGAAATAATCATAACCTGCTGGCATACAGCGCGTTTCAATCCAGAAATAGATCCTGGAATTTTTGACAGTGTGGCTCGAATTGTTATACACTAGAGGCCGTTTGACAATGAGGCTAACGATCTTATCAACTATTCACCGTTCAAGATAGATATGTTGCAATGATTACGGTAGCGAAACAAAATACGCTCGGTAAGACTGTGATTGAATATCAGGGTGAAATCGTTGCCCGCCTCGCTTCTGGCGTGATCGTCCAGGCGCTCTGGACACAACCAGTACGTGATCTGGGCTATACACGCTTTGAGCCGGGTGACTGTTTTACAGAATATTATTATACCGATCGCTGGTTCAATATCTTCATGATTGCCAGCGCTTCCGGTGAGCTAAAAGGCTGGTATTGCAATATCGCCGCTCCAGCACACATCTTCGCCGACCATATTGAACAGGTAGATCTTCTACTCGATGTGTGGATTACTCCACAGGGCGAGCCACTTATCCTCGACGAAGATGAATTTGCGCAGGACACCACATTAAGTGTTACGCAACGACAGGCCGCCCGGCAGGGTCTTGAAGCATTACTGGCACTGCTGGCAAGTCGGCAGGAGGCATTCTCACCGCTGGCTTCTGCGCGCTAATGTATGCTAAAAGTAGTTTTACAAGACAAATAGTGTGTTTGAAAAACACTGTGCGGGGCCACATAAAGCTCCAGAAAGACATATCTTGATGGAAAAAAGGGACACCAGGCTGTTCCAGCTGGAAACTGCAATTAGAGGCCGTGATACAAGCTGGAATATCGTTGAGCTTGAGTCTCATAGGGATCTTCGCCAGAAGATAGATGACATTCTTCACCTGACACTTTATAACGCGATGAGCAGCTCAGAACTACAACAAGCGCTCTCGCTTCTGCGGGAACAGTATGGTTCTCGTTGTATAACACTTCTCGTACGCTGTCTTTACACGAAAAATGCAGAAAAACGACAAGCAGTCGTACAGCTGCTCACACTTTTTCATGCGCCAGAAGCTATTCCTCAGCTTCAGAGAATTGTACATGATGAACAATCGTCACGCTCAGTGCGCCTCGCAGCCTCTCTGGCTCTGGCAGGCATGAGTGCGACACCGGAAACACGCCCAAAACAAAAACATATCCGCTCATACGCCATTAGCTAGCAAAATCGTTTGCTTGTGCGCGTTGCGCTTTTCTCTCTCAGTCGGCTACAATAGCATTTGAGCATTTGTATATCTTCATGATGAGAGGCGCAAAAGGCGATGGAGACCCAACAAGATACCACACAGCAGGTCTTACCTACTACCCCTGTTCCCCAACAAGCGAGGAATGGCCTGCTGTACGTCTGTATAGCCGTCATGTTCTTCGGGACCAGTTCAGTCTTTACCCGCTGGTCGGCTCCTTTTAACGCGCTCGAGATCGCATTCTGGCGCTTAGCTATTGCCGCAATTCTGGTAGCGATATTCGGTCTGATCACCCGACAATCGCTGCTCCTGGCTCGACGCGATATCCCCCGCTTTCTGCTATATGGACTGGTAACGGCCCTGCACTTTTTCTTTTATAATGCATCGCTGAACTATACCACCGTCGCCCATTCGCTCTCGATCACTTACACTTCACCTATTTTTGTCGCACTGTTCTCAGTTCTGTTTCTGCGTGAATCTTTGCCTATAAGAAAGTACGTAGGGATAGGGATAGCGGTGCTCGGGATCGCGATCCTGGTAGGTTTCGAGCCGCAATATCGTGAGTGTTCGCTGACGACGACAGGAAATTGTATGGTGCTGGGCGATGGATTGGCGCTTCTCTCGGCGATCTGCTTTGGCATTTATTCGATTGCGGGACGGGGCGAGCGCGAACGGCATCCGCTCTTTCGCTATACGATGAATGTGTATGGCATGGCAGCACTCTGGCTATTGCCGCTCGAATTATATTTTGCCTTTGACCATCCCTATCCTCTGCTTGCGGTTGGATCGATTCTGGCGCTGGGCATCTTTCCTCTCGGGCTGGGACATACGCTTTACAATGCATCGGTACGGAAGATTCATGCGACCTATGCCAATCTCATAGCGACACAAGAGGTAACGATCGGAGTAATTCTGGGCATCTTTTTACTGGGAGAGATTCCTTCGCTGGCGGCGATTATTGGCGGAGTGGTCACACTGGCGGGTATTATCAGCGTGCTGATTTAGTTAGGGAGATAGACCCCGTAGAGGTGCGGCGATAAGAAGTACCCGGTGCCCATCGACCCCACCCTTGTAGAGTCGCTGCTTATCATCGACCCGGTCGCAGACCAGCGGCGATGAATACGCATCAACCTAAGAAGAGCTGAGACATTCAAGAGGGCCGGTGGGGGCCGCGGACCGGCATAAAGCCCGGTCCCTACCTGTGGTGTTTTGCGGCTCTTCTCGTCTTTGGCAAGGCGGTGCCGATGGTCCCCATCCTCGAAGAAAGGCAGAGGTAGGGACCGGGCTTTATGCCATCTGCGACAAGTAATTCATAAGTAGAAAATTCCTTATAAGTAGATTAGAGTAAAAAATGAGAAGTGAAGCGAGAAGAGAACACTGTTTTGCGAGGATGCCCATTGCGCTGCGCATAGCGTGCTCGACGCGGGGGAGGTTCTCCTTGAAATTGAGAACAGATATGCTCCGGCTCGCGCGCAGGAACCGCTATCTTGATTCGTCGGTTGGGGCGAATCAAGCCCAGGAAGCGCCCTCGCTCCGCCAGATAGACAATCAAAGGCTGGGGTTGGGGTGGCGTGATGGTCAGCAATTCGACCAACAGATGCATGGAGACATCATACGTCTCTACTTCGGCTTGCAGGGCAACCTCGACTTGCAAGGCATGCAAGAGTTGGGCCAGAATCAGTGCGATCCACAATTGTACCAGGACCATCGTGCAGTTGGCTCCCCACCACAGTGCCACCCCCACCTCGCGTTTGAGCGTCTTGAAGGCCAGCTCAATATCCCATCTGCGCGCGTAGAGTTGCGCGATTTCCAGCATGGGCAATTGCTGCGGATCGAGCACATTGGTCAGATAGCTATGCAGCACTCCTTGGACCGGAAACTGGACCAGACGCACCGCATTGGCCGTGCGATCGGAGCGATTGGCCCCCAAGCCGATCAGCGCATCCAGGACGCCATTGGCTTCATCCTGATAGAAGACCTGCTCGATCGTGTAGGTTGTTCGCTCTTTGAGACGCGAAATCCAAAAATAGCCTTGCTGGGTCAAATAATCGAACCAGGGGAAGGCAAAATAGCCCAAATCGGCGAGAATGAGGGACCCGCGTTGCAGCCCTTCCAGCAGCAGCAGAATGCCCGTATTGCAGCCAGCCAACACATCGGCCCGAAATTGCAAGCGGATCCATTGTTGGGCACGCAGGTCAAAGAGTCCGGCCAACTTCCCTGGTTGCAGGTGGGCCGCATCCGTGGGTGCCACCTCCCGCAGATCCGAGGTGAGCCGCTTGAGCTTGTCAAAGGTGGTCTCATCCAACGCGACGACCTGGCTGGCAAAAGGAGCCAGGGGCAACGCCGAAGATGGACGTGCCAACGCCCGCTCGCGCAAGTGGGCACTAATCTCTTCAAAGAGGGCCTGCAACGGTTCCGTCCCTGCCGAAAGCAAGCGATCACGCATGCCTTCATAGGTGACCAGCAGCATGGGAAAGGAGCCCAACGCATCACAGGTCAGCAGACGCCAGATCTGACGCAGACTGCTGGCCTGCTGTAGGATCCCAATCAGCACACCCAACCAGAGCTGCTGTAAGCAAAAAGTGGCAGGGCGTCCTCTGCCGCGTTTGGCTCTGGAGTCATGGGAGCAAGAAAGGGTG
This sequence comes from Ktedonobacteraceae bacterium, assembly GCA_035493895.1. Taxonomy (GTDB): domain Bacteria; phylum Chloroflexota; class Ktedonobacteria; order Ktedonobacterales; family Ktedonobacteraceae; genus DATJHM01. The sequence goes on from DATJHM010000232.1 coordinate 55,680, forward strand.
AGCATCTCTTGTAAGAACGCGATCATGGGTTGGCCCTTTTTGTCATTGGGCAAGCAGGGTTGCGTGGATGGGGTATGATGGATCATGAGAATCACTCCTTGTGTTGGTGTTTGAAACCGCCACGTTTGATGAAAAGGAGTGTCTCTCATTTTCAAGCATTTGGCAAGTTGATCCCCCATTCTTCCCATCTGGTCCCGTTTTTTCTCTTTTTACTTTCTTTGCTTCGCACTTTTGCGCGAACGACTCTTTCTTGAGTTTCTACTTTTGAATTACTTGTCACAGATG
>DATJHM010000233.1:0-25880 GCA_035493895.1 Ktedonobacteraceae bacterium
GGAATCACAGGCGAACCAGACGCTCAAAGAGCAGGGCTACTTATCATAACTGCAAGCGTAGAATAATCTACGAACCAATTTTCCTGTGGGCGCGGTTTATCCGCGCTCACATGCATTGTAGAGGTGTGGCTTGTTTGCAAGGGTAGGTTTTTTGAAATTGAGCTAGATTTGTGGGCGAAAACAGGGGGCAAACCCCCACATTTTTCGGCCCCTCAAGCTCGCCAGAAAAATCGTCTGAAAAAACCTACCCTTGCAAAGGTGTGGCTTGTCTGCGCCAGAATGCGCAAAATAGGTTACGCCTGAAACGTTTTCGTGGGCTTTTCCCGCCAGACGATTTTATCGACCCAATAGGGGATGAGCGTGGCTAGCAGCAGAAGGAACGCGCCGAGCCCAAGCAAGATGCTGGCAGTCGGCCATTGGTTTGCATAATAGTTGCCTGGATGTTGACGGTATTCTGTGGTCGTGTATGTGCCCTGATCCGTACCGCTAGCATCTTGAAAAGAGAATTGCGAGACGTTATAGCCAGAGACATGTAATACTGTGCCATCATCCTGCGTGGAATTGATCTGCAATGCGCCTTCCTTATAAACGAGCTTGCTCACTGAATGGAGATTCGCGACCAGGGCGGGATTGGGATAGGGATCAAAATCAACCGCTTTGATGATATAGACAGCCGTATTGCCAGGGAAACGGACATAATCATCACCGTTCCCATCGACAAATACCTCGGCCTGTCCCGTTGGGCCTGCATGGTAACTGACCATATGCGAACCAAGACCGTAGCAGATGCCCGCAAGCAGCAGAATACCGCCCAGTATTCCCCGCCCCAGCCTCGTCATAAATAAGAAATACACCGTACGCGCAAACGCATAACCGCCAAACCGGATACTGTTGGTGCTAATCATTTATTATCCCTCAAAAAAATAAAAGCAGAAGAAAAGGTCTTTCCTCCAGTTATTGTGTCTGAAAACAGACAAAAAGCGATTTATACTTTACAATATAGAAAAGATGAATGCAAGAGATAAGGGAAGAAGAACGATGAGTATGGTAGAGTCTCTTCTACCACACCACTGCTGTGCTGATCACTGGAACCATCTCGCGGGCGTTCATGAAACGATCCTTTCTCAATACCAGAAATGGGGAAAGTGCTCTTCTTATTAGCAATGTTATCTTATCATACGAAATACAACATCGCTAGAGGATGAAAACCAGCCTGAATGCTGCCAGGTTAGTGGCCTTGACAAAATCCCTGATATGAGATATTATTCCATATATGGAAAATACTGATTTGGATACGACCTCCACTGACCGGCTGATTGCTCAGCGCCTCAAAGAGCTGCGCGCTGAGCGCGGTTGGTCATTGGACGAGCTTGCAAAACGCAGCAACGTGAGCCGCGCCACCCTGTCCCGCATTGAGAACGCAGAGGTGAGCCCGACCACGAGCGTGCTGGGCAAGCTATGCGCGGCCTTTGGCCTGACCATGACGCGGTTGATGCACATGGTTGAGGATGACTTTGCCCCTCTCATCCGCCGAAGCGCACAACCGGTCTGGACAGATCCAACTATTGGATTCCGGCGGCGTTCGGTCTCCCCTCCCGCCCAGACTCTGGCCGCTGAAGTTCTTGAGTGCGAACTAGAACCGGGTACGCACATCACCTATGAGCGTCCGCCAAGATCGGGCCTGGAACACTATCTGCTCCTGATTGAGGGAGAATTGGAGATGAGCATTAACGGGCAAACCTATGATCTGCGGCCCGGCGACTGCCTGCGCTACCAGCTCTTTGGCCCCAGCGCTTTCACAACCTCTGAACAGTGCGGAGCCAGATATATCCTTTTTATGTTGTGAGGTAACAGGGGCAGGATAGCTCTAGTTTCAGTACCCTCAAGCGGGTCGTCAAAGGATGTTGTCCCTACAGCCCCAGAGGGAGGGTATACACACGAAAAACGAACAGGTCAAGTGTTTTTGCACTAGAGAAGGAAACTCTTTATGTTTACACTACGTCGTTACACACCCTCCGACCAGGAAGCGGTTGAACACCTGCATGTGCTGGCTATTCAGCAGACCGGGGCCTATCTGGGGCGCGGTCCCTGGGATGATGATGTCTATGCGATCGAGGAAGTGTACCTCAAGAAGCAGGGCGAATTTTTGATTGGCGAGTGCGATGGATTGCTGGTCGCGATGGGCGCTTTGAAGCGCACCAGTGCGGAGCGCGCCGAGATCAAACGCATGCGCGTCTATGCTGAGTATCAGGGGCGCGGCTACGGTCAGCGCATTCTGGATGAACTCGAAGCCCGCGCTCGTGTTCTTGGTTATCGGACCCTGCATCTGGACACCTCCATTCTCCAGATAGCAGCTCAGAAGCTCTACGAAAAAAATGGCTACCACGAAGTCGGCAGGGATAAATTTCAACAGGAAATAGGCAAAGATACCTATCAATTGATCGAGGTTATCCTGTACGAAAAGCAATTAGTCTAAATACGGACTCCCCTTTTCCAGGTCATACCGTCGTCAGAATATGCGTATTTTCTTCCCCGCTGGACAGCAAAGTTCGTTGTTGGGGATAACCATGTGTGGACCCGCTGGAGTATTTCGCCAGCGAGTCCAGGAGGAGATATTATGCCAGGGATTGCAGATAGGTAGCTACATACTCCTCGATTTGTGAGCGTGACCATGCGCCATTGGCAATGACTGTGCGATAGGAAAGTTGCAGCGTCTCCTGCGGTTGCAGGGTGTAGTACTCGTCGAACATAAACGAGTAACTGACGCAGGCGTACGGCTCATTGCGCACAAACCATTTGTTGGGGTACTGGATATTCCCTGGCGTATCAATAAATATGAGCGTAGATTTAGCCTGGTTGCCGTCATGGGAGCCAATAAAGGCCAGCCATGGTGAGCGTTTGCCCATCATGTCCGGACCTTCCTGTCCATCGGCGGCGAGAATCTTGCCATGCAGGAACGAGCGTGGACCGCGCCAGAACAGGCTCCCATACCCGGCATTCTCGCGGCCTTCGGTAGTTGGTGAGCCAAAGGTGAGCGCTTGCGCTGAAGCATTGGCAAGCTTAAATGCAAGATCCAATGTCCAGTAGCCCGCCTCGGCATTGATCTCGCTGACGTGAATGCGCCGCTCTTCGTCAAGCCAGAGTTCTCCGCTATGGGTGACCCATTGCAGATGTTCGATGCCGTGCATGGTGTCGTCGCTGGTGAGCTCTTCCCATCTGACATGCTGCGTGCGTCCGTTGTTATCGAGCTGGACATAGCCCTGTTTTTCGCGCGTATAGGTCGGTCCACCCCAGAAGTTTTCCCCGGAAAAATTTGGGATGGACATAGACATACCAATGTGCCAGAGATGATCGTATGGGCGAAACAGGCTGACTTCGTTTCCAGCCAACGTGCGCATTGGATGAAAATAGGGTTTGGGAGACTCAACCGCGGGATTTTTGGATTCGTACACATAGGTAAATAAAGGCTGATCCTGGTAGCGCAGCTCAATAGCATCATGAAGTGTATGGACCAACGTTGTCTTCATACTTTACATATCCTTTGCTAAAAACTGTTCTAAGCTCTGCTGATCGGGATGGATGCCAATGCCAATCTCTTCGCCGAGATGCACTGTTCCGTCGAACTCGCGCTTCGCTTTATCGGGATAGAGCGCAGACTCATCGAGGAACTGGCTACCGTTCAGCGCGGCAGGCCCACTATGGCCGAATGTCGCAGCTAGCTGGCAGGCGGCAAGTTTGGTGAGAAAACTATCTGTGAGACCGCTCACCAGGAAGGGCAGGCCCGCAGAAGTTGCCGTGGCGATCTGTTGCAGCGACGGCCAGATCCCTCCGCTCCGCGTGACTTTCACCACGAGGTAGTCGACCAGCCCTTCGGCGGCATAGTGGAAAAAGTCTGCCGGACTGACGCTGGACTCATCGACGGCCAGAGGGATCGGGCATTGATTGCGCAGGCGGCGCAACAGTTGCAATTGATCGGCGGGAAATGGTTGTTCCAGCACATTGACGCCCGCATCGGCAAAGCTACGGGCGACGGTGAGCGCCTCGTGCGGCTGAAATCCCTGGTTCGCATCTGCCCAGACAAAAGCGTCGGGGCCAGCTGTCTGCCGGATCACTTTTGCCATGGCGATATCGGTCTCGGGGGCCACCGCCGCTTTAAAATTAAAGTGGCGGTAGCCCTTTGCCATGGCCTCAAGGATATCTTGCCGTACCGTTTCTACGTCATGGCTGGTGAGTGTATAGCTCAAGGTGACGCTATTGCGCTCACTGCTGCCACCCAGGTAGCCCCGTAAGGGCAGACCCGCACTGCGGGCGCATAGATCATGCACGGCCATATCTACGGCAGCTTTGGCAACCGGGAAACCGGTGCTGGGGCCGCGCCCAATGACGCTATGCATACGTTTGTGGAGTCCCCAACGATCGGTGATCTCCAGACCAATGATCGCGGGGGCCAGATAGTGGCGAATGGCTGTCGTAGCGGACTCGACAGTCTCATAGGCCCATTGTGGCATGGGGCGTCCTTCGCCCCAACCGATCTCTCCTTCGTTATCGGTCACTTTGACCAGCACAAACGGAGCCGTGTCACCGGCCTTGCCTGCACTTCCCGAGGAGAAGCGAAATGTGTTGGTAATGGGTAAACGGATCGGGAAAACTTCGACCTGCCGAATTGTTTTCATCGACCTGCTGATCCTCGCGGAATCTGACCGGAAACGTGATCGTAGAATGGATCTCCGTCTACGATGGAGCCCTGCCGCACCGTCTGACCGGTCATCGCCGATTTATAGATACCGGTAATAAATTCCAGGGTGGGACGAATGGTGATCGTGCTTGCCTGTGGCTGCCTCTGCTGATCCATATCGTCCAATAAATACGCAAGTTGTGTTGCATGGTTGCCGGTGCGATCCTGTGCAAGCTCTTCCCAGGCTGCCTGGACCGCTGCATCTTCGATAGATGGTGGCTGTGAGAAACGCCAGTTTTTGTTGCTCGCACTATAGAGTGCCGTCAATTCCAGCGAGGCCTTTTGCAGATCGAAGCGCAGATAGGTCTCCTCGCGTGGAGACAGGACGCTGTTGACGATGCTGCCCAGCGCACGATTTTTGAAGCGCACAATCGCCAGGGAAACATCTTCTACCTCGATCTTGCGGTCCAGCGTTCCCATCATCGCGCTGACCTCTTCCCAGTCTCCAAGCAGCCAGAGAAAGAGATCCATGGCATGAATACCATGGCCCATTGTTGGTCCGCCGCCTTCGGTTGACCATTTGCCGCGCCAGGGAACTTCGTAATAGGCGTGAGTACGGAACCAGGTGGTCTGGCAGATACCGACCATCGGTTTCCCTAACGCTTCCGTGCGGATCAGCTGTTTGAGGTGCTGACTACCCGATCCGAAGCGCCATTGGAAGACGCTGCTGCAATACTTGCCGGTCTGCTTTTCTACGGCCAGGATATGGTCGAGTTCAGCAAGGGAAGTGCATAATGGCTTCTCGCACAGAACCCAGGCACCTGCTTGCAGGCACTGTATAATCAGGTCGTAGTGCGAATTTGGCGGAGTGGCGATGTGCACGAGGTCGGGGCGCTCTTTTTCCAGCATTTCTGCGACATCGGTATAGAAACGAGGAATGCCATGCTGCGCGCTAAAGGCTTCCACGCGGTCGGGAAGCACATCCACGGCTGCCACGACTTCTGTCCGCTCCTTTGCCTCACCGAGCGCTCTCATGTGAGACTGCGCAATGCCTCCGGTACCGACGATTGCAACACGATATTGTGCCATAAAAAAATTTCTCCCACGGCTGTGTGAACTACACTTTTCAAAGAATTTACTCCTATGTAACACATTCACCATAGTAACTGAATAATGCACGAAAAATCAAGGCCTTTTCCCCTTGCTTGAGTCGCTTTTCCTCTATTTTATTACCGTAAAACAAGGTGTGAAGCGCTTTGAGCAACTTCTTATAAATCTGCAAACGCTTGCAACATTGGTGTCAATCGTTTTATGCTAAAATTATGGAAGAATATATATTTGCTTATTTTGATAGAGATTGCATCGATACTTTCGTTTGTAAAATATGAGTGCGTGCTCTGTTTTTCTATTTCTACGGAGAGACGGAAAATATCAATAGAAAAAATTACCGGATTGGGCCGCTATCGTGAGAATGAAAAATAGAACTGAATTTGATCTGCCAGACATAAAAAGGATTTTGTATGACTTCTGCTATGCTCTCTCCAACATTACCTGAACTTCTCGCTCATCTGACCAATCGGGATTATCGTATACGGAAACAGGCGGTGCGCGAAATTGCCGCTAGCTATCCCGCACAAGCAGTATCTGCACTCTTGCCCGTGCTCAAAGATTCTCGTAGTGAACTGCGGGCACTGGTCGTGAACATTCTGGGTAACTCCAGAGATGTCAGTGTGGTAGATTCATTGTGTGAAACACTGGCTGATAAAAATGTGAAGGTACGTATCAATGCTATTCGTGCGTTGGAAAAGCTTGCCGATCGCCGTGCGGTGCCTGCGCTCTTGTGTTTGCTCAATGATGCGAACCGGGATATTTGTATCCAGGCCATCTGGGCGTTGGGACATCTGGGCGATTCTGCTGTTGTTCCTCTTTTGATTCCACAACTGGCAACCACGGATCGATACGAATTGCGTACAGTGGTGGAGGCGCTGGGCCATCTGGCGGACGAACGTGCCATCGTTCCATTGCTGGCTGCACTGGAACGTGTGGAAATGCAGATGCAGGTTGGTTATCTTGGTGGGGCACTGGGTAATTTCGAGAAACGGCAATTCTCTCCATACCTGGAGGCTTTTCTTGCTGATCATGCCAGGAGTACGGCCATGCGGGCGAGTGCGGCATGGCTACTTGGCTATCTGGTCTGCGCCTCGGCACTGCCCGTTCTGCTTGAGACGCTGGGAGATCAGAATGCGGATGTACGGTATCGTGTGGTGGGGGCGCTGGCGAGTTTGCGCGATCGGCGGGCAATTGGGCCGCTGATGAAACTACTAGAGGATGAAGATACACGTGTGCGCCTCGAAGTGAGGCGTACGCTGACGGTTTTGCGTGCTCCAGGCATATTTTGAGGGGCAAAAAGGTTCAGGAGACAGGCAGAAGCATATGGATGTTCAACAAAAAGAAGCGGCGAGCATTCTCACACCACAGCGTCAGGGATTTCTGGCCTCAGAACCATATCCGTTTACGCATACGCTTTCGGGCTATCTCGGCTGTGGCTTTGGGCAAACGACCTGTGGGCTGTATTGCTATGCACAATTTCTGCCAAACTGGCAATTTCGCAATTCTCCTGCGGCCTGGGGCGAGGCGGTAACGGCCAAAAGCAATGCCGCCGAGCTGCTTGAGCAGGCACTGAGCAGGATGAAGCCTGAAAAACGCCGTAGCCTGCGCATTTTCATGAGCAGTACGACTGATCCCTATCAGCCGCTTGAGAAGAAGTATGAGGTCACCCGGCGCTGCCTCGAAGTCTTTGCGCGCTATCCGGATCTCGACACGCTGGTCGTACAGACGCGCTCGCCGCTTGCTGCACGCGACCTTCTCCTGCTCCAGCGCATCCCCTATGCCTGGCTTTCTGTCACCATCGAGACCGACGACCAGCGCTACCTCCAGCATCTGAAAGGTGGTCCGCTGCTCGCAAAACGCTGGGAACTGGTGCAGCAGGCTCATGCCGCTGGCATCCGGACGCAGATCACGGTCAGCCCCTGCCTGCCCTATACGCGCGTGGAGCACTTTGGCGAATGGCTGATCAGGAGCGGAGCCGAGCGCATTGTGGTCGATACAATGGTGGATGGCGATGGTTCGGGCGGACGTCGCACGGCGCACAGTCCATTTGCCCAATCTGAGCCGGACTGGCGGAGCACGGATCAGGCGCGCACGTTGCATAACTATCTTGCTGAACGGGCTCAGGCTGGGACATTCAACGTGGGTTGGAGTACCGCCGGTTTCTGTGGCATACCGCCGCGCTATCCCGCAGATGCGCAAGACGAGATGGCTCTTTTTTGATTATACAAGAGCTTTGACATTGCGGGTTCCTGTTGTATGCTAGGCGTGCAAGAAATAACAACCCGGAAAGGAACCCGTTATGGCTCGATTTATTGTCGCATTCCAGATGAAACCGGATGCACCTGCCGCTGAAATTGAACGTTTGCGCGAGGCTGAGCGCGCGCGAAGCGCCCAATTGCATGAGCAGGGCATCTTGCTTGAGCTTTACGCCGTCAAAGATGCGCCAAAAGCGTTTTTGCTCTTTCAGATAGAAACCAGAGAACAATTGCAGCAACTGCTTGAACAATATCCCTTTTATCCTTATGCGACCTGGGACATCCATCCGCTGGTGAAATAGTCTGGTGAGTGTTTCTGTCGCGGAATAGGATCAGGAGGGCTCCTGTTATGATGGATAGTAAGAAAACGACTGTTTATTCTGTCCTCTCGAAAGGAGATGCTGCTAATGCGTGCAGATATTGTACCGGGTGCTCTCTTCCCTGATTATGAGCTGACCGATCATAATCGAACGAGGCGCAAATTAAGTGAGTTACAGGGCATAGACCCCATGATTCTCATTCTCTCGCGGGGTCATTATTGTCCCAAAGATCATCAACAACACCTTGAGCTGGCAGAATTTTATCCAAAGATCGCTGTCGCCTATACACAGATCGTCACGATCTCGACCGACAATATCCTGGAGACGAACGAGTTTCGCTCGGCGGTCGGTGCGCAATGGACCTTTCTCTCCGATTCAGGCCGCAAAATCCAGCAGGATCTGGATATCCAGGAATATACCGATTCCCATCATAATCCGATGATTCCGCATACATTTGTGCTGGAACCAGGATTGCGTATTTATAAAATCTACAATGGCTACTGGTTCTGGGGTCGTCCATCGCCAGAAGATCTACGTCAGGATTTACGCGAGGTCATGCGTAAAGCGCGCCCGGACTGGGATCTTGCCACACCCGGTCTACGCGAAAACTGGGAGGGCGATCACAGCCTGCACTATCCGTATAAAGCGCGAGGATAAGGAGAATCTCCTATCAAATCCGTAGGTCTGCGCCGAATACGTATCAACCGAAGGGCCGAGAGAGGGAATGAGCCCAGTAGAGGCACAGTTCCGTTGCACTCCACCGTGCCTCTACTGGATCCCAAATGCTGCCCCTCAGGTTGATGCGTATTTGGCGCTGCTGGTTTGCGATGGGTTTTATCTACGCTTCTTCTCCCCAGGTTTCATCGAGATGGGTTGCATAATACAAAAGACCTCGTTTGAAGTACTGGAGCTTTTCGTCGGAGGTGGTCTCCAGCAGGTTGGTCAAAACGAGCTCCATTGCCTCCCTGTACTGCTGGGTATTGTACAGGGCCATCGCGAGAAAGGCCTGGAGCGCCCGATTATTGGGAAACTCTTTTACTCCTCGCCGTAACGTTTCCACCGCTTTTTGATACTCTCCCAGGCCGCGATACGTGCTTCCCAGACCCAGGAGGCACCTTTCAAGATCTGGCCCGGAAAGTCCCTGTTCGAGTGCCCGCAGGTAAAAAGGAATGGATTCCCGTTCGAGCCCTAAATTATCGTGAACCACTGCGGTTTGAAAAGTGATTTCGGCATGATCGGGGTAGGTGGCAAGCAGATCTAAGAGAAGCGTGCGCGCTTTCCCCAGAATCGTTTGATCTTGCTTTGCTCGTCCCATTTCACGTAGCTGGATAGCTTCTGCTAAACGCTCTTGCATCATTATGTACGTATCAAATCCTTTCTCAATTTGCTTCTTCTTCCTATTCTATCATTGACTGCTTGTTGCCATATTGTGCTAGCCCGATTGTCCTTGCTGTTACTCTCAGGAATAATTAGCAGTTACTATAAATAGTTGCTTTTACTCTCTTAAATGAAGAATAAGTGCTATCTATGACAAAGTGAACTGTGCTGGGAAAATAAATCGTATTGGAAAGGAATCCATCGGCGTGACTGAGCATGGAGAGAAACGGCTTGGCGAAGAAATAGGGAATTATCGTCTCATGCGTTTGTTGGGCAGCGGAGGATTTGCCGACGTCTATCTGGGCGAGCATCTTCATCTGGGCACGTTCGCAGCAATAAAGGTGTTGCATACGAAGCTGGAGAGCGAGCAGGCAGAAATGTTTCGCATGGAGGCGCGTACACTGGCGCGCCTGAGCCATCCAAATATCGTGCGCGTCTTTGACTTCAATGTTGAGGATCGCTCTCCTTTTCTGGTGATGGATTATGCTCCCGGTGGTACGCTTCGGCAGCGATACCCTAAAGGGAGCATCGTGCCTGTCCCGGTCGTTGTGAGCTACCTTACGCAGATTGCCAGTGCGCTCGATTATGCCCATGAGCAGAAGGTTATCCATCGCGATGTAAAGCCCGAAAATATGCTGCTGCAAGATGAGCGGCTCGTTCTTAGCGATTTCGGTGTGGCGTCCATCGCGCATAGTACACAATCGCAAACGGTCAAAGAGCTGGCCGGGACGATTTACTATATTGCGCCAGAGCAATTGCAGGGACGACCTCGTCCGGCGAGTGATCAGTATGGGCTGGGCGTGGTGGTCTATGAATGGTTGAATGGGCAGCGTCCCTTTCAGGGCTCCTTTGCTGAGATTGCCAGCCAACATCTTTTAGCGGTACCGGCATCGCTGCATGGCCGTCTTCCAGGCGTTTCAGAGGCCATTGAGCGCGTTGTTTTTACCGCTATGGCCAAAGATCCTCGGGCGCGTTTTGCCACGCTCAAAGACTTCGCGACCGCTTTCGAGCAGGCCGTTCAGCAAGGATACACAATACAACCCATTTCGCCCGATTTGAATCCTCCAGTCGATACTGGTAATGCTCCTGCTCATCCATTACTCAGGCTTCCACAAAATCCGCAACGTATCAGCACCGATGCTCCTGCGTTGCCCTCTCAACCTGTGCAGGCAACGCCCCTGCCAGATATACCCGACGGAGTCGCCTGGGGGGAGTCATTTTCGACGACGCCCGCGCAACCCTCTGCGCCAATGCCAGCCCAACCTGTGGCGTCATTTGACACTGAAGCAGCAGGGCGCTTTTCTCGCCCTGTGCAAGTATCGTCTACTGCTCAAGGCATCGGGTTTGTGCCATCGTTGCTCTCGTTTACCAGGAATGATCCCCGTGCCCGGGGCAAGTTGCTGCTGATATGCGGCATTGTCTGCGTCCTGATTGTCTGCGTTTTTGGCGGTGTTTTGTACAGTATTGCGAATGCCGACGCCTCATCGCACAAATCGCCCCATTCGGGCGAACCGGTGACGATTGGCTCGGACAATACCACGCCCACGGTGACCATGGTTGCCCTTCCCGATACGACGCCAACCGCCGCCGCGCATTCGACGCAGGCACTGCCAGACAACGCCCAAACGCCTACCTCTACGGCAATATCGGTTATGCAGCCGTTCCCGACGCCGACGCCGACACCGCGTCCAACACCAACACCAACGCCACGCCCAACACCAACGCCACGCCCGACGCCGACGTCGCGCCCGGCACCAACGCCGACGCCCATACCACCCGTATGCCCACCAACGATTCAATCAGGTTCTATGGGATCGCTGGTAATGACCTTGCAGAGCTCGCTCAATTCCCATTACCGTAGCGGCAGTTTCCCCAATTCTCCCCACAATTTTGCGCCTCCGCTGGTGGTGGATGGAGACTTTGGAGCGATGACCACGGCAGCCGTCGAAGATTATCAACAGGCGAAGCACATCGCTATCGATGGGGTTGTGGGCCCGCAGACCTGGCATGCGCTTGGGAATTGCTAATCTGGTTACAAGAAGTACCATGCCAATCATGATTTATCAGTATATAGTCTAAAATAATAAAGGTGTGAGTGTACTTATGTTGTGTCATAGCTTTAAGGCATGGTTTACGAAGATTATATTTCCAATGTAAATAGTTGTATGCAAAAAATACAGGAGGGCAATTGATGATTTCCGCACGCGTTTTTGTCTGTTATGAGAGCGATAATGAGGCATTGCGGAGTACCTCACTGTTTAATCTCCAGGGAGGAGATCAAGGTGAAACGCATCTCTTGCAGCAAGTGTATTCGAAACTTCAGGAAGCAGGCGCAGAAGTTGTTCTCTATCCAGGCAGCCCCTCTGATGATGGTTTCTTTCCTTTTCTTCATCAGGAATTGCCAGATTGCCAATGGTTTCTCTTGTTTCAGACGCCAGCGGCAATACGTTCATGGCAGGTACGCATGGCGACGAACATTGCGCTGGACTTTGTGAGACGAGGGAAGCTCCAGGTTTTACGCTTGATTGCGACCTCTACAGAGGGAGAAGATCTTCCCTCAGAGTGGTCTGCATTGCCTTCTTTTGATGCCACGCGTGACCCTCTTCGCGCTCAAGAAAAGCTGTTGCTTGCTTTATCCGGTGATGTCCCCATATTTGAGGCGGAAACGGTGATCCCTCCTCCTCCTGTAGACCTGGTCAGTCCAGGTCCATTGCCTCCATTCCCTGGCTATGAGCAGGCGTTGCAAGAGGCGAGAGCGATAGTTCCTCCTCCTGCGGGGTCGTTCAATCCAGGCCCATTGCCTCTCTTGCCCGACTATGATCGACCGCATCCACCTTCGCGTCTTTCTTTGCTCCAATTTGCATTGACGGACATGTATGAGGATACGATGCGCAATCGCACCGGGCGCACGCTCATGGTGTGTATACCGATTTTTCTGGTGGTGCTGCTCGTGGGTGGGCTTCTCGTCAATGCTCTGGTAGTGCAAGCGGCGCAGGCGAAGATTGCTCATGGGGCAGTGAAATCGACGCCTACGGCTGCTCCTGTGAAACCGACGCCCACGTCCAGAGTGAGCTCGATCTCACCGATCCATACGGGTCAGTCGACACAGCAAGCGCCGACGCCAATTATTGGGCAACCTGCTACTGTACCACCTGCATCCAGTAGCATGCCGACTCATGTGCCAGCATCAACGCCTATTCCGACACCAATGTCAATCGCACCGACGCCAACGTTGGCTCCGACGTCGACGTTGGCTCCGACACCCACGCCACTCCCACCGACACCCACGCCCAACGTGTATGCGCAACGTATGCCTCTGTATCGCCTGCTGAATTCAACGACTGGCTTTCATCTCTATACGATGTCGACGCAGGAGCGCGATCTGGTTGTTGCTCAGAATGGCTATCACTATGAAACCATTGCAGGATACCTGTTTCCTACGCAGGTTGCCAATACTCAGCCACTGTACCGATTGAATAATCCGAAGGGCGACCATTTCTATACGATGTCGACGCAGGAGCGTGACTCTGCCGTCTCGCAATATGGCTACCATTATGAAGGGATTATGGGCTATCTGTATGTTAGTTAAGGATGCAATGCTGTTTTTTCAGGCAAAAGGCACTATAAACTGTTTGTAGAGCTCTTTGTTCGTCGTCACATCTGCCAGCGTATAGCGATCCAGAACCTGCAAGAATGCTTCCAGGGCCTCATGCAGGGCTGGACGAAGTTGGCAGATCGGCGTGATGACGCATTGATTATGTTCAGGGGCGAAGCATTCCACCACGCGAAAATCTTCTTCCATCTGGCGCACGATCGCGCCGATAGAAATTTCGTCAGCGCCTTTAGCCAGTCGCATGCCACCCCCATGCCCACGCACGGTCTCTATATATCCGAGCTTGCCTAGTTTATAGACGACTTTCATCAAATGATTATGCGAAATCTTGTACGTATCCGCAATATCCTGAATATTTGCCAATCGATCCTCCGGGCTTGCTGCGAGATAGAGCAGCACACGCAGAGAATAGTCGGCTTGATAGGTTAAGCGCATGGTTTTTCCCTTATTACCAGTCTCGATACTACTGTGCCAATGATCATATTCCATTGCGGCCTTTCTCTGCAATTTTTGTCTCCTTGAAATGTCCGGTTTAAAGATGTATGCTATATACATCTTTACTCCTGTCTGATCAGGGGAGAAAGCAATGGCGGTCGACCGCAAAAGGAATGACAGATGGAAACGTATGGAAGATTTTACCATAAATTCGCGTATTTGCAGCAGAAACTTGTTTGAACGCTCTGGCCACTTTGCAGACGAAAAATGCGAGATGCATTTATATTAGCAGTGAAATCCCCTCCTCTCCATGTTTTTATAACGAGAAATCCACTCAACTTTTTAAGTACCAAATACCTATAGACAAATTTCCTATATATTTACATTGCCAAAACTAATATAGTAAAATATATACATCTGAAGAAGGATAAATGTAAAAAACTATCTACTGAAGGAGAGACTTGCATGGACCCGGTACTCTTGAGACAGAGCCTGGATCTCATACCAGACAAATTGAAGTTTGCGCAGCTTTTCTATACCCAGCTTTTTACGGATGCGCCAGCGGCAGCGGCCCTTTTCGAGCATACAGACTGGCAGAAGCAATATAGCGCGTTAATGGGAGCTATTGCTTTTGTGGTTGCTGGCGTGGAGCGAGGCGATGATGTCACTCCCGCCTTACAAACACTGGGCAAAAAGCACGAGGGGTACGGTGCCCTGCCAGAACATTATCCGCTTGTAGGGGCGGCGCTGATTACGACGTTCCAGAAGCATGTCTCTGGTTTTACCCCTGCGATGGAAGCTACCTGGGTGCAGGCGTTTGCTGTAATCTCTGGCCAGATGATCAAAGGGGCAGCAAGCAACTAAGCGACGCAGCCCCTCATCCTCTCAAAAGTAGCCGTCGCAATAAAGTGGAGCCGGGCGGATGATGACCGAAGCGGTCGATGGTATGACGAACTCGCGTATCGCCTCGCCACAGAGGGCCAGACTGAGCAGGAAATCGTCATGCCCATCGCTCGGGTCCACGTACATATCCAGCAGATTCTCACCAGGAACGCGATAGCGGGCCAGTTTGAGCTGTTTCCAGCATTCGGCGAGAATCTCCGGCGGCGCTTCCTCGGGAGCATAGAGCTTGATGCGTCCGGAGTTGATGAGGCTGAGCAACTGGTAGGTGAGCTTGCTTTTGCTGGGGCGGCTGAAGTGATAGGGAAAAATGCGCTCTGCGCCGAAGCGATCGAGCAGCAGGGAGGCGAGCGCTTCTCCCAGTCCGGTTTTGTCGATGACGAGTCTGCGAATATTCCAGCTCTGAAGGTATTCGGAGACGGCGGCGTACTGCTCACTGTGCAGCATACCGGTCCAGCAGCATTGATGCACGATCTCAATACACGGCAGCGAGAAATCGTTATAGCGCACGTGTCCAATGGTGAGCACGGTACTATCCCGTTGCATGTGTTTCGCCATGTTGCCCGGCTTTGCGCGCTCTTCCCCGCCGACATCCAGCCCGGCAATATAGATCCCCTCCGCCTCTTCGTCCGGTAGATCTTCCCAGCAATGGGTGCCTTGCAAGAGGTGCTGCTGCAATTCGTTGAAGAGAAAGCCTGCTCCAGCGATGGGAAGCAGGCGATATTGCGTGCGGATCGCGACGTGATCTTCGCCCAGACGCGCCATCTCGGCCTCAACGAACCGCCGATAGTTGGGATTGATGGCGGCAAGAGTGCGCCAATCAAACTCGAAGTGGCGCTGGATGCCGTCCTGCTCCTCCAGTTCCAGATTGTGCGCACGCTGACGCGCCAGCAGCGTATCCTCTGCCCATGCCGTGCCATACATCACAATAGTTGAGTTTGTCGTTGAAGCCATCGGTTTGAGATCGATCGTATATTTTTCGACGGCGACATCCTGCGCCTCGTCGATCTCCAGCAAGATCGAAGCGGTCGCGCCGACAATATTCGATTCTGGTCCCGCACTGAAGAACATAATGCGGGGTCCGCGCTGCTCCTCGACCTGCGCCGCCTCTGGCGCGCAACCGATGATGTAGCCGAAGGATTTCCAGATGCGCTCTCTGAGCAGTGGCGCTTCGCACAGGCTCAGGAGGCGCAGACGGCTATTGATAATCTGCGGCTTATAGGTTGGCGCGGCCTTGATGATGCTTCCCTGCTCCATACAAAACAGAAAGTAGGCTTCGAGTACAGCACTGAGCTGATTCTTGCCCATCTGCCGCGCCATCATGACGGAGAAGGTGTGTCCCTGGCCCGTGAGCACGCTGTCGATAATGGCGTCACCGATCAACTCCTGATACCAGTAGAGCGGTTTGCCCAGCACTTCGCGTGCGAACCAGCCTATGCGTGGATGTTGTGACATTCAGGCCTCCACCAGCACGACAAAGACCTCGTAGCTCAGGCGCGGCGTGCTGCCACCGCTCACGAGATTGACGACCTGACTGTGAAGATCGAGAATGCGCTCGCTATAGCTGTCGAAGTGCACGGCAATCGCCGTACCGTTGGTGGGTTCGGTGAAGTTGATCGTGCCGCCCACGGTGCCGGTATAGCTGCTGAGCAGGGCATCGCGAAAGGCCTGACCATCTTTGCTGTTCGGCGTGCCATCGTAGTTGAGCAGATCGTTTATGCAGAGCAGGCACAACGACCATTCGCGTTTGCCGGGTCCGAGATCAACATAACTCTCGCCCCCATCGGCGCGCACGTTGGCCCTGCGTATGCGCGGACGATGCATGACGTAGCTGCCCGGTTTGAGGAAGTAGCCGGTCCCATCGAGAATCACTTCGCAATCAATGCCAATGGTTGCCATCGCCTAAATCTCCTCCATACGCGCTGTCTGGCTGCTTCGTCCATCCATAACGGTCACGAGATTGCCTTCGATGGAGACGCTCAGTCCCCGCCGCTTCAACGCCTGACAGATGGTGAGGATGACCTGATTCAGCCTTTTATTCTCTTTTTCGAGATCCTCTAAACGTCCACGCAAGACGCTCATTTCCAGCTCCAGCGCATGGATCACACGCTCCTGTACCTCGTTCGCTGTGCGCGAGAGGCCGCTTTTGAAGGCAAAGAAGCCGCCCACGGTGCTTGCCGTTGTGAGCACGACGCTGAAAATGCTCAGCGCGATACTGATAGTGTTCATCATATCGTTTCCTTTCATTTCGTATAGCCATAAAGGAAGAAGCAGGGCTCGTTTCCTTGACGCCAACCCCTTAGCTCAGCTCCAGTAGTGGCACGGTGGAGCGATAGCGGAACTGTGCCTGGGAACTCGCGCGATTCCTCTGGCTCCGCAGGTTGGGATGGATGTGCAAGGAGGAATGGCCTTCGTCCCGACCTCGTAAGACGAGAACGCAGGTGCGCGAGATTGCCATGCCTGCGGAGCCAGAGGGATCGGACGAGTTCCCAGGCACAGTTCCGCAAGCTCCACCGTGCCACTACTGGAGTTCGATGGGCGCGGACAAGCTGCGCCGCTACTATAAACGCGTCCAATATCTGGGCACGTCTCCCCAGTGGGCAATTGCCGACGATGCGTAATCTCTGGCTTGCTTGATTTCTTGCAGGCGCGCTTCAAACTGGCGGCGTTTATTTTGTAGAGCAGCCAGCCATGCGCCGGGAATTTTGCTGTCATCCAGACGATCGCGTAGCGCGCCATCCTGAAAATCGAAGTTATCATTGGTCGGTACCTGATACGCTTCCATGCAGTACGTGCAGGCTCCAAGCACGATAATGTCGCGATGAATATCGGGAATGGTTGTGCCGAGACTATCGAGCTGATGCTTTGTGGCGTAGAACACGCGCAGGATCAGCGTGCTGTCCTGTGGCAGGTCGGCGTTATTCAGCAGCAGGGTGAAGGTTGGCTCAGCACTGCCGGTGGGACCTGCCGCGCTCCCGACCGCTCCCTGTGCGCCAAGATTGCCACCTGCGGCAAGGCTGGCGCTGCTATCGTAAATGTTGCTGTATTCGGCGAAATTGCGCTCGAGCGGCGGCCAGTAGAAGACGCCGGACGTATTGAGCGTGGGTGGCTGCGGTTTAGTGTTGAGTACACTATCGCTGCTGGTGTCGCTATAGGTGGATGTTGTATTGTCGCCGATGGTAGTGAGATAATAGAAGGTATTACCGCCTACCTGCGTACGATAGATGTTGCGCCCGATCACGGTGTTGCTGGCGATCCCTGGTGTGCCGGTTCCCGCTGGACCGATGGGGAGGTTGCTCAGGAGCACGTTCTGGTTCCCGCTGGTCGTCGTAATCGAGACGGCTGGCCCGACGCTGGTTTCGCCGCCCTGGCTGAGAAAGGTGACCCGGTATTGATAGCTGCCTATGCCTAATGCGCTTCCGGCGGCGAGGGTGGCCGTGGGCGCGCTGGCAGGTGGAGCGAAGTAGCTACCATGCACCTGTAGCGGATAGAGAATGCGCTCAATCCAGAGCACGGGATAGCTGCTGTTCCATGAGGTGGGATAGGGATAGGTGCGCTGAAAGGGCTGGCTGCCCAGGTCGCTATAGGCAATGTTGGGATAATACTCACTGTACCTGATAACGGCCTTGTCGATGGCGCGATCAATGTCGCTGGTCGCCCAGCGCTGGTTGGCCCCGGCAGGATCGAAAAGATCCTGTCGCACTGCATTTTCGATGTCGCTGAGAAGAAAGGTCATACAGAACCTCCTGTCAAAGGTGAATGGTGGATTGCGTCTATGCAGGCTCGATGCGCCTTTTTGTGCCGATGTCCCCGGCGCAGACAAGCAGCGCCTCTACGGGAGGTGGGGCTTTTTGATTTTTTGTCCTGCAAAACGTCTATCCTTAATAAGAAAGTGAAAAACAGTTCACACACACACACAATAAAGGAAGAGAGAACAAACTATGGTTGGCCTGTTATTATTCGGCCTTGTGCTGATCATCGGCCTTTCGTTGATATCGCGGCCTGTATGGCGTAGAAGACGATACGGTCCGGGTTATGGTCCTGGCTATGGTGGCGGCTGGGGCTGGGGCCGAGGCTGGGGTCGGCGCTGGGGCTGGGGCGCACCACTGATCATGGAGGACCGAAGAGAGTTCGAACGCCACCGCCATCATGATGGAGGCTGGGGCGGCGAGCATCATCGCCATCACGACGGCGGCTGGGGCGGCGGCGGACATCACCACGGTGGTGGCGGATGGGGCGGTGGCGGCGGACATCATGGGCATTAAGCGCTCAGCACGCTAAATGCTTTGCACAGTTCGCTCAACACCTGACGCGTAGTCGACGAGAGCTGGGGTACGGAGATCGGCTCCTGCTGAAGTTGCTGCTTCAAGCGCGCAATCTCGTTCGCCTGCTCCTGTGACTGTTGTTCCAGCGCGAACAATTCCTGACCGCAAAAGGCCTCGAAGACGCCCCGCGTAGCCGTCCATTCGAGCCTGGTCAGACGGAAATGCTGGCGTGAGCCCGCTCCCAGGGCCGGATTGCTGAGCTCGATCTGGAGAAAATGTTGCTCATTCTCCAGCGGCCAGTTCGCCGGGTCCCAATCGTGCTGAAGAATATAATCGCGAAAGCCCAGCACGACACTGTAAGGACAATTCTGCGGTTGCAGCCGTTTGCCATCGTCATGCCAGCCAGAGGGAATACCACCCATCAGTAAATCTCCTTGTTTGTATAAGGCCCATATCTCGCCGAAGCGAAACGCTTTGGACCAGTCTTTTCCATTACGTGTATCAATGCGTGCCCCGAAAGGGTCCATGGCCGTGAGTGTCCCATGCGGCTCATCGCAGGCGTAGAAGCAGATGACATGCGTCCAACCGAGGGTCGGATTGGCGTACGGATCTTGCTCCGTCGCGAGCACGGGATGCCCCTTGCGCAGTTGCGTGCGGATCAGCTCAACCAGTCTGGAGGCGCTTCCGCGCATACTTGCCAGTACGACGCCCTGTTGCGCACAATAGGCCACGTAAGCGCTGGCAGCCGTGGCTCCGCTGTAGTCCTTGCCATAGACCGCATCTTTGAGCATCGCTCCCGTATAGTTGCCTCCACGCAGGTAGCGCAGCGCCGCCGCAAGCGAGGTGGGCACACAGTTGAACTCATCATTGACATCACCCTCCCCGAGCTGATTGAGCAGGGGGAAATTTTTGAGCATGGTCATTGTCTCGCTACACCCCTTCGAGATCAAACACGTGCTCGTAGACCGCGTGCTGCGCATTGTAGGTAATCGTGGCCTGGAGGATACGCGCATCCCCACTCTGTCCCGAGCCCACGGGCGCTCCGGCATCGCTTACGCTGATGACGTCGAGCAGTTGTAGCGCGGGATTGCAGGGCACGGTGATAGTATGCTCAGAGGCTGCTCGCTGCTCTTGTTGCAGGAGAAAGCTCGCTTTACTCTGACATTGCGCAACCGTGGTGAGTTTGGGATCGACGTGATGCACGACGCGTTCGAGTCCTACAAGATGCGCATTGAGATCGTCATAGGCTTCGCCGGTCGTCATGATGCCGATATAGATTGCCCCGGTTTTGGGCTTGCCAGTGACGATGATATGGTTGCCATGCAGATCATCGCTGCCGTAGGTGAGCAGCAGAATCTCGTTTTGATAGCTCCAGCGCACAGGGTCCGTATTCTGAAGTTCGGCGAAAATCAGCGTCTCGTTCTCGTCCATGAAGTATTCGAGGGCATAGGTATTGCACAGTTCATCGAGGGCCTGCCGATAGCTCTGGCCGGATTGCAGGATAAACAGGTCGATGGTATTGCTCACCTGACTGGTGCCGGGAATGACGAGATGGAAGAACCCCGCCCGGGCGCAAATCTCGGTGAGCAGCCAGGAGAGCGATTTGCTGGTGTAGGTGTTCTGAAAACGATTGATGATATCCAGATTGCGCGTCAGATCAAATCCAGTCAGCCGGATCGCGTTCTCCTGTGGACTGCGCAGAAACTGGATTTTGTTGAGATGATAGCGCCCGGTCGTGATCTGCTCCACGGTCGTGGGCGGCGTCCCGGTCTTGTAGCCCTCTTTGACGATAATCGTCACATTCTGCCCAATTGGCAGGTAGGTCGTGCTGGTGCCGACTGAGTTATTCAGAGCGCCCCCGGCATTGTCGATGAGCAGCTCAATTGTGCCGGGTCGTCCGAGGTGCTCAGTTCGCTGGTAGGAGAGCACGGCGTTGGAGAGATTGAGCGTGTTGGCGCTGACACTCGCATTGAAATTGCGCGCAAGCTGGATAATTGGCTGCGTAATCAGAAAGGTGCCGCCGACCGTGTTAAACGTGGGCAGTTGCAGGGTGTAGGCTCCATACAACGCCGTGCTGATGTCGTGGGCGATAAAGCCATTGCTCCAATGCTCAAGGTCGTAGCTCTGGCGAATGCGCGGATATTGATAGGTGACGCCGGTGAAGGTCCCCTGATCGTATTCGATGCAGGTCAGATTCCACAGGTTTAGTGAGCTATCCTGCTTGAGCCGGGGAGCGAGGCGGTTGATGGCAGTGCTGGCAGCGGGCGCGATGGGCGAGAGTTGTGTCCAGCTCCCGCCGCTGGTCATCACGGCCAGATAGAGCGCATAACCATCGCTCCACACGACGTGATATTGTCCATCATACGCAACCGCCAGACCTGCGCCATATGTGCCTGCCAGACCATACGGCCAGGTGAACATCGTGCCCCAGGATGCGCCGGAGAAGAGATTGTAGCCGATCGTCTCGCCTCCGACAATATCGTACAGGTAGAAGACATCGTTATTGCCGCCACTGCCGATCCCCTTGATCAGCGCAGCGCCCGGCAGGGTCGCTACGATCGTCGGGCTGGCGCTCCAGGTCAGACCGTTCGTTGAGCTCGACCAGGTCCAGATCTGCGTGGTGCCGACGATGGCATGCATGGCAAAGGCGCGCAACGTGCCGCCGTTGTTGGAGATGCAGCAATCGCCATCCTGAAACATGTTGCCGCTGCCGCCGCCAAAGTTCGTCCAGCTCGTCCATTGACTGCCAGTATTCGGATTGGTGATCCGCTGATACTGAAAGTTCTGATTGAAGCCGGTGCCGCCGCGTGTGAGCTGGACGCGTACGATACTGCCATCGTTCGCCACGCAGGCGTCGTGATAGCAATCGCTATTGACGGCGCTCAGAAAATTCGTGAAGTGCTGCACATGATCTTCCAGGGTCACCGCAATGCTGGGAACGCGTGTCTGGCTGTTGACGGCGGCCTGGAGCGTGGGCGTCAGGCTACGTACCATGGGCGGTCACCTCCGCTGTTTGCAGCACCGGGGCCGTTTGCTCCTCGACGAGCGCCAGGAAGAGCCGTCGCGAACAGGGCCAGAAGAGCACCGGTAGCTGTTGTGTGCGCACCAGCGCGATATTTTCGTACACGCCCGTCACGATGATGCGTCGTACTTCAGGACGCAAGGTAGCTAAGCGGGTGAGCGTTTCTTCTGCCTCCGCAGGTTTGCCGGGATCAACAATCAAGAGATCAAATTGGCGCGGCGAACGTTCTAATTGTGCCAGTTTGCCGAAGCACGTCACACTGTGCTGCTCGGATTGTAACAGCAGCTCGAAGACGCGCACGATATGATAATCAGAGGCCACCACAGCGATACGCATAGACATCTCCCTTCTCGTTCTCTCTCCGCTCAAGCAGGCGACAATTCGCCGCGCATGCTCTCCCTGATTTTTACCAGTTCCTGTTGTGCTGAATTGTCCGGCGTCGCTGCCTCGCTTTTTTGCGCCAACAGAAGAAAGCGTTGTAAGAGCGCGAGGTATTTCGTCGCCAGGGCCAGTCGATCTTTCGCGCTCAACTCGCCTATCTCTTCCGGCTTTTTCTTCGCGAGCAGCTCTTCTACCTGCTGCTCCACTCGTTCCACCCAGCGTGTGATCCGCTCGCTGGTAACGTATTCTTTGTCATTGTAATTCATGATTTGCTCCTTCCTTATCCGCTCATACTCTCCCCTCCGGCGAATTGTGGTCCGAGGAGAGATTGTAGTAGCGCAATCGTGTTCTGCCGATCTCCAGTGTAAAGAACGATGATACGACCACTTTTATAAAAGTGCGGGTCAATTCGTATAG
Organism: Ktedonobacteraceae bacterium; assembly: GCA_035493895.1. Lineage (GTDB taxonomy): Bacteria > Chloroflexota > Ktedonobacteria > Ktedonobacterales > Ktedonobacteraceae > DATJHM01. The sequence continues at coordinate 22,771 of DATJHM010000233.1, forward strand.
CCATACACATACAGGGTCGTCGTGCAGGTGCCGGTGTTCGCGCCGATATCGAGGCGGCCCAGACTATCGAGCGGTACCAGTCCCGCGCCATTGAGGAACTGGCCTGAAACCTGAAGGTTGCCGACCGTGAGGTATTTGCCGCTGTTCGCGCCAGCTCCGGCGGGGGCGACCGTGATGTACGCGCCGACCGTGGAGCTCGTGAAGTAGGCTTTGCAGAGCACGCCGGTCGCATTCGTCGGGATATTGTTCGCGATGCCAACGATGGTCCAGGTCGAGGTCGAGCCAGAGCCGATCGCGAAACTGCTGAAGATCAGCACCGGAGCGATGTAGCTCACGCGTCCCGGTGGCGGCGCTGGCAGACCGGTGCTGCCATTGGGATACATGGCGATGATGACCGCGTCAGCCGGATTTTGTGCGTCGAAGAAGAGGACGGCACAGAGTGCTCCGGGCAGGGCGCTGGAATTATCGACGTGGGTCGCAATGGGTACATTACTCAACAGCGTCGAAGTCGCCTCTAAAATCTGGACCGAGGCCGTATAGCTGGCATTGTCAAAAGCGACAAGCACACCTCGTTTGATAATCTGAGCCATAATCTTCCTTTCTCTATTACCCCTGTAAATGTGTGGCATCAATAATCCCCGTGGAGACGCTGCTTGTCTGCCCCAATACGCATCAAGCTAAGGGGGCGGCCGGTGGGGGGACCGTGGACCGGCATAAAGCCCGGTCCCTACCTCAGCCATTCTTCGAGCGATGGGACCATCGGCGCCCCCTTGCCAAACACGATACGACCTGCCAAACGCGATACGACCCGCAAAACACCACAGGTAGGGACCGGGCTTTATGCCGGTCCGCGGCCCCCACCGGCCATCTTGAATGTCGGAGAGGCTCTACATTGTGAGACTATGCGTCGTCCGCGCCCGTGCCCGGGAACCCGATAGCGTCCGAGCCAGCGCTGTAGCTGTGGAAGCTGCCAGCGACGTAAGATGTGCTCAATACGGTGTTGATCGCAGTGGCAATCTGGGCGGTGGTGAGCGATGCGCTCGTGCTGATCAAAATCCAGGTTCCCGCCTGAGGCAACAGGCCGTCTGAGGCGAGCTGTTGATAGGCATTGGTGCGGGGGAGCCAGTACGTGCCAATTGGCCCCTGCTGATTGCCGTTATAGCGTCCTAAAAACAAAAGCTCTGAAGCGTCCATCATGATTGAAAAAGTCCTTTCTGTGATTTGGGTTTGTCGGGCCAGGTTGATTGCGGCCCGCAGAACCCATGTACGATAGGTGTACGTGTACGTGTACATCCACATATATGGATGACACCAGACAAATCTCCGCTTAAAATTCGATCCAGGCCATGCTGCACAACCAGATGTTGGGGCCGCTGACATTCGCGTAAAAAACCACCCCATTGCCCGCTGGCAGCACGTAGCTGTTGCCGTTACTGAGCATCTGGACAAAGGCGTTCGTTCCGGCCCCTGCGAAATCCTTGGTATTGCCCACGACGGACAGGCTCGTATTGGCATAGCTACAACTGGTCACGCTCGCCGCGCCACCGCTCCTGTTATTGCTCACCGTTGCGCTGGTCCCGAGGGCCGGATCACTGGTGGTAAAGTTGACCTGATTAAACGAATTGTTGCCGATAGTAAAGGTCAGGCTATACATGAGCAGCGTCTTGCCCGAGCCGCTCGGATTAAAGACCGAGAGCCCACCGGTAATCGCGCCTGCCGCCGACTGCTTACCAGTGGTGGCGCTATAGCCCTGACCATTGTTGATCCAGGCGCGTATCTGATGCTGCATGATCACAGGATTGCTGACGCTTGGGGTCGCGCCACCCCATTGGGCCAGATTGACGCTCTGGTTCGGCACCAGTATCAGACGGCCCGCGCTATCGATGGTGAGTTTGTTTGCCCCCGCGACATCCACCAGCATCACACTCCCGGCCACGGCCGACCCGCCCGCCAGCTTGACGGACAGATTGCCCGAGGCATCGACGGCCGCTTTATTCGCCGGAGTCGTCGGGTCCGCCAGATTGACGACCCCGCCACTCCCACCACCTCCTGTCACTTTGAGATTGCCCGAGCCATCCAGTTGCAACGCCTGCCCCTGGTTGCTCGGATTGAGCCCGCCGATCAGCGCTGAGCCGTCGGCGTTCATATAGCCTGTCATGGAAAAATCCTCCTGTTATGTTTATTGGAACGGGATCGATGCCGTCACCGATACGCCCACGTTTGTCGTCGACCCTCTTGAAGAACCATTGAGGTAGGGATTGCGCTTTATGCCAATCCACGTCCCCCACCGGCTATGTTGCCTTTTATGCATGTATCTTTGCCTACCTATCGTATTTCTTCGAATGGGATCGATACCGTCACCGGGCAGCCATGAAGCGCAGCCCCTACCTGTTGTGTTTATTGGAACGGGATTGGTACCGATCCATGTGTCCGGCGATTTACGTTATGTAAATCAAACTCCGCGGTATAAGCCGCGAAAATCTGTTACACAAGCTCCATATTCGTGTCGCACCTTAAATGACAGAGAATCCTGCGAGAAATTTAATCCTAGCAGAGGTGAATCCTGTACAAAAAGTTGTGGATTCATCTGCCCACCCACAAAGCCGACCTCGATGGTATCGATTTCGCGGGGATCGGCGGCGAGAAACCATTGTGTTGCCGAGGTGAGCTGTGGGCTAACAATGGGTTGCACATAGCCCAGCATGGGATTCACGTCATTATTCGGGCTACCGGGGACGCCAGCACTTTTGGTTGCGACCATTGCGGTCCATTCCAGTTCAGGCGGCACGATCAGGTAGCGTGGACGCAGGCCGATGCGTTTTCCGGCATAGTTGGTCTGCTCGCGCATGGCGGTGACGCCGGTTTGCATTGCGGACGTTGAGAGTGGGGTACTCCCCAGATTGTTATGAGGCGCACCAGCCAGGAAGAGCGCGCTGCCATCGTAGATGGTCGGGTTGCCGGAGAGGAAGCTATAGACGAACTCGGCGAGCGTATAGGCAGCGGCAACGGCCAGCTTGGTCGGGATCTGCTTGACTGCCATCAGATCGTCATTTATGACTACTTCCCGGGAAACTGTGACCAGATTGCCTCTTTTTTGCGGGACGTAGGTT
>DATJHM010000234.1:0-7075 GCA_035493895.1 Ktedonobacteraceae bacterium
CGTATGATAGACGTAAGGGAGGCCTTTATTCTGCGCTACAAACATGGACATCGCCGCCATGCCCTTGCGTCCACCCGAAAGAGAGAGCGATCTCGATCCCTTTTCGCTCTCTGAGAAGACGGTACATCACCGGTACGACGATAGGCGATTCGCCGAGAGAAGCAAGCAGGATGTTTGTCATGTTTTCTCTCCTTATGTGTTGTTTCAGGCATCCCAGGTATCTGCGATCCGTTTTGTCCTGTTTTGCGGAAGATCGAACCAGCCGCGTTTATCAGGATACCTGTAGATGGTCCCTTCTTCCGGCTGCCAGAGCCAGATGCGGCGCAGATCATCCATGACATTCTGGTTCAGCATCGTATCATAGAATCTGTCGACGGGCTCGCCGATGGCATTCCAGAATTGTTTGCCCTCGTACTTACTGCGTCCATGCGTGGTCCCGGGCCGGGTGTAGCGGGCGCTGTAGTCGATCAGGGTCAGGCGTACGGGATAGAGATAGATGGAGCCGAGCCCCATCGGTTTGCCGTAGCCGATTTTGTGGCGCATATTCTCTTCCAGCGTGACAGCAAGCATGAGCACAGCAAATTCATCTTCTTCGAGATTGCTGAATTCGAGCTGGCAGGAGAATTGCGTATCGCGCTCAATTGGCTGAATATAGCGATTGGCAGGGGTGCGCCCAAAGGTGATTAATCGATTTTCCTGTGCAGGCTCTTTGTCGGGATTGTGGTGAAAGTAGTACTTGCGCCCGGCAATCCGTTTGCCGCTCTCATCCAGGTAGAAGCTGGCGTGATGCGGCTTGGGTTCCATGAGGGGAAGCGTATAGAGTGGATCGTAAAGGTGAAGCGTCTCAGGTTTGACGACAGCATCGCCGATATTGATTTTACCCAGAAAGATCTCTTTTGAGCGATCTTTGAGCATGCCGCAGATACGACAGGCGATACAAAGCTCATTTGTGGTGCTGCAATGCTGAAATGCTGGCGCAACTTCTCTGTAATAATCTACCTTGTTACGCTCATAGCGCCCATCGAACAGTGTCAGGCAGCCATTGCCCTGTGTCTCGATGACGTTGCGCAGTAGACCTTTCAGCGAGCTTCCCGGTATCGTATAGGCGTCTCGCCCGTTTTTGAAGGAGAGAGCTGGCTTTCTGGGATCAGGCGAAACCGAACGCGGATCACCGATAAAAAGTGGGGTTTCGGCGTAAATGTCAATCTCAAGCGAGCCACTATACAGTTTCTTCTCTCCCGTGAGACGATGATGCCAGGACGGAGCGCGGCGCGGAGGAGGCGTTTGCCAATCGATGCGCACAAAATCATATGGGTTCATGCCGGTGTCGCCTCCTTATTCTCATTCTCATTCAGGCCCACAAAACGAAAGAGCACTCGCTGCCCCGTTTTTTCGTCGAACAACTCATCGACAATAAAGCGAATCGGGCCATCGCTATTTCCCTTGAGCGGATAACGCAGCAAACGATGAATGCGCACCTCGGCGAAGTCTCCTGGTTGAGCAAGCGGGCCAATTTTTTCGAGATCTCCTGGCTGGAGTCGCGTGCCAAAGAGATAGTATTCCTTTCGTTGCGAACGTAAAGATGGTAGTTCAGGAAGGGATGTGTTATTGGAATAGTCACGTAAGATAGCCTCTATCTGTCTCGAAAATTCGCCTTCGTCACCGACGTAGACGACCTGGAAGTCATCCCGCTCTTTCTCCCAGCGTAACTCTCCACTGGCCTGAAAGATCCGCCCCGAAGTATAGTTCTCAAAGGCAATTTTCTGTTCGAAGCTACCAAACCAGAGCAGATCCTGGCGCTCCTTTTGTCTGGTAATAGTATGCTGCGGCAGGCATTCCAGCAGGACCAGCGCCTCTGCCGGGAAACGACAATGGGCAATCAGGGTGTGCAAACCGGTCAATGGTACACGACCGTTGCAGATAACATAAGTCACAACAATGCTCCTTCACCTATGAACGTTTAGCCTACCAGTTCAGCGGTCAGGGCCTGCTGGTCGGGCCATTGTTGCATACGCTCGATGAAATGGTTGGTAGAGGCGTTTTGTAAGAACGTCAGGTTTTCTCCCTGAAACGAGCGCAAACTACGGATGCTGCGAGCTTGCTTTTCGATGATGGGAATCTCGCGAAGCAGATCGTCTTTGCTTGTCCCATAGCTATTGTCATTGAGCCAGCGTCCCAGGCCCCATAGTTCAGTCTCGTGCTCTTTGCTGTCGCGCAGCGTGCTGGTGATAAATCCGCCCGGTTGTCCATTGTATGGTTCAGTGCTGATCTGCGCCGTGACTTTGCCGAGGCCGCGTGAGCGTCCCGAGCCGATGTGGATGAGCCCATCTTGCAGATCCTGCATGACGACAAAGAACATGCCAAGCTGCCAGATCTCAAAGTTGCGCAGGTGAATATCGGTCTCGAAGGTCACGCCAGTGCTGACCACCTCCAGCTCGAACTTCGCGCCATGGCTGGCCCCGCCCGTCATACGATCAATGCCGACGCCGTCGCGTAGCTCAGTCTGTGATGCTGAGACCAGATGGGCATCGCCAATGGCAATGCGACCAATAAAACCGGTCGAGCCAAACAGACGGCAGGTTGGACAGGAGGCCTTGTACACGAGATCGGTGCGATCCTCCAGCTTTTTGCGCATCTCATCTCCGCGCTTGCTCAGATCGGTAAAGAGTCCACTACAGGATTTGCGATGGTCGCCCTGTAGTTCGTAGCGCTTGCGTTCCTGTTCATCCTGAGGAATAAATGGATAGCAGACCACTTGCTGTTTGAGGCTACAGACGATCTTCTCGATATGGCTGCGGAAGACGCCCTTTAGCGAACTTCCGGGCAGAAAAATTTCGCGTTTCCCGTTGCGCAGCGTCAGCACGGGCGTCAAATCGGGACCGCTAATGGTTGCCTGACCGGAACGCACGAGGAGTGGACCAGCAGTGGTAATACGCACACGACAATACGCCTCATTCACCAGTTTCTTCAACATAGCAAGCCTTGTTCCTTCCTTATATATAAGATGTTATGCGTCCGGGAACATCTTCTTCATCTGCTCCTCAAGAAATTGTTTTCCCCCGATGTCATGAGGAAACTCTTTGCGCAGAAGATACTTGTGCAGTTGTGCGCTTCGATTGTTTCCGCTGTCCTCAGTCAAATCCAGATAGGAGACCTGGACACCATCGAGCAGGCATGCACCCAGACCACGCGAACGTTTGCCACCGATGAAGCCGAAGCCATGCATAAATTCGCTCAGGCCAATGCTCATAAGCTGAAGATCATGGGGCGAGGCGTTCTCCAGGGTGATCTGGAGCTTGAATGTTGTGCTGGCTGGTACCACCTCAAAATCGTATTTCAGGCGATCCTTTGCCTTTTCGCTATCTCGATCGATCGCAACTCCGTCTCGTCGCTGGATCATATCGCTCCATTCGTTCTCGACCAGATAGAGATCGTTGATGCTCAGCTTTGCTGCCTCGAAGGGGGAGCCGAAGAGCTTACAGGTCGTGCAGAGCTTCTCGCGCTCTTCTTCAACGATCTTGCGATCATTGCCCTGACTATTTCTGCGTCTCTGAGCAATCTCTTTCTGGCGCACTGTGGGACAGAGCTTGATCTTCTCTGCCTGTGCTGCCTCGATTTCGCTCTCGCTCAGATCCTGTAATCCACAGGACCAGAGTCCCAGCTCCTCAGGCAGGCTTGCAACGAGCTTTTCGACGGTGCTACGTAGGGCACCTTTAAAGCTCGAACCAGGAATAAAAGGTGCACCCTCGGGCGTAAGCACGACGGGGCTATCGCTATTGCTCAGGGTCGCTTTGCCACCACCGATGTGGAAGGCGGTCTGCATGATTAATTGACCGGTAAAGAGATAGCGATTAGAGAGCCCATAGCGTGGTATATTATCTGTCATCACATATTTACCTTTTCTGCGTTTGTTGCTGCCTGTTCTGGAAGCGCTGATCCTGGTTTTGCGCATCGAGCAGACGATTTTCTGCTTCCAGATGCTGAATAAAATCATAGGCAAGATAGGCCATAACTTCATTGGCTTGCTGCTGCATCTGCGAAATGGTGAGATCAGGACTGAGCAGACGGAACTCTTCGCGAATGCGCTTGCTGCGCATCATTGTGAAGACACGCTCCAGTTCGGTATAAAAGGTCTTGATAAAGATTTTTGAGGCAAGCCAGTTGCGATCGCGCTGATGTTTGATGAACTGCTCCAGCTCGACGTACTGTGAGCTTTTTGCTACGCTGAGCAGACCATTCATCTGTGCAGAAGGCAGCGGCTGTCCCCCTTTGTCGCGAATGAACTGGTGCAGAAACGCCGGGGCTTCATTGTAAAGTACGGTGTCGCTGATCTGCCAGATGCGCTGTTGCTGTTGTTGTGAGAGCACTCCTACTTTCCCCTCTCTGGACTAACGGTGCTGTCCCTGTCGGTTGTTCTCTCGCCGCTTTTGTTGTATCAGGCTGACCTGATATTCATACTCGACGACCATCTGTCGGATAAATTGCCGCATGAGTTGAAGATAGATATGGCGGCGAACCTGCTCATCTTCTTCTGCTTGCTTGTCAAGCTGCAATTTTGTGCAGATATTTTCATGGGGGGCCTTCAAATTCGTTTCCAGATAAGCGCGCAGGCGTTCTCCGAATGCTCCTTCTGCGGGGTTGCGCGAATGACGCCACAATGGTTGTCGCGCGGTCTGACGCTTAATGTAATCGAAAATGTCGGTCTTTTTAAAAGCGCTTTCGGCCAGCGTTTCCAGATTAGTCATTTGTGAGCGATGTCGCTCTTGAAAGGCCTGCGCTGCATGATCGCCGAGACTCACCGCATCGTCGTAAAAGTTTTCGGCCTGGATATTGACCTCGCGAATGATTTTGATCTCGCGCAGCCTGGTGTTTGCCTCTTGTTCAACCATTATCGTTGTCCTTCACTATGAAATGCGTCTGAGATGCAGATGCGACCAAAGCCCTCGGCTCGTCGTTGTCCTATGCCCTGCTCCTCCAACTGAAAGAGCGCTTTTTCCAGCTTTTCGTCTGGTTCGCTTGCACAGCGAAAAAGAAAAACCGAGCCAGTCTCAATCGCATATTCATTGATGCGCGGTGTGCCCCAGAGTTCGTACCAGCCCGTTACACGTTTGGTGCCTGCCGACTGATAGATCAGCTTCAGGCCAGGGATTCCTTGTCCGAGAATGCCCTTGAGCGCCTTCTCGTCGAGGCTACCACGATAGCGCAGAAGCTCGTCGCGAAGGATGAGCGGAGCGTGCAGCGTGACCGCAAAGAAAAAGTCATGCTCATGTTTCAGGATGTTCTTTGCCTGCTTATGAATGAGCTGATTGAGCGCTGCCAGGCGTTGCCGAAATTGCGCAAAGCGCTCCTGCTCATTGCTCTCATCGTACAGTCGTTCAATCGTCAGGGCTACCTTGCCCAGGCCACGTGTACGTCCGGTGCCAAGACGGACCATCTGGCTGTCGCCAATTTTTTCAACGAATAGAGAAAAGTTGTTATAAAGTTCATCATCGTCGGGAAGCATAATCTGTCCCCAGAATTGGGCATCTTCTTCAAAGACCATGCGGTTATATAAGATGCCCTCCTCAACTGTCCCCGTCTCGCGATTAATGCCTGTGCGTGTCTGGAGCCGTGTGTAATTATCAGTTGCTCGTTCGTGCATTAGCTCTTGAGATGATTTACGTTCCGGCGATGGTCGCAAGGCGCGTCGGTAATAGCCAGCGAAACGATCCATACTTTCCTTACAGTGTGGGCATTTTTTCTGCTGATCCAACGCCTCCAACCTCTTCATATCGCTCAGGCTGAAGAGTACCCAACTACACAGCGTATCCTGTGCGCCGTGTTGCTCGGTTGTTTTCTTTCTGGTCGTGAGAAAACCTGGATGGCGTTTGCAACTGATGGCCGTGCGTGGTAATGGATAGACAGGCTCTTCGGGCGAATTGGCCAGCTCATCGAAATTGGCGGGATAGAGGTCAGGGTAGAGCACTTCTGTATTGAGGAAGAAGCGAGCGAACTCTTGCTCTTTTCCCTTATACAAAGAACGATGGACAGCCGCAAGACCTCCCACAAAAGAGCTGCCAGGGATATAACTGGTCATATTTGCACCGATCAGCGCATGATCGGCGCGAATAGCCAGCGGCGATATCGTACTCAGGCGAACAGAAAAAGCTCTCATGCTTCCTCCTCCTGCAACGTATAGTCGTACTTTGAGAGCGCATCCAGATGTTCCAGCCAGCCCTGCCACTGCGTGGTTTCTACAGCCTCGTTATTGAGGGCGAGTTTTTTGATCTCGAAGGTGCAGGCCCCCTTGCCCGTTGATTTATTGCCACCCAGCCGCTCAATCATATGCAATCCTGCCAGCAGGAGCAGAAGAGAGCAGGTTGGCCCGGGTGACGCAAAACCAGGAGCAGGCATGCAATTCAGCGAGCCTTCGATTTTACCCTGGAAAAGAAAGTTGCGCAGGCCGAACTCGCTGGTATAGAGTGCTCCCTGAACAGAGGTGCGCGCGGGCCGTTCCAGGTGAACCTGCGTATAACTGCTCGTCTGCAAGTCAGAAGCGGAATTTTTTGTCAGATCTTTATCAAGCAAATCCCTCTCATCTTTTGTCAGATAGGCATCCTCAAAGAAGATAGGACCGGGATATTGCGGCGAACCGAAGATGCGTGTGCTCATGGAGACATAACCGCCCAGGCCCCAGAGCGCTTTATTGAGATTGTGAGGCGTATCGACACGATCCACATTGTCGGGTTTATAGAGGCGTTCAAGCTGTTCGCATTTCTCGCGCCACACGCCTTTCAGCGTAGATGCGGGCACATAGAGAACGCCATTGCGATCGCGGACGACGGTGCGGTCCAGCAGGCCCGCGCGGAGCCCGGTGCCAAAATGGAACGGCATGGTGAAGAGCAGATCATAGTCCAGCGCAATATGATCAGTTTGCATGGTTGCCATGGCGGTCCTCTCTATAAACAAAATCATATAGTTCGATGAAGTCGAGAATAGACGTACGATAGATTTCATAGGCTTGCTTGTCTGTATCATCGTCGCGGAACCAGGGAAAGGTGACGCGAGGGAAATCGATTGTTGGATGCTGGTTAGT
>DATJHM010000235.1:0-9817 GCA_035493895.1 Ktedonobacteraceae bacterium
GGTCGACGACGAGGTGGGAGTGGCCGTCCCCGGTCGCAGACAAGCAGCGACTCTACGGAATTGACGGGAGATTCCCCTTATTTACGTGACATTGCAGACAAGCCGCACCTCTACGAGGGATAATGGAATAAGCAAGCAACAAGAAGAAGGTTCGCTTCCTGATTCAGGGGCGTACCTTCTTCTTGTTGCTTGCTTATTATGGAGAAAGATTGATGTAGAGCGGAAAAATTATTTTCCCGGTCGTCTGCTGATATCGCCGGGGCGCAGCGCGATCTCGGCTACGTGCATGCCGGTCGAACTGGACCATGCAGCGGGGCCGGTATAGGTTTCGGGTTCGTGCACGATCAGGACACGTTCAACGTCGCCATCGACCTGCGTATAGATTTGTTCCAGGGCAACGAGCATCTGCGTCTGACTGCCGACGCCGAAGCCAATCGGGATCATCACGCCGCTGTTATCCCTGCCCGTGAAATTCATGCGCCAGAAGGCCACGTCACCGGCGGCAATATAGCGACCGGACGAGATCGTATCAATAATGGGATATTGCAGCATATAGGAATGAGCGTGCTCGGCGATATCGATAGAAATGCCCGGTAGAATATCAGGGGTGGCGCGGTCGAGCAGTGTCATACGTCCCTCTCTGACGAGATCATCGGCCATTGCGACATCGTCGGGATTGCAGGCGGCGGTGACATGCGAAAAGCGTGCCCCCTTGCCCAATGCCCAGTGCCATTTGCTCAGTTCCTCGCGTTGCAAGTAGTAGTGTGCTTTGGGGAAGGAGTCGAGCGAGCCCATGTGATCGTAGTGCGCATGCGTAAGAATGACGTGTGTAACATCGTTCGGGCTGCGTCCAATGCTGGCGAGCGCGGCTGTGGGCGAGATGTAGGGGTCGACATGGAATTTCTTTTGCATAGCGGCACCAGAGCCACGTGTTTCGAAACCAATGTCAACCAGGATCAGATCGCGTTCGCTCTCAAGCACAACGAAGCCATAAGGCATCGCCTTGATGCCCTCGTTGTATGCCCCATAGAGCGCGACGCCTACGGGCTGATCAACGGTTTGTCCATATTCTAAAATGTGTATTGAATAATCATGAGGCATGTTCTAAATCCTTTCCGAGCGGAGATCATCCCCGCGATAGCGAAGATAATCTCCTCCCCTATGGGTGGGCGCGTTGATGGGCAGAGGGTATCTCGCTCTTACCTCTTGAGGTATTTGCGGGCGACGGAGCTCAGGGCTACGGCGATGACGAGCAGCGCGCCCTGGAACACATATTGGTAGAACGTAGGCGCACCCAGAATAGCCAGACCGTTAAAGGCGACGCCAACGGTCAGGACGCCGATCAACGTGCCGATAATATGAAATTCACCGTCGCGCAGTGCAGCCGATCCCAGGAAGACGGCGGCGAAAGAATCCAGCAGGTAGCCATCACCCGCTGTCGGTTCACCGCTCCCAATGCGTGCAGCAAGCAGGATACCGGTAAGGCTGGCACAGATTCCCGATATCATAAAGGCAAGAATTTTTACCCGGTCAACACGGATACCGGAGAGTCGAGATGCCTCAATATTACCACCGACCGCCTGTATACTCTGTCCCAGATCGGTGCGGTTCAACAAGATCCACAGAAGGATCAAGATCACGGCCATAATCACGATATCATTGGGGATACCCGCAACGGTGCCATTGCCCAGATTGAGGAACATGGAAGGGAGGCCCGCAGTAATGGGCGTGCCAGCAGAATAGCCGTAGTTCAGGCCAACGAGCACCGTCCCGGTACCCAACGTCGCAACGAACGCATTCACGCCCGTTTTGGTCACGATCAAGCCGTTGATCAGGCCGACCAGTGCGCCGACGATGAGCACAATGATAATCGCGACAGGCGCAGCCAGTTTCTGGTTTACCATCAGACCCGTCACGAGGACACCAGCAAAGCTTGCCTGGTATCCAATACTCATGTCAAATTCACCAACGACAAGCGGCAGCGTGACGCCACCCGCGACAATCGCGGTGAGCGCAACCTGATTCAGAATGTTGGTCAGATTAAGGGGCGTAGGAAATTGATAGGGTAAGGCGATCGAAAACGCCAGAATCAGAATAATTAAACCGCCAATCGTGCCATAGCGGCTTAAAGCGGTAAGTATTATGCGTAGATAGTTTCTTGAAGGGCGTGTCTGAGTTGATGTAGAAGTAGTGGCCATGATTACTCCTCCGTTCCATTTTTATGTGCATAGCTTAGATGTAGAATAGCCTCGCGCGTAATCTTACTTCCCACGAGTTCTCCCGTGATGTAGCCTTCGGCCATCACAAGGACACGGTCGCATAATCCAGGAATCTCGTCGAAGTCGGAGGAGATTACAAGCACGCCAGCGCCATCGGTAGCAAGTTTTCGGATAAGATGATGGATCTCGGTGCGTGCACCAATGTCAACGCCTCGTGTCGGTTCGTCAAGAATGAGCAGGCGAATAGCATTATCGAGCCATTTGCCAATGACCACTTTTTGCTGATTGCCGCCACTCAGTTGCGAAACCGGCATATTGACGCCTCTGGTTTTGATATGGAGGCTCTCGACAAGCTTTGTCGCTTTTGTGGCCCCCCGGCGTAGATTGGTCAGAGGCAACCATGATGCTACACGTATATTTTGCAAGGCCGTCAGATTGATGTTGAACGAAACGCTGCGTGAGAGAATCACGCCCTGTGAGCGTCGTTCTTCTGGAACCAGACCGACCCCATGTTTGATCGCATCGTAGGTACTCTTTGGCTTATATGGTTTGCCATCGAGCACAAAGGTACCGGCATCGGGATGGTCAGCCCCGAAAATCATGCGGGCGACTTCTGTGCGCCCGGCCCCAACCAGGCCAACCAGGCCGAGTACTTCGCCGGGTTGTAGCGAGAAAGAAACGTCATGTACAACTGGCTCGCGTTGTAGGGCCTTCACCTCGAGTAGCGGCTCCTGATCCGGAGATGTATCGGCATCTACAGATGTAAGGACTTCGACTTCGTGGCCAGCGATGGCCGTAATGAGGTCGTGCCTGTTCATCGTAGCCTTCTCCATAATGCCGCTATACTGGCCGTCTCGCATGACCGTAACATGGTCACACAGATCCAGGATCTCATCCAGATGGTGGGAAACATAGAGAATAGAGATGCCATCGGCCGCGAGTTCGCGAATAATGCGGAACAGGCGTTCACTTTCTTTGGCGGAAAGCGAGGCCGTGGGTTCATCCATAGCAATAAAACGCGCTTTATGAACAAGAGAGCGGCCAATCGAGACGAGCCATTGATCGGCAACACTCAACGTGTGCATGGGAGCATCCAGTGAAAAGGTGATGTCAAGACGTTTGACAACATCCTGTACCTGCTTGCGGGCCTCTTTCCAGTTGATCAGGCCCAACCGATTTGGTTTTGCCTGGCCTAAAAGGATATTTTGTAAGACGCTGAAGCGAGGAATGATGTTCAATTCCTGGTGGATGAAGCTGAGTCCGAGGTGAATTGCATCCTGAGGTGAGTGGATTTCAACCGGGGCACCATCAATGAAGAGAGAACCAGTGTCGGGAGCAACAAGGCCAGCCAGGCAGCGTATTAAGGTTGACTTCCCTGCTCCATTCGCTCCTACGAGCCCGTGAACCTCGCCGGGCATTACCACGAGGCTAGCATTCTTGAGGGCCTGAATGCCACCGAAATCTTTCCGTACGTCGCGCACCTCCAGAAATGGTGTGGATGAAGACGATGCACCGTTTGCATCGTTGCTTTCTTGACTGATCTTTGTATGTTCCAACATCGTCTTGAGACCTCTCCTGGGTATGTGAACAATTTTCAAGCGTAAGGTCATAAACTGACCTTACGCTTGAGGAAACTGTGCAAGCTTTGCTCTCTATGATTTGAGGGCGTCGGGATGTTGCTGGAGGAACGAACCGATGGTGCTGCTATCAATCAGAATACCAGGAACATCGATCATCTGGGGTTTCCAGCCTGATCCAGCCGAGTTGATTTTCCCAATGGTATCAACCAGCTGAATGCCTTCCTGGGCGCTGTTTTCCCAATCGGTGGCGGTCATGGTATTTGCTTGTACTGCATTCACGGCATCAGATTCGCCGTTCTGGCCATATACTTTCACGTCCGTGCGATGGCTCTGCTGTAAGCTAGAAATTGCACCCACGGAAGGGCCGTCCCAACAACCCCAGATTGCCAGGTTGCCAGATCCGGCAGGATGTGCCGCTAACCAGGCTGTTGCAAACTGAGAGGCCTGCTGAATATAGCCGGGGATAGCAACTTCTTGCTTCGTCACTTTGATATTCGGATATTTTGCCATGAGGGAATCAAAGGTTTGTGCTCGCTGGCGACAAATAAATCCACTGCTGTAGTCGAGTGCAAGCACAGAGCCAGAGCCCTTCATGTCCGAGATCAATTTTTGTGTGACTGGAACCGCGAGAGGTGCTTCATCAGTGGCGGCCCCGATACCTGTGGTCATGCCGCCACCCCAGGATAAGACAGGAATGTTAGCCTGCTTCGCCGCGTTTAAGCCTGCGGTCAAAGACGTAGAGGGGAAGGCTGCAACGATGATGGCCTTTACCTGACGAGCGGCCAGATTTTGCATTGCAGAGTTTGCCTGGTCGACGCTTCCGTTTGCGTCAACGACTGTGGTTGTATATCCGTTAGCTTTAGCTTCTTGATTCACTCCCGCGAGCATCTGCTGGTTCGCAGGATCGGTACCGGCGATAAGGATGATGCCAATGGTCTTCTGATTGCTACTGCTGCTTGCACCACCACAGGCTGACAGAAGAATAGTGAGTGCCATGACACAACAGAGTGCAAATCCCTTGAGATACTTACTCAACTTGCCTACGCTCCTTCGTGATAAAAATAGAGATGATTGTGGCTTCGTTTCCACAATCGCTATAGAAAAAACGTTTTCTCGGCTTATCAGTGAAAACGATAATCTCTTTACTGGATTTTGTCAAGTCACCCTGTAATTGTCCTCTCTTGAATTTGCCAAAAATGTGCTTCTATTGCCGTTATAACCCTTTTGTTAGTAAGTATTTTGCTGCTTTTACGGCAATACGATTTTTCTCTAGAGCTTTCGCCAGAGGTACTAGGTACAAGAAATGGCTCTGGAGCACAGGAAAAACGTTTTCTCAAAAAAGCTTGACTTTTTATCATTGAGCAGATTAATATTAAAAACGATTTGATGCTACTCTTTGAAACTCGACGAAAGATGAGCGAAATCCAGTAAAAGGCGAGTTGGGGAGAGAGAGGTAGTACTAAAAGTAAATCCAGCCAGGGTATGTTATCGGTAACATAACCACGAAGCGAGTAAAAATGGCTGGTAAGGACTACTAATGCATTAAAATATTGTGAATATATTAAGATATTGTGAAGGAGGTGAATACGATGGCGACTATTGAAGACGTAGCAAGGCATGCTGGAGTTTCAATATCTACCGTGTCTCGGGTCGTGAATGGCCGGGGACATGTGAATGCCAGTATTGTTGCGCATGTGCAGGCGGCGGTTCAAGAACTCCATTACACTCCGAATCGAGCGGCTCGCTCATTGCGCACACAACAATCAAAGATCATTGGTCTGTTGATCAGTGATATTCAAAATCCTTTTTTTGCCGGGCTTATTCGCGGCATCGAGGATGTTGCTCAGCGCAATGGATACAGCGTTATTCTCTGTAATTCCGATGAAAATGAGCAAAAAGAGCGACAGTATGTCGAAGTACTCTGTGCGGAGCAGATCGCCGGGGCGATTATTGTCCCAACCCATGAAAAATCGCGCTCAGCACGTATCTTCGATATGCATGGAATTCCCATTGTTGCGGTTGATCGCAAAGTTGTTAATGTTGATGCAGTCGTTGTCGATAATAAGCGCGGAGCATATCAAGCGATAACACACCTCATTGGCAATGGCTATCGTCGCATTGCGATTATTGCTGGCCCACAAAATTCTACTACAGGCAAAGAGCGTCTGGAAGGTTACTATCAGGCGTTGCAGGAGGCGGGCATCGAGCCCGATCCAGCCCTGGTTCGTTGTGGTTCGTTCAAGTCCGCCAGTGGCAAAGTGCTTGCGGATGAACTACTCGATACGTGTGCTGATATTGATGCGTTGTTCGTTGTCAATAATCTGATGGCTTTAGGAGCCCTTGAAACGCTCCATGCGCGAAACTTACAAATTCCTGATGATATTGGAATGGTCTGTTTTGACGAAATGCCCTGGGCTGCCCTGGGTTCTATTTCGTTGACAACGGTCACGCAGCCTGTCTATGAACTTGGGAGCACGGCTGCAATGCGGCTGTTTCAACGTTTACAAAACTCGGAAAAATTCACGCATCAGGAGATTGTGCTGGCTCCAACGTTGCATATTCGTTGCTCCAGTGCCGTACGTCCTCTGAAAGCGAGATGTCAGGATGAGCAGGAGTCTTTTGACGGTCATCCTGTTCTTTGAATTTCTCTACTTCTCTATTTATCGTATTTTGCATATGGAAAGGACTAAAAAAAGATGGCAAAGGTTGGCATCTTAACGTTTTCTGATGGTCGTCCGTTTGTCGCGCAAGAGGTCGACGGGCTCAACCGCGAGTTCCAGCAGCGTCTTCAGCGGAGACTAGAAGCAGACGGCTATGAAGTTGTGCTCGCCGAAGAGATTATATGCACAAACGAAAGTGCCGTTCGTGAGTCCAAGCGTCTGGCCTCGCTCGGATGCGATTGTACTATTTTCAATTTTGCTGTCTGGGTATTTCCTAATCTGGCTGCTCTGGCCTCGCGCTTTGCTCCTGGTCCCCTGTTGCTCTTTAGCAATGTCAATCCCCAGTTCCCCGGTCTGGTTGGTATGCTGGCAAGTGCCGGTGGACTCAATCAGGCGGGCACGAAATATGCGCGTGCCTATGGCGAGATCGAGGATGAGGCGACCTATGGCCGTGTGCGATCTTTTGTGCGAGCGGCAAGTGCCGTCTCTCGCTTGCGCGGACAGACCTTTGGCCTGTTCGGTGGTCGTCCTATGGGGATGTACACTGCTACTGCTGATCCTGCGCAGTGGCTTTCCATCTTTGGTGTTGATGTTGAGCATATTGATCAGGGTGAAATTATCCGTCTTGCCGCCGAGGTTCCCGAGGCAAAGGTTGCGCCAGCTCTTACCTGGCTGGAAGAGAATATTGGTCACATCCACTACGATGGCAAGCAGTTGACGCCCGAAAAGCTCAAGACGCAGATCCGCGCGACGTATGCCGTCAAGCGTATGATTGAAGAGTATCGCCTGGACTTCACCGGCATTAAAGCCCAGCCCGAACTGACCAATAACTTTTGTACGATGGACGTGACTGAGGCGTTCCTCAACGATCCCTACGACTGGGATGGTCCCCATGAGCCCCATATCTGTGCGACAGAGGGCGATATGGATGCCGCGATGACCATGCAGATCATGAAGCATCTGGCGGCAACGCCTGTGCTCTTTGCGGATGTTCGTCATTATCATGCCGATCTGGGAGTCTGGGATCTCTGTAATTCAGGCGAACATGCCACGTATTTCGCGGGCCATTCGTTTGATCCAAAGGTCAACCTGCCCAACGTCCACTTCTATCCCGAAGGCTTCTACTTCCCCGCTGGTGGTGCCAGCGTACAGCATCTGGCCGCTCCTGGAGAAGCCACCTTTGCCCGCCTGACACGCCGCGATGGCAAGTACTGGCTGGCGATTCTCCAGGGCGAGTTTGTGCAGTACGATGCCGATAAGAACATGGAGCTGATGCGCCAGACGACGCTGGAATGGCCCCATGCGTTTACGCGCTTTACCTGCACTCCCGATGAGTTCATTTCGTCCTACGCCAGCAATCATATTCATGCGGTGTATGGCGACTGGGTCGAAGAGCTGCGCACCGTGGCCGATCTGCTCGGTATCGACTCGTATGTGTACGGAGCCAAGAAATAGCACGCGCATGAGGGACAGGAGATCTGCGGGATTTCCTGTCCCTTGTGAAGGAGAGAACTATGGCGAAGCATGACCTGGTAATGGGCATTGACGCCGGTACCGGAAGTCTGCGGGCGGGGATCTTTGATCTGCACGGTCACCCTCTCGGTTTTGCGGAACGCTCCTATGAGACGCACTATCCCAATCCTGGTTGGGCGGAACAGCATCCCGCTGATTGGTGGGATGCGCTCGTTGGTGCGGTGCGGGAATGTCTCTCGATCAGCGGGGCCAGCAGCGAGCGGGTAATTGGTCTGGCGATTGATGCGCCCTGTAATATTTTGTTGGTCGATCAGGATGGTACGCCCCTCACGGAAAGCCTGATCTGGATGGATCTGCGTGGGGCTGAGCAGGCCAGACGCCTGACGGCAACGCAAGATCCGGTGCTACGCTATTGTGGTGGCGATGTGCCTGCTGAGTGGCCGCTGCCGAAAATGCTCTGGCTCAAAGAGCAGAAGCCCGAGCTCTGGGAGCAGGCGGCTGCGCTTGTGGAGCAGATGAGCTGGCTGACCTATCGCCTGACGGGTACCTGGGCGACTCCGCTTAATAGTGCCGCGGCAAAATGGCATTATCGCACCTCCGCCAGTGCCGATACGCCTGAGGGCTGGCCTGTGCGCCTGCTCGGGGTTGTTGGCCTGAACGACGCGCTGGGGATGCTGCCTGAAACCGTTGTGCCGATGGGCGCGAAGGCGGGCGAATTGAGCGCTCAGGCTGCCAGCGAGCTTGGTTTGCGTCCGGGCATTGCGGTTTCCATGAGTGGCATTGATGCGCACGCGGGCATGGTGGGGATCAATGTCACCTCGCCCGGTACGTTAGCCCTGATCACAGGCACCTCGACCTGTCAGCTGGCGCAATCGCGCGAGGGGGCTTTCGATCCCGGACTCTGGGGACCATTTGAGGATGCGGTCATACAACAGGAATGGACGCTGGAAGCCGGACAGGCCAGCACTGGCGGTACTGTCCGCTGGCTGCTCGATCTGCTCGGGGGGAACCTGCCGAAGGGGTCTGAGCGCTACGTCGTCGCTGATGCGGCGGCAGCGGCGGTTGCGCCGGGCGCGGAAGGGCTCACCATTCTGGACTACTGGCAGGGGAGTCGGACGCCCGTGAAGGACCCGAGCGCTCGTGGCACGATCTGGGGTCTCACCTCTGCGCACGGGACGGGGCACCTCTTACGCGCTGTCTATGAGGCGACCGCGTATGGGAACCGGCACATCCTGGATATGCTACGCGGCCTGAACGTGCCAGTGGACCAGATTACGGCCTGCGGCGGTGGGACACGTAGCCAGCTCTGGCTCCAGATCCTCGCGGATGTCGCGCAATTGCCGATCACACTGACCGAGGTGGCCGATGCGGTCGCGCTTGGGAGTGCTATGTGTGCCGCCGTGGGAGCTGGCGCTTTTCCTGATCTCGTGACTGCGGGTCGGGATATGGTGCGAACAGGTGCCGTCGTAGAGCCGAATCCAGCCACGCGAGCGGTGTACGATGAGGGCTATGCTCGCTATCGTGAGACATATCGGGTATTAGCGCCCCTCTTTCAGCGCGCACAACATTGATGAACGATGAACATGCGATGCGGGAACTTTGTCGGAAGCGATGAGGTTCCTGCATTATGATTGCTGGTAGACGAACTGCCGGGTTTGCTTGAGGCTGTGGCTAGCGTTTTGAGAATGCCTCATTGAGAACCTCTCTGACAAATGCAGCGACTTCAGGTTCAGTTGATGCTCGCGGTCCTGCGATATTGAGCACGTGAATGGTATGCTGACTGAGAAATGTCAGGAGCATAGCCACTGGATGCGGTGATGCTCTGTGGATGTGTAAGCAGGGCTTATGATAGTGGCGGGCAAAGTCTGCGGTAAGGGCTGAGCCT
>DATJHM010000236.1:0-11751 GCA_035493895.1 Ktedonobacteraceae bacterium
AGTGGTTGTAGCAACCGACGTAGATCTTGCTTTGCCTGGATTGGTAGCGTGAGGCGCTGAAGAGCGTCGATGCAATCAGCCAGCAATGTCTCGTGTGTGCTCGCATTGAGCCAGAGAATCTGTTCGTATCGCGCAGAGAAATACCGGGCATACGCTCGCACAAGCGCAGTTTTGCCCATGCCGCCTGGCGCACTGAGCGCCACCGGTCGCCCTGAGCGCAGCGCTACAGGTAAAGCCTGAAGCAAAGCCTCGCGGCCCAACAACTGATTGCCGGGATGATAAAATGTCGTCATATGCCTTCTGGAGGCAGAATGGAAGCAAGGCGCAGAGAGGTGATTAAAAAGATAGATAATGCATTGCAATTAGCATAATGGGTGTACCACATGCGGAGCAATGGATGAAAAAACTACTTATACTGCTTGACGGTGTGTGGTATAACCATAAATGGAGGAAATACGTTCCGACTATATACACCGCATTGTTTTTTTTACCAGAATTTAACATAATGTAAACATAAATACCTTATTGTTCTTTACCGGGATTTAACAGACCGCAAGTAGTATTCTACTTGCAGAGATAGAAAATTCAGGCAGAAGAAGAGCAAGGCCCCCATACGCACGTAGACCCAGTAGTGGCACGGTGAAGTGAAACGGAACTGTGTCTGCGAACTCGCTCGACCCCTCTTGCTCTTGAGAGGCGAGGCGGTTCGCTTCATGCGTATGAACGCACTAGATCCAACAACCAGTCGAAGGAAGAGAATGGAAAATACAACGCTCTATACGCAACCTGCAACATCTCTGAATCCCGGGCTGATTATTTATTTGATTGATGCCAGCCATTCTATGAATGATCTCTATAATGGCACCACAAAGATGGATATCATCAATAATGCATTGCGAAATGTTATCAGGGATATGGTACGTCGTTCAATGCGCGATGGTATTGTGCAACGGCGTTATAAAATCGCAATCATCGCTTATAGTACCGTCGCGATTGATGTCCTGAGTGGCATTCGCGACCTGCCCGATGTTGTCAAGGGGGGCTTGCCGCTGATCAGCGCGGGTGGCGAAACGGATACCTCGGCGGGGTTTCTGGCCGTCGAAAAGCTTTTGCAAGCGCACATCGAAGAATTTAGATCATGCCCGGCCCCCCTGGTCTGCCACCTGACCGATGCCTTAATTACTGCCGATGATCCCTCATCCATCGTGAAGCGCATCCAGGCCATGACCGTCCGGGATGGTCCCGTGCTGGTCGAGAACGTCTATGTGGCGGACAACATGCTGCGTACGCCCGTGCAGGACTGGCGTCAGTGGGGTGGTGTAGTCAAGCTCCATCAACTGACGAATAACTATGCGCGTCTGCTTTTCCGTCTTTCCTCACCTATCCCGGAGCACTATCGGCAGAACATCAACAACTATGGCTATAACTTGCAGCCGGAATCCGTATTTTTCTTCCCGGGATTGCATATGGAGCTGGTGCATCTGGCCTTCGCGATCTCGACTGTCACGCAACTGAAGTGAGGAATAGCGCTTTGTCCGGCTTTCATCCTGTGCCTGGTATGCAGCTTGCGCTCGGCCCGACCGTCTTTGAGTTCGTAGCTTATCCTTTATTTCCAGGAGATCGTGAGACCGTCTTTGTCGTAGAGGGTGCAGAGGGTCTAATTTATCAAATCCGCGATATCCAGAGTGCCCATTTGCACGCGCTCAAGGTCTTTAAGCCTTCCTATCGTAGCCGACATATCGCCGCAATTACGCAGTATCTTACGCGTATGGCCGCGCTTCCCGGGCTAATCTTTGCCTATCGTTTCTGTATTACACGCGAGCAGTATCCGGTGTTACTCAGCACGTTCCCTGAACTGGAATATGCCATCTTGATGCCCTGGATCGAGGCCCCAAGCTGGGCTGGATTGCTCTGCGATCAGGCGGCCAGTGCGCGCTATACACGCGAGGAGGCGCGCAAACTGGCACAGGCAACCGCGCAGCTTCTGGCGAGCCTGGAAGCGCATGGTGTGGCGCATGCGGATATCGCGGGCGGAAATATTTTGCTGCTGCCGGGGGAGCCGCGGGTCCAATTGCTGGACTGCGAAGGGATGTATGTGCCGGGAATGCCTGCTCCGCCCAGACTCAGCTACGGATCTCCAGGCTATCAGCATCGCAATCCCGGTCCACAGGGATACTGGTGCCTGGCAGGAGATCGTTTTGCCGGGGCGATCTTGCTGACCGAAATGCTGACGTGGTGGGAGCCCACGGTGCGCGCTCGTGTCGCTGATTACGCCGATACGCTGTTCCGTCCCGAGGAGTTACAGGGACCGGGAACGGCCCTCTGGCAGACTGTGCGCAATGTACTCTATGCTCTCCATCCCGACCTATTGCGGCTCTTTGACCAGGCCTGGATGTCTCCGTCACTGACCGGATGCCCGGATCTGGCTACCTGGGCTATGACTTTATTGCCTAAATTTTATTAAATGTATTGCTTTCTTGCGAAAAACAGGTTATATCTTAATGAGTACAAGAGAGCTTTGTTTTTCTTGTGTACGATAGGTGAAAGCGATCATATAAATACTGGTGATTGCTGAACAGGTCAGTTGCTATTTTATTATAGTATATTGCACTACTCTTGTAGTGCGTCCAGGGAAGGATAAGTATCATGGCTGGAAACAATGGTATCGTTGGCGGCAATATCGAGGGGATGCAGGGCTCCAGCAAAACAATCTCGGGTAGCGTGATCGAGGGCTTTGTCTCGCAGCTCCAGGCGATGAATGCACAGGTGCAATCTCTGGAGGGTGAATGGTACGGAAAAAGTTCTACCGCTTTCCAGGGTGCTGCCAATAATTGGAATAAGAATATTAACTCGATGATCAGTGACCTGCGCACGATGGCGAGTATTGTGAATCAGACTGCCGGTGGCTTGAGTGATGTAGATACTCAGGGTGCAGCCGCCTTATCCGGGTTTGAAGGCTAAGCGAGCCCGGCAAGCGACCGGTGGGGTGGAGCCAGGCTCCAATGTCACGGAAATAAGGGGAATCCTCCCACCATTTCCGTATTCGTCGCGGCCTGTCTGCGACGAATATGCATCAACCTGAGGGGCACGCGGATCGCCGGGGGGCACGCGGGCGAGACAACCGGGTGCATGTGCTCCCCACCCTCGAAGAAACGCAGAGGTAGGGGCAGCGGTTTATCCCTGCCCGCGGGCCCCACCGGCCCCTTCGGTGTATCCCTGCCTGCGGGGCAACGGTGTATCCCTGCCTGCGGGGCAACGGTGTATCCCTGCCTGCGGGGCAACGGTGTATTCCTGCCTGCGGGGCAACGGTGTATCCCTGCCCGCAAGGCGGACAGAGACAAATATTTTATATTCTGGAGTATTTATAACTTATTATGCCAAAGATACAACAAATGCTTCTTATTACCGTGAGGAGTGCACAACTCACCGTAGACCTCGAACTTCCAGGCGATGAGCCCGTTCAGAACTTATTGCCATTGCTTATAGATATCTGTGGTATTTACTCTGGAATCCGTACCCAGGCAAAGCAGGTGACAACTCTCTGGTCCTCACGTCCTGAGTGCAAGGGCAGACCCTTGCCGGCTGCATCCACACTCTGCGCTAATGGCATCCTTGATGGCGATATTGTATTTTTGCAAGCAGGCACTCAGCCGCCAGTGCCTTTGCTGACTTCTGCCACTCCGGCCAGTAGCCAGACAACGGGGACGCTTCGCCCCAGTGAATATACGGGGTGGATCGGAGTCACGTGGGGGAAAGAATCGTTATTTTGATGGAGCGCTACTGTCTATAGAAAGATACTATGCAAGGAAAAACGTTTTTTCGATCTGCACGCGAGTATCCTCCTCTGTTGCCCGCAGGTGAAATCGAGATCAATGCGCCACCGACGCTGCACGTGAATGAGGGAGGCGCACTGAACTGGTTGCAATATTTGTTGCCTGCGGTGGGTGGTCTGGGCTCGCTCCTGTTCATCTTTGCGTATCGTACCAATGTCCTGATGATTATTGCCGGTGGGGCCATGGCTGTCTGTTCTGTGAGCTCAGGATTTATCATGGGCATTGTGCAGCGCAAGATGAACCAGCGCCAGCAAAAGCGGCAGCGTGCAACCTATTTAGAATATCTTGCGCAGATGCGCAAGCATTTGCAGGTTGTGGCCAATGGGCAGCGCCAGATAGATGCGCGCCTCTATCCCTCCTATGAGGTGCTGGCAGATCGTGTCGAAAGGCGCGAATATTTGTGGGAGCGCCGTGCAAACGATCATGACTTCATGAGCACACGTATTGGTCGGGGACCGGCTCCATTGTACACCTCATTGCGGATGAGCAATCACGATATGATGGCGCAGTTTGTCCCTGAACTACGCGTGCAGGCAGAGTCGCTCATGGCGGAATATCGCCACCTTGCCAATCTTTCCGCAACGATTCCTCTGCGCGATTATGGCGTGATAGCGATCAATGGCGGGAGCGCCCAGACGCGTGCCCTGGCGCGTGCTCTGCTCGGCCAGCTCGTCGCATTTCATTCGCCGGAGGATCTGCGTTGTCTGCTTTTTACGCCAAGGGAGCAATTGCAAAACTGGGAATGGTTCAAATGGTTGCCTCATGGACGCTGTCTGCGGCGCGTGAAGGCGGAAAATCGCTTTGATCCTGACCATATTTGTATGTTCGCCACAAATGTAGATGATCTCCGTCTCCATTTGCAACAACAGATTCAGCCGGAACTGGAGCGGCGACGCAGGCTGAAAGAACGCGACTCTCGCAAAGAGCAAGCGACGAATATCGCTCTGCTGCCTCATCTGGTGGTTGTCCTGGACGGCTTCGCTCCTGGCAATGCGCTCGGGCAGATGTCCGAGTTGGAGACGCTCTTTAATGAAGGCCCTGCCTTTGGCATGACTATTATCTGCCTGGTCGATGATCGTGGCCTGGAACCGGCTCAGACGCAGGTACGCCTTTCGATTTCGCGGGCGGGCGCGCTCAATTTTGAGGAGATCAAGTATGGCGGTCGGCATCTCGAGGGCCTGATGCCCGATGCCGTAGATCCGCTGCTTTGTGAACGGATTGCGCGCAGTATCGCTCCCTTAACACTGGCCGAAGTTGGGGCATCGCAAGATCTCGCCCAGGGCATTCGTCTGCTCGATCTGCTCAATATCCCTGCGGCCAATGCCTTTGATCTGAGCCTGTCCCAGAACTGGTCTGCCAGTTCACGCCAGAATTTTTTGCGTGTACCGATTGGGCAATGCGCAAATGGCCGTCTGCTCACTCTGGACCTGAAAGAGGCGGCCGATGGTGGTATGGGACCACATGGCCTGATCGTTGGCGCGACTGGCTCCGGGAAAAGTGAGCTGCTGCGTACGCTGGTCACGGCGCTGATTATGACGCATGATCCCGAGATGCTGAATTTTGTGCTGGTCGACTTCAAAGGCGGGGCCTCATTTGCCGATTTTGGCAAGTTGCCGCATGTCGCGGGCATTGTGACCAACTTGCAGAGCGATGTCACCCTGATCGATCGCGTCTATTCGTCAATCCTTGGTGAGCAGCAGCGCCGTCAGCGTATGCTCCACGAAGCCGGTAATCTCGATAATGTCAAACAGTATCAGACGATGCGGCAGAAGAATCCTGCGATGGAGCCAATGCCCCATCTCGTCATTGTCGTGGACGAATTTGCGGAATTGATCGCCAGCCGTCCAGATTTTCTGGATCTTTTCATTACCATTGGACGCGTCGGGCGCAGTCTCGGCGTCCATCTCCTGTTTGCCACTCAGCGTCTTGAAGAAGGGCGCATCCGCGGCCTGGAAAGTTATCTGCGCTATCGTATTTGCCTGCGCACGTTTAGCGAGGCCGAAAGCAACACTGTGCTGGGCAAAACTGACGCCTACTATCTGCCTTCCGTCCCGGGCGTTGGCTATTTTAAGGTTGATACAGATACGTATGATCTGTTCAAGACCGCTCTGGTTTCCGTACCGTATGTGCCTTTACAGGAGCAGAATACTCTGAAGAGCAAGATTCGCATATTTACCACTGCCGGTAAACTGGTCCCGTATCGGTCCGAAGCGACCTCTGCCAGACTGGTGGCCTATCCAGCGCAGCAAAGGGATGCGGAGCAGCAGAAAGAGCAGGATCTGAGTACTGAGATGGATGTCGTGATCGAACGCGTGGCTCAGGTGAGCCGCGATGTGCAGCGACACGCAATTCATCAGGTCTGGTTGCCTCCGCTGGAGAAATCGCTCCCGCTGCGCACTGTCCTCAAGAAAAGTCAGGGGCAAGAACTGGATGGTATGCACTGGCAAGCCGCGCCACCATTCGGCGAACTGCGTGTCCCGGCTGGTCTGATTGACCTGCCGCTGCAACAGGCGCAGGAGCCGCTCTGGCTTGATTTCTCCGGGATCTGGGGACATCTGGCGCTGGTCGGGGCACCGCAGTCGGGCAAGAGTACGTTCCTGCGCACTTTGATGACTACAATGATGCTGACGCATACACCAGACGATGTGCAATTCTATTGTATCGATATGGGCGGCGGGCTCTTGCGCGTCTTTGAGCAAGCGCCGCACGTCGGCGCGGTCTGTGGCAAGCTGGAACGCGATAAAGTGCGCCGCGTCGTGAACCAGATGCGTAAGGTCATTAACGAACGCGAATTTCTCTTCCGCGAGCATGGCATTGATAGTATGGCCACCTTCCGCGAGATGCGGCGGAATGGGGCCCTGCGCGATGTCCTGTTCGGGGATGTGTTTCTCGTGATTGATAATTTTGCGCAGTTTTTCCAGGAATTCGATATGCTGGAGCCGCAACTGATGGAGCTTGCTACCAGTGGTTTGACCTATGGCGTCCATCTGGTTATTACCACGAATCGCTGGGGCGAGATTCGCGTGAAATTGCGCGATAATATCGGCGCACGCCTGGAATTGCGTTTGAATGACCCGTTCGAGTCGGAACTGGGCAAGGCCACTGCAACGTCTATCCCGGTGGGCGTACCGGGACGTGGCGCGAATAGCGATAAGCACCATTTCCAGATCGCGCTCCCTTCCATTCAGCCGGGGGCCACATACGATGGTGCCTCGATCCAGAAAGAGCTCAGCTCCTTTGTGCAGCGCATGAGCGGGGTCTGGCAAGGGGAGGGTGCTCCTCCCGTTCTCATGCTGCCTTCGCTGGTGAACAGAAACGAACTGCCTCCGCCTGAGAAGCCAGGCGGTGTCCCATTAGGCCTGGAGGAATTTCGCCTGAGCACCTACTCGGTCGATCTGATAGAACAGAGCCCTCATTTCCTGGTTCTGGGAGATACAGAATGCGGCAAAACCTCGCTGTTGCGCACCTGGATACGAGGCATCGAACACTCCTATCAGCCGCAGGAAGCTGTGTTTGCTATCGTCGATTATCGCAAGCGCCTGCTGGATTTTGCCGCGAGCAAGCATCTGCTCACCTACGCATACAATCAGGTGACGCTGGATTCGTGCGTGGGAAATATTCGGGCGGACCTGGAGCGACGGATGCGCAAAGTCTCTGAGGTTCCGCTGACAGAACTGCGTAAGCCACAGCGTTGGGATGGGCGTGCCTATTTCCTCTTCGTCGACGATTATGAGACAATCTCATCCATGGGCAATAGCGCACTCGCACCGTTAGCCGATTACTTGATGATGGGACGTGAAATCGGCTTCCATCTGGTGTTGACTCGTCGTGTGAGTGGTGTGGGACGCGCTATGTTTGAGCCCATCTTCCAGAATCTGACCGAGATGGGTACCTCAGCTTTGATTATGAGCGGTGATCCGTCGGAGGGAAAGATTCTGTACGGTCAGGGAGCTGGAGCGCTCCCGCCGGGTCGCGGCTATCTCGTGCAGCCACGACATCCGGCCCTGCTGCTCCAGGCGGCATTTACGGAGCCCGCCTATACAAACGATTAGACGGAGATGCTCGCCGGGATTTAGCCGTTAAAATCCTGGCGAGCGATCATCTGGAGATAGAGCGTCTGGAAGGTCGTCCCCATTGTTATCATCCTCATTGCCAAACTCATAGTATACCAGCTTCTTCGCAAAAACCTGATTCATGACCTGTGCCGCTTGCAGATCATCAGCCAGGGCCGTATCCGGGTGTTGCATGCCCTCAAGATCCACCAGCGGAAGCGCGTTAATGCCCTTGATCACCTGTGCCGCTTGCAGGAGCGTGCTGGCGGAAAGGCCGGGTTGCAGGATCAGACGGACAATACGAACGTGGATGAACTGCATGTTCGCTTGTATCTCGTCAGATGTGAGTACCTGATCGTTGCCGTCGCGCAAGAGCAGATTCGTGCCAAAGAGATAAGGCGAAAGGCTGTCGGCGGTTACCGGAGGGGATAAATATGGCTCTGCGGGGAAGGCGTTGCATTTTTTTGTGCAGTGGCTTGTTTCGCCTCCTGATGAGAAAAAGGATGCTGCCACGCATACAAAACGCCGACACTCGCTATAATGCCAATGAGTACGGCACCGATAAAGAGAACGGGTAAGGAAATACGTCGTTTGCGCCGCTTGAATGAATCAGGATCGAAAGGTCCTGGATTTCGCTGAATCAATGTATCAACCTCCTGAGATGAAATAGACCAGATCGACGAATGTTACGTCTCACAAAATAAAAAAGCCCGATCTTCGAGCAATATATCATTTTATTTGAGAAAATCTATAATTTACGGGAAATATAGTACTTTCATAACTCTACTTTATTATAGGGAAAATTGATGAA
Source organism: Ktedonobacteraceae bacterium (assembly GCA_035493895.1). Taxonomy (GTDB): domain Bacteria; phylum Chloroflexota; class Ktedonobacteria; order Ktedonobacterales; family Ktedonobacteraceae; genus DATJHM01. The sequence continues at coordinate 8,697 of DATJHM010000236.1, forward strand.
TATGAACGAAGACATATAGTATAAAAGTCATGCATGGTTAACGAGAAACAGGAAGTGACGTTTCAATAAACGTATATAAACGCATTTTAGATAACATTTCATTTTGTTTTAATCATCAGGAGGTAACGCATATCATCGCATGTTAACACACTGCGTTTGGACGTGTACGTAGTTTAGGAAAAAGGGGAGCTAATTTCATGAAGCTGCAAAAAAATACGCACGCATTTATCACTGCCATAATCATCCTCGGTATCATCGTGGGGGCTGTCACAGGAAGTTTTCTTTTCCTGCGTAAAGCACCGCCCGCACATGCTGCCACGACGCAGCATTACTTTTATGTCTTTTCCATTGGTACCATGTATGTGTTTGATATGGACAATGGCAATAAACTGGTGAACACTGTCAGTCTGCCGATCAAGGATGCGTTTCTGCGGCCGTATTGGGGCATATCGCGATCCCGAATAATACACCCAGCTTTGAGGCTTCTATGACCGTGCAATCGAGCAACGGCGCGGTTTTTGTCGCCGAAAGGCCAATGTATTGGAATACGGCCCATTCCGCGTTCCCTATTGATGGTGGTAGTGATGTGCTTGGCTATACCGGCTAAACTAAAAACACTGTGATCGCCCCCATCCTTGTAGAGGTGCGGCTTGTCAGCAATGTCACATAGATAATCTGTACCCGGTCAAACATCATCGCACCCGCTCCCCAGGCCAGTAGGGACGCCATGAAGCCGCAGCGGAATGGCGTCCGGGAACTCGCGCGATCCCGCTGGCCCCGCAGACGAGGCGCTCCGCCCTTTCCACGGGTTCGCGTGCCAGAGAAAACGTGTGCCATGACCTTTGACGGCGTCCCACTGGTCTGTCAAGCGTCATGGTGTCTTTTCTCCCACCAGGAACACGCGCTTCTCGAGTGCGTTTTCATGGCTGTAGAAAAGACGCAATGAGGTTTGACTGAGCACTACTGAGAAAAGCTGCCACGGCGGAAATGATGGGAGATTCGTCTTATTTCCGTGACATTGCAGACAAGCCGCACCTCTCCGGGAATTGGTTGGCTCTTCCTGTGTATGGGCATAGAAAAAACTACTCGTGCAAAACTTGCCATGTCATATATGATGGAAGTAAAGAGAGCATTTGTTGTCCATAGGGGAATTGAGCATCGTTGTTGGACGGAAGAGAGGATGAGCGTATGGACCAGAGTGAAGTGTTGTGGGGCATCCCTCGGCGGCGAGGAAGTATTGAGGTGCTGTACCTGGCTCGTGAGGCGCAAGCTCCTATGATTGCCGTGAACGAGGCGTGTATGATCTCGGGACGAGGAATGGAAGGCGATCGTTATTGTCTTGGCATCGGAACGCATTGTGCCCATGACGACGATGAGCCGCACTATGAAGTGACCCTGATTGAGGGTGAAACCATTGAGGCGTTGAGACGCGAGAAGAAAATTGAGCTCGATTTTGACGCACCACGCCGCAATATTGTCACACGCGATTTTCCCCTCCACCATATGGTGAAGCGTACGTTTCGCATCGGAGAAGTTATTCTGCGTGGAATCGCGTTGCGTGAGCCCTGCATGCGTATGATAGATCTTACCGACCATGGCATTGCCATGAGCCTGATTCATCGCGGCGGCCTTGGCGCTCAAATCCTCACCGGTGGCGTGATTCGCATCGGCGATGTCATTGAAGAGATTTGAAGTAGAGGAGCATAGCCAATAGATCTGCTCAAGACACAAAAACGCATAAACTCCCACAATTTCATGCAGAAAAACAAATCTTGCCTGACCCCTTCAGAAATTTCACCACCTGCCGAATATCTAGAAGAGAAGAGGCAAAAAGACCTCCCTCCCAGTTCTCACAACAACGATGTTGCCTGAGAGAGAGACAGTGCAGCATCAACATGGGGAACGTGTAGGATTGGCGTAGGGGGTGTGTAGGGGTAAGATCTCGCTGAAATCGGCATTTGTGTAGCATGTGTAGCATTTTTGAAAAAAACTTTGTAGCGCGTCAGTGTAGGATGTGTAGCCCTGTAACAAATTTTCATAACGCATCACCCATTCGTGGGGGAACCCGTTTCGGCATCGATACCGGTCGCCCAACGGCAGAGGTAGGGATCGCGCTTTATGCCGATCCGCGTCCCCCCCGGCCACCTCAGCCAAACGCCGAGGTCGTGTAGGGTCGTGTAGGGTCAAGATCCCAATCACATCCACCTTTGTGTAGGATGTGTAGCACTTTTACAATTTTTCATAGAATTTTCCCAAACAAGAGAGCAGGCATTGTTTGTTGGCGCGTCAACAAACAATGCCCCTTTCCCTACGGCTTGTTCATTCAGGCGGTCGGCGTTGCCCAGGGTTGCGTCGTCGTGCTGACCGGCTGGGAGGTGGCTAAAGCTTGCTCAAGCATCAGATTGAGATAGTGATCCTGGGCAGCTTCCGCCAGACTGTACAACTCAGGGCCTCCCTCCACATACTGAGCCATTTTGCTCAGGCAGCTTGCAATGGCGATCTCGTCGTCGCTGAGTCGGGCCAGACTGAACGGATTCGTGTAGACCCATTCACTTCCGGCTAAGATACCCTTGTGATAGTATCCCTCCAGATTGCCATCTTCTCCCGCGTTCTGGCGCAACAGCGTGAGAGAGATGGGCGTGCGAAAATCTGCGAGATAGTGTAGCTGCGTATTGTTGATCTCGCCGCGTTCACCACGCACGAGCAGGCGCGGTGAGCGAATCCAGGAGAAATATTGATCATTCGTAAAATCGTAGATGCCGAGCTTATCACCAAAGTCCATTTGCGCAATCACCTGGACGGATGGGTTCGCCTTTTCGCTGGCGGGCGGACCATTGCGATCGGGGCCAACGATGAGCGGTGCGGTAAAGCGACGGGCGCTGATCGTGGCGTTTTCGAAGGTGACACCGAGCGTTCTGCGTAGCAGGCTGATGCCATGATAGCCGTGCGCAGCCGAAACCTGTGCATGCGTCACCGTGCCCAGCTTGCCGGACCGAATGATGGCGAGCCGTGCGGCATGCAATGGCTGGAGATGATATTGTTCGGCGACCTGGAT
>DATJHM010000237.1:0-33585 GCA_035493895.1 Ktedonobacteraceae bacterium
TGGGATAAACCGCATCCCCTACCTGTAATGGAAAGCCGAAAGCGTCAATCACGTCACGCGGGATCTGCGTTTCCCCACCGGCCCTCTTGCCCTCGATAACAGGTAGGGGCAGCGGTTTATCCCTGCCCGCGAGCCCCCACCGGCCCTCTCGGCCCTTACGCAGACAAGCGGCGACTCTACGGAATTAATCGGAGATCCTCCTTTTTGAGAAGCAGAACCTGGTTTTTATTGTTTGTGCGTCAATGCAAGAATCGCATCTGCTGCGCGTTTGTATCCGCCCGCCTGCTGAATTTCGCCTTGCATCTGTGTGGCACGTTCTTTAAATCCGGGATTGTTCAATACTTCGCGCACGGCGGCCTGCAATGCTTCGACGGTGACCTGCTCGGGTTGCAGCATTAAACCCAGCTGTAGTTCGCTGACACGTTGGGCCGTCATGGCCTGCTCAACCATCTGCGGGATCACCACCAGCGGCACACCATAGTAGAGTGCCTCCATCGTGCTATTCATACCACCATGCGTGACGAATACCGTAGTCTGCCGCAGCACATCGAGCTGTGGCACGTAAGGACGGACCAGGAAGTTGGCCGGGATCTCGCCAAGACTGTCAATGTCAACATTAGAACCGCATGCAAGAATGACCTGTAGTGGCTGCTGACCGAATGCTTGAAAGCATTGCCGAAAGAACGCTGCACGGTTGTTAAAGATGGTTCCGAGCGAGATAAAGAGCAATGGTTGCTCTGTTGGAGCCAGATGAAGTGCCTGAGCATCGTTGCGGGGGGCAATGGATGGACCGACGAAGAGGAAACGCTCATCGAACAGTTCGGCATGTGGCTGAAAAACACGTGGGAGAAAGGTAAGGTTGAGCGGCTCCGTACCGGCCATAAGAAGGTACGGATTTTTGGGGAGAGAGAGCCCATAGGTTGCTTCCAGATCAGCCAGCCTTACCTGGAAACCCTCCATCATTTCCGGATCAGGAGGCGATAAACGGTCGGTCATGTCTGCGCAATAAAAAATCTGCCTTGCTTTTAGAACATATGTTTTATACAATAGATGGGGCACAAAAAGAACATATTTACTAGAGAACGTTTGTGCGAGGTATTGGTAGAGAACATGTAAGCACTATTTTGCTTGAGAAATGGAAGGAGTACTGGCTATGCATGTGCTGCAAGCTAAGGAATGGCAAGAGAGCGTGGTGATTGAGGAGCAGATCAGTACCCGGGCGATACATATGGCCTGTGTTGAGCGGGTCATCCAGACAATGCATAGATATGTTGCGGAACCGCTATCACTGGAAGATATGGCTGATGTTGCCTGTTTGAGTCCCTATTATTTCAACCGTATTTTTCATCAGCGCATTGGTATTCCGCCCGGCGAATTTTTTGCCACCTTGCGCCTCAATGCTGCCAAGCGTTTGTTATTAACGACCGATTTGAGTGTCACCGAGATCTGTTTTGCCATAGGATACAATGGGCTGGGATCGTTTACGACCCGTTTTACGCAACTGGTCGGCGTATCGCCGGGACGCCTGCGTTATCTTGCGCACAATGAGCCCGTCACATTGTCGGCAGTGCAGCGGCGCGTCACAAAACTGGCTGATCAGCAACCTCCTTCACCGTGGCGTATCTGCGGTCATATTTATGCCGAACGGTTTATGCATGGCAATATATTTGTGGGCCTGTTTCCCAAGTCCATTCCGCAAGGACGGCCGGTCTCCTGTACGCTCTTAACGACGCCCGGCCCCTTTCAGCTTGCGCCCGTCCCCAGGGGCAAGTATTACCTTCTTGTGGCAGCTCTGCCCGACACGCCCGATCCTCTGGCGTATTTGTTGCCTGCATCCCCTGTGCAGGTTGGAGTCTTTGGGCCGCTGGTCATAGCGCCAGAGCGGGTGTGGGACACGGTTGAGATCCACCTGCGTCCTCTTCGTCTGACTGATCCGCCGATTATTAGCGCACTGCCTTATTTGTAGTATGGTACCGTTCGCTGGTCAGGCGTGGAAAACCCTGATATGATAAGGGCCATGAGCAGGTCACTTTTTTTTCAGGGCGGCACACTGGTCCTGCAAGGCGTTACTGAAGAGGAGCAGCCGCCCGCCCCATTTCAACTGATTAAAGGGCGCTGGCGTTGTGAGGGCTATCACTATCGCGACATTCTGTCTTATCTCAGCACGCAAAAGATCAAGAATAGTGTCCCGCGCTGGCAAACGCTTTCGTTGTCCCTGCATGAGGTACGCGAGCCGCACGATTATCAGCGTGAGGCGCTCACCGCATGGGAGCAGGCCGGACAATGTGGGAGCATCGTATTGCCAACCGGGGCGGGCAAGACCTTTGTCGCGATTCAAGCAATCTACCAGGTGAAGCGCTCGACTGTGATCGTTGCTCCCACCATTGATCTGTTGCATCAGTGGTATGCGCGGCTCGTCAATGCGTTTGGCTGTGAGGTGGGAGTGTACTACGGCGGCGAGAAAAACGTGCTGCCGCTCACCGTGACCACCTATCATTCCGCGGGTGATCTGCTCGCCGAACATGGGCAGTGCTTCAAATTGCTAATTTTCGATGAAGTGCATCATCTTCCCGCACCCAGCTGGGGAGAAGCTGCTTTGATGGCACCTGCCCCACTGCGGCTGGGATTGACCGCGACCTATCCCGAAGAGCATGAACAAACCAATGGGCGCTGGCGCGTCGAAGAGCTGATCGGCCCGATTGTGTATACCCGGCGTATCGAGGAACTGGTCGGTCAGCAGCTGGCGTTGTATCGCACCGAGAAGATACGCGTTGATCTGACGCCAGCTGAGCGCGCAGTGTATGATGCCGATTATGCCATCTATAGCGATTTTATCCGCGTGCGTCAGTTGCCACGTCGCTATGGGGCTGGCTGGTTGCTGGAATTGATGCGGCTCTCCAATCTCGAAGAGGGGGCGCGTCGCGCTTTTCTTGCGCGCCAGCGTTTGTTGCGGCTCCTGGCGAGCTGCGAAGGGAAATTTGCCGCGCTCGATGCGCTTTTGCATGAGTATGCTAGCGAGCAAGTGCTGGTCTTCACTGAACAGAACGCCGTGGCCTACACTATCGCCGCCCGCCACCTGATCCCTGTCATCACTCATGAAACCAGTGCCGCTGAACGTAAGCATATCCTCGACGGTTTCCAGCAAAAAATCTATCGCGTGATCGTCACCTCCAAAGTGCTCAATGAGGGGGTGGACGTGCCTGAGGCGAAAGTGGCGATCGTGCTCGGAGGCACCTCGGGAGCGCGTGAATATATTCAGCGGTTGGGGCGCGTGTTGCGCAAAGTCGAGAATAAGCAGGCGCTGCTCTGTGAGATCATTGCCCGCAAGACGCTGGAAGAGGGGCGTTCGCAGCGCAGACGGCTCAGACAGGAGAAGCAGGATGCTCACGGGTGATTTGATCAGGCCGAAGTTACGCGTCCAGGGATCGACCGTCTCCGTAGAAATGGTTGACGAGCGCAGTCCTATTTTACAACAGACTGCTCGGGAGCTTATCGCTTTATTTCAGCAGCATGTAGGGCAATCTCAGGTGGCATGGGAAGAGGCATTGGAGAACTACGAGGGCTCACGCATCGATTACCTGCTGATTCGCGGATTGGCGAAAGTGCTCACGGACGCAGCAAGTTTTGCCCCTCTGGAAACGTTGGTTCCGCCTGCAATCGTGCGAGAGCGCGTCTTCGCCCGTGGCGGCGTCTTTGTCAGCCCAGATTTGTTTCGCCCGGCGAGCCGTCAGGATGTACTGCAAGAGGTCGCCGCTGAGCTTGGTATTTCACTGGCACAGATTGACGCATGGCTGTTTGCTGATCGACATGCCGCGTACCGCCTCTCGCACGCTGGTCTTGAGTGGACGCCCGAAGGCTTACTCGCTCGCTATAATCTGGAGCTGGCGCGGGGCGTGCTCTACTGGGCAACGCATATCAGAGTTGAGGTCGCCAGTGACTATAAAGACTTATGGAAATTTATCAAGCTTTTTAAGCTGATGTTCTGGGCTGAGCCGAAGCCGGAGGGGGGATACACGATTGAGCTGGATGGGCCAATCTCGCCGTTTGTCTCGTCCACACTTCGCTATGGGAGACAGTTGGCGGCATTTCTGCCTGCCATCTTTCTGTGCGATCAATGGCGTATGCAAGCGTATGTGCATCCACCCCAGGCACGCGGCGAAAAGATCTATCAGCTTGATCATACTTCTGCCCTCCAATCCCACTTTAAACGTTCGGGCATTTTTGATAGCCGTCTTGAAGCCGATTTCGCCAGTGAGTTTGTACAAAAAGTAGGAGACAGGCGAGGCAACTGGCGGCTCACGCGTGAAAGCGAAGTCTTACTGCTGGGCGATACCGTCATGGTGCCCGATTTTGTGCTTACCGATGTGCGAGATGAAACACGACGCATCCTGATCGAGCTGGTTGGTTTCTGGCATCCGCAGTATCTGAGGCGCAAGATCGAAAAAGTGCGGGCGGCCAACTGTGCCAATCTGCTCCTGCTGGTCTACAAAGGATTGAATGTGACGGAGGAAGCCTTCCGCGATGTCGCCAGCGAAGTCATCTTTTTTCAGCAGAAACCAGTTTTGAAAGAAGTGATGGCGTCTGTTGAGAGTATTGCAGAGAGAGTGTATGGCCCTCCCCCTCAAGTTATCAAGCAGAAATCTGGTAGAAAAAAGCGAAAAGCATCTCTTGAGGGTGAATCTGATGCTTCTTCTGCTCTTGAATAAGTGCAAGAATCTTGAGCGTGAGACATTTTTATAAAAAAACGGTTTTGGGATACATTGGGTAATTCCTTGTGTGTGAGGTTCTGCGTCGGTATACTTATAAGAGAAATATTGGTGGTAAGAGGTGGAGATGACGATATTCTCGATAGATATCGATGGCGTCCTTGCCAGGAAAAATGTACCGCAGTATATACGGGCATGTAATGAGCAATTGCAGCTCGGAATCGTAGAAGAAGATCTGGTCTCGCTTTCCCACAGGCAGTTTCTCCAGCATCCTCAGGTACGAGCCTTTACGGAACATGTTGGTGCTGACATTGCGGCGCGAAAACTCGGGTGGGTAGGCTATCATCCTGACGTGCTGCTTGAGAATTTGACCATCAGTGGCGCTCTAGAAGGTGTACAGAAGTGTTACGCGCAAGCGAAAGAACTGTGTTATGTTACGGCACGTTTTTCGCCGCGTGAACTTCAGAATGCAGCGATGCAGGTTGCGACAAAATCATGGCTCGCTGCGCAAGGCTTTCCCTGCGCGGACCAGATCACGTTTTGTACCTGTTATGAGGATAAGATGCGGCAACTCGCGCATCTGTGTGCGTATAGGAATGAGACCGTTGTGCATATTGACGATAGCTGGAAAAGGTTGCTTCTTTGTACGCAACAGATACCGGGATCTTTTCTGCTTGCCGCATTTGGTGCGCATAAAGATGAAGTGATTGATTGTGCTCATGTGCTTGCACTGCCAGCCTGGAAGCATATTGATATGTTGTTTCATCAGCTGCAAGAAAGGATGTTTGCATGAATCGCTTATGTATGCCGTATCAGTATAGTCGTGAGGATGATCCTAAGCCGGACCCGCTACCAGACACACCACAGCCGGAGCCATTGCCAGATACACCACAACCGGAGCCATTGCCAGATACGCCACAACCAGGGAATGTATTATTTTCGTCTGGAGATATGTTGTAATTCGTTCTCTATTAATGCTCAGTAGCTAAAAGTCAGGCTTTTGTAACTGGCATGCACTGTTATTCGTCGTGAATGACAGTGCGTTATCTCTTATGCAACAAGTAGCGTGTATGGTCAGGGAAAGCGGATAACGTAGACCAAATGTTGATAGTTGTTGATCTTGTAGCGAATCTATTGTGTAGAATGTGGTTATTATCGTATGCAAAAAAGAGAGCAACCCAGCTATAACCCGACCCCCTGGTTATTTGTCAATCGTATGCTTGATATCGTCGATCTGGTGAGTGGTGGACGCGCTGACTGGGTCATTCGCTTCCTTTCGTACTGTGTGATCGGTGGTTTTGCGGCAGTAGTGAATCTGGTAGTCTTCCATGTGGTTTTCTATAACGTCCCATTGCCTTTTGACTCCCAGGATGCAATACTTCATAATATCGTGGCCTCAGCGGTGGCCGCAGAAATCTCTATTCTCGCAAACTTTATTCCTAATGACTTCTTCACGTTTCGTCATCTCCCGGGGCGCGCTCGGAGCTGGCCTGCACGCTGTCTGCGTTTCCACGCAACGTCTATTAGTGGGAGCGTGTTGACCTTCCTTATCGAATTTGGTTTTAGCTATCTATTGCATATTCAGCCGACGATCGCGCAAGCACTGGCACTGATTATTGTACTGTTCTATAACTTTACCGTGCATCATCTCTTCACCTATCGCCATGTCGCTACCACTGAAGCTAAAGAGTGAGCACATGGTTCGACGTATACGAAAAAGAGACACCAGTGGCAACGCCCTGGTGTCTCTTTTCGTTAGCGTTAAGCCCAGCGAACCAGGCCAAGCTCATACTTTTCCTTTAATTCCGGATGCGTGGGCACGACGCGCACATTATAGGCAATGCTCCCGCTTTCGTCCGGCTGGAGATGAATATCGTAGCGATACGAGCCGTCTTGCTCGCGCTTGGTGTAACTCATCGGGAGCGTATGCTGTGGCACGGCCAGTTCATCCCTGGCCTCCCCATACACCAGTTCAACGCTCAGATCTTCCGGCACGAGATCAGTGACACGGACCCAGGCGCGTACATCGATACCCTCGCCCAGGCTCAACTGGCCCTCGCGACGACCATCAATATACAACTCCAGGTTCGACCAGCCACGACGGATATGCTCTTTCCAGACTGCCAGCGTACGTGCATACTCAAAATTGTTCTGCGTCGTGAGCATACTCTGCTGGATCTCAGGAATATAATAGCGCGTCGTATAGTCCTTGATCATGCGGCGCATACTGAACTGCGGCGTACAGGTGCGGATCGCCTCTTTCATGTATCTGATCCAGCGATGAGGCAGACCATCAGCGCTACGCTCAAAGAAGGAAGGGATGATTTCCTCTTCCAGAATGCGGTAGAGCGAAATGCTATCTGCCTCGGCCTGCGCGTTTTGGTCGTGATACTCGCGCTCCTCACCGATCGCCCAGCCGTTTTTCCCGTTGTAGCCCTCAGACCACCAGCCATCGAGGATACTGCAATTGGGCTGCCCATTGAGCGCCGCCTTCTGTCCGCTGGTACCGCTGGCCTCGTAGGGACGGATAGGATTGTTCAGCCAGACATCGGTGCCCGCAACCAGATAGCGCGCCATATCGATATCGTAATTTTCCAGGAGCACCACTTTGCCCCTGAACTCCTCGCTGCGTGAGAGCTTGTAGATTTGCTCGATCAGCGCCTTGCCTGGATCATCGGCCGGGTGCGCTTTTCCGGCAAAGACAATCTGCACCGGGCGCGCGGGATTATTGAGAATGCGGCGCAGACGTTCGATATCGCGGAAAATCAGGGTTGCTCGCTTATACGTCGCGAAACGGCGGGCAAAGCCCAGGATGAGCGCATCGGGATTGAGCATCGACTCGAATTCCGCAATTTGTAGCGCGCCCTCCCCCACGCGTAAATGCTGCTGCTTCAGGCGTTTGCGGGCATAGGCAATGAGCGCCTCTTTGCGCAGATGATGGACTTGCCAGAGTTCTTCGTCAGGAATAGCAGAAACGCGCTCATCCCAGAACGCTTGCTCATCGATATGCTGCGTCCAATCCTTATCCAGATAGCGTGCAAAGAGGTCGCTGATCTCAGGTGCGATCCAGGAGGAGGTGTGGACGCCATTCGTGATAGAGCCGATGGGCACCTCGTCGACATCGATACCGGGCCAGAGGAACTGCCACATTGTGCGCGAGACTGCACCGTGGAGCTTGCTTACGCCATTATGCTGACCGCTCAGATGCAGGGCAAGTACCGTCATGCCATACGTAGAGCCCCAGCCGTGGTCCTCACGAGCCACATCCATAAATTGATCGCGGCTCAAGCCCAGCTGGCTCCAGTAAGAGCCGAAGTATTTATCGATCACATCGTAATTGAACGTATCGTTTCCGGCGGGCACTGGCGTATGCGTCGTAAAGAGCGTATTTGCCGCCACCACCTCACATGCCTCATTGAAGTTCAGCCCCTGTGCAATCAGCTCGCGGCTGCGTTCCAGACTGAGAAATGCAGCGTGCCCTTCATTAATATGCCAGGCAGCCGGGGCAATGCCGAGAGCACGAAGCGCGCGTACGCCGCCGATGCCAAGCACAATCTCCTGCGAAATGCGCATCTCGCGATCTCCACCATACAGGCGGGCGGAAAGTTCGCGATCATGGGGAGCATTGGGTGCAACATCTGTATCCATCAGATAGAGCGGGATGCGCCCGACCATCAACTTCCAGACTTTCGCATAGATTTTTCTGCCGGGAAGATCAACACTGATCACCACCTCATTGCCATCCGGCCCGACCGCTGGTACCGCAGGCACTTCAGAGAAATGGAGCTTATCGTAGATAGCTTCTTGTATTCCATCGCGTGAAATGCGCTGCTGGAAATAGCCCTGAGGATAGAGAAAGCCCACACCCACAAATGGCAGACCAAGATCGCTCGCTTCTTTGCAATGGTCGCCAGAGAGAATACCCAGGCCCCCTGAGTAGATCGGTAAAGACTCATGCAAGCCAAATTCGGCAGAGAAATAGGCAATCGTCTGGTCCGAAAGTTCAGGATAGGTATGAGAGAACCATGTTTCATCGTTGTGAGGATGCATATAGCGATCGAAATCACCGATAACGCTATCATATTGGTGCAGATACTGCGCATCCTCCGCAACTCGTTCCAGTTTGTCGGGAGCAACCTCACTCAAAAAGTGGACAGGATTATGCCCGATTCGCTCCCAGAGCTCGGGATGAATCGTACTGTAGAGAGAGCGAGCCTCGGGATGCCAGCTCCACCAGAGATTATACGCGAGCTCATATAATCGGCTAATGCGCGCTGGCATAATAGGGAAGACCGTAATGCGGCCATAGACTTTCACAGGATAAGACTTCCTTTCTTCTCGTGTGGGCGAGGTGACAGAGTTTCCGTCTTTCTTTACTAACAACAGTATAGCGTCTTTAAGAAAATCAGGTCAATATGGCATGCAACTGATTTTCAAACGGCCTGCCGGTTCAGAGGGTTCCAGGAAGTCAAAAGCCCGGGAGCTCTCTTTAAAGAGAGGGAACGACTCCCAACTGTTGCATGACTTCCAACAGGTTCAACTCGTCCCAATGCTCAACAAACATTCCATCTTGCACGCGCCAGATATCGATGCTCCTCATGATGATCTGTTTGCCGGTCGTCGGAATACCTAGAAAAGGGCCCTGATGGGTTGCATGATAGGTGTAGCGCCCAACGACTTTGTTTTCGGCTATGAGTGCATCCTCTACCGTAACGATAGTATCAGGAAAAGCGGCAAGCCAGCCTGCGAAAAACTCCTTGACACCCTGTAATCCTGGCGCGACAAACGGATTGTGGTTGATATATGTTTCGGCAATAAAGGTGTCAAAGAGCTCAACATTGCGTGAATTCAGCGTTTCAGCAAATTTGCTTGCCAGGAGAATCGAAGTCTGTGTCATAACGAACGTTCCTTTCACAATTTCACAATTTCAGAAGAATCTTTCATGAAAAGACCTTTTCAGAGGAGATTGGTGGTCGTACTACCAGGCCCTTTCTTCACGCTCAACCAGATGGATATTCCTGTCATTCTTCGCGCACCTGCCAGGCACGTAGCGCGTCGTGGATGGCCTGTTCGACAAGAGGCGTCAGATCGTGGGGAGAACCGGCGATGCGTCCCAGCATAGATAAAGAAATCAGACCGTGGAGAGTGCTCCAGAACAGAAAGACTTTGGCGTCGATCTGCTCGACAGGTTTTCCCTGCTCCTCCAGAAGGTTCTTGATCACGATTGCCGCGGCCTCCCCGATTTGTGATCCCTCCGTCCAGGTCTCTGCGACACCAAAGGGCAGACCATCCAGGCCATACATCAGGCGGTAGAGTTCAGGATTCTTCCATGCGAATGCCCAGTAGGCAAACACTAAACGACGGAATGCATCGAGAGGCGTTGTGGCTTCCTGTGTTGCACGGGAGAGCTCTGCCAGGAACAGGCGAAAACCTTCACGCAGAATCTCTAGCAGTAATTGCTCTTTGTTCGCGAAGTACGAATAGAGTGCTGCATGCGTGTAGTCGATGCGATCAGCAATTTTTCGCAGCGTGACACTGCGCCAGCCCTCTGTGCGCGCAATCTCCTTTGCCGTTTCCAGGATGCGCCGTTTGAGTTCCTGCTGTTCTCGTTGCCGTCGTTCTTCGCTCGTCATATTTACCTCTGTATAATAATTTACCGTTGGTAATAATATAGAGGGAAAGAGCGTGTTTGTCAAGAGTCCATAGCCTCTATACAGTTGTGTTGTGTATTGGCATGTGGTTTACTAGGCGTGATACAGGAAATCATCATTTTTCGGGGGCAAAGGGATATGGTAAGGAAGCGACCACAAAGGTTATCGTATCATGCGAGCGCCGTCGTAGGGTGCATATTATTGGGCATTGCGATGGTAGGCATTGTCTGGATGATTTTTGGTCAGCATGACGGGCTGATGGGAACGGGCGTGCACATATTGTGGCCAGAAGATGCGTCGACAGCGGATATGCAGATACCGGCCCTCCTGGCGCATGGTATCACCCTGGCTCATCCTGAGGAGAATGCGAACCTGAGTCAGCAGGAGGCATTGCTGATAGCCAGCCAGCGCGAACCAGATGCGCTCAGTGCCAGGAGCGTCAGTAGCAGATATGCACTGGTGAACTCCACCATGGCCCAGAAAAGACTCCAGAATACACCAGCCTGGGTTATTTGCTATCAAAACATCGCAGCATCTACGGGTGGCGTACACGATTTATACATCTTTCTCGATGCGAACAGTGGCACAGAACTGTTCGCGTTGAGGACCTGACATGCTACATCCGCTAGAGAGACAAAAGACAGAGAGAAACCGGTTGTTTGAGGCAACCGGTGAATTCAGCAGGGATTAATTATCATGCATTTTGATCCAGCCGTGGCGTAGAGCATGGACAACCGCAGCCGTGCGATCATTGACCGATAATTTTTTGAGAATAGATGTAATATGGTTTTTTACTGTCTGGTCGCTAATTTTGAGCGATTTCGCGATCTCTTTATTGCTGTTGCCACGTGCGATATAGTCCAGAATTTCGACTTCGCGGCTGGACAGAGGAGAATAGAGATCCTTCGTGCCCCCTTCTTCTTCCTCAACCGTCAGTTCGCGGAAAGACTTTAAGACGCGGCTCGCCAGTTGGGGTTTAGACAACACGTCATCGTTGATGAGATACTCGCCATGGCTCACCTTGCGCACAGCCTCCATCAATTCTTCAGGCGTGATGTTGCGGGAATTGTAGGCGGAAGCACCAACTTTGATAGACTGAAATAAACGTTCTTCATCCTCAGAGGGTGTGAGAATAATAATCGCCATTTGCGGCGCAAGATGGCGCATCTGTCGTGCGATCTCGAGAGGATCAGCGGATGCCAGTCCAGCATCAATAAGGACGACATCAGGAGTGCTCGTACGCGCAAGCTCAAACACTTCGGCGGGGTCGGTCGACTCGCCAACAATGACGCAATTCCCCATACGTCCGAGCGTAGCACGAATGCCCTCGCGGAACAGGGGTTGCTCATCAATGATGATGACACGTATCGTATCCATAAATCCCTTCGTCAAAGAGCGGACAGCGTTGGGCGCTCCACAACACTGTCGATCTCTTGTAAATGTATCTCTAAACGTACAAGAAAGGTGTTGCCCCACTTCTAAACAGGGGAATGCTACATTTTGCGATAGTCTGACCATTATACACACAAATTGGTGTGTGAACAATCGGTCTCAAGGAGCAATGCTGGCATTTGTGCGTGTCAGGGGCGCGATACTATGTTGCCAGTGTGTAGCTGACAAAAGAAAAATACGTCAAGACACGGCCACGTTCTCCTCCCCTGACTATGAGGCTGGCCAGTCCTGACGTAGAAGCATGCATGATTAGATGCGTTCTAATCGACGTAGTGTAGTATTGATACCAACACGCAGAGACTCTATCACGCCCTTACCTGTCACCGCAACCGCCTCATAGCTGGGGACACGATAAGGGTTCAGGTATTTTTCAAGTACCGAAATGGGCAGCACGTCTTGCAGATCGCGCTTATTCCATTGCATAACCAGAGGAAAATCAGAGGCGTCTTTATTCATTCGACGCAACTGTTCCTGTAGTTCATTCCAGCACTCAATATTCTCCTGCAACTTACTGGCCTGGGAATCCGCTACAAAGATGACACAATCAGCCCCCTTGAGGACCGAAATACGCGTCTGCTGGTAGAGAATCTGGCCGGGCACTGTATAGAGTTGAAAGCGAATATTGAACCCTTGGACTTTCCCCAGTTCAAGCGGTAGCAGGTCGAAGTATAAGGTGCGCTCCGTCTCCGTATCAATTGAGACCATTGCACCGACGTCCTGAGGGTTGACCGCCTGGTGAATATAGTGCAGATTGGTAGTTTTGCCACAGAGGCCAATCCCATAATAGACGATCTTACAATTGATCTCACGTTTTGCCATATTGATTAAGGACATATGTGATCGCTCTCCTGCCCGCTCGTACGCGCCACTTCCTGCACGCTGCATTTCGTATTTCGTAGCGACCTGCGCTACATATCCTCGACAGTATACCGCATTTTTTTCGAATTGCCAACGTACATGAGACTTTCAGGGTACACTCAAATACACCCTCCCTATCGTCTCAAGCAAGCTCTCAGGCTGAATGAGCGGCCAGTAAGGGCGTTTCAGGCAAGCAGGCTCATACGAGCAGTGATTTTCTTCTATCTATCTTCTTATACAGATAGAACTCAGTCATGATGCGAATTTCGGGCATGTGCTGCTCAGCTTCTTAAGAAGTTTACAGCACTGCCCGGAAAGGCTATACTGTAGGTGTCGTTACGCCAGCACAACTCTTTTTAGTAGCCAGCACCAGGAGCGTTTGCTCGTGAGATATACCAAGCGAAGAGGCAGCAATTTATGATAACAACGTCAACCCCTGTTGAGACAGCGTTTGAGGTGGTGATTGGCCTGGAGGTGCATTCACAACTTCTGACGAAAAGTAAAATGTTTTGTGGCTGTAAAACCGGCTACGCCAATGAGGCTCCAAATACCCACGTCTGTCCTATCTGTATGGGCATGCCGGGCGTTATGCCAGTCATTAACGATGAGGCTGTGACCTACACGATCATGACTGCCCTGGCACTCAATTGTAGCATCCCTGAGTTCTCAAAATTTGACCGCAAAAATTATCCCTATCCCGATCTGATGAAGGGCTATCAAATCTCTCAATACGATGTCCCGCTCAGTCACGACGGGTATCTGACCATCGATCTGCATGGGCAGGAACGTCGCGTTGGCATCACGCGTGTGCATCTGGAAGAAGATACCGCTCGCCTCTCGCATCGCGCTGGCTATAGCCTGATCGATGTGAACCGCGCTGGCACGCCACTGATGGAGATTGTGAGCGAGCCGGATATGCGCAGTCCTGAAGAGGCTCGCCTGTATATGCAGAAGCTGCGCGAGATCCTGGTGTACCTGGGCGTTTCCTCTGGACGTATGGAAGAGGGCAGCCTGCGCTGTGATGCGAATATCTCGATTCGCCCCTTTGGACAGAAAAAGCTCGGCGTCAAGACGGAAATCAAGAATATGAATAGTTTCCGCGCTGTCGAGCGCGCGCTGGAATATGAGGTACAACGCCAGATCGCCATTGCACGTGAGGGCGGCGTCATTCATCAGGAGACGCGTGGCTGGGTGGAGAATCGCGGCGTTACGGTGAGCCAGCGCAGTAAAGAGCAGGCGCACGATTATCGCTACTTCCCCGAGCCGGATCTGCCGCCACTGCTCATCAGTCGTGAGCGCGTCGCGGATATCCAGGCGCACCTGCCCGAACTGCCCGATGCGCGTCGTGTGCGCTATGCCTCGCAGTATGGCCTCTCTGAGCAAGATGCCAATGTCCTGACTGAAGATAAAGCGCTGGGTGACTACTTTGAACAAGTCATGAGCGCCTCACAGGTCAAAGATCGCAATGCGCGAGCCAAATCGGCCAGCAACTGGCTGCTCAGCGAAGTGGTGCGCCTGTTGAACGTGCAATCCCGCTCGATTCAGGAGAGCCCGCTTTCGCCAGCCGCGCTGGTGAACTTGCTGGATCTGCTGGATAAGGATCGTCTGACGGGCAAGCAAGCCAAAGATGTGCTGGATGAAGCCTTTGCCTCCGGCGAAATGCCAGAAGTGATTGTAGAGAAGAAGGGCATCAAGCCACCGATTAGCGATCAGGGCATGCTGGAACAGATTGTGCAGGATGTGATTGCAAAAAATGCCAAGATTGCCAGTGACTATCGCGGCGGCAAGACCAATGCCTTGCAGGCGTTAGTGGGTCAGGTGATGAAGCAGACGCGAGGTCAGGCGAAAGCCGATATTGTACAATCATTATTGAGAAAGAAATTGGACGAACCTCAGGCATAATATATTGCAGACTTTGTCGATTGCTATGTTCAAGTGCTGTTGCCAGCATTTGAACATGGCGGTAAAAAAAAGATAGAGGCGGTCGTTTATTTCGGTAAGGAAGATAGAAATAATGGCGTTTTTATCGCAATTCTGAAAGGCAGTAGTGGGCCATGCACAATGAAGTGAAGGCTACGGATTTTAATCCTTATCAAATGGCAGTGCAGCAATTTGAGCTGGCTGCCGAGAAGCTCGGACTCTCTGAAGATATGCGCGAGATTTTGCGCCACCCCAAGCGAGAGCTGAGTGTCAATTTTCCGGTTCGTTTGGATAATGGGCACATCAAGACTTTTACAGGCTATCGTGTGCAACATAATGTGAACCGGGGACCCGCCAAGGGAGGCATTCGCTATAGTCCGGATGTGACCCTGGATGAAGTAAGAGCCCTGGCAATGTGGATGACGTGGAAATGTGCGGTGGTTGGTATCCCCTTTGGCGGCGCAAAGGGCGGCGTCATTTGCGACCCGAAAACGATGACGCAGAGCGAACTGGAGCGTCTGACCCGCCGCTATGCCACTGAAATTTCCATTGTCATCGGTCCTCATAGCGATATTCCCGCACCCGATATGAATACCAATGCTCAGGTTATGGCCTGGATAATGGACACCTATTCCATGCACCATGGCTATTCAGTCCCCGCCGTCGTGACGGGAAAACCGCTCTCGATTGGCGGCAGTGAGGGGCGCAATGAGGCCACGGCGACCGGCGTTCTGTTCGTGACGCGTCAGGCTGCGAAGCGGCTGGGAATGCCTATGAAGGGAGCGCGGGTCAGCATTCAGGGTTTTGGCAATGCGGGTGCAACGGCGGCGCGTCTCTTCCAGAGCGAAGGGTGTAAGGTCGTTGCCGTCAGCGATACCCAGGGGGGAATTTATAACGAGAGTGGATTGGATGTGGGCCTGGTGATGAGACGGAAGCAAGAGCAGGGCAGCGTCGTCGGTTTTCCGTATGCGCAGGCGATCGGTGTGCAGGATGTCTTAGAAGTGCCCTGTGACATTCTCGTTCCAGCGGCAGTTGAGGGTGTGATTACTACCAGCAATGCCGGGCGCATTCAGGCACGGATTATCACCGAGGCGGCGAATGGTCCAACGACGCCGGAAGCCGACAGGATTCTGTACGAGAACGGAATATTGGTGATCCCCGATATTCTGGCGAACGCGGGTGGCGTCACTGTGAGCTACTTCGAATGGGTGCAGGATCTACAGAGCTTCTTCTGGGGCGTGGATGAGATTACGCAGAGGCTGGAAATGATCATGAATCAAGCCTTCGCGTCCGTCGCGGAGCAGGCGGACCGTCATCGTTGTGAGATGCGTCTGGCGGCGAACATGCTGGCCATTTCACGCGTTGCCGAAGCAACGCAGGTGAGGGGTGTGTATCCGTAATTGTTCCCATTTTGTGAAATGGTCGATAAAAACCCTTTCGGGCAATTATCGACCATCCCAAAACTATTAATATCCGCGACGAGGCTCACGGCGGCCAGGTTTTTTAGGCGCAGGCTTTGCCGGTCGAACAGGTCTGGGTTTTTTACGTCCGCGAGCGCTGCCCCAACCGATATCATCCTCCTCCTCCTCTTCTTCTTCCTCTTCTTCCTCCTCACCGAAGCTTTCCTCGTCCTCGTCCTCCTCCTCAAAGTCCCCAATGACATCAGGAATATCGGCGTCCTCGACGGGAGTCTGAATCTCCTGATCCTCAGCCTCAGAAAAATCGTCGATATCTGGTTCGATAAAGGCATCAGGAGTCGTGATGGGTTCAGCAACAGGATGAACGATAGCCTCAGTTCTTCCATTGCTTAAATCGTTTTGTGCGAGCCGAGGGGCGCGGCGTGGAGCCGGAGTGGGTTCGGGTAATTCTGGTTCAATGCCCTCATTTTCTTCTGGCTTGGGGGCACCAATCACACGGCGTCCAGCGGCCACATCTAGCCAGAACTGGGAATAATAATGAGGTCGATCCGAATCTTTCTCACTGTCTTTTCTTGTCATGAGTTCTGCGGTAACACTCGTGAAGCCGGACTTCACAGCATCTCCTGCCCGGTGTTGAGCAGGACCCGCTCCTCCTTTCATCGTGTAGATACACTGCGGTGCATCTGCTAGTTTTTTTATTCACAACGGATGTCACAACCAGATGAGACGAAAACATCCTCTATATCAGAAACCATATATGGGTCATCGCTCTTTACCCCTGTTCAGAAGGGAAGAGTTGTAGACATCCCCATAATAAGAAGAAAGTGTAATGCTGTCAAGGGCTATCTGTAGGCGGTTGAAGCGGCCTGTAGTGCGCATTAAGGGCCTGTCAAGCCCTCAAGTGCATGAATTTCGGTCGACGTTGTTTGCCACATAGTAGGAATGGTCCTATAATACTAGGCAGGTGCCCGCCGATAGACCCTGTATTATTCTTTTCTGCACCTCATTACTGGTAGTATAAGTAGACACATCTCTCGTTCGTGCTTGTGGATTTGTGAAAGACCGGCTGATGGATGAGATGGGCCGGAACTTAGTATTTGGAGGAAACCCTTGGCGAGGATTCTTGATAGCATTGATGGGCCAGAACAGTTACGCGCCTTAACCTTTCCACAGATGGAGCAGCTGGCGGCAGAGATCCGTCGTGAGATCATTGAAAAGGTCTCGGTGCGCGGCGGCCATCTTGCCCCCAATCTCGGTGTTGTGGAGTTGAGTATGGCTTTGCATTATGCCTTTCATACGCCCGACGACCGGCTTGTCTGGGACATTGGGCATCAGGCATATGTGCATAAGCTGCTCACTGGACGCCGCGAACGTTTTCATACCATTCGTCAATTTGGAGGTCTTTCTGGTTACCTGCGTCGTGAAGAGAGTCCTTATGATGTGTTTGGGGCAAGTCACGCGAGTACTTCGATATCTGCTGCCCTCGGTCTGGCGGCAGCACGCGATGTGCAGGGGAAAGATTACAAAGTCGTGGCGATTATTGGCGATGGCGCTCTGACTGGCGGTATGGCGCTTGAAGCACTGAATAATGCGGCGAGTATCAAAAAGAATTTCATTATCGTGCTCAATGACAATGAAAAATCTATCTCTGACAATGTCGGTGGGCTGTCTCACTATTTGAGCCGTGTGAGACGCCTGGAGACCTCTCCCAACTATCGCTATCTGCGCGAGATGGCGAAGGGTTCGATTGAGCGTCTGCCGGTGGTAGGGGATAAAGCACGTGAGGCGGCCGGTCGGGCGGAGATGAGCTTTAAGAATTTTGTGATGTATAGCAAGAGCGGGGCTATCTTCGAAGAGCTGGGAATCAAGTTCTTTGGACCTTTCGATGGCCATGATATCCCTTTGATGGTGAATGTCTTTGAAAATGTGAAGAAGATCGAAGGGCCTGTGATTGTCCAGATGGTGACGAAGAAGGGCAAGGGCTGGGATATTGCCGAGGGCGATGCGACCAAATGGCATGGCCCCGGTGCCTATGATTTTACCACGGGGGCGATTAAAAAGAATCCGAATGATCCTCCAACCTATACCGAGGTTTTCGCGAATACGCTGGTCGAGATTGCTGAAAAAGATCCCACGGTTGTAGGCATTACCGCCGCTATGGCCGAGGGGACCGGCTTGAAGAAGATGCATCAGCGCTTCCCGGAACGCTATTTTGATGTCGGTATTGCCGAGCAGCATGCGGTAACTTTTGCTGCGGGCATGGCCATCGAGGGGCTGCGTCCAGTCGCGGCGATCTACTCAACCTTCTTGCAGCGCGCCTTTGATCAGGTCTTGCACGATGTCTCGGTCCAGGATCTGCACGTCGTTTTTGCGATGGATCGTGCCGGGATCGTGGGTGAGGATGGTCCGACGCAGCATGGCGTCTTCGATATTGCGTTCTTGCGGCCCATTCCCAATATGCAATTGATGGCCCCGAAAGATGAAGAAGAGTTGCGTCACATGCTCTACACTGCCATCTATATGCATGGGCCGGTTGGTCTGCGCTATCCTCGCGGCAAGGGTCTCGGCGTATCGCTGACGAAAGATCTGCACATGCTGGAGGTGGGCAAGGCGGAGCTGCTGAGTCCGGCGACATTGGAGGAGGCCGAGGCGCAAGAGTGCACGATTCTGGCGTATGGGGCACCGGTTGCGCAGGCGCAGGTTGCTGCCGAGGAACTGGCGAACGAGGGGATCAACGTTGCGGTCGTGAATGCGCGCTGGGCCAAGCCGTTGGATGAAGAGCTGATTCTCCGTCTGGCAAAGGGCACACGTCGTCTGATCACCATCGAAGATCACGTCGTGGCGGGCGGCTTTGGCAGCGCCGTACTGGAATTGCTGGAGCGGCACGACCTGACGAAAGAGGTCAATTTGCGCATGATTGGTGTACCCGATAAGTTCATCGAGCATGGCGCGCCAGCCATCCTGAAAGAGCTGGTTGGCCTCTCATCGGCGCACCTGAAAGAGGTCGTGCATGAACTGTGTGGGAGCAGCTCGAAGGTCTCTGCGACAGTTGATATGCATACGCTGGCGTAAGAGATAGGGGCGGAGGGAGGAACCCATGCGATCTGCCCAACGCACCCCGTTCGGGAAAATTCGTAGGGACGCCATGGAGCCGCAGCGCAGGCGTCCCTACGCTTTTTCACCGACATCTAGTCATTGCCCGAAATGCCGCGGGCGGTTTGGCATTTTGTTGGCGTCAATAGGATCGGGACCGCTCCCTGTTCGGTTTCGCTACACCGAACAGGGAGCAAAAGGGGTGAAGGTGATCCTCTCTCTTCTCGAAGAAATGCTGACTCTCCTCTTTTGCTTCCCGAGAAAAAGGGATGGGCAGACGTTTAGACGGTCGTGGCAAAAACCTTGTGATACAGGTAAGTCCGACACAGCAATTGAAAGCCGACTGCTTCGTAGACGAAACGCGAGGAGGTAAACTCTGTGCTTTTCTCCTCTTTCCCAGGATGAGCGCCTATCACCAGAGCCGCCTGCATTCCCCGTTTGCGTAGACGCTGTAAGCCTCCAAGCATCAGCGCTGTCGCCAGCCCTTGACGGCGAAACTGTGGACGCGTTCCCACCGGTTCAAACAGGCCCACGCGGTTCACCGGGTCCACCCAGCAAATGCAGCCCGCTGCCGGTGTGCCATCAGGGGCCATAACCATCAGATCGAGTTGAGGGTCGTATTGGGGCATCTTCATCACTGCCAGTTGTCGCAAGGTCCCTTCCTCGTATGTCTTGCCTCCTTTTGGGTGAAAAGCATCACGTTGCAGCGCGGCCCGCATTGCTGCCTCAGCCTCTCCAGCAATCGGGCGGATCGTGAATCCTGTGGGCAAAACAGGTGCTGGCACAGGCTCGATCAGCGGTCGGCGGTAGCAATGATAGTACATTTCTTGGCGCTCATATCCTTCACGTTCAAGCAAACTTACCATTTCCAGATCGTCGCCTGTGGCTAAACCCCAGGTTTGTTCCCATATCTCGTACTGGTTCTCGCCCTGCTGCCTCGCCCGCTCTTTTATGCGCTGCACTGCCCACTGGTGTACCAGAAGATAGCGCTCGCGCGTACGGAAGTCGGGATGAAGCAGGCAGACGATCTCATCCCCGGCAACGATCCCTAGAGCAAGCGCCTCCCCATTTTCTTGATACCAGAAATGCCAGTTCTGCTGATCATCAAGCGAACCATCTCGGCACCACCATTGCAGGTCGCCAATGTGCGGATAATCGTTCTGTGGGTCCAGTGCTCGACAGATGGTGACAAATTTCATGGCTTCTGCGAGATCTGGTCCGCCATTACGAGCAAGCTTCTGTGTTGTATTCATGTGTCTGTCTCCTTGTTTTTTCTTATTGGTGCGTTATCGCGTGTTGCCCTTCGTCTGATCGGTGAAATTTCCATCGGTCAGGAACTGTTCCGCTATTGCTGTCAATACATCATTTCACCTGATTTCATGGATATAGCACGTATACACGTAAAAAGCATCTCATTGTGGCAAGGTCGACAAAAGCAGGGAGCAAACGAAGAAGCAAACTGCGTCAAGCCGAGTGAGCGCGCAAAGAGATGGTGTGCTACCCGGCGACAAGGAGGGAAAAAAGGAGAGATGCGAGGGAGAAAATGGCAACGAGCAAGCTACTACTCAGCCCGGAGAGGCTCAGTATCTATCTGCCTGCCTGGCACCATTGTTCTGCCGCATAAGCCAATCTTGTGCCGAGGCTTATGCGGCGGAGGTGCTTGTGTTGCGGTTGCGGTTGCGATGGATCATCCATCCAGAGGGTTTCGTTTCCCCTCTCAAGTAGACAATATTCATGCGGATACCGTACCATACGGTTGGGGTGTACGTCAAACAATACAGAAATACACACGAGCTTTCACGTAAAAATAGAGAGTAGGCGTACGGTGGAGAGCACCTACTCCAACAATGCATTGAACAAAGCAAATTTTGCCTGGACCCTTCAGAAATTTCACCACCTGCTGATTAGCGTCGAAGAATGAAGGATTGGAAGTGCCAATCTACGCTTTCAAGCATGACATGTTTAAAATACGTCAGCTCGAAAAACTGTTGCAGGCTGTTTTTCATATATTCATCACTGTGATAGGAGAAAAAGCGTTTTGGTTCGTGCCAGTCTTTGGGGGCGATTCCCTCCCAGTCTTCTCCTCCGTAGACGCCGAGATAAAAGAGGCCGCCCGGTTTTAGGAATGTTTGGAGTTTGCTGAGAACGTCGGGTAGCGTTTGTGTGGGAACGTGGAGCAGGCAGTTGAGCGCGTAGAGTGCGTCGAATGAAGCAGCGGGAAAATCGAGGCTCAAGAAATCCATTTCGTGTGCATCGAGTCCTTTCTGGCGACAAAGATTGACCATGGCTGGAGAAAGATCGGTGCAGGTGACCTGTAAGCCGTTCTCCTGGAAGAACTGGCTGTCTCGTCCAGTTCCAGCGCCCACTTCTAGCAGGGTCTTTTTCCCCTCTTGCTGAAGCTGTGAAAGAAAATGTTGACGTTCGGCGACCTTCCAATCTGTGCCTGGGCTCTGGTCGCGGTCGTTGGCGCTTCGTTCG
Source organism: Ktedonobacteraceae bacterium (assembly GCA_035493895.1). GTDB lineage: Bacteria > Chloroflexota > Ktedonobacteria > Ktedonobacterales > Ktedonobacteraceae > DATJHM01. The sequence continues at coordinate 21,577 of DATJHM010000237.1, forward strand.
TTATAAGCGGCGCGTAGCGTGGCAATGACTTCATTGTACATAGTTCGGTTTGCTCCTGAAACTGTTTTTTGATAGTCAAAATTTCTTCGTAGAGGTGCTATATCCGGTGCCCATCGTCCCCACCCTTGTAGCGTCGCTGCTTGTCTGCAATCGGGGCGTTGGTTGAATGCGATCGTGGAGGCGCAAAGGGATCGTGCGAGTTTCCGGCGCAGGCAAGCAGCGCCTCTACGAATGAACGTAAAAGGATCATTTGGCAGTGTGTTCAGCGAACGAACGTATAAGCATTATTCGACGATGCGCCCATCGCGCATATGAATAATGCGATTGGCGCGTTCGCCGACCTCTCGGGCGTGGGTGACAATGATGAAGGTCTGGCTGTTCTCCTGATTCAGGCGGCATAGGAGATCCATAATCTCTGATGCCGTCTCACTGTCCAGGTTGCCAGTTGGTTCGTCGGCCCAGACGATGGCGGGATTGTTCGTGAGTGCGCGCGCGATCGTCACGCGCTGGCGCTGACCACCGGAGAGTTCGGCGGGACGATGCCAGGCGCGCTGACTGAGTCCGACGAGATCGAGCATCGCCAGCGCTTTTTTGCGAGCTTGCTTACTGGGAACCTTCGTCACCAGCATCGGAAGCTCAACATTTTCGACCGCCGAAAGCACCGGTAGCAGATTGAAGTCCTGGAAGATGAAACCCATGTGACGGGCGCGATAGGTCGTGCGCTCATTGTCGCTTAAGTCGCGCAAATTTTCGCCGCGAATAAACACATCCCCCTCGTCAATCGTGTCCAGCCCGGAGAGACAATTCAACAACGTCGTCTTGCCACTGCCGCTCTGGCCCATGATCGCGACCATCTCGCCCTGCTCCACTTCCAGATCAACGCCACTGAGCGCTTCGACGCGTACACGGCCCGTGCGATACAACTTTTTTACCTGTTGAGCTTGAATAATCATGAAATTCGGTTCCCTTTATTCCCTACCGTGGCAATCTCAGCCAATCGTTCCGGTTTTGTGAGCGTGATTTTCTTGCGTCCAAGCGCGATCGCCCCGGCCCCCTTCAGGTCGCGCAATGCCGCACTGACCGTTTCGCGGTAGACGCCCAGGCGTTCAGCAAGCTCTTCGTGGCTCAGACCTGCCACCTCTAGCGGTGATGCGACGTCCTCTCCTGGTTGCGCAAGCTCAAGCAGAAGCGCAGCAAGACGCGCGCCGGTACTTTTAAAGGCCGTATCGACAAGTTGCGTCTCCAGTTGCAGAAAGCGTTGACCGATGAGACGGAGCAGGGCGAGCGTCAGAAGAGCATGCTGTTGCAGCAAATGCTCAAGCTCATTTTTGAGAATGACGTAGAGTTCGGATTCTGCCACGGCTTCCGCGAAACTATGGTGAGGGCCCTGACACAACAAAGGGAGTTCTCCGAAGCAAGCGCCCGCAGTAAGCGTTGCCGTAATGAGTTTACGGCCATCAGTCGAGAGATGATAGAGCTGGACGCAACCAGTATGTACAAAAAAGAGAGCACTGCCTGCCTCTCCGGGACGGTAGAGAATCCGCCCGGGAGGACAGGAGAGTCGGGTTACCGTGCGTTCCAGTTCATCGAGCTCTTGCACTGAGAGCAAGCGAAAAAAATCGTTCTGCGCAAAAAACGATCCTTTCTGCTTGATCGTTTCCTGCGTTGAACCTGTTTTGCTGGTTGATAGATGTTTCTCTGCCACAAATCTGTTCCTGTCCGGCAACGGGGCGTCTACAAGACACATTGTAGCACATAGAACAGAGCGTTTAACCGGGCATATTGGTCAGGTAGATGGCTTCAGTGCGGTTGCGAGCATGCAATTTCTCGAAGATATTCTGGACATGTTTATGGACCGTCGATTCCGCAATACAAAGTTCGCCTGCGATCTCACGATTTTTGCGTCCCCGGCGCATCAGATCGAGAATTTCGCGTTCGCGCTCAGTCAGCGGGCGCGGAGTTTGTGGAGGAAGCGGGCTGCGGGATTCCGGGGGAAAGCCAGCCGCGGCGCGCGTGATCGAGCGGCGTGGGCGATAAGTCAGAGAAGGGATGCTTCTACGGTCGAAGTCGCCGCCGAGCGTGAAGCTACCCTCCAGCGGGAGATCCTGCCCGAGCGCCTCAGAGTGCCAGGTATAGGCATCCTGCGTTTGCCAGAGAACGCGCAGATGCGCGAGCACCTGGATCGCGAGCGAGCCGGGGATGCAGAGATCGTTGCGGGCAGCGCGTCTGACCGCTTCGATTAAAGCCTCTGGTTCAATATCTTTCGTGATGTAGCCGATAGCACCACGTTGCATCGCATAAAAAACATGTTGTTCATGATGGGAGGCCGTGAAAATAACGACGCGGGAGCGGGGAGAGCTTCCCAGAACGCGTTCAGTTGCCTCAAAGCCATCACAGCCAGGCATATCCAAATCCATCAAAATGACGTCCGGTTGCGTTTCATGGGCCAGCGTTTCAGCCTCCAGGCCATTGCAAGCCTCAGCAACTACCGCCAGATCGCTTTCTTGTTCGATTACCTCGCGCACAGCGCGCCTCATCAGAGAATGATCATCTACAATCATGACCTTGACCATATCAACTTCCCTTTCTACGTCTGCAACCCCTAAAAGTATATAGGCCATACAATACAATAGTATTTCCTAATATGTATTATACGGCATATTAGGAATTTGTATGGAGAAACAGCACTGGATGTACTACTCGTATTTTCTGTATAGGTAGGACTTTTGGCTAAGACGTGGCACGTGCGCGATAGTCCTGAGTGCAAGTATACTCGGAAGCGCGAGCCATTGAGCTTCAAGAGAGGAAAGATATAGCTACTATTTCTTGCGTCGAGACCACGTCTGTGCTATACTTTGCAGGCAGCAGGAGGGCATTCCTGCTCTGTTGTGGTGCAGAGAATTGATGAGATACTCTGGCACCGTATGAGCGAAAAGGGCTAGAAATAGAGCGTTTTTCAGTGGCTCATAAGTAACATACTTTAAGTACACACGTTCTCCGGACGGTGTCAACCCTGGGGTCCACCACCTGTGATTTCCTGGTAAACGGTATCGCCTTGGGCCCTGACATCAATCAAAAGGAGAGCGGAGGATCAAGGGAGGTCCATTTGGCTAATATCATTTCGATGAAGCAATTGTTAGAGGCTGGCGTGCACTTTGGACACCAGACACGCCGCTGGAACCCGAAGATGCAGCAATTCATTTTTATGGATCGCAATGGGATTCATATTATTGACTTGCAGCAGACTGTCACACGCCTGAACGAGGCCTATAAATTCGTAGAACAGTTGACCTCTGAAGGTGGCACGATCCTGTTTGTGGGCACCAAGAAGCAGGCCCAGGAGGCCGTAGCTGAAGAGGCCAAGCGTTGTGGAATGTACTATGTCAACCAGCGTTGGCTGGGTGGCATGCTCACCAACTTCCAGACCATTCAATCGCGCATTCGTTATCTGCGTGACCTGGAAGCGCGCCGTGACCGTGGCGATTTCGAGCGCCTGCCCAAGAAAGAAGTCCAGCGATTGCAGGACGATATGACGCGTCTGGAGCGTATTCTGGGCGGAATAAAAGACATGCGTCGTTTGCCAAGTGCCATCTTTATTATTGATACACGCAAAGAGCGTACCGCAGTCTTAGAGGCCATGCGCCTGGAGATTCCGATCATCGCATTGGCCGATACCAACTGCGATCCTGACGAGATGGATTATCCCATTCCCGCGAATGACGACGCCATTCGCGCCGTGCGCTTGCTTTGTGCGAAGATTGCTGATGCAGCAGTAGAGGGACGTCGCCAGCTGGAGGCCCAGCAGAAGGACGCAGAGCAGCCAGCGGAGAGTGAGATTGTCGAGGCTGGTGAAGCGCTGGCAGAGGCAGTCCAGGAAGCACCGGCAGCGGCAGAGGCAGCAGCTCCCGAGGCGGTCGCAGTCGCGCAGGAAAGTGCGCCTGAGGCACCTGCGGCAGCGGCAGAGCCAGAGCTGGTCGGGAATGAGTCGCTCTAAGCGATTGAGAGAAACGTACCGAGATCGAAAGAAGAGTACCAGCGGGAGGTTAAGAGGCATGCGCCTCCTGCCTCCCGCTTCTTCCTGTCAACTTTCTTTTTGCAGTACGGGGCTACTGCACACGGTGACACTTGCTACTGAATACATATTTGTCAAGCACTCAGAACCAAAAAAGATGGACAGCGGTCGTTGTGCTGTCCCGCTGGTCTGAGTATGATACACAACAAGATCGAGGAGAAATCACGTTATGAACTACGCTGCGACGGATGTCAAAAAGCTGCGTGAGGAGACGGGCGCAACTTTTGTGGATTGTAAAAATGCCTTAACCGAGGCAAAGAGCTGGGATGATGCGGTGAAGATCCTTGAGGCTCGCAGTAGCCGCAAGGCCGAGAAAGTGTCAAGCGCTGGTCGTGAGACCAAAGAGGGTGGCGTTTTCTCCTATGTTCACCATAACAACAGCGTAGGAGTTCTACTCGAACTCAATTGTAGTACAGACTTTGTAGCGCGCAGTGAGAGCTTCCGCAACCTGGCAAGTGAGCTGGCATTGCAAATTACCGGTGTTGCTCCGAAGTATGTGAGCTATGAAGATGTCCCTGCCGAGATCATCGAGGCCGCACGCCAGAAGATCCTGGAAGATCCTTCCCTGGCGCGTGTGCCAGCCGACAAGCGTGAGACCGTGATCGAAGGCAAATTGAAGAAGATATTGAGCGAGCAGGTGCTATTGATGCAGCCCTGGGTGAAAGACGAGGCCGTCCTGGTAGGAGATCTGGTGCGCAAAGTGATTGCTGATACAGGAGAGAACATTGTTATTCGCCGTTTCAGCCGCTTTGCCCTGGGTGAGTAGAATGCAGTCTGCTTCCCCAGAGTATCGTACGAGAATGCTCTGCCTTCCACCTGATGGGAAGCGTGGGGAGGTTGTTCCAGGTGCGTGCGTAGAATATCGTTCTGGAGTTGCGCGCCGGGTAGGAGGTTTCGTATGGCAGCCGAACTAAAATATCACCGGGTCCTGCTCAAGCTCAGTGGAGAAGCGTTGGGTCCGCAAGGCTTTGGCATCGACGCACCGACTGTGCGTCGCATTGCCGAAGAGGTCAAGCGGATACACGATTTAGGCATAGAAGTCGCAATGGTCATCGGTGGAGGGAATATGTGGCGTGGGGCAGATGCCGCCGCGACCGGCATAGATCGCGCCACCGCTGACTATGTGGGCATGCTGGCAACCGTGATGAACTCACTGGTCATGCAGGATGCGATGGAGAAGCTCGGTATGGTCACTCGTGTCCAGACCGCGATTGAAATGCCACCAGTGGCCGAGCCATTTATCCGCCGTCGAGCGGTGCGTCACCTGGAATTGGGGCGTGTCGTGATCCTGGCGGCGGGCAGTGGAAATCCCTTTTTTACAACCGATACTGCGGCAGCCCTACGCGCGGTTGAATTGAACGCGCAGATCCTACTCAAAGCAACCAAGGTGGACGGTATCTACGACGAAGATCCGATGCGCAACCCCCATGCACGAAAGTTTGCTGAAATCAGCTATATGCAGGCGTTGAACATGGGATTGAAAGTAATGGATAGTACGGCTCTCTCATTGTGTAAAGACAACCACATGCCCATCATCGTGTTTAATCTTCACCAGGAAGGGGCATTGGAGTCGATTATGCGTGGAGAGAAGTGTGGTACACTCGTGACAGATGATGCTAACTAGCATATCCATTTGCAAAATACGCTGTTCAGGTACCGTTTCATCTCAGCCTGCCTGGGGTGAAGCACATCAGCCATAGAAAAGGGAGTTATGCGATGACAGCAGATTTATTCACTGACGCAGAGAGGCGTATGCAAAAAGCAATTGACGCTTTAAAACAGGACCTCAGCGCCCTTCGTACCGGTAGGGCCAGCGCAGGTCTTCTTGAGCGCATCTCTGTCGATTATTACGGCACGCCAACGCCAATCAATCAGGTTGCGTCAATATCTGTTCCCGAGGCCCGTCTTCTGGTGATTCAGCCCTGGGATAAGAAATTGCTTGCCGATATTGAGAAGGCTATACAGAAGTCGGATCTGGGGATCAACCCCAATAACGATGGGCAGGTCATTCGTCTGAACGTCCCGCCAATGAATGAAGAGCGTCGTCGTGATCTGGTGAAGTCTTTGCATAAAAAATTAGACGAGCACAAAGTTGCCGTGCGGAACGTGCGGCGGGATGTGCAAGATAAGCTACGTGACCGTGAGAAAAAGAAGGAAGTTTCTGAGGACGAGCTGAAGCGTAGCACGGAAAGGCTACAGAAGCTCACCGACCGTTTCATCGAAGAGATGGAGAAGGTCGGGAAATCTAAAGAACTGGAGATTCTGGAGGTCTAATTTGGCCAAGATGCAAGATCTCTTTTCTGCCCAGAAGGGCAAAGAGAGCACTTCAGTGCAGCCACAAGTCGCAACACCTGAGCAACAACGTAGCCCGGTTCGTCACATTGCCATCATCATGGATGGCAATGGACGTTGGGCATCCAAACGCCACCTGCCACGTCTTGCAGGGCATAAAGCAGGCGTGAATGCGTTACGTCGCATCGTGGAGGCGGCGGCAGATGAAAATATTGACATGATCAGTGTGTATGCATTTTCTACCGAAAACTGGGGGCGTCCGCGCGCAGAGGTTGACGGGTTGATGCGTCTGTTCTGGGAAACGATACGCTCAGATCTGGAGAAGTTACATCGCGATGGTGTGCGCCTGCGCCATCTTGGTCGCTTATATGATCTCTCCCCTGATATCCAGAAGGCGGTACGTGACTCAATGGATATGACCTGCAATAATACACGTATTGGCCTGAATGTGTGCTTTAACTATGGTGGTCGGGCAGAACTGGTGGATGCTGTACGCCAGATTATTGCCGATGGGAAGTGTGTTGACGCAATTACTGAAGAATTGATTGGCTCCTATTTGTATACTCGTGATCTGCCCGATCCGGATATGGTCATTCGCACGGCGGGCGAAATGCGTGTCAGTAATTTCTTACTCTGGCAGTCTGCCTATAGCGAGTACTATGCCACCCCCACGCTCTGGCCGGATTTCGGGCGTGATGATCTCCTGGCAGCACTGAATAGTTATCATCAGCGTCAACGGCGCTTTGGCAAGGTGTCTATTTCTCCTACATCGTAACTTCCATGGGATATAATACGTATCAGAGGGCAAGTAGAGGGCGGTTCAAGTAACCGCCCATTACGCCTGAGAACGAGGAAGATACAACACAAAAAACGAGTAGAGGAAGTGAATCGCTTGCAAGGAGCCGGTGAAGATTTACAAGCGGGCGTCCCTGAGGATCAGGGCGCCGGAAAGCGGAGCCATTCGGTTGCTCAACGCTGGTTGACCGCACTGGTCGCCATACCTATTGTTCTGCTTTTCGTCTGGTTCGGCGGCTGGCCAGCATTCGCAGCGACATTGCTGGTGTTGATACTCTGCACGATCGAACTACACAATATGTTGCTCCATGCTGGTTACCATCCTTTTATCTGGGTAAGTCTTGCTCTGGGTGCCCTGTTTCTGGTCGCGGCAATGATCCCGGCATACAGTCTTGCGCTGCTAGAGTGGGGTTTTGGCGCTACGTTAGTGATCTCTTTTCTCTGCTTGCTGGCACGTAAGCAGCTGGAGGGGGCGCTGGTGGATTGGGCTTTGACGCTGGCAATCCCTCTGTACGTTGGCTGGTCGACAAGTTGTTTTCTGCTCTTGCGAGGATATACGCCTGGTACGCTTGCGTTTGGGCCGCATTTCGTGCTGACCGTGCCCGCGGGGGGCTGGTGGCTCCTCTTTGTCATGCTGGGGGTCTGGGGATGTGACAGTGCGGCCTTTTTTGTCGGGCGCTACTTTGGGCGACATAAGATGTCTCCCCGGATCAGCCCGGGTAAAACCTGGGAAGGATTTGCCGGGGGCATGTTTCTGGCGGTGATCGCGGCTCTGGTCCTGACGGTGGTGCCATTGGGCGTTCCCTGGTACATCGCAATTTGTTTTGGCCTCTTGTTGGGAGTTGCCGCGGTGCTGGGCGATCTTGCAGAGTCTCTCATAAAACGTCAAACAAATGTCAAAGATAGCGGACAATTGATGCCCGGCCATGGCGGTATGCTGGATCGTGTGGATAGCTTGCTCTTTGCCGTGATGATAGTGTATGCCTGTTCGCAGGTATTGCCGTTTATCAGGTAGCGTAGCTATCTGCTGCCATGGCCGGGGTTGAGCCTCACAGGCCGGTTGCTGACCTGTTTTCTGGCAGCACTATGTTATAATTTGAAGGAAAGAGTGAAAGAATACTTCACTTGCATAGAGATAGGCAGAGTTCCTTCTGCTTAAGGTTTGAGATCCATGACCAATTTTCCGAAACGAATAGCTGTACTTGGTAGTACTGGCTCAATAGGCCGACAGACATTAGATGTCATACGAAATTTTCCGGACTATTTCCAGGTCGTCGCCCTGGCCGCGCGTAGCAATGTGTCCCTCCTGGCGCAACAGGCGCAAGAGTTTCATCCTACCCTGGTGACGTGCTTTGCTGATACCCCTGAGTTGGAGGCAAAGGCACGTGCTCTGTTGCCGGATGTGTTGATTGGCGAGCAAGGGCTGTTGGCGGCGGCGACGCATCCCGACGTGGACATTGTCGTGGCGGCGACCTCTGGTCTGATTGGTCTGCGTCCCACGCTGGCCGCGATTGGAGCCGGGAAAGCCATTGCACTGGCGAATAAAGAGACGTTGGTAATGGCCGGGCATCTCGTCATGAATGCGGCGCGTCGTGCGAATGTGCCACTGTTGCCGGTGGATAGCGAGCATAGTGCGATCTGGCAGAGCTTACGGGGCGAGAATCCTCGTGATATTCAGCATTTATTATTGACTGCCTCAGGTGGTCCTTTCCGTCAGGCTACGCTTGAGGAATTACAGTCCGTGACGGTTGAACAGGCGCTGGCGCATCCGACGTGGCGCATGGGACCCAAGATTACGATCGACTCTTCAACCTTGATGAACAAGGGGTTGGAAGTGATTGAGGCGCACTGGCTCTTTGATGTGCCCTATGAGCGCATCAAGGTCGTTGTGCAGCCGGAGAGTATTATCCATTCGATGGTTGAGTTTGTGGATGGCTCCATTAAAATGCAGGCCAGTCTGCCCAGTATGCATTTGCCGATCATGAATGCGCTTGGCTATCCTGAGCGTTTGCCTACGACGGGTAGTGGCTTGATTCGTGAATTGAGCTGGAAAGAACTTGGCATATTACACTTTGATGATCTGGATCTGGCACGTTTCCCCTGCTTCCGTCTGGCAACTGAGGCAGGACGGCGGGGCGGTACGTATCCCTGTGCTCTGGTTGGTGCAGACGAAGAGGCGGTAGAGCTTTTCTTGCATGGAGAGATCTCCTATCTCGGCATTGCGGAACTGATCGAGGGCGTGCTGGAGCTTCATCAATCGATCGAGCAGCCAGATGTGGCAACGACGATAGAGGCCTGTGCCTGGGCCAGGCGCACTGTCCGCGATTTATGGCGCAAACGCGTGACCGCGTAGAGAGAGAACGACATGGTTACGAGGAGTTTGCGCGAGGGAAAGGATAGGGTATGAATTACTGGTACTTTCTGGCTGCGATTCCCGTGTTTGGCTTGCTTGTGCTCGTGCATGAGTTCGGGCATTTTATCACGGCAAAGTGGGCTGGTATTCGTGTAGAAGAGTTCGGTCTGGGATTCCCGCCCGCACTGATCGGTTTTCGCAAACGTGATCGTGGAGGATGGGAAGTGCTCTGGTTTGGACGGCAGCGTGAAGGCGAACTGGCCGGGCCGCAGAATCCGTTTAATGGGACGAGTGGTGGACCGACCTCCGCGAACAAGGCGCAAACTCCTCAGCATACCATCTACTCTCTGAATCTCTTACCGATCGGTGGTTTTGTACGTATGCCGGGTGAGAGCGGAGATATTGTTGATGCGGACGGGAATTACGACGAGGGTAGTTTCGCGGCCAAATCTGCGGGGAAGCGCATTATCGTGCTGGTCGCGGGTGTTGTCATGAACTTCTTGCTCGCGATTGTGCTTTTTACGATTGCCTATGGTCTGGGAGAGCCAACCTATCCAGCTCAGCTTGATACCATCCTTCCTCATTCGCCAGCGCAGGCGGCGGGCTTGAAGACAGGCGATGTCGTGGTGGCGATCAACGGCCAGCAGGTCGTTGATTATGACGACATGCACGCCAAAGTCACGAACGTGATTGCCGCTGCTACGCAAAATGCGAAGACGTTGCAGAATGTGCCCGTGCAGGTGACGTACCATCCGCAAAATTCAAATGTCAACCAGACGGTCACCGTGAATGCGCGTACGCCCATCAATCCAGGCTCTAAAGATGGAGCACTGGGCGTGACTGGCAAAATTGTCTATGTCACATCGCCGCTCTGGCAGGCCCCCTTCAAAGGGATTGCCCATACATTCTCGGTTACCAGTCAATTTTTTGTGATAATAGGCCAGATGATCAGAGGCGCATTGCAGCCGAGCTTTGTAGGTCCGGTTGGTATTGTGCAGATCACGGGCAACGTAGCCCAGGCGGTACCCAGTGTCGGTTGGTTCCCAATTCTCAGCCTGGTAGCGGTCTTGAGCCTCAATTTAGCGATTGTGAATATCTTACCATTTCCCGCACTCGATGGCGGGCGCATTGTCCTGATACTGATCGAGCTTGTGCGTGGAGGAAAACGTCTGAAGCCGGAGCGCGAGGGTATCATTAATCTCATTGGTTTTGCGTTATTACTGACCCTGATGGTGGTCGTGACATTTAACGATATCACACATTGGGGCAAGTAAGTGGAGTAGTACTTAATTATGCGAAGAAAAACGCGACAGATTCATGTAGGGAATGTGGCAATTGGTGGTGATGCTCCTATATCGGTGCAATCAATGACGACGACCTATACTCGCGACGTAGAATCTACGGTAGCTCAGATTTTGCGCCTGGAAGAAGTAGGCTGTGAAATCGCACGTGTGGCGGTTCCAGAGATGGAAGATGCTGTGGTGCTCGGAGAGATTAAGCGTCGTATCCATATACCCCTGGTTGCTGATATCCACTATAACCCTCAACTGGCCCTGGAGGCGATCCGCCAGGGGACAGACAAAATACGTATCAATCCGGGCAATTTGCTCCAGGGGCGCAAATCGCTGGAGCAGATCGTACGCGCGGCGAAAGAGCGTGGGGTAGCGATGCGTATCGGCGTCAACTCCGGCTCGATTGATGCGATCGACAAGGTGGCGCAGATGCAGCGCGTCCAGGTGCGTTTGCGCGACGACGGCACGCTTGAGCGTAGCGATCCCGCCGAGGCAAGGCGTAAAGAGCGTGAGCACCTGGCTGAGCGTATGGTGAACAAGGCGTTAGAGTATATCGGCTGGTGTGAAGAACTGGATTATCATGAGCTGGATGTCTCGCTGAAGTCTTCGGCTGTGCTGACGGCGGTGGAAGCGTATCGCCGTTTCTCGGAGCGTTCGGACTATCCTCTGCATCTGGGAATTACCGAGGCGGGTACGCTGGTGACGGGCGCGGTCAAATCATCGGTCGGCATGGGCATGCTGCTGGCATCTGGCATTGGCGATACGATCCGTGTGAGCCTGAGTGCCGAGCCTGAGGAAGAGATTCCGGTCGCCTTTGAGATATTGCGCTCGCTGGAATTGCGCAATCGTGGTGTCACATTTGTCTCCTGTCCCTCGTGTGGGCGCGTCGAAATCGACGTGGTCAGCGTGGCGAATGAGGTAGAGAAGCGTTTGACGAAAGTACAAACGCCCATTCAGGTGGCCGTCATGGGCTGTGTCGTGAATGGTCCTGGTGAGTCGCGTGACGCGGATGTGGGGCTGGCTGGTGGCAAAGGGAAAGGGATTATCTTCCGTAAAGGCGAGCCGGTGAGAACGGTCCCTGAGAGCCAGTTCCTCGACGCTGTACTACGCGAGGTTGCGAGCCTTTTGCCCGAGCACGAGGCGCGTCTGGTGTATCCGGAAGGTGGCATTAAAGAAGTCGCCGGTACGCATCGCACGCGCGATGA
>DATJHM010000238.1:0-38534 GCA_035493895.1 Ktedonobacteraceae bacterium
GATCGGGATCTTGACCCTACACGATCCTACACCAGAGCTACATGAGATGGTGAGATGATAGAGCATTGGGATCGTTTTTGTGACGCGCTACAAGATTTTTTACGCTACGAGAATTTTTCCTAAAAAGCTACACTACCTACACAAATGCCAATGTGATCGGGATCTTACCCCTACACTGCCCCCTGCACCAGTCCTACACGTTCCCCATATCGATGTTGCACTGTCTCTCACTCAGGCGACATCGTTGTGAGAACCGGGAGGGAGGTCTTTTTGCCTCTTCTCTTATAGATATTCGGCAGGTAGTGAAATTTCTGAAGGGTTCTGGCAAGATTTGTTTCTCTGCATGAATTTAGCGAGTGTATCCCTTGTAAAATATCACATCCTCTGATATACTCAAATTCTGATATGATGTTTTTTATCACTGAAAGGAGGTGCGATCTATGAAGAACATGCATTTCTCTTCTATGAGACGCTGCACCTCGCGAGTGAAAAGTACTCACTGCTGATTTATTGCGTGTTTGCGATTGAATCAGTAGCAGATTCCAAGCTTCTTTGAGAGCATCTCTACCGCTTCCGGTTGAGATCCTCCTGATATTCATCTCTCCTCAGGTGCAACGCCTCAACGTATGCCATTTTTACTAATTCTCTTACAGGGCTGCATCTGCCCTATGTTTGAGATGATTTCACAACAAGAAGTGAGGAAAAATACCCATGACGCACCGTGCTTTTAAGCCTCTTCTGCTCGATCTTTTGCGCCAGGCCCAGATCAATCAGAATGCTTTCTTCCAACAGTTACCAACTAGCGAACTGGAGAGCACTGGCACACCAGAACGGTGGTCTGCCAAGGACCATGTGGCCCACATGACGTTCTGGCGTCAGCGGCTCGTGTCTCGATTGCAAGCCATCCTTCGAGAGGATGCACAACCGGAAAAGGAAAACAAGGAAAACTTTGAAGAGCTAAACCCTCTGATCTTTGAAGAGCATCGTCATCGTCCCTGGTCAGTGTTGCTCTCTGAATCTGATCAGGTGTACGCGGAACTGATCGAGCTTGTCTCGCAGCTCACAGAGAGCGATCTGACGGATTCCCATCGTTTCGACTGGATTAACGATGGCATGCCACTGTACACCACCTTCATGGGGAATTGTTACGAACATACGCAGTCTCATCTGGCTCAATACCTTCTCGAGCATCGCGATCTCAAGCATGCACTGGAGATGTATGAAGGCTGGGTCAACCGCGTCATTGAGTTGGAGGTACCGGAGACGCTGAAGGGCTATGTGCTCTATAATCTGGCCTGCTTTTATGCCACACATAGTCAACTGGAGCAAGCAAGGCCAGCGTTGCAGCAAGCGTTTGCGTTGTATCCTGCGACACGTGAGTTTGCTTTGACGGATCCTGATCTGGTCGCATTACGTCCCCTTTTCTGCGACTAGAAAAGAAAACGGCCCCTGTAGGGCATACAGATCAGCATCAAGCGTGATCAATACACATCAAGCGAAGGCCGAGAGGGCCGGTGGGGCTTGCGGGCAGGGATAAACCGCGGCCCCTACCTCTGCCTTTCTTCGAGGGTGAAGAACGTATGTACCCCTTTACCAGGAGCAGTTCAACACCGCAGGGAGGGGCCGAGATTGTCTCACCTGTGTGCTCCACCAGCCCTCTCCAATAGCGCATCCTTTCTCAGGCTGATGCATATTGGGCGCAGACAAGCAGCGCCTAATATGCATCAGCCTGAGGGCCGTGGAGTTCGTGGACAGGCAGGATTTGGGATCCAGCCTGTGAGCTCGCGCGATAAAGCTGGATCCGCAGGCGATGATGGCAACGGAGGCGATGGCGATTGCAGGCACCTGTTTTTTCGAGCACGGAGATCTGCGGCGATGGCGGCTCTCCTCCTGCGGAGCCAGAAGAATCGCGCGAGTTCCCAGGCACAGTTCCGTTCTCACTCCACCGTGCCTCTACTGGGTCTATCCTGGGTCTATCCTGGGTCTATCCGCGTGGAGGGCCTAGCTGATGGTAAAGCTGAGGGATAGGATCAGCACGCCGACGACACGCACGATATCACCGACCATATCCATCAGTGAGGCGTCGGGGAGCACGTACCGGGGCAGAGTGAGAAGATAGCCGAGGCTCAATAAGAAAAATGCCAGGGACATCAGCAGGCTGAAACGCGTATCTTTATGGAAAAAAATGCTGAGGTAGTAGAAAAAAATAGCAAAGCAAATGGCGCTACGGGCCGCACTAAAACAGAAGAGCCAGGGAGTAGAGGATGTGGGCAGGAATGGCGAGAAGGCCAGAAGCAACAGGAGGAGCGCAGACACAAAGAGCTGCACCCGAATCAGGAGTTCGAGATGGCGATCAAAGGTTCGGAGGAGACTGAAGAGCACAAACAATAAGCTGATGGCCTGACCGATGAAAAGGAACCAGTCAGTATGCAGGAATAGAAAAAAGCCAGAAACAAAATCTGTCGCAGCGGTGAAACTGATCACCAGCATAGAAAAGCCGAAGAGAAAGAGACGAGCGCTACGAATATGGATGTAGAGATACAAAACACGAAGCGCAAAGAAAAAGAACGAGAGAGATAAAAGGATGTTCAGACCATTCGAAGTCAGAGAGCTCGGCACAAGACAACCCCTTTCCACACAAAAACACCAGCAGGATAGAGAGAATCGGCATTACGTTTTTTTAGCGAAGAGCCCCGCTCTGAACCTGTCTCCCGTCAGACGTATATAGTTGTATCCACTTTTGAGCAAGCAGAAGGCGCAGTAGAGGCAAGATCTCGGCGAGCGATACATGCAACAGAGAAGCCAGCCGATCAATAGTTAAACGGCCATCGATATATTTATAGAGATAACGAGCCTTTTTATCAGCAATAGCCAACGAGCCTGAGAGAGGATTACTGGAGCGCAAAAGTTCCTGGCTCTCCAGGCGACGCGGAACAAGTTCCGATAGAGGAGGTAAAGAGGCGACTTGAGAAGACGGAGGTGGCAACAGGCGTGGTCCTTCGTAGAGAGGATGCAGCAAATGGCGGTCCTTAGCAATACGCAATGCTTGCTCGACAATCGCGTTTACCAGAGGCAACGTATTTTGTGATGAGGAATGATGGACGAAAAATAGGAGAACCAGACGCAGCGGAACAGGAAGGCATTGGGCTGCGAGGTCAGAATTGGGAGGAGGCAACAAAATGTTCTGCTGTATAAAACAGCCAGAGCAATAGTGCAGACCGTAGCGTTTTAGCAAGATGGTTTGATACGAAGAAAAGAGCGTATCGACCGGTTGAAAGAAGGAATTCTCATGAGAGAGAGCGATGCGTTTTGCCAGCAACATCACCTGATCATTCGTCACGATATGCACAGGCAAAGAGGGATCTCGGTAGACCTGGGAGCGCATATTGAGAGTCTGCTGGCCAAATTGATCGAGCTGAACGGCCCAGCACTGAGCCACCTGCATTTGTAAGCGTTGGACAAACTGTCCCTCTAACCAGAACAAGAGCTCGTCTATATGAAACATAGTCCGCGTACTTCGCAATAATTGTGTAATAAAGATCAATTCATCCGTAGTGGATCGGCTTTGCGCAGCATCAAAAGCAACCAGGTCGGCATTCACATTCCGATCATTCTTCATAATGACCCCCCTTCCAACAACATCGACGTAGAGCTACTTGTGCTTATCAACACACAACTTCCAGAGCTTTCGTGGCGAAAAGAATGTCCTGTTCGCTTATCTCTTTCATGTATAATTATTATATACCCTTTACACTCAAGAAAGTATTAATTGTTCATTAAGATTTATAAATGTGTTTCTATCGTTATTATAATTCATTCTTTACTTAGAAATATTGCAGAGGTGTTTGTGTAACACAAAACAAGCATATTTTCTACTTTATTTCATAGAATGCCTTCCCATGAGAAAACTAGAGTCATTCTGCGCAAAACGACAATTTGCAGATAGTGTTGACCAAAGAGAAATTTTCGTGTATACTTCCGTATACACACAATACAAAAAAGGAGAAACATCTTGCAGGTAGTCAAATTGCGAAAGGTAGGAAATTCCGCCACAGTTACCTTACCAGCGACGGTGGTTGAAGCGCTTCACCTTCACGAAAACGATGAGATAGCAATCGAGGTAACAGGAGACCGTATCATATTGACGAAGGCAAGCGAGGATTTTCAGGATGCCTGGGAAGCCTATCAAGAGATTGAACCCCGCTATCGGAATGCCAATCGAAAATTGAGTGAGTGAGTGAGTTCAGATAAGTGCTATGATACGATTTCTGCCAAAAGAGCTTGTTTTAGCTATACATGATGACCAGATTCGCCTGTATGGGGGAAGCTATCAACTACGGGATGAAGGCATGCTGGATGCGGCATTGGCGATGCCACAGGCACAATTTGAGCGGCAGTTTTTACACGAGACCATCTTCCAGATGGCCGCAGCCTATGGTTTTCACATCTGCCAGAACCATCCATTCATTGATGGGAACAAACGAGCGGCCGGTATGACAATGTTTACGTTTTTGCAGTTAAATGGACTCAAGCCAGTTGCGAGCGAAATCGATTATTATCACACGATGATGGCAATCGCGAATGGGAAAATGGGCAAAGAGCAACTGGCGAGATGGTTAGAAACGATAGTTCAGGGAACGCCGCCGGAGATATGAAGAACATTTCTCCAGGAAGAGATATTTCCAATCTGGCATCTTTTTTTCTACAGTGCGGCACTCAGCGAAGTTCATAGATGTGATAGATGCGCGTGTTCCCATCGACGGTTCCTTTGCCAACCGCTTGAATCTTATTGAGCCAGAGGTAACGCTCATCACTGGTCTCAAAGAGAGGGGTAATATAGACGGGGGCATCGATTCCTTGAGCAACCTGCGTAAAATCTCTCCGTCCAGTATAATGGACGTAGATAAGCGCTCCATCGTGTGTTTCGAGTGTGAGTCGGATATCAATATGAGCGGTGCCATCAGGTCCGATCACCATCCAATCAGCAGCAGTGGTTCCAGGTTTGAGTTTTGCATGTAAGCGTTCACCTTCCCAAATGGATTCTTGGATCTGGACCATGAGACGGTGTCCGGATGAAGTGATCCCAAGATCAGCGGGTGGAAGAGGAGTGGAGGTCATTGTACAAAGCGGGATAAGGTCAAGTGTCATATAATTATAATCTTTCCTTTTTTTATGAGATTATCCTTGATTCTCACACACCTATTTTATCATCTCGAGAATGCGTCAGGCTGGAACAGGAGAGGTACGGTGCAGTGTAACGGAGTTGTGCCTGGGTAGCCAAACTTCATTGCGTCTTTTCTACAACCATGAAAACGCGCTCGAGAAGCACGTGTGAGGGCGAGATGGCCGGTGGGGGACGGGGGCGCAGTTCCGCTAGCGCTGCACCACGCCCCTACTGGTCTGGAGTGACGGCGATTGGTGAGGGAATGGGGTAGACCATTCCCCGATGATTTTGCTGGGACGTGCGAGATGAGCTACGATGGGTCGCCGAAGATGGTGTAGTGCCAGGACTTGCGGGCCTCGCCAGTGAGTTCGACCAGCACGTGCTTGATCTGGGTATACTCTTCAAAGGAGTAGATTGACATGTCTTTACCAATGCCACTCTGTTTGTAGCCACCATGGGGCATTTCAGAGGTGATGGGGAGATGATCGTTGACCCAGACGGTGCCGAATTGCAGGGCGTTGCTGGCGCGCATGGCCTTGAAGATGTCTTTTGTCCAGACAGAGGCGGCCAGACCATAGACGACGTTGTTTGCCTTCTTCAGCACTTCCTCTTCTGTGCTGAAACGGCTGACGACCACCACGGGGCCAAAGACCTCAGATTGCACAATCTCCGCGTCCTGACGATCCTCAGCGATCACGGTTGGCTCGAAGAAGAAGCCCTTCTCCAGGCCAGAGATAACAGCACGCTTGCCGCCAATGAGAATATTGGAGCCGTTGTGCAGGGCACGCTCGACGAAGCCTTCGACGTTGTCGCGCTGTCGGGCGGAGATCAATGAACCCATATCGGTGCTCTCGTCCTTTGGATTGCCGACACGGATCTGCCTGACCTTCTGCACAAAGGATTCCAGGAAGGCATCATAGACGGCATCCTGGACGTAGATACGCGTCGCAGCCGTGCAGTCCTGACCACAGTTGACGTAACCGCCGACGACCGCGCCATTTGCAGCGGCTTCCAGATCAGCATCGTCATAGACAATAAAGGGCGCTTTGCCACCCAGTTCCAGATGGGCACGCTTCACCGTCTCAGCCGCGGCACGCATGACATATTTACCACTTCGCGTACTGCCGGTAATCGAGACCATATTGACGTCATTGTGGCTCACCAGAGACGGGGCAATCTCCGGGCCATCCGCAATAATATTGAGCACGCCAGCAGGAATACCAGCCTCCAGAGCCAGTTCACCAAACCTCAAGGCAGTCAACGGAGTTTCGGGAGACGGTTTGAAGACCACGGTATTGCCAGCAGCCAGGGCAGGACCGATCTTCCAGGCCAACATCATAAAGGGGTAATTCCACGGCGCAACCTGCGCAACAACCCCGATCGGCTCACGGCGGATGATGCTGGTGTGGGCACCGGTATATTCGCTGGATGCTGAACCGGAGAGATGGCGAGCGGAGGCGGCAAAGAAATGCAGATTGTCGGCAGCGAAAGGGATATCGCTATCGCGCGCCAGTTTGATCGGTTTGCCAGTATCCAGCGACTCCAGTTCTGCCAGTTCGCTTGCATGCTCCTCAACCAGAGTTGCTAGCTTCTCCAGCGTGGCGGCGCGGGCAGCGTGGGGCAGGAGAGACCAGCGGCCATCATCAAAGGCTGCACGAGCAGCCGCTACCGCACGATTCATGTCCTCTAAAGAGCTCACAGGAACACGAGCAATGACTTCGCCACTGGCAGGATTCGTATCATCAACAACATTGCCTGTGCTGCTATTGACCAATTCGCCGTTAATGAGCAATTTGTACTCGGCCATACAGGTCTCCTTTCGCATGAGTGAAATAACAATTTGTCGTAACAGAACCCGGTATAAATCTACGATATTCGCGCGGATATGTCCAAATTATTACGAATAGTGCAAAGGGAAAAATCACTCTGCATAATTCTACCACAGTGAGAACGTCGATGGGACACACGGACAGGCATAAAGCGCAGTCAATACACATCAACCGAAGGGCCGAAATGGCCGGTGGGGTCCGCGGGCAGGGATAAACCGCATAGGCGCTAGGCTAAGGTGGCACGACGGGCAGAAACGACATTTCTGCCCACATCCCTCTCCTCAAAAGATTCCTTTGGCTCAGGATCAACCAGCCAGTGATACGCGTGCTGCCATCGCTGGCAACGTTTGCGTGGCCTCTCCTTGAGATGGCGTCTGAGCAGTGGTAAACATTGTAACAGACGCTCTCGGCTCCACGTCCCTTGCACCTGTTGACGAAAGAGATGGACACTCAAGGCTTGCAATTGCCATTCGCTGAGCGCGGCTTGCTCCTCATGAAGCCGTTCACTCGTCATTTCCCTTCCGATCTCCTCTCCTACCTGCGCATACACTTGCGTGAGGATGGCTCTCATTTCGCATGCCACTTGTTGTTGCAACACCCAACTCACCAGCAGTGCATACACACTCGCTCTTGCTGTCTCTTCCGTTTCTGCGCGCAAACGATGCTGACTGAGCAACTGCTTGATTCTCTTAAATAAGAGTTCGATGTGCCAACGCGCCCGATACAAGCTCAAGACCTCCTGCTCACTCCAATCGCTTGCTGGCAAGGTGGTCAGAATCAGTACCCACCCTGCCAAATAGAGGGTCTCAGCTTGCAGCCTTTTCTGATCCTTCTTCGCCTTTCTCTTTTTGCTTCGGCGTCGCTGCTCCGTCTGCTCTGCGCTCCGACGCAGTGCCATCACACGCACCTCATACTGTTTCTGCTGATGCCAAAAAAAGGCGACGCGAGTACAGATCTTTCCTGGACGCGCTCTTTGGGCTTTCAACCACTTGACGATCTCAATGCTCTTTCCCTCCTGATCCTCCATAGGAAAACTTCCTGGGTAAAAGGCGGTCACACTATAGGCTCCCGCTTCCATGCTCTGGGCAATACGATCGCGATATCCATACCCACTATCATGCACATAGGTCGATCCGGCTTGCAGGACAAACTGCTTCAGATTTTCTGCCACCTTCGCGCTACTGACCACGACTTGAGACAATTGGAGCGTGAGTAAATGATAGACGCAATGGATCCGCCAGACCATCCCATGGGGTCCAAGACACTTGAAATGGGTCGCATCCACCAGTTCTATCGCCCCATATCCCGCTTTTTTTAACGAGGGGCATGGCTGCAACCCCGCTGGCTGTAGTTGTTGACTCAGGATCCAGGCTAGCCACGCACTGGCCTTTCTCAAGCGTTCGCGCCAACTCGTATCTGCCAAATCTCCTATCCCCTTGAGGACTCCCCAGGCTCCTAATCCTCGAAAAGAGGAGGCGCAAAGCACATACGCGAGCAGGCCACGCAGCAGATCAGAAGCCCGGTTGATCTTCCCGCTTTTTCGTTGCATCGCCCCCAGGCGCCATGCTTGTTCTTCCAATGCCTCAGGCAATTGGGGGACCACTTCTCGCTCCCAACTCTCCTCCCATGGCTCCTCTTGAAAAAGACGGTCATTCACGCTATCATGGATCTCTGAAGACATGTGTTTCTCCTTGAGCAGTGCTTTTGTTAGAAGTCATTTCACTGTATCAGGATGCATATGTCTTTTATATCTTTTCCCCCTTTTTTCCTATCTTTTTCCCTGTGCCTGGCGCCTATGCGGCTCATGTCGACCCGCGTTCCCATAGGCGCCAGGCATCGAGGCGGAGTGCATGAACTACATTTCATACACCTCTTACCACCTTAGCCTAGCGCCTATGGGGATAAACCGCTGCCCCTACCTCTGTGTTTCGACGAGGGTTGGGACCACATGCCACCTATGACAAAGGCGGTGTGGTTCCGATACACACCACTGGGAGAGGTCGGGACCGGCAGGCTCCCAATACGCATCAACCGAAAGGCAGAGAGGGGAAAATCGCTATCGCCTCCGTTGCCGTCATCGCCTGCGGAGCCTGCTTTATCGTGCGAGTTCGCAGGCACAGTTCCGTTCTCACTCCACCGTGCCACTACTGGGCCTACGTAGTTCGCAGGCACAGTTCCGTTCTCACTCCACCGTGCCACTACTGGGCCTACATGGCGTAACATCGTGTTTCTACGTGCATGTTGTAGTGAGCCAGTTCGCGGAAGAAGGGCTCAAGCGGGATGCAGAGTTCAGGGCCCATTACTCCACGGCGAGTGATCTCGCCGTTTGCCAGCAGGCGACCGGCAATTGCAAGAGGAGTGCCAGTATCAAGAGCCCCGGCACTCACACCCCAACGTTTATAAGGAAGCACAAGCACCTGATTCACAATCTCGGTAGGAACATCGCTCGCCCGTCCTCTGGTCACCACACGCAACACATCACAGTCCTGCGGCTCAGCCTGTTCGGAGGGAAAAGACTCCAGCAGCTTTGCAAGCATTTCGCGAGGAGAGACCGACACGCCACGTACAGAGATAGGATCGGAACGGGCAAAGCCAAGATCAACCAAAAATTTCAATTTACGCATGAAGTCGCCAGGGAAGGCGATTTTGAACGAGACATAACGGACTTGCTTCTCTTGAAAAGAGAGGGGAAAGGTCGCACACTCAGAATGGAGCGAAAAAATAGCGGTTGCACGTCCTACAGGGTCGGGAAAGAGCAATTCCTCCTGACCGCTCAGAGGAGATTGCGCATGCCAGGTACCATCCTGAAAGACCTGAGGTTCTTGCGTAAACTCATCAAGGATCGTACGAATAGAATAGGGCGCAACCAGAGGAGCAACAGACGGCGTTGAATCGGCACAACCGAGTTGCACCTGAATGCTCTCCACCGTGTCCAGGCGATCGACAGCGGCACGGGCGAGCATATTGGTAATGCCAGGAGTGCCACCGATGCCAGCAATCGCCGTAATGCCTGCGGCCTTCGCCTCCGCATCCAGAGCCAGCATCTGACGGGAGACGTGGAAGAGCCCACCCAGGTCGGCATAATGCACATGCGCACGAATGCAGGCGCGAAGTACGGGCATATTAAAGACATAGTCCACGGCATTGAGAATCACATCCGCGCCATGCAGCAGAGAGCGCAATTGAGCCTCGTCCGTCACATCGACACGGCGAACCTGAAGTTTTGGCGAATGGAGCGAGGAGGCGACCTCAAGGGCGCGCTCCTCGCTGTAATCGGCCAGCGTAATCTGATCAACGTCAGCGTATTCAGTCAATGCACGTACCGTGATGCGACCCATAGCACCGGCACCACCAAGTACAATAATATGCATAGCATGGGCTCCTTAATAGAGAAACGTTACGCTGGCTAGAGCGCGGTTCGTATCTATTGAGCCAGCCAGCAGAGCAAGGCAACCACTCAGACAACGGCAATCTATCTGGCTCACGCCTTACGAACGGCCGCCCTAAGCGACTTCAGAGCTGCTCTGATGAGAAAGCTTCTCCGTAGAGGCTTTGCTGAGAGAGATCACAGGCTCATCGGCAGAGACAGAAGGCGTCGAGAGAGTCGAATGCAATTCCTGCAACGTATCCTCCAGGCGATTAAGAATCGTATCGATCTCCTCACGAGAAATCACCACTGGCGGCTCCACGCGGATTACACGGGAATTATTCAGCGTCCCCGAGATCAACACGCCGCGTTTAAAGAGGCCAGAAGCGACCGCATAGCCAATATCATCATCAATAAAATGCTGACCGATCAGCAGACCCTTACCCGTGATATCAGTATAGATATCGCTATGGCGAGCAGCAATCTCTTTCAGTTGGGCAATAAAGTACTCGCCCTTCTCAGCAGCCTGCCCGGGAATATCCTCTTCAAGCGTCACATTAATCGCAGCAATTGCAGCCGCACACGCCAGAGGATTGCCACCAGTCGTCGAAGTATGGATAAAGGGATTGCTATTAAAGACGCTCCAGACCTTAGGAGTTGCCATAAAAGCCCCCACCGGCATCACACCACCACCCAGCGCTTTCGCCGAAGTAATAATATCAGGAGCCACATCCCAATGATTCACACCCCAGAGCTTGCCCGTACGTCCCATACCCGTCTGCACCTCATCGGCAATGAGCAATACTTCATATTCATCGCAGATCTGACGCAGGCGCGGCCAGAAATCATCAGGAGGCACAATAGCGCCAGCCTCACCCTGAATAGGCTCCATAATCACAGCCGCGATATCATTGCCGACCTCGCGAGCGATGGACAACTGCTGTTCAACGGCATCAGCATCGCCAAAGGGCACGTGGAAAATGTTATTTTGCAATGGGAGAGCAGGACGACGGAAGGCAGCCTTACCCGTCAGAGAAAGCGAGCCAGCAGTTTTACCATGGAAGCCACGCACAGAGGCAATAAAGCCGCTCTTGCGCGTATAGAGCTTCGCCATCTTCATCGCGCCCTCAACCGCCTCGGTGCCACTGCCAACGAAGAAACTATACTGAATATCGCCAGGAGTAATCTCAGCCAACAGATGAGCCAGCATGCCGCGCAAAGGATCAAGCAATTCCTGCGTAGGTAATGGACTTTTCTCCAATTGCGCATGTACGGCCCTCACGACTTTAGGATGAGCCCAGCCGAGATTGAACAAGCCAAATCCGCCAAGACAGTCAATATACTCGCGACCAAGCGCATCTTTAAAAGTAGCGCCGCGTCCCGTCCACTCCACCGCCGCAAAATCGCCAGCCTCAGCCACCGACTTGCGGTATTCAATAAAGCCGCTATTATAGTAATTTGCGAAATTATGGACCGTTGTCTCAATCAACCAGGCGGCTTCTTGCGAGTTTAACTGAGGCTTATGAACCACGTCCAGATAACGCTGAGAATCGTTGAGGGCCTTGAGTAATCCATCACTACTCATAAAATTCCTTTCCGGTAGGGCGGACAAAGAGAAAAGCGATCCACACCCGATCCACCCGATCGGGAAAGCAAACGGCAGTCACACAGGTGAGGCGCGATGCTTGTGGGCGTAGTCTGGCCTATCTTTCAGGATAGGCGAACAGAAAAATCTAAGAGACCTGCGACAAAAGCAGGGGAAGTAGCAAGACGAGCACATTACGCATAAACGTAAAGCAAGCTGGCAGAGTTTGGAGGGAAAAAGAGAGTCAGGGGTAGCAGGTAGACAAGTGGAAGCCCCGGAATACATAATATTTCGGCGTATAGCGGCCTTTTCTTTTACCGTGATTATCTGATTCCTGCATGGGAACACCAACACTTCGACGAACCATAACGATACACATGGGGTTGACTTCTCTTGAAAGTATACCCTATGTACTGGCAAGAAAGCAAGCCTGATGAGAGAAGCACAGGGGAGGCCACAGAGATTTATGTGGTCTCCCCTGTGCTTCTCTGCACTAGTAGGCTTTCGCGATACGAGCTTCGCAGTAGTGAGCGAAGAGCGAGAGTGGATAGCAGATGACCAGATAGAAGAGAGCGCCGAAGATAAAAACGAACATCTTATTGCCAGGATTGACCTGAGGAAGGGCCAGCGCAAACGTCGCGTGCTCCAGTTCTTCGAGGCCAACGATAGAGAGCAGCGCACTGTCCTGAATGAGCGTAATAAAATTATTGGTAAAAGGAGGGATCACCATGCGAATCGCCTGAGGGAAAATAATGTGGCGCATAATCTGGCGAGAGTTCATGCCCAGGCTGAGAGCGGCTTCGCTCTGACCATGTTCCACCGATTGAATGCCGGAACGGAATACTTCAGTCAGATAGGCTCCGTAATTAAAGCTCAAACCGATAATACCGAAAAGATAGGCGTCAAAATTTGAATCCTGGAACAGACTATTGATCTGAAGCGTCGTGGCAAGAGAATAGACAATCCGATAGGGATCGATGCCCATCTGCGTCAGAACCGCGCCAAAGCCGAAATACCAGAGCAGCAACTGCACCAGAATAGGCGTGCCGCGTACCACCTCAACGTAGATCATCGCCAGCCAGCGCACCACAGCGAAACGAGAGAGGCGAGCAAAGGCACCAAGCAGGCCGAAAATAATCGCCAGCACCACACTCACCAGAGAAATCCAGATCGTCACACGCAGTCCATCGAGAAAGACTGGCAGATACAGCACCAGAAGCTGACGATATGAATAGAGATAATAGCAAAATGCAAGCACAAGCACAAAAGCAACGATAAAAAAGAGAACGTCCAGGATAAGCAGTATGATACGTTTGCGCGCAGCCAGGCGATCCAGGCGCGTAGTAGCAGGAACCGGATCAGAAGCAATTTGCTCTTTATAGATCTCCGACATCCTTCATATCCTCCAAAAGAAACTGGATAACATATCCAGCGTAAGCAAACAGCCTCGATTAAAGGGCAGCGCGCAAACGACGTTCGAAGAGACGAGCGACATACGACGTGGGCAGGCTCATCAAGAGATAGAGCACAATGGCAATCAAATAGAGAGGAAGAGGATTGCTGCTATTGCGGGTCGCCCAAAAATTGAGGACCGACGTCAGTTCCGTACCAGCAATAGCGCTCACAATCGCCGAATCTTTCAGCATATAAATAAAATCATTGACAAAGGGAGGGATCATAAAAGGAATCGACTGAGGCAAAACGATGCGGAAGAACGTCTGTCCGCGCGTCAGGCCCAGAGAGTAGGCAGCTTCCGTCTGCCCCTTATCGACCGAGAGGAAGCCAGCCCGAAAGACCTCAGCCTCATAGGCAGCGTAGTTGATTGCCAGAGAAGCAATACCAGCCGTCCAGGAATTAATCAGGCCAGCGAGGCCATACACCCCGAGGATCGCCCCGATGCCATAGTAGAGAATAAAGATCTGCGCAATCATAGGAGTGCCGCGAATAATCTCGATAAACGTGCGAGTAGGGACGCGGAGCCAGGTAAAGCGAGAGTTCGACAGCACCGAGAGCAGCAAGCCCAGCAGTAAAGCCAGAGGGAAAGAAGAGATGCAGTAGAGGACAGTATTGATAGCGCCTGAAAGGAACGCAGGGAAAGCGCGAACAGCCAGATCCATAAACGACTCCTTCCCGGACATAAAAAGTCCGAGGCGAAACGAAGGCAGAAATATAGTCAAATTGTCCCTATGCTAGCTTGCTGATCATTCCACAATTGCCACTTTGCCAGGATATTATGAAGCGTGCCATTATTTTTCAGCTCAGTAATAGCCTGATCAAGCATTTTCAGGAGAAGAGTCGCGCCAGGAGCAGCCTTTTTCAGAGCAATGACATAGTCACCGAGAGCAAAAGGCTGCCCAATAAGCCGCAGCTTCTTATCTGCTTGAGCGCCCGCACCGGCCCCCAACACATAATAAGCAACAACAGGCAGATCAATCAGCACAGCATCAATACGGCCCCGATCCAGATCATCGAAAGGGAGAGCGGGATCGTAGGTCTTCAGCGTAATCTGTGAATCAGTCGAGAGAAGATCAGCGGCCTTTAAGCCAGCACCGGTACCAACAGTAAAACCCTCAAGAGCCTTCAAGCCAAGGACATCATTGGCCGTGCGAGAGGAGAAACGTTGATCATTGGCCCGTACAACAATCTGCTGACCATAGCGATAATAAGATTGCGTAAAAAGCTCAGACTTCTGACGTTCAGTCGTGCTCTCCCAGCCATTCAAAATCACATCGAATTTCCCGGCCTGAAGAGCCTCATCGAGCTGAGAATAGTCGGTCTCAACCTCCTTCTGCTGAATCTCCAGCCATTGGGAGAGAGCCACAGCAATTTCATACTCAAACCCGACGAGCAGAGTAGAGTCGGAGGGGTCAGGATAGACATAAGGAGCGCCGCCCTGAGAAGTCGCGCCCCATTGGAGTAAACCGGATTGTTTCAGGCCCTGAGCAGATTGTAGAGTAGAGCTGGAAGAAGAGCCGAGCGTAGAGACTTTGCCGCCGCAAGCAGCCAGCAGCGTGCCACCAGCCACAAGCAAGCTGGTAGTCTGGCCAGCACATTTTACAAAGACTCGTCGATTGATCTCAACAGACATGCGGGGAAAAAACCTTTCAAAAAGTGAGCGCGTCCGGTGAAGCCGTCAAGGTAAAACAGACATAACACGCTCCAGAAAAGCTTGAGTGCGTCTATGCTGTGGGCGACGAAAGAGTTCTTCGGGGTCACCCTGCTCAACAATCGTGCCGTCGGACATAAAAACCACGCGGTCCGAGACATCGCGCGCGAACTGCATCTCGTGCGTCACGACCACCATCGTACTGCCCTCATAAGCAAGATCCTTCATCACCTTGAGAACCTCACCGACCAGTTCAGGATCGAGGGCCGAAGTAGGTTCATCGAAAAGCAGAGCGCGAGGCTGCATTGCCAGCGCGCGCGCAATCGCCACACGCTGCTTCTGACCACCAGAGAGACGGCTCGGATAGACATCCTTCTTCTCAGAAAGACCAACCTTCGCCAGGAGCGCCTCACCGAGCGCCAGCGCCTGATCTTTCGGCATCTTGCGAACCAGCAAAGGAGCCTCAAGCACATTTTGCAGTACCGTCATATGAGGGAAGAGATTAAAATTCTGAAAAACCATGCCCAATTCGCGGCGCATCGGACTCAGCTGCTTCACCGAGAGATTTGCATTTAAGCGTTCGCCGTGAATATAAATCTCGCCGCTCGTCGCCTTCTCCAGCGCATTCAAGCAGCGGATCAGCGTACTTTTCCCAGAGCCACTGGGGCCGATGAGCGCCACAACCTCCCGGCTATGGACATCGAAATCGATATCCTTCAAAACATGCTTATCGCCAAAATACTTATTGAGTTTCGAGGCGCGAATGACCACCTCTTCCGTCGGAATCAGAGATTGAGCGCCGATTTCTCCCAGATCAGGAGAAGGAAGGGAGTCATGAGACAGACTATCATCGGAGTGCATACACCGCTCCTTTACTGGTCTTACAGCAAAGTCAACGTTAAAAAGACACAACCGCAAATATGTCGATGGGAAACATCGCCATCAGTATATGCATCAGCAAACAGAGTGTCAAGCAGAGTAAGAAACAGGAACTGTACGATTTCTCCACACGGTAGCCCAGAAGCCCGGGGATATCTTTCCACGCAGGCAATGGTATACTGGCGACAGAAAAATACAACCGCTATTGTAGGAAAAAGACATCATGGCATATTTGACAACAGCGCAGGCTACCCTCTACTACGACAATATAACGACAAGCATCTCATCTGCAACCGCAGGCAGGAGTATCCTCCTGCTGCATGGTTTCGCGGGAACAGCAGAGAGCGACTTTGCAGCGCAGATACCGCGATTACGAGAGCGACAGAGCGTACTGGCCCCTCACCTCTATGGCTATGGGAAATCAGCGCCGCGAACAACGTACGCAACCAGCTATTATCGAGACGACGTCAGAGATATCATCACCTTGCTCGACCATCTCGCCCTGCAAGAAGTGCACGTACTCGCATTCAGCGATGGAGGGATCGTTGGTCTGCTCCTCGCCGCACTGCATCCCGAGCGAGTGCGCGCCCTGGCAGTATTGGGGGCACAGGCACGACTTCAAAGTAGTGACGTCGCCGCAATTCGTCATTGGCTGCTGGAGCGGCCACTATCCCAGGAATGGCAGGAAGAACTGGCGAGACTGCACGGGGAGCCATACTGGCGTCACTTGCCAGCTATGTACGTCCGAGCACAGGAAGCGTTACTGGCGACGGGAGGCGAGCTTATTACAGAGCAGGAACTGGCGTGCATCCAATGTCCCACCCTCATCATGCATGGAAAACGGGACCGGGTCGTTCCGGTAGAGTATGCCTATGAGTTGCATGAGCGGATCGTCAACGCGCAGCTCCACCTGTTCGAAGCAGGGCACGCCGCGCACCTGCGTTGTGCTGAAGAGTATACACAGACAGTAGTAGACTTTTTTCAAACAAATCTATAGTGAGAGCAGACAAAAACATAAAAAGAGAGCACACCGAAGGATAGTGTGCTCTCCCGGAATAGAGACAGTGCTACTCATCCACGAGGCGGAATTCATCGACATGATCAGGACTAACACCGAGTAAGCGCAACATATGAGGAGTGCTCACAATCTTCTCAGCAAGCGTATTGCCATCCACCTGATACCCATCGGCATTGACCAGAGCCTGAAGAGCCTCCACACGTTTAATGCGGGCCTCGCCATCGCGCATAGCCTCAAGGCGCGTCTCAAGCTCTGCCGCAGGCCCTGGAGGAGGAGAGGAGACCGTATGTTTAGAGCGATGAGCTTTCTTCCCCTGAGATTCTTTTTTGGCAGCACGAGCACTCATAAGCGACATCCAGGCAATTGCTCAACAATGAGCAACTGCGCGCTCCCTTCTCGCATTTTCAGAGGTAAAAAAAATAAAAGGAGTGAATAAGGGCACAGCATCCCTTACCACATAGTATCACATACGATAATCCCAATAGAAACCGGGATATCCAGCCGCAGCAAAACACTTCTGTGCCCCTTACACAGAAATAGTATAGTCAGAAGAAAAAGAGAGGCCAAGAGACAAAAGTCCCGAAGAGTAAAGCCAGAAGTCCAGTGAGACAAAAAGGCTACAGCCCTCCGAAGAGAGCTGTAGAAATCTGGACTACTGGCGAGGACGAGGTTTGTAAATATTGAGGCCGATCTTGACATCCTCGCGTTGTGGAACAGCCACATTCCCCTCAGTGCTGGCAATCGTAATCGACTTGCCACTGGAAGAGAGGCCGAACTCCTGTTTCAGATCCACCACAATCACCAGCTTATCACCATCAACCGTCATTTCAACATTTTTCATCAGTAACACCTCAAACAAATTTTAGCGAGGAGAGCGGTAGCATATACCGCAGGCCTCCCTGACAACCTAAACGACAGAAGAATCACGAATATGGTATGTATAGTAGCAGCAAACGCCACCATTTGTCACGAGGGAAAGCGCACAACAGTGGACCATTTGCCCAGCCATAAAGGTCAAAAAGAGACAGAATCGCCAGCGAGAAACTGGAGAAGAGAAGTAATAAGCGAGCGCCAGCATCCGGCAGAAAGATCCTCACAAAACCAGGTAAGCCAGTCAGGCGGAGGGGACGCGGCAAGCGCAAAGAGCAGTTCATCGACCTCATCAGCCTGATCATAGTCATCGCGAAGAGTGGAAAGGAGAGACAGAGAGTCATCCAGAGGCAGAGACGATGGATGGAAGCGTTCCAGAGTGATATGCCAGACCAGATAGCTCACCACCAGGCGGAAATCGCGGCCCTGCTCAAGATGCGTGCGAGCCAGAAGAAAAAGCAAAAGCGAGATGAGAGGAACGTGGCCAGAGGCGATAGAGACGCGCAAAGACGTTTTCAGAACCGCCAGATCGCGTTCCTCCAGTAGTTCCTGAGTCACAGGTTCGGCAGAAAGCAACGTCTCGGACGGAGAAGAAGAAGGGCTACGAGAGAAAGCGGCCAGCCGCTGTGCGATATCATGAGAAGCGGGGGGAAGCATGCGTGCGGCCTGAGAAGCGAAAGAGAGAGCCTGAATAGCCTCAGGGAGATGAGCAGAGCGAGCGAGCTCAGCAGCCTGGAGGGCACAGAGAGCGGAAGCGCGATACGAGGCAAACTCCAGATAGATGCGAGCGGACTGAGTCAAGAAAGAGACAGCGCGAGCGATATTTTTATGAGCGAGCGCAATATGTGCCTCAACCACAAACAGGCGAGCCAGTAAAAGAGAGCGAGAGAAAAAATAGAGAAGAGGAAGAATGCGCGTCAGCAGATTGGTTGCTTCAGCAACATCGTAGAGAGCGCAGTGAGTACGAGCGACCCCGAGAAGAGCCATAATATAGGGAAAAGAAAGCTGCTCATCAGGAGGAGTGAGCCGTACAGCCTCCAGATAGTAGTGTTGAGCCTGAGGCCAGCGTTCAAGATACTCGTAGGACTGAGCGAAATCAAAAGAGAAATTGCCCAGATGAGAAAAAGATTGTAGAAGAGACAGCCAGCGTTCAACCTCGCGTGAGAGTTTGGAGGAAGCAGAGGTCAGCAGCATATAGCGATAGGCAGAGATAGCCGACGAATGATCGCAAGAGACCTGAGTGAGCAGATCCTGAGAATTGGCCATAATCTCCTTATAGTAGCCGACGGGATCCAGCAGGAGATAGCAGGCAACAATATCATGATAGGCATAAGACAGATGAGGGGAATCGCGTAAGCGTTCATCGCCGATCAGAGAAAGCAAAGAGAAAGATTCCAGGAGAGCCAGCCTGAGCACATCATAATGAAGCCAGAGGAGCACCAGATTGTGGCGCAAGAAAAGGCACCAGAAGAGTTCCGAAGCGGCCTCAGCCAATTTAATAGCCTGGAGAATAGCAGACTGAGCCAGATCAAAATTTTTAGCGAACGCCTCAATAAAATCACAGAAGAGATCAAGAAATTCCTGTTTCAGCCCACCTTCGGCCTGTAAGCGAGGAGTCTCACTTTCAAGCCAGGCAAAAACATCCTCAGAAAATGTAGTATCCATCCTTACTCACCTCTTACCACATCAACAAACCAAGCGGCCCAGGAAGAAAAAAAAGAAAGATCACCAAGGGCACTATAGCACGAAACGTGCGAATTAGCAAATGCACTTCTGTATTGAGGAGGATTGAAAAGCCCCAAAAAAGAGTGAGGGAAGAGAGTTTATTGAACAAGAAAGAGTAAGAAAACGCTATAAAAAGTTAAGAAAAGTAAGAGTCGAGAAAGGAGCATAGCCTTTTTACCCTATATTTCTGCCTGGAAGCTAGCAGAATGCAGCAAACTCAGCTACATTTATTGTAAACACAACAGAATATTTTCGCAGTCGGCGAAAAACGAGGATGAGAGAATGCCAACAACGTCAGACAAGCGTGTAGTGCGTCATACACAGCAAACAGAGGCGACGCAGCAAGCAACGTTTTCGGATTATCACAGTGGCATGCTGCGAGAGGGAATGGATCAGGAGGGAAAGAGCAGAACGACAGATCCGCTTGACGAAGTGAGCGAACAACCGACAGAGCCACAACCGCGGATCACCCAGCAGTTGCCAGGAGAAGTGCGAACCACCAGAAAGTTACCCCCGACCACCACCAGGAAGCTGGAGACAGGCATCACTCCGGTGACAGGCAAGCAAGCGATCAGGATACCTGCGACCAGCAAAATGCCGCGTGTCCCCCGCTCACCGCACAAGAGAAGTCCCCTCGTCCTCATAGGAGTGCTCCTGGGAATACTCATCATATTTGGTTTCACCTCATTTTTTGTAGATCCGCTCGACAACAGTGCCCAGCTTTCCAGCTTCACCCAGACCATCAACAGTATTTTCAGCGGAAGCAACAACGTAGCGGACCTTTCAGAAAGGCAAGCCAGCCCGACACCAACGCCGGCGCTCCTCACCAACGAAGGGTATTGCGGAGGATATGATATCTGGGGAACCTGTGCACGGGCCACAACAGACGACGGGTCGATAGGAACAGGGGTCATGCAGAAGCCGATAAACGGGGCAGAAGTCTCACAGCCATTTGCCAACCCCGAATATCAATTCTGGTGTAGTTGCGTCAAGCCGCACTCAGGGATCGACCTGGCAGACGCATATGACACGCCGATCATGGCAGCAGACAGCGGGGAAGTGATCTGGGTAGGATGGGACTGGTCCGGGCTGGGGAACGCAGTAAAAATCAGTCATGGCAGATATATAGCGACTATTTATGGACACCTGGCAAAATACATCGTCAAAGTAGGACAGAACGTCACCAAGGGGCAGGTCATAGCCTATGAAGGGAATACAGGAGCGTCGACCGGTCCGCACCTGCACTTCATGGTCATGGTCAACAACATATGGGTAAATCCAACCCTGTACGTCGCACTTCCCTGAAAAGAAGTGGGGGGGGAACAAAAAAGGCTGGTTTTTGTAACCAGCCTTTTTTCTCACTTATCCTGCATTCAGGAAGTTGCACATTACGCCTGAACGCTATATTTCGAGCGACGGCGACTGATAGAGCCACCTTTGCGCCCAGCGGCCTGGGCCTCTTCGCTCGTCCACTTGTGGGCAGTGCCCAGAGCATGAGCGGCCTTACCGCCCTTACTAGCAATCTCACGTTTCTTTTCGGTGCTCATAGATGCGAAACCACGACCGCGACCTTTTTGAGTCTGCATGTTTCTTTCTCCTCTTAACTCACAAGAATTCCAGACAATATCCTAGCTGACAAGATAAGCAACGTGACGAGGAGAGCCTATGAAAACATCTCTCCATCTTCTTCACAAACACACTCCCATACTCGTATCCAACGTGGGAATGTTGGATGCTCCTATGTAAACACGACTCATCAGGTGATTCGGATACAGATGAGAAACCTCTTTGGAAAATCCCCTGATAGCATCAGCATAGCTGAGAGAGCAAGAGAGAATCGGCCGGGTATCCGAAAAAACAGCACTCGATAGATCATGCGAACATACGAAACAGCATAAGTACAGAGAGCAGAACGGCATGGATCATCTATCAATGCCAGACCAAACACATCTAAAGCGACCAACCTAGTCGTAGAGCCGATGTGAAACAATGGGAATAACGTTTGATGAGTACAGCATAACAGCTAGACTCCACCAGGACAAGTCAGCAATAAAAAGTTTCAGCTTCCTCTAAGGTAGACTCATCCATTTCTAAGGTAAAGGTAGAGTTTAGCAGGAAAAAAGGTGTGCAATTGCGCCTTGCGCCTGTAGAGAGAGATAGTGCGCGGAAAAAAAGAGGGGGGCAGGTAAGAAAAGCTGAGAAAAATCGTTAACCCCATCTTATTCTTCTCAGACTTTCTGAGAGACGAAAGTGCCAGAGGGAAGAAAGTCGAGAGAGAGAAAAGCGATACGCGTTATTTGGGCAACTGAGGTCGAGTAATCTCTTTAATGAGAGCAAGCATATCATCGACAGAAAAAGGTTTTTCCAGAAGAGAGACCTGCAAATGTTGCAGCTCGTCAGTATCATTAAAAGTGGCAGCCGTCGTCAAAATACAAGGAAGCGTATTGAAGCGGGGATTCTCGCGTAAGCGACTAATGACCTCTATACCTGAAACGAGGCCATTCAAGCGCCAATCGACAATCATTACATCGATAGGAGGAGGAATGGGAGAAGAATCTGCAACATCCAGAGCGGCCAGGCACTCTTCAGCCCCTGGATAGAGCGTAACGCTATGCCCTTCATCTTGCAGAACCAGTACCAGCATTTCCTGGATAGCCTGATCATCTTCTAGCAGACCGACACGCATAATTTCTCCCCTTATTTTGCATGCATAATACATGCACACTATAACAAACTGTACTTTATTTCGCAATAGGGAAAAGCAAGAAAGTTCAGCGAAAGGTACCTTTTGTCATCATTCGCCACAAGCCGGAAGGAAAAACGTCACCCGTGTGCCAGAGCCTTCATTACTTTGTAATAGAATTGTGCCCCCCATCGCCTCAACCAGCAGACGAGAAATGTAGAGGCCCAGGCCTGAGCCGCTCACATTCAGAGAGGCAGACTGAGCCGAGCGAGAGAAAGGGCGAAAGAGAGAAGCCTGCTGCTGCAAAGGAATACCAATCCCGCGATCGCACACCGTCACACAGATCAGAGGAGAAACATCGTCCTCTTCAGGCAATTGCCGGGAAGCAAAAAGATCGATAGAGCCGCCAGAAGGAGAATACTTCACCGCATTCTCCAGCAGATTGATCAGCACCTGCTGGAAGCGGGCCGAGTCAGCCCGAGCAAGCAGAGGGAGAGAGGAACAATGGCAAGAAAAACGGTACAGGCCCGGCTGTTGTTGATCGACGCGACTTTGCATAAGCAATAGTGCCTGCTGGCAAAGTTGAGGGACATCGACGCGCTGCTGGCGTAAAGAGAGCCGACCGCTTTGCAAACGAGAGACATCGAGCAGATCGCCAAGCAAGACCTCCAGATGATCAACCTGCTCAATAATCCCCTGCAAATACTGGCGTTGCAAGAGAGCGGGCAGAGGAGGAGCAGAAGAGAAACCCTCTCTCTCAAGAGGGGCAGAAGAGGCAGAAGGAGAGGGAAGCTCCTGAGACAAAGGAAGTGGGGAACCATAAGCTTGAAGCAGGCAGGCGTACCCTTTAATCGCCGTAAGAGGAACGCGCAATTCGTGGCTCATCATCGAAAAAAAAGTGCCCTGCTCCTGCGCAGTCGTCAGCGAAATCTGCGGAGAGATAGAAGCAAGACAGAAATCGCTCAACACCTGCTCCAGCTTTTGCGCAAAGAGAGAGGAGAGTTGAGATACCAGGAGCCGCTCACCCGCTAAAAACGTCTGTGCGTGTGAATCGACAAGCAGGAGTAAGCCGAGTGAGCCAGAGGGACCTTCAAGAGGAACCAGGGCAGCACTGAGATAGTCCGAGCCTGGCAACGAATCGAGATAGGAGATCTGGCCGTAGAGCAGAGTCAGATCGAAGCGAGCGAGCATAAGTTCATCATGGAAGAGAAGAAGAGAGGGATCGTCGCGGGAAGCGACATACGAAAGATGGGGTGGAAGAAACGTCAGCAGAGGGTGACAGAGGGCGCGTTCAGAGCAATGCAGCGACAGGCAGGCAGCGCTAC
The DNA here is from genome assembly GCA_035493895.1 of Ktedonobacteraceae bacterium. Lineage (GTDB taxonomy): Bacteria > Chloroflexota > Ktedonobacteria > Ktedonobacterales > Ktedonobacteraceae > DATJHM01. The sequence goes on from DATJHM010000238.1 coordinate 23,552, forward strand.
AACCAACGAGATTGCAGGCAAACAGCAAAAGCGTCTGCAAATCATGCTCTACTTCCATAGCCTCCCTCAAGCAGCACATCAGATGGGCAATTCTTATCCAGTATATTCATAGGGCCAAGAAGCAGGCAAAGAAACAGAGGAGCAAAAAAAGAGCAGAAGAAAAAAATCGGGGAAGCAAATGGCGAAAACGATCCACTTGACCATAGAGAACCAGGACGGTACAATAAACCAGAATATTTGACAGTGCCTGATAAAGCTGCGGCAAAAAGGGCAATAGTTGCAAAGCAAGCAGAGAAAGATCACAGCTTATGTCTGAAACGGACCTGGGACAGATCGGGGCAAACGACCCGACACCTGATGAATCGACGACAGAGGGCGGATTTTTGCACATAGAAGAGACATCAGACGACTCCAAAGCTGGCGTAGGACAGTCAGCCCCTTTCAAAGATAACAAGCCAGCAGCCCCATTGCCCCCCCGAAGCACAGAGAGAGCAGGAACGATCGAGCACCTGGCAGCCCGCCGTCCGGTGAGCAAGCTTGATCCAGACAACGCAGAGGTCAAAGAGCGTCTCAACAGGCTAAGACCGGACCTCACCAGACTCGTCACCGGACTGCGCTGGGACGGAAAAACCGTAAGCGAGACCGCCGAAGCACTCATCCCCTTGCTCAACATCGGACCAATATCCCAATGGCAAGAGATTTTCATTCCCTACTTATTTGAAATTGACAGAGCAGGCAACCTGATCCCCGTATGGTACGAAATCATAGACCGAGGAGACCCGCGAGACCTGCCACCGGAGGCCAATCCGGCAGAGACAATGCAAGGGAGAGCGAGGCGATATGGCATCCTCATGCTCGGGAACTATAAAGGAGGGATGAAAGAAGAGCCGGATGACAAACAGACCAACACCACGAAAATGCTCCAGGGGAGCAGCAGTGGGAAGAAAAAACCACAACTGGTGAAAAAGCTCGGAGAGTTAGCCATTGATCCCAACACCTCGCTTTACGCAACAGCCTCGCTGGCAAAACTGGCGACAGCCGAGGCCATACAAGAGCTTGTGAGCGCATTAAAAGATGCGCGAGGTTGGGCAAAAGTTGATATCGTCGAAAACAGTCTGCTGCTCAAGCGGAGCAACTTCAACGACCTGCTGCTCGCAGGTGGGCTGGAGTATCTGCCCGGACTAGAGAGTTACGTCGCCATCCCATTGTATCGAGAGTTGCCTTTAGAAGATTACCTGAGCGGCAGCAAACAGAACAGTGTGCGCTTAAAGCAACAGGCAGCCCTGGTAGTAAGTCAGGTGCTACAGGATAGTATAACCCCGCCAGGAGCCCTGGCCGACAGCCTGCCCCCTATTTTCGAGAGGCCCCTGCCACCCCTCGCGCAGGCACTTTTTGCAGGCGCACGCAGCACGCCCCATTGGAGTAACGTCCTGGCAATACACCGCCTGGGGCAGTTACTGGGCCATTACTGGGCAGAGATCTCGCGCAATAGCCTTCAGGATCAGAAAATCCTAGAGCCCATTTATGGCTGTTTGCCGATGATGAACGACGTAGAGCGCTGGATGGAAGGGCCAGGGCGGGACGTCTTGCTCAGCACCCTTGCAGACGGCGAAAATGAAGCGCAGATACCGGTTGTCAAAGTCCTGGGAGAGTTACGTGAGCCAAGAGCAATCGCTCCGCTGCTCGAGCGCATAAAAAAGACGAGACGTCCAGAGAGCCGTGAAGAAGCGCAACGTATCGCAATCTATAGTGATACGCTCGGGCAAATGGGAGATCAGAGAGCGAGCCAGCCATTACAGCAATTGCTCCAGCAGGCAGTAGATAGAGATCGAAGGACCGCCCTGCCGAAGCGGACAGAAAACCTGCCAGCAGGAGATGCAGATATACCGGGAAGCATCGTCTACGGGTCCATCCTACGTGCCCTGGGGCGGCTCGGAGAGAGCAGCACCCGAAGCATCGTTCAGCAGGCAAGTGATGATTTTGATCCCTACGTACGCACCCAGGCCCTGGAAGCGCTCAAGCGGCTCGATCCAAATGGAGAAGACGTGAAAAGCCGGGAAGCAGTACGTATAGCGCTCCATGACGGGAGAGACAACATCGTGCGCATCGCCTGCCAGCTCATCGTACAGTACAAAGAGTTGAATGCAGTCTCGACGTTGAGAGAAATCATCCAGGCCCGACCAACATTGGCAGCAGCAGCCTATGATACCTTACGTCAGCTGGGCCAATAAAGCGAGAGGCATAGAATTGCGGATAGCATCGTAGGGATGCGGTGGATTCAGAATAATCCATTGCATCCCTATGTACTATTTAAGGGGTAGATGTGCAGGTTTTATGCAGAGCGTAGTTGATGAGAGATATACGTAGAAAAAGCTACACAATTGTGAGATAGCACATACGTACTAATATATGCTAAATTTGAGGATGCTCACTAATCCGTTTTCTCTATTTCATGTATACTGTTGTTAGAAAGCAATAAGCTGAAAAAAGTTGAAAGGGTAAAGATAGAGACTTACTCGGACTTTTTATAATGAGGTATATGGGATGATGAATATGTTGGTGGGGAAAACTCTCGGAGGGTATCGTCTTGTGCGGCTCGTTGAGAGTGGTGGAATGGGAGATATCTATCTAGCACAGCATGCGCGAATAGGGAGAAAAGTTGCGATAAAAGTCGTGTGTGGAGATTTGCGCTCTGCACCCAACACCCCTGAAGGCAGGCAGGCGGCGCAGCGATTTGAGAGAGAAGCGCGAGCAGTAGCCGAATTAGAGCATGAACATATATTGCCGTTGTACCATTTTGGAGAAGAGACGCCCGAGCCAGGAGGAGCCCCCATTACCTACCTGGTTATGCCCTACATTCAAGAAGGCTCCCTCTGGAGCTGGTTACAAAAGCGTACACAACAATTTGGTTTTGGTTGGCCGATATCAGTAGAAGAGGCGGGCTATTATCTGCTCCAGGCAGCCGCCGCCTTACAGAACGCACACGACCATGGCATCATACATCGAGACATCAAACCGACCAATTTCCTCATACGCGTTGAAAAAGGGCCACTCAAAGGGACAGAGTATGCCCATCTGGCAAACATCTTTCCGCAAGGAAGGCCACATCTCCTCTTATCGGACTTTGGCCTGGCCTCATTTTATCGAGCGAGCCGTTCGATGCACCGTTCGGTAGGAACGCCCCTGTACATGGCACCTGAGCAATTTGATGATCCCTCACTGGCGAGTTCCGTGCACGTGGGGCCAGCTGCCGACCAGTATGCGCTGGCAGTCATGATCTACCAGCTCATGACAGGCAAGGCAGTATTTGAAGGTACAGCCGCACAGCTTCTTCATCACCATCACCATACACCGCCCGTGCCACCCAGCACCTACACCTCCGTCCTGCCCGCCGAACTGGACGAAGTCTTTCTGCGGGCCCTGGCGAAGAAGCCGGAACAGCGTTACCCAAACATCATGGCATTTGCACAATCCTATGATGCCGTCTTACAAGGCTGGCGTGCACAGGCCAGCGGGCGATCAGACATAGGAGCAACAAGGGAGCGTGAAATAAGGAGTTTCTCTTTAAATAAACAGCGAGAGATCACCACCATTCCCCTGCCAGCGATAGAAAAAGCCGGAGGAATAGGACGAGAAATCGAGCACTATCCAGCCAACGGAGGAGTCCAGGTCCAACTTGCCACAAGAGAGGAACAGAGCGAACAAAAAAAGCACTCACCGTTCGAAGAAAGAGGAACGCACGTCTTTGCCGCCAAAGCAGCCCTCGACCACGCCCTGACCGCCACCAGCACCCCCTTTCGAGCAACCTTCACGCGCTTACAACGTGTGCCGGTAGCAGGACTGGTCATCCTGGGCAGCATTTTCCTGCTCCTGATCACCATCAGCCTGTTACTGACCATCATTATTTTATGGTATAGTCGTTAAACGATCCGAGACAGAACAAACAGGTATTTTTCTGTACGCAGCCAGTTACGATGTGCTCGTAACCTGGCTGCATCAAGAAAAAGGCCGGATTATGCGACAGGGATCACCGGCAACAGGATATAGGAGGGATGTTCTGCATCGTGCAGGATCGTCTGTTGAGCGACAACCATTTCACTGTCAGCGCCCAGATCATGGCCGGTATTGGGATTGCGGTCCCAGCGAGGAAAGCTGCTGCTCGTAATATCCAGGCGAATGCGATGACCTTTTTTGAAGAGATTACTCGTCGCCCAGAGATTGATATCATACTCGTAGATCCGACCAGCTTCTAACAAGGAAACCTGACCATCCTGCGTAAAAGAGCGGTAGCGGGCGCGAATGATCCCATCGGTCAGATTCTGAGCATAGCCATCAGGGTGGACATCGACCAGACGAGCGACAAAGTCCGTATCAGGCGCACTCGAGATTGCCCAGAGATGTACAGAGATGGGACCAGTCACCTCAATATCCTCCTCCAAAACAGGAGTTGAATAGACCAGCACATCATCGCGACCCTCGATGGAACGTTGATCAAAAGGACCAGGGCGAAACTCAGGAGTCATCATCAGAGCGCCGCCACGGGTAGGAACCGGCGTAGAGGGATCATAGAGAAACGCATCGGAGGGCTCCGCAGCAGGGGAGCTTGTACTGAGCAAGCCATCGCCGGAGAGGGATTGCGCATGACCGGCGCTGTGCAGATAATAGCGTGTCTCGAGCGCGCGAGCCAGGGGCCATTCCTGCTCATCGCGCCAGACATTCGCCCCCATCACAAACAACTTCACCGGAGCCTCAGCCGTCAGGCCAGTATCAATGCCCTTCAGATAGTGATCGAACCAGCGGAGTTGCAGGCTCGTCAGATCAATCTTCAGATCAATCAGAGCAGCACCAGAAGCGAAACCGAAATTCATCTCCCCAGGAGCACCCGACATCCCCCCATGCGTCCAGGGACCGATGAGCAATTGACTCTGACGAGCTTCGGGAGTGCTCCCCTGAGAGCGCAACTGGCGAAAATGCTCAATAGTATCCTCTAAGAAAATATCGTACCAGCCTGCAACATTGAGCGCGGGCACCTGAACGAGTTCATGCTTCCCCTGAATAGTGAGCAGATCGGCGTGCTCACGATCCATAGGATGATCGAAAGACTCGAAGAACGCCGGGGCAATCGCGCTGCGTTGCAAAGGAGCAAACTCGCGCAAGGGAAGAGAAGCATAGCCATGCGTACCTAATGTATCGATATCCTGTACAAGCATATACAGGGCCATACCCAGTTCACGAGGGTCAGGATTGGCGCGGTGACGGCGAAGCAAGACATCGATGCCCACCACCGAGAGTTGCCAGTAGGCAGATGAACCAAGTTCAAGAGCGCCACCACGGAAAAGCACGCCATTGAGAGGATCATTCCAGGTCATCATAGGCACAATCGCCTTCAAGGCAGAAGGTTGTGTGAGAGCGGCCGCCCATTGCGTAAAAGCGAAATAGGAAATGCCGTACATCCCGACAGAGCCATTAGAATAGGGCAAAGAAGCAGCCCAGGCGACCGTATCAGCGCCATCAAAGATCTCATTGCGCATAGGGTCCCAATCGCCTTCAGAAGTCATACGACCACGGGTATCCTGAATCACCACCACATAGCCCCGACGCGCCACCTGCGCAGGGTCCATAAGAGCGCTCGAGAGAGGATAATCCTTCCCGTAGGGAAGGCGTGTCAACAACACAGGCCACTGGCCATCAGAGGCCGGGCGATAGATATTCGCACGAAGAACAACGCCATCTCTCATTTGAGCAGGAACATCAAAGTCAGCAATGATTTGTTGCCCCATAGACGTGACCATAGGAAAAACTCCTTTTTTACCAGAACAAACATACCAGGCGCATCAGAATCAGACGGACGTAGAACCACCACTTATCATACAACGCTAAGAAGAAGAGGTGCCAGAAATCATCTTCCGAGGGAGAGGAAAAGAAACTTGACACTCCTCGTGTCAATTCGTTATACTCAGTCCGTAGGTGCGGTAACATGTCATAGGGAAGAAAGCGGGGCCAATGGTGCAAGATTATATATCGGGAGCCTACCTTGTCATACACACAGGGAATAATCTCGGCAAGCGCGTAGAGTTATGGAAAGAAAGTACCACCATTGGAAGAAGCCGTGAATGCGATATTTTTATCGAAGATATCGCCGTCCATCGCAAGCAAGCAAGCATTTTACGCATGCCAGCCGGGTACGTCCTGAGGGATGATCATGGCAGCGGAGATAGTTTTGTGAACGGCCAATCGGCACAGGAGCAGGTGCTCAGCAATGGCGATCAACTACTCTTTGGACACACCACCCTCATATTTTATGCCAACGAAGGAACCAGGCCCTTCCAGCTCCCCTCATCGCGAGGGAAAGAGCTCCATATAGGCAAGAAGCCAGACCCCCAGGCGCACATCATCGCGCGATTGGAACAACAAAACACACGTACCGGAATCCTCCACAGCATTGAATTATTGTCAAATATGACTATAGGACGAAGCCGTGAATGCGACATCTTCTTAGAGGATCTGGCCGTCAGTCGACTGCATGCAACCATGCGAGAACTGGCGGACGGAAGATTCGAGCTCATAGACAACCGTTCCGCAACCGGCACCTTCGTCAACGGGCAGGCCATCGCACAGTGCATCTTGCGGGCTGGAGACAGCATCCAGATAGGGGCCAGCCAGTTTACGTTTCGTCATGCAGAAGGGCATTAAGGGCGCACATACGTTGAGCGTAATAGTCAATCTGCGCTCCATCACGAGATCGGATGGGAAGCGCATAGGCTCGTGTGCGGCGCATAAATTCTCGCACCTCCCTGGGAATATCCTGCCTGGTCGTCCACGCATGCTGGCGTACACGGGTCGATGAGACATCGCGATAGGCAGGGCTAAAGGGGAGAGGATGAACGAAGCGAGCGAACTGCTGATTCTGAGGTTGTTGCAGAAGCGCAGACACATCCTGCTCGTCCCCATCGCCACGCGGCACCACCAGTACCTGTGCCAATGAGAAGAGACGCGAGAGGGCAGCATCACGATCCTCATAATAGCGCGGATCAAAGATCTGCACAATCTTGTCATACCCCATAAGGAAAAAGATCTGGCGAACAGAGGGAAACGAACGCCGTATCCCTTCAGCCTGCTCAACATACAGACCGCGATTGATCAGCAGAATGCCGGTATGCGGAATGCGTCGCAGCAGCTTCTGGAGCAGCAGCACACGATCCAGCAACAGAGGGCGCTCGACGGCTTCTTTATCCACCGTATGAATGGTAAAAGCCGCATAAAGCTGGATTGGAGCACGGTGCTGATGGATGTAGGAGTGCGCGGCTTTGAGGAGAGCGAGATGCGCGCTGGTGGGAGGATTGAACGAGCCTGGCAGTACAACCACATCCCCACGAGGCTGAAGCGAGCCAGGGACAGGCAAGGCGCGAGGAGTAGCATCGCGTTTCAACTGGTCAAGCAGGGCCTGAATATGGCGCATGCGTTGCAAAACTGGCCCGGAGATGTAGGTAAGCTTCTTCATACGATTATTGTAGCATAAACAATGGCCGCTACTCTATATTGAATGCTTGTAGAACTTCTACCTCTTTAATCTTGCAGAGTTGCTCCATCTGGGATAAGCGAAAAGCAGGACAGGCCCATGCTGGCCTGTCCTGAAATGTATTAAGCGGGAGAGTAGCCAAGGGAGGCGGCGGTTGCGTAGGCTTTTTCCGCCTCGGCAGCACGGCCCAATTGTTTCAGCACATCGCCCCGGTTATAGTGATAGGCACCGGATTTGGGCTGAATCTGAATGGCCTGCTCGTACGCATGCAAAGCATCTTCATAGCGTCGGAAGTCGTAGAGTAGATTGCCCTTATCATTGTAGACATTGGCAAGATGAGGATTGATCTGGATAGCCTGATCATAGCACGCCAGCGCCTCTTTATATTGCTTCAGCTCATAGAGAGAACGCCCCTTGCCATTCCAGGCCGAGGCATCGTCGGGATCAATCTCGATCGCGCTCTCAAAAGGCGCAACGGCCTCTTCAAAACGTCCCAGACGAACGAGGGACCAGCCGCGACCATCGTGGCCAGTAGCCATCGTCGGATTGAGCTTAATCACCTGTTCGTAGCTGGCAAGCGCCTCTTCATAGCGATGCGTATAGAAAAAGACATCGGACCTGAAATCGTGAGCCTGCACATAGTTCGGGTCGATCTTGATAGCCCGATCGTAGCAATGCATCGCCTCTTTATAGCGACCGAGGCGATAGTACGAGCGACCCTGACCGGTATGGGCGGGGAGATTGGTAGGATCGAGATCGATCGCCTCGGCAAACGAGCGGATCGAGGCCTGGTACTGTTTCATATGCTGCAAAGCCCACCCCTGGCCCTCATGTGCGAGAACGTTGGTGGAATCGCAGGCGATAGCTTTTTCATACGCCAGATTGGCCTCAGGATACATGCTCTGATAATAGAGAGCGCTCCCCATCCCCACATACGCTTCGGCGAGCTGCGGATCGAGCTGAACAGAGCGCTCATAGTAACGCAATGCTTCGTCGTAGTGCTTTTGCTCGGCAAGAATGTTGCCCTTGCCACAATAGGCAGCGGCATAGAGGGGCTCAAGCTGGATAGCGCGATCGTAACATTTTAGCGCCTCGGCAAAACGACCCAGTTGGAAAAGGACACTGCCCATCCCCTCATAGGCGTCAGCATAGGCCGGGTCCTGGCGCACCGCCTCTTCAAAAGAAGAAATAGCATCTTTAAAGCGGCGCGTATTAAAATGCGAATAGCCCTCATCCAGCCACTGCTCACGCGTCTTCTGGAGCGTGCCCGTCGTGGTCGTCAGCAAAGCCGTAATAAAGGCATTTACATCGGGATAGCGGTCCTCCCGACGCTTCGCCAGAGCGCGCAAGATCGCCTGCTCCATATGTGCGGGCAGATCAGGATTGAAGAGAGAAGGTGGAAGGGGCTGCTCTTTTTGATGCTTCATACCAATCGCGAGAGCATGGTTCGCCACAAAAGGGGGATGACCGGTGACCAGTTCATAGAGAATGCAGGCCAGCGCATACTGATCGCTACGACGGCTGGCCAGGCCCTCGAACTGCTCGGGAGCCATATAGAGAGGGGAGCCAATGACATTGGCATACTTCGTCTTTGTCGTCTCCAAGAAGACCGCAATGCCAAAATCAGCGAGGAGCGCCCGACCCTTGCTATTAAAGAGAATATTTTCCGGCTTCAGATCGCGGTGCACAATATTCTGCTCATGGACAAACTGGAGCGCCTGACCGACCTGCGTCGAGATATCGAGAATTTCATCTATAGACAACAACTGGTCCGGGCTATCATCGAGGCGATCACGCAACGATCCCTTCTCAGCCAGTTCGGCAATCAGGTAAGGGAAACCTTCCTCATCGACACCGACATCATAAATCGGCAGAATATGTTTATGTTTCAACAACTCCAGGTAGCTGGCCTCCTGGAGGAAACTTTCACGCTCCTCATCGGAGCCGAGATGATTGTGATGCATCAATTTAATGGCAACTTCGCGATTGGACAGATAAATATGGACCCCTTGATAAACCTTACCAAAAGCCCCGCTATTCAAAGCCTTTTCGATGCGATAATTGCCAATCTGTTTGCCGACGTATTTATCCTCAGCTTCCATGCTCTCTGATTCCTTCCAGGCCGAGTCCACTCTACCATAAAATAGACAGATTGATATGCAAAAGCAGTATACAGAAGATGATATACGCAGTCAACATATATGCTGTACATCTTGTAGAAATTTCCGTTAGCAACATTCATTCGCCTCTACACTTTAGAATAAGAGTAAACGGAAAATAACATTTTCTGCTTACAGAAGCGTGGACGCTTTTTGCATGCAATCACGGGTGAAAACAGATACATACGCAATAAGATAGGCTCTCTGGTACTACTTTGTAATACGTTCTATGGTTGCTATTTGATACTGGGGCAGACAAGCGCCCTGCGCCGAATACGTTATCGATATTCTACATAATTAAAGACGAAATACACAGCCAAAAATTTAAAAGGGTCTCAGAATTGTGTAACTGAGACCCTTCTTGCGCAGAAAAGCGGGGAAGAAAAACTAGTCCTTCAGCAATCTTCTGAGGACGGTGAGCAGAATGCCGCCATTTTCGTAGTAAACGACATCGATGGGGCTATCCAGGCGAGCGACCGTCTGGAAAGTAAAGGTTGAGCCATCCTCACGCGTGGCTTTTACCGATACCTCCTGGCGAGGCTTCAGGCCCTGCTCGATACCGAGAATATCAAAGGTTTCGTGGCCGGTCAGGCCGAGCGATTCTTTGTTCTCGCCAGGCTTGAACTGCAAGGGCAGAATACCCATGCCCACCAGATTGCTGCGGTGAATACGCTCGAAGCTTTCGGCGATCGCAGCACGGATGCCCAGCAGCAATGGTCCCTTCGCCGCCCAGTCGCGTGAGCTGCCAGAGCCATACTCTTTACCGGCAATCACCAGCAAAGGCGTGCCCTCCTGCTGATAGCGCATCGAGGCGTCATAGATCGTCGTCTGCTCGCCATCCGGGAGATGCAGCGTGTAGAAGCCCTCTTTGCCCTCAACAAGACGATTGCGCAGACGAATATTGCCGAAGGTTCCACGCACCATCACCTCGTGGTTGCCACGGCGCGCACCGTACGTGTTGAAGTCGCGGCGCTCAACGCCTTTCTCCTGGAGATACTGTCCGGCAGGGCTGTTCGGCGCGAAACTGCCCGCAGGAGAGATGTGATCGGTCGTGATCGAGTCGTCGACCATCACCAGAACGCGTGCGCCCTGAATATCCTTTACAGGAGCAGGCTCCATCGTCATGCCCTGGAAGAAAGGAGGCTCCTGAATATAGGTCGAGTTCGCATCCCACGCAAAGATCGGGCCCGTCGAATTGCTCAGCGCCTGCCAGTGCTCGTCGCCATCAAAGACGTGAGCGTAATTCTTCGAGAAGACCTCGGGCGTCACGGCCTGCGAGACGGCATCGCGGATCTCCTTTTGCGTAGGCCAGATATCGCGCAGATAGACCGGCTCGTCATTTACATCCGTCCCGATAGGATCAGTAGTCAGATCGATATCAACCGTGCCAGCCAGCGCGTACGCCACGACCAGGGGAGGAGAGGCCAGGAAGCTCGCTCGCACCTGGGGATGGATGCGACCCTCGAAATTGCGGTTGCCACTGAGCACGGCGGCCACGACCAGATCGTTCTCCTGCACCACATCAGCTACCTGATCGGGTAAAGGACCGCTATTGCCGATACAGGTCGTACAGCCATAGCCGACGAGGTGGAAGCGCAACGCCTCCAGATAGGGGATCAGATCAGCATTCTGGAGATAGTCGATTACCGCCCGCGAACCAGGAGCCAGGCTCGTCTTCACCGCCGGATTCACCGAGAGGCCACGCTCAACCGCGCGTTTGGCGACCAGACCAGCGGCAATCATCACTGAGGGATTGGAGGTATTGGTACAACTGGTAATCGCAGCAATCGCTACAGAACCGTGAGAGAGCGAACCCTGGGTCCCCGCAACCTCAACCGGAATGCCTGGATGGCTATTGCGGCCATTGATGCGCGTCGAGGGTCTGGCAGCGCCTTCTTTCAGCGCGACCAGTTGCTTCTGCTCCTCTTCTTGCTGCTCCACAGGAGAAGGATCGGACTTGCCGCCCTCATTGGAGAGACGAAGCAGACCATTCTCGGTCGTCAGATTTTGCTCAAGTTCTTTGAAACGATCCGCATAAGCAGCACGGAATGCCTTGCTCAAATTCTGCATCGGCACACGGTCCTGCGGGCGGCGCGGACCAGCCAGACTGGGCTCGATCGTGCCCAGATCCAGTTCGAGAAGATCATCAAATTGTGGCTCAGGAGTATCATCCGTGCGGAAGAGGCCCTGTGCCTTCGTGTAGCGTTCAACCTGCTTCACCAGTTCGGGATCGCGTCCGGTATCGCGCAAATAGCGTAGCGTCTCGGCATCCACAGGGAAGAGTGTCGCCGTCGCCCCAAACTCGGGGGACATATTCGCAATCGTCGCGCGATCGGCCAGAGCGAGCTGGCTCAGACCTGGACCAGTGAACTCCACAAACTTCGCCACCACGCCGCGCTTACGCAAGATCTGCGTCACCGTCAGCACCAGATCGGTAGCAGTTGCGCCCTCAGGGAGAGCACCAGTCAGGCGCATGCCAATCACCTCAGGCGTCAGGAGATAGAGAGGCTGACCGAGCAGGACCGCCTCGGCCTCAATACCGCCCACGCCCCAGCCGAGCACGCCCAGGCCATTGATCATCGTCGTATGCGAATCGGTGCCCACCAGCGTATCCGGGAACAGCACCGTCTTGCCATCATCTTGCTTCCTCATAACAGCAGAAGCAAGGTACTCCAGATTCACCTGATGCACAATACCGGTACCGGGAGGAACCACCCGGAAATTATCGAATGCCTGCTGTCCCCAGCGTAAGAGAGCGTAGCGTTCGCTATTGCGTTCGTATTCGCGAGTAACGTTGCGTTCGAAAGCAAGCGTTGAGCCGAAGAGATCGACCTGTACTGAATGATCGATCACCAGATCAGCCGGAACCAGGGGATTGATTTTTTGCGGATCGCCATGCATACGAGCCACCGCAGAGCGCATCGCCGCCAGATCAGCGACCGCGGGAACCCCCGTGAAATCCTGCAACAGCACGCGTGCGGGCATAAAGGGATACTCCGCCTCACTGGTTGCAGCACTGCCTGGCTGCCAGCCAGCCAGAGAGAGAACATCTTCGCGCGAGACCAGTTCGCCGCCAGCGTGGCGCAAAAGATTTTCCAGAATAATCTTCACCGTAAAGGGAAGACGCTCGAGACCCTGCACACCGTGCTGAGTCAGTGCCTCCAGACGAAAATAGTCGAAGGAGCCATTTACTCCGGGGAGGGAGGCACGAGCCCCAAATACATCTTTGTATGCAGACATTAGCAGATCCTTTTCATTTAACAATGTAGATGCAAGGGAGAGGAGGCTACAATCACACCATAGCCTTTCCTGCTTTCCTATAAAGTCAATTTATCTTGTCCTTATTATATACCAGAAAAAGCCCCCTTCTCTGTACGCATACACAGAGCCAGCCAGGAAAGTAAGCTTACATATAAGTAGTTCTTTATAGGTAGCATCACATAGTTGCATAGTATCTGATCTAACGAGATCATGAATGTACTTGTCTTCCATTGATCAACTCGCGTGGAGTTGGCCCGGCTGGTAGATACGATCCTCTTCCTCTGTCGATCGGAGCATCCCCGATCGAAACGAGCAATGAGCGTTGCTAACGCGCATGCTTCATCCAGTTGACATGTAATGCACAAGAAAGACATAATGAGATACATTTTACAGGCAAGTTGCTCACAGGAAGAGCTGCTTAGCCAGTAAACACAATAGTTCTCGTGCTATATGAGAGGGAAAAAGAGGAAAGTTGTCAAGGGGCCAATAGCAAAGGAGCTTTATATACTATGGCAGACACACATGAGATGCCTCAAAAAGATCATGCCTGCTGCGGACCAGGCTACGCTTCCCCTGAAGAGGCAATGAAGGCCGAGCCCGAAAAGATCCTGTACACCGTCGCATTGTATGAGGGAACAGAGATCAAAGCGCCCGATTATCTGGCGACCATCGACGTTGATCCCGCATCCCCAACCTACTCCCAGATCATCCATCGTACATCCATGCCCAACATCGGCGACGAACTGCACCATTTTGGGTGGAACACCTGTAGTTCGTGCCATGGAGATGAAAGTAAAGCGCGGCGCTTTCTCATCCTGCCTGGAAATCGGTCCAGCCGCATTCACATTCTGGATACAACAAATGAACGAGCGCCCCGATTGGAGAAAGTCATCGAACCGGAAGAGGTGATAGAGAAAGTCAACCTCTCGGCACCTCATACCGTCCATTGTCTCGCCGATGGCAACGTCATGCTCTCCATGCTCGGTGATCGTGACGGCAATGGTCCCGGTGGCTTCCTGCTACTCGACGAAAAGTTCAACATAGCGGGACGTTGGGAACAACAAACCGATGGCATGCGCTACAACTATGATTTCTGGTATCAGCCGCGCCATCATATCATGGTCAGTAGCGAATGGGGCGCGCCCAACACCTACACGAAAGGCTTCAATCTAGAAGATGTCGCAGCCGGGAAATATGGTCGTAGCCTGCACTTCTGGGACTGGGACACACATGAAATTGTGCAGAACGTTGATCTGGGCGAGGAAGGATTGATCCCGCTTGAGGTGCGCTTCCAGCATAATCCGGACAGCACGCATGGCTTTGTTGGGGCCGCGCTCAGTAGCAACATGTGGCACTGGCACAAGCCCAATGGGCAATGGCAGGTTGAAAAGGTCATTACAGAGCCCTCTATTGAAGTAGAAGGCTGGCCCATTCCCGTACCGGCACTCATCACCGACTTTTTGATCTCACTGGACGACCGATATCTCTATCTCTCGAACTGGCTTCACGGCGATATTCGTCAATATGAGATAAGCGATCCTTCGCATCCACGGTTGACAGGACAGGTATGGTGCGGTGGGTTGAGCGGGAAAAACGGCACGGTACAGGGGCACAAGCTGCAAGGTGGTCCACAGATGCTTCAATTGAGCCTGGATGGGAAACGGCTGTACGTCACCAACTCGCTCTATAGCACCTGGGATAATCAGTTTTATCCTGGCATTGCGAAATCCGGTTCGTATCTCTTACAAATCGACTGCGACACAGAGCAGGGCGGATTGAAGATCAACGAGAACTTCTACGTTGATTTCGGCAAAGAGCCTGCGGGTCCGGCGCGAGCGCACGAGATGCGTTATCCCGGTGGGGATTGTACGTCCGACATCTGGGTGTAGATAAGGGGAATCTCCCATCATTTCCGTAGAGTCGCTGCTTGTCTCCAATGTCACGTAAATAAGCCTGTACCCGGTCCCCATCGCCGACAAGATGGCCGGTGGGGGCCGCGGACCGGCATAAAGCCCGGTCCCTACCTGTGGTGTTTTGCGGCTCG
>DATJHM010000239.1:0-31760 GCA_035493895.1 Ktedonobacteraceae bacterium
CCCCTACCTGTTCTGTTAAGCGGAACCGGATCTCGTGTGGCACGGGGGGCATGTGATTCCCTACCCTCGAAGAAAAACTGAGGTAGGGATCGCGCTTGATGCCGATCCACGTCCCCCACCGGCCATCTCGAATACCACATCTTTTTTTCGGTTGATGCGTATTCGACGCTGTTTACCTGCGCCCATCCGTTTCCTATGTATGTAAAGGCGCTGCTTGTCTGCGCCCGGATTACCCGAACACGAAGAAAGATTTTATTCGCCTATGAGCCTCATGCAGCGTTTCGCCCTGCCGCCCGACGAAATTTATCGCCGCAGCTTTGCCACCGTCGACGCTTTGCTGCCACCCAGTAACTGGTCGTCGGAAGAACGCCATGTGCTCCAGCGCATTGTGCATGCAACGGGCGATCCGCAACTGGCTCTCCAGGTACGTTTCAAGCCAGAGGCCATCGAACGAGGTATCACCGCGCTTCAGCAGCACACAGCCATCTTTACCGATGTGCACATGGTTGCCGCCGGTTGCAATAAACGCTGGCTTGACGCACTCGGTTGCTCACTTCAGGTGCTCATCGCGCAAGAAGGTCTGGAGGCGGCAGCTCAAGCGGCAATGATGACGCGTTCAGCGGCAGCGGTGATCAAAGCGCTACCCCTGCTTGGAGGTACGATCGTCGTAATTGGCAATGCGCCGACCGCCCTGCTTGCCCTGCTCGATGCTCTGGACGAGGGACGCGGTGAACCTCCGGCCCTGATTATCGGGATGCCGGTCGGCTTCATTGCCACGCCAGAATCCAAGGCGGCCTTATGGGAACGACCCTATCCGGCAATCATCGTCGAGGGCACACGCGGCGGCAGTCCGGTAGCTGCGGCAACGCTAAACGCTCTTTTCTCTCTTGCGTTACCAAAAACGCAGCAGGCACCCGCTAATAAGGTGAATGAGCATGGATAATATGTCTACAAGAAGCAACACACGCCCCTCCACGGAGACAGAAGAACTCCCTGGACGTGGAAAACGACGTGGTATGCGCACAGGCTATACGACAGGGGCCTGCGCAACCGCCGCTACACGTGCGGCTCTCCTTGCTCTGTACGATGGACAGGCTCCTGATACCATCACTATTACCTTACCTGTGGGCGTGAAAGCGACCTTTGCCGTGCATTCGTGCGAACACCATGCCGATGGCAGCGTCACGGCCAGCGTGCTCAAAGATGCGGGCGACGATCCAGATGTGACGCATGGCGCGGAACTTCGCGCTACGCTCTCCTGGCTAGCCACTGCGGATATTCGTATCGACGGTGGCGTGGGAGTGGGAAGGGTGACGAAGCCGGGTCTGGGTCTGGAAGTTGGTTCGGCGGCGATCAATCAGGTGCCGCGCGCGATGATCGAGGGCGTGGTACGCGAACTGCTGACTGAGCGGGACGAGGTGCGCGGCGTGTCGGTGCTTATCTCTGTGCCGGATGGCCTGGAACGTTCGCTCAAGACGCTGAATGCCCGGCTCGGCGTGCTCGGCGGCATCTCGATCCTGGGCACGACGGGCATTGTGAAACCCTATTCGACGGCGGCCTATAAAGCCAGTATCAGTAAGGCCGTCGATGTCGCTATCGCCTGTGGCTGTCAGGACCATCTTTTATTGACCACCGGTAGTCGGAGCGAAAAATTTGGACGTCGCTATATCCCCTTGCCCGAAGAAGCGTACATCCAAATGGGCGAGTTTACGGGCCACGCCTTGCGCGATAGCGCGGCGAAGGGGGTACGCGCGGTGACGCTGGTGGGAATGGTGGGCAAGCTCTCGAAGATTGGCGATGGACGCATGCAGACGCATGTGGCCGGTGCTGCGGTGGATCTGCAAAGTATGGCCGAGGTTGCCCGGGCGTGCGGCGCGCCTGAAGAGATCGTGACTCAGGTACTACAGGCCAATACCGCACGCCATTTTCAGGAGTTGATGCTGGAACAGAATATACATGCTGTCTTCGATATGATTTGTGAGCGCGCTCGTTCTGCATCACAGGCTTATGTGAAACAAAAGCTGGATATTGATGTGCTGATGTGTGATTTCGATGGCAGCATTCTTGGATATGCGGGAGAACGGAATGTCAGATAACAACCTGCAAGGACTTCTCGGACTACCCGACGAGGCATTCGTGCAACGTCGCCCGGGCAGCAATACGATGACTAAACGCGAGGTGCGCGCCATCACGCTCGCCCATCTGGCCCTGCACGAGCACACAATCCTCTGGGATATCGGCAGCGGCACAGGTGCGGTGGCAATTGAGGCCGCTCGTCTGGCACACCAGGGACAGGTCTACGCTATCGAGGACGATGCAGGCGCACTGGCAGCTATCGAAGCCAATTGCCGCCATTTCAATGCCACAAATGTCACGGTTGTCGCCGATCGAGCTCCCCACGCCTTGCAGGACTTGCCGGACCCGGATGCTATCTTTATTGGCGGGAGCGGTGGTCTGCTGAATGTGATTCTCGAGGTAGCAATGGCGCGTTTGCGTCCCCACGGTTCTCTGGTTGTAAATCTGGCCAGCTTCGAGCATCTGGCGGAAGCGGTACACCATCTACGACAGGCTGATTGGACGGTGGAATGTACGCTGGTGAATATTGCGCGCACGCAAAATATTCTCGATGTGACGCGCTTTGCGGCGCTCAATCCGGTTTTTGTGCTTACTTCGCATGGACCTGAAAAACAGGCGGAAGGGAGTCCGACTGATGTCTGAGGCACTGGGTACACTCTACGGCGTAGGCGTGGGACCGGGTGCCCCGGATCTCATGACCGTGCGCGCCGAGCAGATATTGCGCGCCTGCCCCGTCATCTGCCTGCCTGCACGCACGCATGGTCAGAGCTACGCGGGGACGATCATTGCGCATCTCCTCGATCATGAACGTCAGGAGGTGTTGCCGGTACAATTTCCGATGCAGCGCGATCTGGCGCTTGCGCTTCCAGCTCGCGAACAGGCTGCAACTCAAGTGCTCGCGCGTTTGCAGATGGGCCAGGATGTGGCTTTTGCGACCGAAGGCGACCCGCTGCTCTACAGCACCTTTGGCTATTTGCTTGAGACGGTGAAACGTAGCGCGCCCGCAATTCCGGTGGAAGTGGTGCCAGGCGTCTCTTCTATCACGGCAGCGGCGGCAGCAACTCATCTGCCTCTGGCAACGTGGGACGAACGGGTTGCCGTTTTGCCTGCTGCCCACGCCCTGCGTCAGACCGATACCAGCCATCTTCGGCAGATCCTTCAGCTCTTTGATACCATCGTGCTGTTGAAAGTGCATACGGTCTTCGCGGCTCTGCTGGATACATTGGAGGAGCTTGATCTCGTGCAACACGCGCTCTTCGTGCGCCGCTGTAGCACGGATCGCGAAGAAATCGTGTACGATCTGACGAGTTTGCGCGACCAGAAACTGGATTATTTTTCGCTTGTGATTGTGAGGAACCCGTATGCCACTGGCAACCAATGAAACTGAGGCTCAGATTGCTTTTGTCGGGGCCGGACCCGGTGATCCCGACTTGCTGACGCTCAAAGCACAGCGCTTGATTGCACGTGCCGATGTCATTATTTACGCCGACTCGCTGGTCTCGCCAGATGTGTGCGACCATGCCAAACCGGAGGCAACCATCTACGGCAGCGCGACGTTAACGCTCGAAACGATCCTGGATATCATGCTCAAGGCGGCCTCGGATGGACAGTTTGTGGTGCGCTTACAAAGCGGCGATCCGAGCCTGTACGGAGCGCTCTATGAACAACGTCGTGCGCTCGATCGTCAAGGCGTCTACTATATCATCGTGCCGGGCGTCTCTTCGGTTTTTGCGGCGGCTGCGGTGGTGGGCGTTGAGTTAACGGTGCCGGACGTTGCGCAATCGCTGATCTTGACGAGGCATGCTGGTCGCGTTTCAATGCCCGAGAGAGAGACGTTGCGCTCTTTCGCCAGTCACGGCACAACCCTGTGTATCTTTCTCAGCATTACGCGCGTGCGACAAATCGTCGAAGATCTGCTGGCTGGTAGTTATACACCTGAGACGCCAGTGGTCGTTGTGTATCGTGCGACATGGCCGGATCAGCAGGTCATTCGGGCGACGATTGCGACGCTGGTTCCGGCTGTCAAGCAAGCGCGCATCTCACGGCAGGCGCTGATTATCGTGGGCTGGGCCCTGGCAACCGACGCCGAACGCGAAAACGACGAAGTGCATCGCTCACATCTTTATCTGCCCGGCTACAAACATCTCTTTCGTGGAGGTAGCCCTGACAACGACACTGAAGACGGGTCAAACGGAGATGATGTCATCGTCCCCCTCCCGGCATCTACCCCATCAGGAGATTCCAGCATTGGACAGGACTGATCCAGGACGAGTTGCGCTCGTGGTGCTCACTGGCAACGGATTAACATTAGCCCTGCGTGTGCAGCAAGGGTTGGAGACCGACACGCACATCTACGCAAGCGAGCGTGCACTGAAAACGCGATCAGCGGCGGTCGGTACGAACGCGATCACGAGCTTCGACTCGCTCGGATCAGCGCTCGCACAACTCTGGGAATCGCATGACCAGCTTGTGCTTTTCTTTGCGCTGGGTGCCGCGATCCGCCTGCTAGCGCCGCTTTTACGAGACAAACACCGTGATCCGGGCGTGGTGGTCATAGATGATGCGAGCAATTTCGCCATCAGTACCATTTCGGGACACGCAGGCGGGGCCAACGATCTTGCCCGCCGCTGCGCTCGTCTCCTCGGAGCGATTCCGGTCATAACAACGGCCTCGGATGTGCATCACACCCTATCCGTTGATCTGCTCGCTGAGACGATGGGGTGGCGCATAGCAGACCCATCGCAGATCACGACGGTCTCCGCATCGATCATCAATGGAGAACCTGTCGCGATCTTGCAGGATGCCGGACCACGTGACTGGTGGGATAGCGCCTATCCCTGGCCCGCCAATCTCATCCGGATAAACGCGCTCGATGAGGTGACATCTGCAACCTTCGCGGCCTTGCTCATTATTTCGGATCGACGTATAGAGGATGTACCGAACGGTCTCCCCACGGTCATCTATCGCCCGCCGTCCCTTATCTTAGGGATTGGTTGCCGACGAGGCGTCCCCTTTGCGGCCCTGGATACCTTTATCAAAACAACCGTGCTGGCCCATGATCTTGCCTTCGAGAGCATCGCCGTGCTCGCCTCTGCCGATCTCAAAGCAGACGAAGTAGCGCTACAACAGCTATCCCGACGCTACTCCTGGCGCTTCGAGACGTACCCGATAGAGGCATTGCAGGCCGTGACCACAATCGCCACGCCCTCAGAACGCGTACAACGATTGATCGGCACACCGAGCGTCAGTGAAGCGGCGGCCCTTCTCTCAGCGCACAACGGACAGCTCATCGTACCCAAGCACAAAGGAGAGGGAATGACCCTTGCTATTGCGCGAAAAGAGAATGGGAGGTAAAGCATGACGCATACGCCACATCCAGGACATCTCGCCATCGTCGGCCTGGGACCGGGCATGCGAGACCTCATGGCCCCGCGTGCCATTCAGGTGATACAGGAATCGGATCTGGTGATCGGTTATCGTGTCTATCTTGAACAGATATCGGATCTCCTCACAGACAAAGAGATCCACGTCTCCGAGCTAACCCACGAAGTAGAGCGTGCAACGCTCGCCGTCCAATCCGCCCATGCCGGACGCAGAGTATGCATCGTCTCCAGCGGTGATGCGGGCATCTACGGCATGGCTGGCTTAGTGCTCGACCTGTTTTCACATAGCTCAGACACCGACACGATAACCGAGCCATCCGTCGAGGTTGTGCCGGGCATCTCCGCGCTCAACGCCGCCGCTGCCCTCCTGGGAGCGCCTTTGATGCACGATTTTGCCGCCATCAGCCTGAGCGACCTGCTCACGCCCTGGGCCACGATCGCGAAACGGCTCGCTGCAGTGGCTGAGGCAGATTTTGTCGTCGTGCTCTACAATCCCAGCAGCCGCAAACGTCAATGGCAACTGGGTGAGGCTCAGCGCCTGCTTCTAGTCCATCGCGCAGAAACGACGCCTGTAGGGCTGGTACGCAACGCCTATCGCGAAGGACAAAAGGTGCAACTCACCACCCTGTCCCATCTGCTTGAGCACGACGTTGACATGTTTACCACTGTCGTCATCGGTAATTCATGCACCCGCATCCAGCAAGCACGCATGATTACCCCACGCGGCTACGAGTCTCGCGCATAACCACAGGGAGGTGCAAGGAAAGGAGCATCTTTTTCCATGATAGCTATTTAGCCCTTCAGAAGTTTCTATCCCGGCCGATGATAAGAAATAGAGGGAATCTCTCATCAAACCTGTAGAGTCGCCGCTTGTTTGCAAGGGTAGGTTTTTTGGAGACGATTTTTCTGGCGAGCTTGAGGGGCCGAAAAATGTGGGGATTTGCCCCCTGTTTTCGCCCACAAATCCAGCTCAATTTCAAAAAACCTACCCTTGCAAACAAGCGGCGACTCTACGGGATTGATGGGAGATTCCCCTTATTTCCGTGACATTGAGGGCTAGGAGTGGGGGATCTCGGCTTTGCGGGGGAGCTCGGCCTTGATCTCGGTTTTACAGAACAGGTTGATCTTCTCGAACAGGTCGGCGGCGCTGAAGGGCTTGGTCAGATAGCTGGCACCACCGTGGCGATAGCTTTCGTTCATCATTGAACGTTGCGCAAAGGCGGAAATAAAGACGATGGGGATGTGCGCCAGTTTGGGGCGAGCCTTTAATTCGTCCGCAAGTTGATAGCCGTCACGTCCGGGCATGGAGATATCGGTAAAAATAAGATCGGGATGAACACGCTCGATCATTTTCAGGCCCTCCACACCGTCCGCCGCGATGTGCAGTTCGTGGCTGGAAGAACGCAACATTACACGCACAAGTTTCTGTATATTGATCTCATCTTCACATAAAACAATCTTCGCCATAAAAAACTCCTCCAATAGAAAAGAGATATGCGAGACAATCTCGACGATTACTTCTTTAGCAAACAGATACGCGAGACAATCTCGACGATCGCTTCTTAGGGGTCGTCAGGAAAGAAAGGTCGCAATTGAAACAGCTCGTTTGAGCTTGTTTGGAGCTCAAATTGCGACGGTAATTCTTTAACGGCTTCTTAGCGTACCTCAGTGAATGGGATAGTGAAATGGAAGACTGAACCTTCCCCTGGCGAGCTTTCGGCCCAGACCTGACCGCCATGCATTTGCACAATCTCACGCACAACTGGCAAGCCAAGACCAGCTCCGTCAAGCAAATGACCATTGCCCATGTCGGCACGTGTGTAGCGTTCAAAAATCCCTTCCAGATCAACGGGTGCAATGCCCAGTCCGTTGTCACGAACGCTTACATGCACCATGTTTCCCTCCACCATGCTCATAATCACAATTTCGCCTCCATCGGGCGAATATTTGATGGCGTTCTTGAGCAGATTCAAGATCACTTGCGTCAGTTTGTCGTCATCGCCGGGCAGGATCGGCAAGGCATTGGCGAGTTGCAAACGCAACATGTGATTGGTGGTATCCGAGCGAATACGTGCCGCGACATCCAGAATGATCGCATTCAGGTCCGTCCAGCCCAGGCTCAGTTCCATGCGTGCGGCCTCCATACGGTCCAGATCGAGCATGTCATTAATCATGCGCCCGAGGCGGCGCGCATCGGAGTGGATATCAACGGCAAACTCTTTGATCTCCGACAACGTCAACTCTCGCTCACATATAATCTCACTGAAGCCCTGGATGCCGGTCAAAGCAGTACGAAATTCATGACCGACCATGGAGACAAAATTGTGTTTGATCTTATTCGCCCGCTCCAACTCCAGATTCGCATTCTGAAGCGCAATCAGGGCCTGATCACGCTCATTGCGCGCTTTTTCGCGTTCGATGACCAGCGAGGCCAGGCGCGCGATAGCCTGGATAATTGCCAGATCGTTGCGCGTATGCATCGGCTGAATACGTCCATAACCAAGCAGTAAAATGCCAAGCAACTGATTGCCCTTGATAATGGGCGCAACCATTTTATATGAAGGATGATCTCTGAAAATGGGCAGCGACGTATCCAGAGAAAGCACTTGCCCGGCACGCAAGCGCACAACCAGACGGGAATCGCCAAGAAAATTCTGCAAGCGCGCACCCTGTAAACTATTGCGCCAGTGCAATTCGTGCTCCGGCGAGATGCCGACCACAATCAACGGGCGCAACGTCTCCTTCTCAGGATCAAGGAGAGCAATGCCGACGCGCTGACAATCAAGCAAACGGCAGGGCAGTTCAGCCAGACGACGCGAGACGCCCCCCTCCGCCAGAGGAGCTGGCCGATTCTCCTCTGGCAATATGGTAGATTGCATTTCTTCTTGCGTATCCTGAATCAGGGCCTCGGCCATCGACAAAAGGGCATCCAGAGCACGCTGCGTACGACGTTCAAGCACACGCTGCTCTGTGACATCCTGAATATTTACGATCGCGCCCGTGATTCGCCCGGTATCATCGCGCAATGGCGAACCGCTGATACTGATGCGACGTTCTGTAGCGTCACGCATCTGGATAAGGATATCGATGGCCTGAGCACTACTGATTACTTCGCCAGATAAAATGCGCTGTATCGGCATTTGCTCATCGTTCAGAGCAACGTCCTGTTCATCGTGAATTAGCTCAAAGAAGGTGCGTCCCCAGAGTTCTTGAAAGCTATAGCCAAGGATGGCCTGAGCAACCGGGTTCGCCATAATGATACGCCCATCGCTATCCTGGCAGACCACTCCCTGTGTCATAGTTTCTATAAGCGCGCGATAGTGCTGATCTGGCAGCGTTTGCATGTCTGTCAGGGTTGCAGTTGTACCGTAATTGATGTTGGCGCTCGTGCTTATAAAAGCCCCTGCTTCTTTGCCCTTTCCACTCAAATCTATATACTTATCACTATCTCTCTGCATAGTAAGCAACCTCTTTCCTCTCCCTTATTTTCAGTCTACAGGATCGACAAAAAGTTCAGCCAAGCAAAGAGATTTTTTGGCGATAGGTATGAAGGTAAAGAATAAACCTCGTCGATCATTGCTGTAGAAGTGCATCAATCTAAGAACCAAGAGGGCCGGTGGGGACGCAGGCAGGGATAAACCGCAGCCCCTACCTCTACCTTTCTTCGAGATTTGAGCAGCCTGCATCCCTTGCCAAAAAAGATCCGGTTCGGCTCAACATCACAGGAACGGATCGGGCTGGTCCTGGTCTGCGTCCTCTACCGGGCCCTCTTGAATAGCTCATCCTTTCTCAGGTTGATGTATATTAGGTACAGACAGGCAGCTCCTCTACATGATGGTATGTACCCATCATGGGCATAGATATGCCGCAGATACCACGCCCACCATAGGCACCATGTCGATGGCAGGCGTGGGTAAAAACGGATGCTATGGCACCGGGACGAACTCGACGCCATCGACGCCTAGTTGCTGACCGGATTCGCCGGTCGCGTTGCTTACGGCTACGCGCGCTTCGCTGCCCCTGGTGAAGTAGTAGGTGCCCAGGCTAATCCACTGCGCTCCGGTCGAGACTCTGCCGAATGGGCCGCGGAAGGTGCCGATGTGAGACTCGTCAAGGTGTACTATGTGGCGGATTACTCGGCCAGGATGAGCACGGTCCGCGCTATAGATTTCAAGCGGAACCCAACTGCTACTTGCACAATGGTCGTTGACGAAGAAACCAACTTCATATTTTCGGCTCGCAGGCAAGCGCGTCTGCCAGATGGCCGTGGCCGTGGCCCTTCCGCGTGTCGTCCTGGTCCAGTGCATCTCGCCTTTTACCGCACCACGCGTTCTCTTCCAGGTGCCAGTTGTACGAAATCCTTGCCCCCCATCATTCACCAGGATCGCACCAGGGGCCAGATGACTCCCACGAGAGCTCAGAACAGGTACGCTGTTATCGGTGGCTGGCTGGCTCACCCAGAGATAACGATCGGGAACAGCATTGGGATCGGCATGCCTGCTCTCCCAACCGAAAGGATCAGTCGCTCGCCATTTAGGCATATAATAGGTCGAGAGGTGCAAATGTGGACCGGTTGAGGAGCCGGTCGTGCCACTGGTGCCGATGCGCTGCTGAATGCCCACCCTCTCGCCAACCGACACAGTAATCGCGCTCAGATGGCCATAAGCCGTGGCATATCCATTGCTATGGCTGATTGCTACCCACAAACCAAATGCGTCGTTGTGATTGAGCGGGTTGTACCAGTTTGCGCGCGTGACGACACCTGCGGCAACGCTCAACACTGGCTCAAAACGGAGATTGATATCGTATCCGTTATGTCCATCGTAGCAATTCTTGCCGGGCGAACAATCGTTAAGCACCGTATGCCGCCATTTCTTGCCATCGTAACGAACGAAAATACCGTCGTGAGCATACCAGGGCTTATCGTGATCAAAAAACGAAATGGTACGCTCTATCACCGTCCGGTTCCCATAAAACGGACGATGCATGAAAGGCTTGACGGCATACTGGTTATTCATAGCCTGATCCGGGCTCGTTTGCGTGTCCTGTGCGATAGCGATGCCCTCGGCGGCATGTAGAGATGCGGCATGGGTCAACAACGAGAATCCCAGGACATTCAGCAGCAGAGCAACACAGCTCGCGAAAATGTAGTAATTCCTCTTGCGCATGAAGATCATAGCGTCCATCCTTTCTACTGAAGGACACCGCTGTTGCAGTGTCCCGTACGAAGAGAATCAGCAAGATCAGCTAGCTTGCAGCGACAATATGAGAAAAAGCAGGCGTCAGCGGTTTCACCGGGCTCTGAGCGAAGGGAGAGAGCGAATTGTCGGACGCCACATGTGCGATATAGTAGCGCGGGCTACCACCCAGAACGCGGTTCACTGGATTCTGGGCAATAAATGTGACGCTGGCACTATCCTTGCTCCAGGTCGGATTGGTATTCCACTGGACACCGGTCTGACGGACCGAGGCAATCAGCGTCGAGCGATTACTCTGGACGTTCGCAACCTGGATGCCGCTTTGCAGAGCCTGGGCCTGTGTGTCTGCGGCGTTATCTGTGCTATTTGTGCGCACAATAAACGCGACCTTCTGGCTATCAGGCGACCAGACGGGAGCATAACCATGACCGCCGTCCGCATCACCCACGCGGTACTGATGTCTACCATCACGATCCATCACCCACAGACCTGCGATCTGAAATGGCGTATCACTGTCCGCGATCCGCTCATAGGCGATCCGCTGGCCATCAGGCGACCAGGTAAACAGGCCAGCAATAGACTGACCGGAGCCTGCACTATGGAAGAGCAATGTGCGTCCACTGCCATCGCTCTTCATCAGCCAGGTATCACTACCGGTGCCAATTCCCTGCGTCGTCGAATAGATCAGACGAGAACCGTCAGGGGAGGCAGCGGCATCGGCCAGATAAGCAGACGGCATGCCTATATTGAGATTGGTATACGCACCGGTAGCGGCATCGATGGTCCAGAGTCCCGGATTCCAGGCATTGCCATTCATGGGAGCCTGAGAGTCAAGTGGAAGCATCGGACGATAGAGGAATGTATGGCCATTGCCACCCGGTATCCAGTGGAGAAAGTTTCCCACAACATGGGCGGGAACAACGCTGATTTGCAGCGTCAGAGTATTGAAGATCCAGGACGTATCTCCATGATCTTGCACGCCACTGATTTCCAGGAAGCGCTTATCAGGCGAAAGTTGCAAGCTCGCAATGCTGTCGGATTCCAGTTGACCGAAGCCGTTGCCGAGCAATGCAAGTGGCTGGGGAGCGGTGAGTGGCTGGCCGTTCGCTCCCTTTGGGGCTCGCGCCAGGGCAAATCCCTGGGGAGCCTTCAAAATATAATAGTTGTAGTTGTCAGCAGCGACCGCTGTTGCAGCATGCACGCGTAAAGCGCTTGCACTTACCTGCTCTTTTATATATATGCCTGCACCTACAATGAACGCAGTAAGTATCATCAACGCAGTCAAAGCAACTGTTCTGTTTTGTTTCATGCTTCACCATCTTTCCGTTAGCAGTTGTTTTCACTTCTCTGGTTTTATGTATCGGGCCGATGGTGAAACTACTTTATGCTTTTCGGCAGGCCCGATCAGTAGATCCATATATTGGTATGTATGATTTGTTTGTTGGGCTTTGGTGGGAAGGGGGCTCGCGGATGGGCAGGAAGCGCGATCAATATACATCAACCGAAGGTCGCGTGGGATGGTATAAAACACATCCCCTACCTCTGCGGATGGGCGAGAGGGTCGGTGGGGGTCACATGGGATGGTGTAAAATGTGACCCCATCAACCCTCGCGGGCATCCATTGAGCCGCACCGTGGCATCTGAACGATGCTTCGGTTGATGCGTATTGGATTGGTATGAAGCGCGATCCCTACCTGTCAGGTTTCTTTGACGGGATGAGTGGCAGTTATGATGGATAAGCATTCTCGTTTTTGGAGGAGAATGGGGGAGGGATTGTTTGTGGAGACTGGGGTCGTTGGGGTCGTCTGCGAAGCCAGCGGGATCGAGCGAGTTCGCGGACGCCATTCCTCTGCGGCTTCATGGCGTCCCTACGAGATTGGGGGGTTAATGAGAGGAGGTTACGCCACGGCTGGTCAGGAATTGTTTAAACCAGATGACGGGGGCGGGATTTTTTGATTCGGTATCGCTATCGGCGTAGAAAAAATGGGCGTAGAGGGAGAGCAAGGGGCCCAGGCGCTGGAGAAGAGAGTCGGCCCGCTCTTCGGCGTGCTGCCAGCGATCTCTGTAAAAGCCAAAACGCCAGATGTTATAGGCCTCATCATGCGTCTCTATGACCAGCAAAATACCGGGATCAGTGATATAACGTTCGGCGAATTGGCGCGCAATATGGGCATGGTGATTTTTGCCGGTCTTTGGTCTTGCTTCATCAACACGATATTTAAAAGCATCGTGGATAAGGGCAATCAGGCGAAGTTTGCAGCGATCTTCTGAAGCGATATCCAGGCGTTCGATATTCGCTAAAACATCGGCAATGTGGTACATTACCGGGCCTTCCTGATGTCCCGCACGAGGTATCCCCCAGGCCACTCCCTGCTGCCATGCTGGATCGGCAGCAATTTTTTGCTCTAAAGCACTCTCTAAAGTAAATGGTAGTTCTAGCACCAGATGTGTGTCTCCATAAGCATCATATAATGAAATAGTTTTTCCCCTTTTTTTAATTCATTCGATTTATAAATCGGCTCGCCAGGCGCATCGCGAGGGGGCGATAGACGACTTCGTAGCACCCTAAAAACTGCACCACCTGTCCTCCCCAGCCTCGTTTAAAGCGGTACACGCCCGCCATAGCCTCCTCTTCACTCTCTGTATTCGGGATGCCCCAGAAATCATAGCGGGTTGCGCCCTGCTGCTTTACCCAGCGAATGGCTTCCCACTGCAACAAATAATTTGGCATCAGCTGGCGTTGTGCATTGCTTGAGGCTCCATAGCAATAGATACCCTCAGAGCCAAAGAGCGTCACAAAAATCCCGGCCAGGATCTGGCCTTCATATTCAGCAAGCAAGAGCCGAGCCTGTCCACGAGGAACGAAAATAGACCAGGCATACTCATAATATGCCAGAGTATGCACACCGAACTGATCGCGAATACTGGTTGTTTGCAATATCTGATACCACGCGCGCACATCGTCCAGCGTCCCGGCCTCGCGAATAGTGACGCCTTTGCGGGCAGCGAGACGGACATTGTAGCGCCACTTATCCTTCATCCGAGCTAACAATTGCTCTTCAGAGGGCGTCAGATCCAGCAAAATAGTGCGTAGCGGCTGTACAGTACGGACGGGCAACGCAGCAGAGGGAGTCAGACGAGCCAGTACCATCTCCGCATCGGGGCCCTCAGCCTCCTGGCCCAATTCCATACGGAGAGCCAGCGCACCACGCCTGCGCAAGAAAGGATGGAGTTGAGAAAAAAACGCCTGACATAACTCGGCATCATGCCAATCCAGCACTGGTCCCTTGGGAATATACGCCAGATGAGCGGCACGTAGCGGCACATGCGTTGCCGTGCGGCAGAGAACAAGCGCAGCAGCGTGCATGCGCTCCTCTTCATCATACAACGCCACGCGTACAGGCGACCAGCCAGAAAACTCCTTCAGCTCACCCCAGCCCCAGGATTGCATAATATGGCCCTGAGAATGCATCGAAACAAAAGCATCCCACTGCGCGCGTTGCACTTCCGTCACAGCAGACAGGCGAAGGCGCAACCTGGTAGAACGCACCAGCATACAGCTTACTCCTCAATTGAACACAAGCAAAATAGAATACCTTTATTATAGCTCACTTATGAGAGGAAAGGATTGCGCATCGATCTTTGAGGGCATGCTATAATACGAAAGATTCATACCTTAGAAGCGGCCAAGAGGCCGACAGGAGGTTTCCGTGAAAGTTGTAATCCTGGGTTGTGGGCGCGTCGGAGCGACATTGGCGACACAACTGGATAAAGCTGGACACCACGTCGCCGTCATTGACAATAACCACGACGCATTTCAGCGTCTGGAGCCAACCTTTCGAGGCGAGAAAGTCATGGGCAATGGAGTAGAGCATCAGGTACTCAAACGTGCTGGGATCGAAACAGCCGATGCCTTCGCAGCCGTTACCAATGGCGATAATCGAAATATTATGGCCAGCCAGATCGCCAAAGAGATTTTCCAGGTCAAAAAAGTTGTCTGCCGCATCTACGATCCCCTGAGGCAGAATACCTATGACGAGATAGGGCTTGAAACAATCTGCCCCACAGTAGTTGGAGCAGACATGCTCTTTCAAGCGCTCTCAATTAAATAAAGTAGTATCGAAAGAACAGCTTCATTGACACGAGGAAAGAGGACAGAGGCGAACATATGTATATCATTATTGGAGGCGGCGGAGACGTCGGCTATTATCTCACCAGCAACCTGCTCAGCCACGGGCACGAAGTCCTTCTGCTGGAGAAGAACTCGGCGCGTCAGCAGGCACTCAGCGAAGAGTTAGGACAGGCAGTACTGCGAGGCGATGCCTGTGAGGCACGTACATTGGAAGAGGCAGGAGCACAGCGGGCCGACGTGATCATCGCCGTTACAGGCGAAGACGAAGACAACCTGGTAATCTGCCAGGTTGCCAAGCAGCGTTTTCATGTTGCGCGCACCATCGCGCGCTTGAACAACCCAAAAAACGAAGTACTATTCCAGAAACTAGGCATCGATGTGAGCATCAGTCCGACAAAGTCCATTCTCTCACTCATCGAGTCAGAGTTACCGGGGCCCCACTTCGTAAACATCATGACCCTCAAAAAAGCAGGCCTGGAGATAGTACAATTGAGCGTGCCGTCGGTCTCACCAGTGATCGGCAAGCACCTGAACCAGATCAACCTGCCCCGACGTTGCACCCTTGCACTGATCATTCGTGGTGATGAGACCATCTTCCCCAGTGGCGAGACACCCGTTATGGCGAATGACGAAGTCTACGCCCTGCTGACACGAGAAAGCGAAGAAGAACTACGGCGCACCTTTGGCGCAGCATAATAGCGAGCAGCCAGCAGGGGAGAGATAGCAACAAAAGGCGCTAGAGCTCAGAAGAGTGAGTGCTCGCTATTCTCCTTCTCCACCTCTTCGGATAAAGGCTTCCCCTCAGTTGTCTCCTGATCGGGCTGTTGAGGCGCGAGCGGGACAGTGCTGCGAGGCGATTCTGGTCCGGGGGGGTGTCGGCGTCCCATAAAGCTACCAGTAGGACGTAGCCCCCAGGGAGTGCGCTTCTTTGCCAGCAACTGATCGGCGCTCTCACCGCGTACCGAGCGATAGATACTGGCAATGACAACCCAGCCAGCCGCGACAATCGGAGTTGCCAGAAGAGCGCCAAAGACCCCAAAGAGTTTCGCGCCAATCAGCAAGGCCAGAATAGTCGCCACCGGATGCAGACCGACCGCATGGCCGACAATGCGAGGTCCGAGGACATTGCTTTCCAGCACCTGGATAGCAACGAACCAGGCAAGCACCTCAAAAGTGCGAGGGAAGGCCCCGGGCAGAAGCAGAGAGAGCAGGATAGGAGTGATAGAGGCCAGTGCGGGTCCCACCATCGGGATCGTCTCAAAGAGGAACGCAAGCACAGCACAAATCAAAGCGAACTTGCCCAGGCCAGTCGCCATACAGGCAATCCCCGTCCCGAGAGCGACCAGAAGCGCTAAAGTCAACTGCCCCCGAATATAATTGCCAACCACCCGATTGAGAGCATCTTCAAAGAGCAAGACATTCGAAAGCGAGCGCCGTGGTACGATACTCACCAGGCTATCGCGGATACGTTTCCCATCGAGCACCAGATAGAAACTCAGGACAGTCACCAGAAAGATACTCAGCAAAGCGCTGGTCAGCGTAAAAATGAAGTTCAAGGCATTATTTGTAAGCATCGTCGCAAAGCCATACGCCTGGCCCTGAACCTGATCCAACACGCGCTGAATATTTGAATAGGGAACCCCCTGAAGTTCGAGAAAATTAATGATATTCTTGAACGTCTGAGGGAGATCAGTAGCGATGCTAGTGATCGTATTAGAAAAAGAGACCGCCTGCTGAATTAACGAAAAAACAAGCCCATAGCCAAAGCCAGCGATCACAGCAATAATCACGACATACGTGAGCAGAGTAGCGAGCACGCGTGGTATCTTGTACTTTGTTTGCAGATTGACTAAAGGAGTAATCAAAAATGCCACAGCCATCGAGAGTAGAAGAAGCACAATGGCGTCCACAAACAGCGAAAGTACAGAGATAGAAGACCAGAGAATGATACCAACACATATAATACAGATGAGGATATCTCGCGTGCGTTGCCAATTGACTTGCCCCATACGGCTCTATCCTTTAAGAGATAAAATTCTCGGATATACAAACTTTTTTTCTATTGTGGCAGGTTTTTCCCAAAAGGGCAAGCAGGAAACGTTCATCAAATCAGAAACCATTTCGCCTGCAAGGAGAACAACAGACAGTTCAGAGTAGAATAGAGAGAGTTCCAGGCTTATTCCTGAGCAGATATGAGCTGAAACTTTCCGTTCGTTTTTTTCGTCTTCATTAAGGTGAAGACCTATCCTGAAGCGTCTAAAAGCCAGGGACGCGAAAGTCACATATAGCATTATCTATGTTAATATTGCCTATTAGCTTCGTCGTCTATAGCGACGAATATGCGAGCTTTTTGCTGTTCAGTCTCAGCAGCTTTTGATACCATTCTGCTCACAAGGAGAGCAGCTTGAAAGAGGAAAGTGCCCGTGGATGTATCGACAACCATGACAGCGACCCAATTAACCCTTATTTGGATATTGCTGGGATGCCTGCTAATCTGGATGATATTTTTTGCATTACTCGCCCTACGCCCCGAAAAGAGCCCATCAGAAGACAAGCCAGTAACGAGTGCGACGCATTTACGTGATACGACGCCAACGCCTGCGATGCTTCATGTACTGAGCGCCACGCCAACGTCACCCAGACAGATCAGTACCGGACAGTTACAACAGGAAGTAGAAAACCCGCAGTCTATGCCAATCAGTCTTTAACGATCACGAAACGAATGAGCGACCGGGCAGCAGATTATTTGCCCGATCGCTCAATTCTCTCTGTTCCCATTGCTATGTAAGACCATTTCCCGTCCAGGAAAGCAGTTCGTTCGTTCGTTCGTTAGTTGCCCATTTGTACTTTTTCGCCTGGACGTAAAGCTCGGAAGCCCCCGTTTTCATTAATAAACACAAAACGGCTCTGCTGAATGCTGACGATCATATCAGGCTTGTGATCGCCATTGACATCTTTGAAGCTCAAGAGTGGCACGGCAAGATCCTGGCCGATAAGCACCGGGCCGGTATAGACCTTGGCCTTTGCGTCATCGCCCCCCTGGAACTCGATAATCTGGATATGCCCCTTGATATTTGTGCTAATAAAATGGCTGGGGTTACTGGGAGAATCATTATGTCCCACAACCGCATCGACCTGCACCGTGCGCGGACGCCCATAGTGCAAATCGTCCTGTGTTGTCTGCCACCAGCTCGTAAGCGAGGTTAAGCCGATCCATCCCAGGACCATCACCACCATAATAATGCCAACATACACAAGCCAGTGGAAACGCGGGCCATGATGGTCAATCTGAGTTGTCGGTTCCGCGCCCCGGTTGCTTATTTTTTCATTGACATCGCTCGTACGACGGCGCTGGGTAGAAGTGACAGCGGGCACAGTCTGCGTGGCAGTACGCCGAGCAGGGACGCGCTGACGGTCGGCAGCGTAAGAAGAAACGTAATCGCCACGTCCAGACTGCACATCAGCGGCTACACGCCCGACCTCAAGACGCACATCGCCCTGATAGCGACGGGCACTGCTGGGAGTGCGTGTAGGATAGACATCATCGTACTCGTCATCGTAGTAATCATTGGCGGGTACCTGAGATTGTCGTATGCTTGTGGTAGAATTCGTCTGGCGTGCGCTATTTTGTGAACCAGTATGACGCATACCGATGGTAGGATCTGTCTGGCGTACACTATTTTGTGAACCGGTATGACGCGAGCCGACGGCAGGATCGGTCTGTCTGACACTATTCTGCGAGCCAGTGTAACGTATACCAGTAGATGTATTTATTTGTGTTTGACGTGCTCCATCCTGAGAGCTCGTCTTGCGTGTAGCAACCGCAGGAGTTTCCTGAGTTGGCTTCGCGCCTATGGTGGAATTTACCTGCGTTTGACGTCCCGTAACATAACGAGAACGCCGCAAGTTGCTTTGCTCCACACTTTTTACCATCCTCTCTTCATAAGTATGAGAAAATCGAACCTCGGTTTTTCGTTCTCTCACTCCACCAGGCAGACAAAGATCTTGATAGTTTAGAGCACACAACGAGAGCGTTTTCACCTCATGCAACAACCCAGGGTTCATGTGAAGAAAAATGAGCCTATAATTGCAGATATGAATGTATCAATACACCTATCACGCTCAGGTCGTTGAACAGGTAATATGCCACGAAAATGCAACCCCTCAGACACTACCGTATATCTTGCCTGCTAGCTTTGGGTTAATGTAACACGTTCCAACAAAAAGAGCAAGAGAAATAGGAATAGGATTTAAGGCTGCGAAAAAATTTGTTAGGCAGCAGCCTGAAACGCCTCTGTTTAGCGGTTTTGCGCTTAGCTAGCGCCCTTTTTCGCATAACATAACATAATATTACACGCCCCAAAGATCACTTTGCAAGATTACCTCTTCCTTACTCTCTGTACGCTTTTTTATCCTTCCTTGTTTCGTTTTGGCGATTTTTTTCGTCCCCTTTTCCGCAGGATCGGTCTCTTTCTTTTCTTCTCCTTCTACTACGACAATTTTCGCCTGTTGTTCACTTAACTGTACCCAGGCCTCAAAAATAGAGACCCGCTGAACCAGTACTTCTGACCACTGGGCGAGTAGTACTTCGAGTGCAGCATCTTCACAGCGCTCGAGGGCAGGGCAGTACCTTCTCAGTTCAGTTAGCAGATCGCTCAGGAGTTGGCGATCTTGCGCGCCAAGCCAGTCCAGACAATGCTCCTGAAGGTGTTGCATCCAGATGAGATCATACAGGCCAAGCCCTGGTAAAAAAGCGATCTGCGTATCGATAATCAATTGTGCGGCCTGCTGGATCTCCGAGCGACGATAACAATGCAGGGATTCGTAGCAGGCCTGCTCCGTCAACAATCCTTCGCGTTGTATCTGCTCACGAACGGCCCCCACCTGAATCCTGGTCAGGCGTTCAGCGAAATCGTCGTAATGCGTGCGCAACACGTAGAGTAGTTCACTGAGTGCTATCTGCTGTTCATAATATACCACCGGAAAGTGGGAAGTGACCGCAGCAAAGGCTTCGCGTGCATCTTGAGGAATGATCAGCAAAAGATCGGTGTGTGATTTTTGTAATTCCTGAAGCTTCTGCAATTTCCGCTCGCGATACGAGGGAGTCCAGAAACCCAGGATCTCTACATAAACGCGCTTCTCGCCACGTGTGAGTGCAAAATCGGGAATGAAAATGCTTTGTGCGAGTAAAAGCGGCTCAGGCTCACGCTCTAAGCGCCAGCCATCGACGCCCCGACTGCGCGCCATGCCCTGAAATGCCTCGGCAAATTGCTGCTCTACAGTACTGTCATAGAGGTCATCTTGAGGCAACGAGGGACGTCCGGCAGCGCGCGTCTGAGGCGGCAGAAGCGCGAGGAGGCGGTCCTGCATCTCGAATGTATAAGCGCGTTGCAGGAAATGGACGGTGGCCTCAGCCGCGACAATCGCCGTCCCGAGCGTCTTTTTGTCTTGCGTACGCGAGCGTGTCCGCTCCTCATTGCGCGTTCCATAGCCCAGAAGGAGACGACACAGGCGAGCCAGACGTAGCCCATACTGCTGAGGTGCGCCCGTCACATCCTGCGGTCCATACAGAGTCAGATGCAATAAGTGCGCTCCGCCCTGAAGCGTTTCGCCGGGGCCATAGGTCAGATCATAATAGACGCCCAGGCGACGCGCGAGATAGCAGAGCCGCTTGATCACCGCGCCCAATCCACTTTCCAGAGGAAGAGCCGTTTGCTCCGGTGTGGCAGAAGCGGAGAGAAAGGCCCGGCAATCAATAGAGAAATGGACACTGGAGGCATTATAGAGAGCGGCTTCGAAAACCCATTGATTATAGAGTGCCGCAACCTCCTGTGGCGTAGGAGCCTGAGGAGTGGAGCGTAACAACAGGGCCTCTTCCTCGCTATCCAGCCGCAACAGATACTCCAGATCTACAGCCTGCATATGATAAAGCGCGGCGAAGCGCAGCAGAGCTTCAGCGCGACGGGTCGAAGTCAAAAAGCCTGCATAGTGCTCATTGACAAACGTAAACAGAGCCAGACGCAATTGCACGGGCGACGAAATCTCGCTCAGTCCAGTAGCGCCGCGCTCCAGCACAGCCGCGCGCCAGTCCCGAGCGCCCCAGTTATACCAGTGGCTCAGCGTCGCAAGCAGACAGTGTGCTAAACGATAATCGCCAACGATGGCACGTGCATCATCGAGCGAAAAATTGCGCTGAGGTTGCCCCAGCGTCTCCTCGTGATAAGCAATCAGGCGTGCAATCTGCTGTTCAGCCTCAGCGGGGCGCAAAAAGTGGAGCGAGACCATCAACTCACCACTGCGCCGTTGGATAGATTTTTTCACATCCTGTAGACTAAAGCGCACCCCTGGCTCCTCTTATCTGATACAACAGACTCCGACAAAAAGTCTTGGAACATTTCCATAATACACCAGCCTCAACCCACATTCTATGATATTTCTCACCAGCATTTCATGCTATTTCTCACTACCATTCCATGCTTATAAGGAAGAAGCGGTAACGAATAGCCAGTCACATCTCGAATCATAGCATAAGCCTCCTAACTGCTTGAACATTTGTTGCGTATCTGGTATCGTTACGATGAGAATAAACCCGCGTGTATTTATTATGATGAATGGATTTCGAGCCTACTCTGAATAGATTGAACACCTAGCGGTAAAATTGGAGTACCAGATGAGCACGATGCCGCGACAGCTTGGAAAATACCAATTACAGCAGCAGTTGGGCCGTGGCACAGTTGGCGAAGTATGGAAAGGGCAAGATCTTCAGCTACGCCGTGATGTTGCCGTAAAGCTCATCCATACAGACCTGCAAACCGATCCTCAGTTCCTGACGCGTTTTTCCCAGGATGGTCAGATGCTTACAGCGCTACACCATACCAATATTGTACCGGTGCGCGAAGTAAATGTCAGCCGTTCGCCTCAGGGCAATGAAATGACGGCTTACCTGGTCATGGACTATATTGAAGGACAAACACTCACAGATTATCTTCACCTGACGTCACATCGTGGCGACTTCCCGCCCATTGAACAGATCATCTATCTCTTCACAAGTCTGGGAGTTGCCGTCGATGCTGCCCACCAGCGTGGCATTATCCACAGCAACATCAAGCCGGGAAATATTCTTCTGAACAGTAGAAATACCGGTCATTTTGCAGCAGGCGAGCCGATGCTCGTCGACTTTGGTCTGAACCAGCTTATGGAGAATGCGACCATTGTAGGGAGCCCCCATTACATGTCGCCGGAACAGGCCAGAGGCGAGCCCGCAAACAATCGCAGTGATGTGTATGCACTCGGAGTACTTCTTTATGAGTGCTGCACTGGTATTCAGCCCTTTCGCGATGGCAGTTCGGTCGCGGTAATGATGCAGCATATCAATACGCTGCCGACACCCCCTATTTTAATTAACCCGAATATTCCCCCTGCGCTCTCCGAAGTTATTTTGCGTGCGATGGCAAAAAATACAGCTACGCGCTATGCAATGGCCTCTCTCCTGGCAGCCGCCCTCGCAGATGCCTGCTCGATGCAAAGTAACGTCCCTATTTCGCTGCAAAGCAACCAGAGGGATACGGGCAAACTCTATCAACTGCCATCAGCTGGAAATGCACAAAGTTCTATCCTTGGTGTATCACAGCCGCTCAGCCTGCAACCACCAGCGCCCCCACAGCAACCGGCGGCATCGCAGATCACGCAATCCTTACCAACATTCTCCGAGCGATTTTCCGCCACATTCACCGGAAAGCACGTCACGCTTTCTTCGCCAGATTTGACATCGGAGATAAACCCTGCGCAAGGGCTTCAGGAAGAACAAAATCGGCTCCTGAGCAGCGACACAAAAAATTCGCTCCCACGTATCTCCACGCCCGATATCCCAGGTCTGCCCACGTTTCCCAGCGTGAGTGGTCCGCTCCCTGGCATGCAGATATCGCCCAGCAAGGACTCAGCGAGCCAGCGTATGCTTGAACAGCCAACCCAGATCCAGCGTATGCTTGAGCAACCGACCCATAGAATCTCCCT
This sequence comes from Ktedonobacteraceae bacterium, assembly GCA_035493895.1. Classification (GTDB taxonomy): domain Bacteria; phylum Chloroflexota; class Ktedonobacteria; order Ktedonobacterales; family Ktedonobacteraceae; genus DATJHM01. Next base: position 22,803 of record DATJHM010000239.1, read on the forward strand.
TCCCCTCACCTACGCGACAGCGCCAGCGCCACCTCAAGCGATATCAGCGACCACAGCCCCGCCGCAGGATTTTCATGCGCACAGACGCAAAAATGATCGGCCCATTTATATCACGATTGCGTCCCTGCTACTACTGCTCATCATCGTTGGCGGCGTCATTGCCAACCTGACAGGAATCTTTAAAGGGCAGCCAGCGGCTGGTACGCAAAGTGGACAGGTTTTTTTCCAGGATGATGCGCTCGGGCATAACGATGTACTGCGTATGGACATCAAAAATGTGGCGTCTCCGGCATCAGGGAAAACCTATTTTGCCTGGTATCAGGATACGAGCAAAAAGATCCATCCATTAGGGCCGCTTATCATTAGCGATGGAAACGCGACGCTTCTCTATGGAGGAGATGCGAAGCACACAAACCTGCTACCCATTGTACAGGACATTTTCATCACAGCGGAAGATGCGGGACCGCAGGGCGCGTCACCAACGCAAGCAAGGGTGTATCAGGCATTTTTCGATCCGGGCACCTTTCCAGCAATTAAACGCTTACTGACGCAGAACGCCACCTTTCCGCATGACGCAAGCGTCATCTCCGGTCTGTTTGAGACCATCAAGTCCATGAATGATAAAGCCGGTAGTATCGTCGATTCGCTCTCGAACACAGGTGATACCAATCTTGCGAAACGTCAGGCGACACGCATTATCGAAATGCTTGACGGGACGGCCTATGCGCAGAGTAGTGGTGATCTGCCCAAACAGTATCCCAGCCAGCTACCCACGAAAATTGGTCTGCTCTCGACGCCTCAGCAGCCTGGATACCTGGATACGCTCTCCAAACAGCTCGATCAGGTGGCAAGCGCGGCCGGGGGTGATCAGGCCATCTTACAGCACGTGCAAAATACCCGGTATGCCATAAAGGATCTGCAAAGCTGGCTACAGACCATTCGCAGCAATGACGTGCAGATTTTGAAGGCCGCTAATCCGAAAAGCGCAACCATTGTTGCCGATGCGCTCCAGATCAAGCAACTAGCAGCCGATGCTTATACGGGACATACCATTCCCCCCAACGCCAGCCCCCTGCCGATTGCAGGCTCAGCGGGTGCGGCCCAGGCGTACACAGAATGTCAGTATATGGCAACGCTTGAGCTACGACCAGTGCATTCTTAGGGGTTTGTGGGCCGACTTTATATCGGCCCACAAACGTTATTTATGGCATACATTTTCGGTGGTAAAGGGAACGGCGGGAAGAGGGAAGCGGCACGCCTGCGGGGTGAGCTGAGATGACACACTTTGGGTTTTGGTGATGGAAGTGAAAGCAGATACACTATTTCTTCTCTAAAAATTGCATGTCACGACGTCTATTTTATAGCATGTCAGTCTATTCAGAGCGCTAAAATTATTACTGTTCAATTTATGATGAAACATAGTAGTAGCGCGTGATAACTGTGAAATACATCATTGACAAGTTTGTACCATATCATGAATAATTGGTGTGTTAGCCTGATACATGATATGATACAAGTTTTGCAATGTGCTACTAAACATAGCTGTGAACATTGTCTTCTCACAAAAAAACGATATGTGCTGTAGAAAGACACACATGGATGCATGTGCTTTCACACGGAAATGAGGCGGTCAGTGAGTATGGATCAACCTCGTCTTAGTCAATATGAACTCCAACACATGCTGGACAACGACCAACTGAGTGAGCTATGGAAAGCGTTTGATATGCAACAAAAGCGCTATGTCCATATCAAGATCTTGCATATTCCGCAAGCGGCTTTAGGTGATTTTGCGCCTAAATTTCTTCAGGAAACCCAAAAGCTCACGGCACTTCAACATCCCCATATTGCACAGATAATAGATACGCAGATTGTCACCAACGCGCAGGGAAATAATGCCTGCGTCGTCACGGAATATCTCGAGGGCCAGCTCCTCTCGGAATTTCTGGACGCCACCGTCCGTACAGGCAACTTCCTTGATCCCATTGAATTGATCAAGCTGCTCAGCGCGCTCGGTAGCGCCATTGACTATGCGCATCAGCAAGGCGTCATTCATGGCGCGATCCAACCAGCCAATATTCTCTTGAGTAAACAGGATGCCAGCAATGTATTGCAAGGGGAAGTAAAATTGCTGGGATTTGGCATGCACCATCTTATACCAGCGCACGCTCTGCCCCTGGAAAGCACGCGTTATATCTCACCGGAGCGAGCCCAGAACCTGCATGAAAATCTCCGCAGCGATATTTACGCACTAGGAGTGCTCTTGTATGAGCTCAGTACCGGTGCGTTTCCTTTTCAAGGGGAAACAGCGAGCGAGATACTGGCACAGCAAGTCCAGGCAGTACCGACCTCACCGGCACTGATCAACCCACGTATTCGTCCGTCGCTGACCGCAGTTATTATGCGTAGTCTGGCGAAAGAAGCGGCATACCGCTTTCCCACAGCCATGGCGCTTGTGGGAGCCGCAGCACGAGCCCTACAGGTCGGCAAGGAGTTCCCAAGCCTGGTCAATATGACGCCCAGCCTTACTCCTCCCGACTACTACTCCGGGCCGCTTTCAGGCAACCTTGATCCCATGAACTCCCCAACCCACCTCACGCCCACCCATTTAGCGCAACCATCGGGCGCATTCAGCCCCATTCCCGCAACTGGCAACTATGCAACCCAGCAGCCCCCCTGGAACACAGGGGCAATGTCAACGATACAGGCAACGCCAACCTCGAACACCGGCGCATTCAATATGAACAGCAATCCAGGCACCTATGCAGCAGCTGAGACCATCGTCCAACCGCACCCGGGATACAAGCCCCCGCCAAACGCGACGCGGGGTCCCAGCAAGCTTTATATAGGCGTGATCTCAGTCCTCGTTATTCTTCTGCTCGGTTCCGTACTCGCCATTTTCCTCTTAAATCTGCAAGGCAAATCGCCAATCAACCAGCCGGTATCGAGCAATCCGATTATAGGGCATGCATTCTTTGTGAGCAGTGGTCAGCTCAACCCCAATACCATTCGAGGAACGGCAGACCGCCTCCAGATCTCTTTACAGAACGTGCCTGCCCCGGCCGAGGGCAACAGCTATTATGTCTGGTTACTGAGTGAGAATGGAAACAGCAGTGAAGCCCAGCCGATCCTGCTTGCCACATCAATTCACGGAGGTCAGATCACAACGACCTTTCAAGGAGACAATCAGAATAATAACCTCCTAGCAGACTATAGTCGTATCCTGATTACAGAGGAGAGCGCAGACACGCCACCAACGAACCCTTCGCTTGATCCACAGAAGCACCGTTTCGCCTCCGAATTCTCAAATATTGCCAACCCGGAAGATACCAACGGCTACAGCTTGCTCGCCCATCTGCGCCATCTGCTCGCACAGGACCCCAAACTCCAGGCGGCTCAGCTTTCAGGTGGCCTGGATCTCTGGCTGTTAAAAAACACCATGAAAATCCTGGAGACGGCAGGAAGTATGCGCGACTCGCAGGATACCAGTTTCATCCAGCGCCAGACCATACGTATTCTCGATTACCTGGATAGCTCAAGTTACATTCAGACAGAGAACCTCCCGGCGGGATTACCAGCAGTCACCATCGACACCAATACAGCAAAGGTAGCGATCCTCAATTTCGATCCGCAGCAGAATCCTCCGGGCTACCTGAAGCATATCGGCAACCATCTGCTCGCCATTACCTCATCGCCGGGTGTCTCAGCCAATCAGAAGGCGCTCGCGATCCAGATTGATAACGCAATCAACAACGTCCAGGCGAGGATGGAGAAAGTGCATGTCGATGCGCAAAAACTGATACATCTCCCGGCCAAGGAGCTCACGCAGCCAGCTGGCACCCAGCTTCTCGACGACCTGTTTACGCAAGCCAACAACGCGCTTGTGGGAGAGACCGATCCGAACACGAACCGGGTGAAAGAAGGGGTGATCCAGATTCACTATAATCTGCAACGCCTCGCCACCTTTGATATTGCAAGCTGCCATGGCAACAGCGGGCCAGGGTGTGAATAGAACGCAGAAAGTGAGTAGAGGAACGTTATGAGTACCGTACCACAACACCTTGGAAAATACGAATTGCTTGAACGGCTGGGTCAGGGGGGCATTGCCGAAGTCTGGAAGGCGCGCGATACGCGGTTACAGCGCTTTGTGGCAATTAAGCTGTTACAACCGAATCTGCGTGAAGATCCCGATTTTATCAAGCGTTTTGAGCGAGAAGCGCAGCTTATCGCCTCGCTTCATCATCCGAACATTGTCCAGATTCACGATTTTCAGGTCGTCTCCTCGGAGAACACAACGGAAGACTTTCCCGCCCCGATCGCCTACATGGTCATGGACTACGTAGAAGGGCCGACGCTGGCCGATTATATTCAAACGACCTCGAACCGGGGCAACATTCCATCGCCACCAGAGATCGTCAACCTCTTCACCTCCATCAGCCTGGCGATCGACTACGCGCACCAAAAAGGCATGATTCATCGCGACATCAAGCCCGCCAACATCATGTTGGATAAACATAACACGGCGCGCAATCCAATGGGGGAACCGATCCTGACCGATTTCGGTGTTGCCAAGTTGATGAGCGCCTCGACAAACACCCTCAGCGGTGCGCAGATGGGAACCCCGCTCTACATCTCACCCGAGCAAGCCAAAGGGTATCCGGGCAATGAGCGCAGTGACCTCTATTCGCTGGGCGTCATTCTCTACGAAGTAGTCACAGGAGTCACGCCCTTCCGTGGAGACACGCCCGTTGAAGTGCTCACGCAGCACGTCAACGCCGTCCCAACCAATCCGGCCCTGATCAACCCGGCCCTGCCGCCAACGCTCAACCTGGTCGTTATGCGCAGTCTGGCAAAAGAGCCGGGCGCGCGCTTCTCCAGCGCATCCGCCATGGCGACCGCCATAGCCGAAGCGCTTCAGCAGCCAATTCCTGAGGTGCTGGGAGGGCCTACCTATCCATTGGATACCGAGGATATGCCCACACATATGGGGACCATACCGGCCTTCCCTGCGCCAACGAACCAGGGCACACCGATCTCTCTTGCCCAGACAATTCATGCGAACGGTCCGACGAGTACACCTGGCAGCAACAACTTTACGCCCATGGTGCTTCATCCCGCTCCGGCCAACGCTACGCCTCCCGTGAGACAAACTCCCTACCCGCCTTCGCCGCCTCCTCCGCCCTTTGTGGCCCCTCCTCAGACGCCAGGGGGCGCAACAAGCGGGCCACGCAGAGGATTGCTTATCACACTGCTCGTCGTTCTCGTGATAGCGCTGCTTGCGACAGGACTGGGAACGTTCTGGCTGCTGAGACAACCAGGGAAGGCAGTGGTAACCGCGACGCCCATCGTCGGGCAGGCCTTCTACGTAAGTAGCGGTCAGGTGAGCCCGAACACAGCGAATGGCATCGCCGATCAGATGAAAATCAACCTGAAAAATATCCCTGCGCCCGCCCCCGGCAAGAGCTACTACGTATGGCTGCTGCCAGATAAACATCCAGAGCCGAATGCCGATGATACCGGACCGCGCCCGATTCATCCTCCCATTTTGCTCACAAACAATCTGCCAGTCAAAAACAACACCGTCGACTACTTTTATCCTGGCACAGCCAGCCACGCCAATCTGCTCTCAACAACCAGCCGTCTATTGATTACCGAAGAGCCTTCTGGACAGACGCCCACTACGCCCTCGCAGGACAATACAACCTGGCGCTATTATGCCGAGATTCCCCAGGAACAGATTGTCGGAGATGGTACAGGCTTTACGGCGCTGGTGCATATCCGGCATCTGTTTTATAACGAGACCAACATTGAGGTTCTGGGTCTGCCCGGCGGCCTTGACTACTGGATGTACAAGAACACCGAAAAAGTGCTCGAGTGGTCGATCAGCGCCCGCGATTACTGGCAAGGGGCCAGCACCTCAGCGGATGATCTCAACTTAACGCGCTATCAGATCGAGCGTATCCTAGAATATCTGGATGGTACGCTGCACTATCAGGTCGATATGCCCGCCAACACCCCGATTCGCGTTGATCGCAACATTGCACAGGTCGCGCTACTGAGTGTCGGGGGACAGGCAACAAAGACCGCTGATACCTACAAAAAGGACCCTCCGGGCTACGTTGACCATGTGCAACTCCATGTCGGGCAGGTCACAAAAGCGCCCCATATCTCAAAAGAGCTGCTTCAGCACGCGACAAACATTCTTGATGCCGTGAATCGAGCGAAGACCTGGCTGACGCAGGTGCGTAAGGATGCCGTCAGTTTGTACCAGATAACCAATAGCCTTAATCAGCTGAAGCAGCCTGAAGCAGCGGCCCTGCTCGACGATATGGAGACCCAGGCGCAGTATGCCTACCTGGGAGAGATTGATCCTATCACAGACACAGTGCAAGCGGGAATACTGCAAGCCCACTACGAAACCCAACAACTGGCCGTCCTGGTAGTCAGCAAAGACGTACCAAAAACCTTGTAGAGAGATGCGTGTACAAAGGGAAAAGGCGATGAGCGAAGAGACGCGCAAACTGGGGAAATACGAAATGCAATCTCGGCTGGCCCAGGGTGGCATGGGCGAGGTCTGGAAAGCGTTTGATAGTCAGCTCAAACGTACAGTAGCGATCAAATTACTGCGTACGGATCTCCAACACGATCCCGAGTTTACGCTGCGCTTCGAGCGTGAGGCGCAGCTCATCGCCGCCCTGCGCCACCCCAATATCGTCCAGATCCACGACTTTGACATCACAAGCGAGAATGAGAAAACCGTCGCGTACATGGTGATGGATTACGTCAAAGGTCAAACCCTGGCCGACTACATCCGGAGCACATCCCGCAAGGGAAACTTTCCCAGCGCGGAGGATATTACCTATATTTTCGCCATCACCAGTCTGGCGATGGATTACGCGCATGAAAAAGGCATGATCCATCGCGATATCAAGCCCGCCAATATTTTGCTCGACCAGCGGCTTTCGACGGCACGCAGCATGGGAGAGCCCACACTGACCGACTTTGGCATCGCCCGTCTACAGGGAGTCGCCACCGGCACCGTCGTCGGCTCGCTACTCGGCACCCCGCTCTACATTTCGCCTGAGCAGGCTAGAGGTCTCCACGGCGATAAACGCAGTGATCTTTATTCGCTGGGTATTATTCTCTACGAAATGGTCACGGGCGTCACGCCTTTTCGCGGCGAGACCACCATGGCGATACTGATGCAACATCTTAACGAAATACCGACCCCGCCCGCCCTGATCAATCCAAATATCCCATCCGAGCTTTCGCTTGTAATACTCAAGAGTATTGCCAAGCAGCCTGAGGACCGCTACAATAGCGCCTCTGACATGACCGTGGCCCTGGCGGATGCCCTGCATGCGCCCCTGCCCGAGCGATTCATCCATGCGCTACGTGCCAATTCACGTACGCGTGGCCTCACCGCTACCCCCCAATCGCCAACCATCCCTTCACCGCTCACCCGGACACCGCAGCAGTTGACACACTCACAGCCCATCGTGAGTACACGCCCGCTCCAGCAGTCCCCGGCGAACTATACACCGCCATCCACAAGAGCCCTGCAAAACACACCAGCGCAGCACGTCGCGCAGCCCTCGCGTCCAGCTTCTCAGACGACATACAACGTACCCGTGCAGGCCAGATTGCCAAAGACAAAAAAAGCCTTCTCAGGTCGTCAAATCACGATATTCATCTTGCTCACACTTTTCGTCCTGATAGCCTCAACGGGTATCACCATGCTGCTGCTGCACCCGAAAAAGCCCGCCCAGACAGCGCAGCAGGCCCAAAACGCAGGCGTGCTTCAGGTGCTCAGTAACAGCAACCAGTTGCATATCGAGATGAACACAGTGAAGTCACCTCAACCCGGCCATACCTATTACGCCTGGATACAGACAGGCAACGGCGACACGAGTCCGCCCCACTGGAGCTTAGCAGTGCAAGACAATAGCGTGAATGCCGTGATCACCGTCCCCCTGTTGCAAAGCATGCTGGCAAATAAAGCGCTGTTTCTAATCACAGACGAAACCATTGCGGACCCAATCATCCCTTATACCGCGCCAACCTCGCGCCTCTACTATGCGCGACTAAGTAGTGAGACCAGTGAGTTCGCGATACAAGCGTGTCCTCCGTATGATAGTACTTCGAACGTCTGTCAGGGATTATAGGATGTTTTTAGCGGCGTCGTTTCGCAATATCTTCTTCCGTCGTATTCGTCGTAATCAGCTCATATAATAGAGCCTGTCCCTCTTTGGGACGCAGCACGCGCCCGAGGCGCTGAATATATTCGCGTTTTGTGCTATTGCCGCTCACAATAATCGCCACGCGGCAATCGGGCACATCGACGCCCTCATTGAGCACGCGGCCACTGACAAGCTTGGTATATGAGCCAGATTTGAAGCGTTCCAGAATCGTGCGGCGCTCTTCGGCTGGCGTCTTATAGGTAATACTGGGGAGGCAGAAACGACGACTGATCTCGTCGACAACGAAATTGTATTCGGAGAAAAGAATGACCTGATCGTGCGCGTGACGCTCCAGCAAACGTTCAATCTGCGCATACTTGCCCGGCGCATTCATCGAGATATTGCGCGCCTCGCGCCACGCCAGCATGGCTGCACGCGCCTCGGGATCGCGCGCACTCAGGAAGATCAACTTCTGCTGGAAATCTTCAGGTGTCCGAATGATAATCCGGCGGCGCTGCAAGAACGAACGATAGATGCGGCGCTGCTCCGTGTAGCGTTGCTCATCCTCGCTGGAAAGCGCTACATCCACACGCTCTTCTTTATACTGAGCCAGATAGCGTCCCTCCACCAGTTCAGCAGGAGAGCGGCGATAGACTTCCGGGCCGATCAGCTCTAGCAGATCTGCGTGCGCCATATCGCTGCGTTCGGGGGTCGCGCTCAATCCCAGACGGAAAGGAGTAAACGCGCTCTCCGCGATCAGGCGATAGGTTGGGGCGGGCAG
>DATJHM010000240.1:0-14535 GCA_035493895.1 Ktedonobacteraceae bacterium
TGACAAGCAAGAACTGGGCATCATTGTGGGCTTACATGGAGCACTGATGATGAGGTTTGGTCATGTACAGGAATAAGCTGCAGAGGTAGTGAGGCAATAATCAAGCCTGTCCGATGTCAGTGAATTTGGCTTCTTTCATGAGATCAGAGGGTATTGTCAACTTGGTAACAGAGCTGAACACTGTGCTAAAATAGCCGCATGAAAACAAACGCTCCTGCTCCCGATTACAAGGGCTTTGTCTACTCCTCGTCTCGCCCGCCCGCTGTGTCGCAACCTCGACGCGGTACTGCCTCCCTGCTTTGTCCAGAGGCCGGTCAGGGCAATCATAGAGGAAACGCACGATCCCACTTTCCGGATGGGTTAGCTGTTGATCGGAGGGCAGCGTGAGTCTGGCCTGGATGTCGTCTTGATCGAGTATGCGATAGTCTTTGCCGTGCGTGATGTAACTGAAGTCGGCGAGATCGGTGAGAGCCGCTTTCGAGCCATATTGGCCGTCCAGACGCACCACGGCGCGAGAGGTCGGCACATGAGAGGTTTGCAGATAGCCCTCAATCATAGCCAACGCGCGGCGCAACTCGACGCGGTACTGGCCGTTGCCTGCATGGCCAAAGCTTGCCAGCCATTGGTGGGTATGGGCCTGGAGCACCGTCGTCCGTGTTCGCACCACTTCTCCGCGCTTGCGTCCGGTGTAGCCTGGAGCACTCATTGGGCGTAAGCGTCGGGCTGGTGCTGGTCGATCCTCGGTCTGCGGCAAGGCTCGTTGACGAGCTGCCTCGCGCGTCCCATCAATGTCGAAGACGAAGAAGTGGTTTCCCTGTCGGTCCCACAGTCCACCTGCCTGCTCTTCTTTCACGAGAGGACGGGCCAACAGATCTTGCAGAAACAGAGCTCGCAGGACTTCGACGGTGGCCTGGTCAAGTGGAGTTCTTTTTGAGCAATGGGCAACGAGATACATACCCCGTTGCATGGACGCTTCCTCTTGAAGAAGCATGTGCGGCCTGCGATTATTTCGTGCTCAGCCAAGGTGATCGGTCACCAGCGATCTGCTGGCATGATGATGCTCTTGGGTAGCTTCTTGGATGCGTTCGTTCTTTCTTGCATGATTTTGCATGAAAAGGCGTATACAGCGCACTTTCGCATCCAGGCGATGCAACAAATGCCCTATCCCACGGAAAAGGAGCTTGCACTTTGCATTATCTGATTTTTGTCTGACAGGCGATACGGTGAGGGAATCATTATTATCGTATAATGATTCAAGGGTTGCTTAGAAAAGGAGGAGCATAATGTCACCGCAAGCGAAAGACGAGGAACGTGAAGAGCGTATTGCGAACGAGATCATTGTGGATGCGTATGGCTCAGAAGAGCGTATGACTGGATGGTATACCTATCTTTCTGATACCTTGTCCTTCCCATTTACCGCTCGCTGTGTGCGTCTCAGACCGACGTCGCCACTGGAGCAAGGTGCATCTGTCCGGGTGCTTGGGATGGCTTCCATCGATCTCTGCGAACAGGAGATATTGGTGCTGATTCTGTGGAAACGTCGTCAACTGGCTGTTCCGTTGTTCCAACTGGAAGGCGTGAAGGGAGATGAGGAAACCGAACAAGCGATTGAGGATTGGCACTATTGGGTCAATTGCGGATATACATTTTAGATGACAGCAGAAGAAATGATTGTCAGACTCACTCATGCTGCAAATCCTCAGGCGGTCGCAGGCATGGCCAGATTTGGCAGTAAGCCTGCTCATGCGCTTGGTATCTCGATTCCGGTCCTGCGAAAGCTGGCGAAAGAAGTCGGGAATGGTCCTGGGGTGCAAGCGTTGGCTGTCTTTGTCGACGCTCCATTTTCTGTGTATGGGGAATCTGAGGAATGGTGAGATATACAGAGGATCTCAGACGAAAGGAGTCAGTGGGACCATGTCTCTTGATGAAAAAAGCAATCTTTCCGCAATCGTAGGAACACACCTTTCACCGTACGAAATAGCACTCTACGGTCCGAGAATTCACTCAAGAGCCTTGAAAGTCCGATACGTGTTCTGAAGATGCTGCAAGGCTGCTTCTGAAACTGAGCATTTAACCGTTGTCTGTTTCCCATTTCTGAAAACGAACGTTACCTTCTTCTTCTGCACGCTCATTTCCTCTAGCGCCTCATAGTAAAACGCCAACCCCGGCTCCTTTTCTAAGAATTCTCTGTAGACGAAACCCTCTGGCATTACGACCAGTTTGCCTCTTGTGAAGTACAGACCACTTCCTACGGTAATGAGAGCGCAGAGTATGAGTCCTCCCAGAACCAACCACTGGGTCCAGGTCTGCCAGGGCAAGTGCAAGATTGCTGCGACAAAAATGACCATTCCTATACAGAACGCCGCCAGAAGAGCGGAATAATGTGCTCCGTTCAGAGTGGTTATGAGAACAGTTTGATCTCTATACACCTGCCATGAAGGAGGTGCATCCTTTTGCTTGATCCTTGCTAAAACCTCGCACCCGTTCAGATAAGGCGTGGGCAATTGTTGCGTCTTGAAGGCGTGGTAGGCGTTTTGCAGATTGTGCAACGCCGTTTCTGTAACAGAGAGGGAAACCGTCTTCTGTTTCCCGTTTTTAAAGACCAGCGTCACCCGTTCGCCCCGTATACTTATTTCTTCCAGGTTTTTAAAGTGAACGGAAAGGTCGGTATCACAGACAAAGCCTTCTGGCATAATTACCAGCTGTATTGCTCTCAGACCAGCGCTAAAGGCAGAAGCAAGTAGCCACCAGAGCGCGAGTGCTACCAGCCACAGCCAGAAAGTCCAATGGAGATGGAAGAGCGTTACTACCGCCAGGGCAATTCCCAACATGATACCTGTGCCGAGAGTGGCTAGCATTCCTCCCGTAGCAAGAGCAAGGAAAGCATTTTTGTTTCTATGAATTTGCCATGAGGCGGGAATATCCCCCCGCCTGGCCTTTGCTAACACGGCCTTTCTATCGATAAAAAATGTCGGGGCAACCGATACAGCTGGTTCTTGCTCCTTAAACTGGAGATACCTTTTCCTGAGGTCCTGCAACGCTTCACTTGAAACGGAGAGAGCAGCCGTTCTTTCCTCACCGCTGTTGAACTTTAACGTGACGCTGCTTCCTACAACGGCCAGATCGCTCAAGGCTCCATAATAACTGGAGAGCGTCGTGCTCTCTCGATAGACGAAGCCTTCCGGCATAATCACCAGCTTTGCTCTTCTCGTATTAATAACTACCAGAAGTGCCATCCCTCCCCAAAGAATAATGGCTATCAGTGCTACTCCTGATACCCAGGATACCCAGGGGAGATGAAAGAGCGTGCTGATCCCCGCTACGACTCCCATCAATACCCCGGAAGGAAGCAAGAAAATAACGCCATGAACAAATATCGTATATATAGGGTTGCTTTCATTGGTATATATTTGCCACGAGGCGGGAATATCCTTCCGCTTCACTCGCGTCAAAACGTCCTTTTCATCCAGAACCACTTCGCTGCGAACGAAAGTGGAGGCCGTCTCATCTGCACTGTTCTGCGTTTTCTCTGTTGTCGTTGCAGGCTCAGTTTTTTCAGATGCTTCAAGCAAGGTTGCTGCTTTTTCGGACTCTTTTGCCTCATCTTCTATGGCCTGCGCACGAGCATAATCGGCTCTGGCCAGTGCCGACTCACCCAGGGCAGTGTAGGTATTGCCGCGTCCCTGATAGGCAATCGCAAGTCCGGGATCAAGTTCGATGGCCCGAGTATACTCTTCAATGGTACGAGCATACTCTCCCTGATTGAAATAGACATCGCCCCGCTTGACATAGGTCAGAGCATGCTGTGGATCGAGTTGAATGGCCCGGTCGAGATCAACGAGCGCACGAGCATAGTTACCCTGATTGGCATAGACAACGCCGCGATTGCTGTAACATATCGCCTCATCCGGGCTCAGCGCGATCGCCTGCGTGTAATCAGCAATTGCCGCGGCATTCTCCCCTTGCTTGCGATGAACCGTGCCGCGACTATTGTATGCAGCAGCATTCCTGGCATCGAGCAAGATAGCACGATCATAATCGTCCATCGCACGAGCGTAGTCGCCCCGGTCCTCATATATTCGGCCACGACTGCTGTATGTATAGGAATACTCAGCATCAAGGGCAACAGCCCGGTCATAGTCCTCCATTGCGTGAACGGCGTCTTTTTGCTCGAAATAAGCCATGCCACGACTGTTGTAGAAGACAACATCCGGTTCAAGCGCAATGGCCTGCGTATAATCCTCTATGGCCCGCTCATAATCGCGCTTTCCATAGTACGCATTGCCACGTTTATTATAGGCAACAGCGAGCTTTGGATCGAGCTGGATCACGCGAGCAAAGTCGTCTATGGAATGAGCGTAATCATGCTGCTCAAAATAAAAATGGCCACGACCAAAATATGCATCAAGATAGGTGGGATCGAGCTCTATGGCCTTATTCAGATCAGCAAAAGCGAGATCACGTTTATGCTGCTCCCAATAAACCCCTGCTCGCTGGCTGTATGCTGCCGCAAAAGTGGGATTCAGTTCAGTAGCTCTGCTATAATCAACGATTGCTTGAGCATACTCCTTTTGAGCAGCGAAGGTATTCCCGCGATGGAGGTAGGCCTGCACATAAGCTGGATCACGTTCGATCGCCTGAGTATACTCAGCGAGGGCGCGAGCATCGTTTTTCAGGGCAGCGTGGACCTCGCCACAAGAGAAGTAGGTCAGCGCATTGTCGGGCTCGAGCGCTTTATAGCGCTCAAAATCGTTGAGAGCGTTATCATAGTCCTCCTGAGCAAAATAGGTATACCCACGACTGGCATAGATAAGAGGATCATCAGGGGCAAGCTGGATAGCCTGCTGAAAATCTTCGAACGCACGTGCGTAGCTCTTCTGTTGACGATAGAGTTGACCGCGACGAATGTAGGCCAGAGCATCACCTGGCTTCAGTCGGATGACCCTGCTGAAGTCGGCTATTGCGTGAGTATTGTCATTTTGGCGAGCATACAGATCCGCACGAGTATGGTAAGCATCCACATCTTCAGGGTTGAGTGCAATGGCTTTGTTCAAGTCGTCAAGCGCCAGCGCATCGTTCTGTTGCGCGACATAGGTTCGCCCACGTAAAGAATAGGCCAGAGCATCTTTAGGATCAAGCGCGATGGCTCTGTCAAAGTCCGCGAGCGCCAGCGTATAGTTGCCCTGTCTGAAGTAGGCAATACCGCGCGAGCCATAGTGCGCGCCATTACGAGGATCGTACGCGATGGCTCGCGTAAACTGCTCTATGGCATGAGCTCTATCGCCTTGTCGCAGATACACGTGGCCGAGCCCACTCCAGGCAGAGGCATTCTGACTATCAAGCGAGAGAGCCTGCTCAAAGTCGGCCATAGCACGGGTATAATCGTGTTGCTGGAGATACTCATTGCCTCGAAAAACATAATAGAAAACAGATGCAGCAGGGGTATAGACATTGAGTATCAATGTATAGCAGGCAATCGCCTCAGCATATCTCCCCTGCTGTCTATAGCCAGTCGCCTGAGAGGCATAGAAATCCTCCCAGTCTTTGATGGGATCGGTCTGCACCGTTCTGAGCAGTGATGCTACAGCAAAATCGACCCAGAGATCTTCCAGAATCAGAATAATACTCCCCTCAGTGCCAATCCCGCTGAGCAATCTGTATGCGATAAAGTGGCAATAGAAGCCCAGGCTGAAACCTGTGGCTGCAAGCAAGTATGGGAGCGGTTGTTGCCACGCATGGAGAGGCAACTGCGAGCCGAGCGACGTCGCCAGAACCCACCCCAGGTAACCCCATGTACCGGCAAACGCCAATGAAGCCAGTGCTTTCTGATAAAGATTGGTGCGCCCAGCGCCGATGAGCAGATGATGACATGTAGCCCAGAGCCAGACGCCCAACAGAACGCCCACAAAGACCCATCCTGAGTGGAAGAGTAACCCGAAGAGAACTGGTAACCCACATAGACTGAAGGTAAAGGTGAATGTTGGCAGCAGGGTATATTCTGGGAAAGCCTCCATGCTATTTGCCAGCCCTGGAAGGGCGAGCAAGCCCTGAAATGCCATCGCCCAGCATACGAACGCGCTCAGGCCCTGGAAAACAAATTGCAATGGGACAGGCCAGGAAGTCAGCTGCCATAGCGTGAGCAAAATGTTGCCTGCTTGCCAGCCAGCAACTCCTATGGGAATACTGACAGGCAGTAAGGCAATCAAGCTGATTCCAAAGCCTTTCTGGTTGGCGTCTGCACGGATTTTATCTGAAAGAGTAACCAGAAAGCTGAGTACCATGATTCCTAATGTTCCCCAACCCCACCATGTTGAGTGAAAGAGCCATGCATAAGCAATTGGAACTCCGACGAGCGCGCAGTATGCTCCTCCCCATATAGTCAATAAATTCCCTACTAAATTATATCGACCAGGTTCCAGTTCATGGAGAAGACTCCAGTCCAGGTTGCCAATCCAGCCCCAGGGCGAACGCTTTTTTTCCTGAGCCGTCATGACCGTCCAGATCTGTCTTTCTCGCGCTGCCCAGACATCCGCTTTGTCCCAGCGTTTCAAGCGTCGCAAAAGCATGGCGTACTGCTGTAATAGCTGCCCAATATATGGATCATTCTCAGAGAGTTTGCAATCATAGATGTCGAGCGCCTCTTGATACATTGCAACTGCTCGCTGATACTCCTTTTTCTGTCGTTGCAGATAGATGAGATTAGCAAGTATCCCCAGTGTACGCGCCCTATCCAGATTGCTTGCGTCAGCAAGCGGCTTTTTGATGCGTAAGATCTCTCCATAGCATTGTTGCGCCGAGGCATATTCACGTTGCTGGTAGAGATAGGCTCCGGCCCGATTGAGCAATTCTACCGATTCGGCTGACTCGACCTCCCAGGTTTTGATATGCATTGCGCACGTCAGGGCGTGCAGAACATAGAGCCGGGCCAGCCAGCCGCGCGGTAGTCTTTGATTATCCTGCACTTTTCGATGGTCGAGAGGAATGGGCGTTGCGTTCAATAAGGAGATAGTTTTTTCTAGCCAGTACTGCTGATCGGCCAGAATATGGTCTAGCAGGACGGTTTGTAGCACCCTATGCACGATATAGGTCTTGTTCTCCGGGTTTCGACGCATCAGCGAGTAGCGTAGCAGTGGCTCCAGCACGACGTCAGTCATCTCCACTTGCTCCAGCTGGTTTGCTGTGGTAGACAGTGCCTTGACAGCTTTATCCAGAAAGGCTTGTGGAATGCCCTCAGGATGTAAAAAGGCACAAAGCTGCAAGACCTGAGCGGTTGTTGCATCTATACTACGAATCTTATCAAAGGAGAGTTGAAATGTGGCAACGACCGAAGGATGTTCCTCGCTCAGAAGCTTCTCGCTCTGCTTTGATAAAAGGCCGCGCTGCGTTCTTTGCGCCTGATCATTATAGAGTTCCAGGTACTCCTGTGCGCTCTTCTGCGTTTCCTGCATATACGCTCCGGCCTGATCTAGAGCCAGTGGCAGTCCATCCATTGCCTCGGAGAGCTTTCTCGCAAATTCGCGATTATCCTTTCTTGATCGCTCTGTTTGCTTGTTCATGCTCAAGAAAGCACGGCTCAGCAGGATTTGTGTGCCTTCCTCGGCAGTGACTTTCTCTACTGGAATGAGCGCGACATCCTTCAATACGGTCTGGCGTGTCGTGAGCAAAATGTGACCCTTGCTGTGTCCTGGATGTGGAAGAAGATCTTGTAGCTGTGTACTATCCTCGACATTGTCGATGATCAAGAGCCATTGCGTATGTTTCTCCAACCAACGCTTCACCAATTGTAAAGGTTGTGCTTGCGCCCCGGTCTTCTCGCGACGGCTCCAGGTTCTTCTGAACGGCGTTCTCTCAGGTAGCAGCGCTGGATCCGTTCCCTCTGCTGGATCCGGCTCCTCTGGTAGCAGATGCAAGATCTGAGCAATGGTATAGGCATCTCTTTGTAGTGTTTCGTGCGTATCTGCGCTCAGCCAGAAAATCGCACTGTACTTCTGTTTGCTACGATTCTGATAGGCATACTTGAGGGCGATCTGCGTTTTGCCAATGCCGCCAATGCCGCTGAGACCTTGTATCTTTGACTCACTTGTGCGGAACTCACGTGCAAGAGAGGCGAGGATATCCTTTCGACCCACAAAAAAGTCGTTGCGTGCTTCTGGCACACTCCATACTGGTACCACTCTCTCGGAGGTACCAGGAAAAAATGGCCTCTTACCTGGAAATGAAGGAGATTGGGCAGGTTTTCTTCGTTCATATGGCACGTATTTGAGCAAAAGCTGTTTAGCCTCTGCTTCATCCAGATCGACCAGGTCAATATAGGCAATTGGCCCAAGTAACCCTTCCACATCGCTGACCTGCACCTGTACAGGAAGTAAGAGTCCTTGTTCGCCCCCGGGATCGCGGTAGAAAGCCGTTGCCCACTCAGCCGAAGCGAGGGAAGAAGCAAGATAAGCTGGAGAAATCAGGGCAATGGTGCGAGTCGCTTGTATAGTGGCCCGGTGGATGTCCAGCACAACATTGCCACCAGCCTGAAAATCCCAATCTGGGAAAATGGTGGTGTATCCAACGGCTTCGAGTTGCCAGGTAATCCACTCGGCCCACAGCCTGTCCTCGGGCACATAGCTAATGAAAAAGTCTCTTTTTTCTGGCAATGCCATTTCCCTAATACAGCATATCCTATGCATTTAAGATACATTTATATTGGAATTTTCTTGCGCCTGCGATCTTTCTAAATATCACCACCTGATTTTCTACTTATTAAAATACTAATCGATATATACTAGTATAACATCATATTGAAGGTATTGGCAACTAAGCCGATAGATCAGAGTGCAGTTCATTTTTTTGCATATCGCCCATCTTGGAGATCTCGCTGGGGAAAGGTCTGTCGTCCCCAACGCCTCTGCCCCTCCGGGGCTATTGGGGGCGGGGAGGAGGGGAGAAACACGCCAGGACGAGAGGGAGAGAAAAGGGCTATTTTTAATGATGTGATGCGTGGAAAATGTTACGTGAATGTGCAACAATGAATGTGATTGGGAAAAGGTAAGACGTAAGAGATGAACAAAAGGGATGGTCTCAGTCGGGAGAAGTTCATCGCTAGACTGTTTGAAGACGCTGTATAAACTCAGATGGGAGCTGTAGCGGTATCGGCGTAATTTGACTACAATTGTTTTTGAGCTAAAGGAGTTGCTAGGAGTGCAGGACACGAAAAAAGACTTTTTTATTAGCTATAACAAAAATGACCGACGTTGGGGCGAGTGGATTGCCTGGCAACTTGAACAGGAAGGCTTCTCCGTAATAATTCAGGCCTGGGATTTTCTCCCCGGTACTAATTTTGCACTCAAGATACAGGAGGCTACTACGGTAGCGAAGCAAATGATAGCTGTGCTTTCGCAGGATTATCTCAATGCTCCTTTTACGCAAGCTGAATGGGCTACAGCCTTTATCCAGGACCCTACCGGGCAAAAGCGTACCTTGCTTCCAATCCGAGTACGAGAATGCACTCTTACAGGACTCCTGGCTTCTATTGTCTATATTGATTTACTTGAATCTGATGAGTCTACAGCACGCTCCAGGCTTTTACGAGGTGTGTCTAACAATCGTACTAAACCTACCATTGCTCCTGCTTTCCCAGGTAAAAGATCTGCTTCTATAAGGTCTTCTGGGGCGGCGAACTTGTTGCCTGAACGTCCACCATTTCCTAAAGATTTGCCACCTACAACAAAGGCAATCAAGATTTTCTACGCTTATGCTCCTGAAGATAAGGATTTGCGGGAGGAATTAGAAAAGCAATTAGGTCTTTTGAGAAAACTAGGCCTTATCACGGAATGGCATAGTGGTCAGATTGGTGCTGGGAAAGAGTGGGCGCGTGAGATCGAATCACATTGGCAGGCCGCTCAGATTATCCTTTTGCTGATCAGTGCTAATTTCATCGCTTCAGATGCATATCTGATGGCCGAGAAAGCTGTCAAAAGGCATGAAGAGAAAACGGCTTTGGTGGTGCCTATCATTCTGCGCCCTGTGGATTGGCGAGGCGCTGTATTTGATCATATCAAAGTATTTCCCAGTAATGAGAAACCAGTGACCAGTTGGGCAGACCGACAGGAAGCGTTCTTAGATGTGGCCCAGGGTATTCGTAGTGCGGTTGAGGAATTTTATGCAAATTCATAGTTGCCGAGGAATGCGGTAGCTCGCGCTGGTTGAGACACGCACGGACTTCCTGAGCGAAATTGGAAGAGAATATTCGCGCGGCGTAATTTCGTTTGCTCCTCAACTGCGTTTGGACTCGCAGTATCAATATCGTCTGAAGGTGCCCAGGCAGGTCAAGTAGGGTGACGCCAACAGGGAAGCCTCTCATGGCAACATGCACATCGGAGAGAAAGCCGCTGAAACTGCGTAACGCCGCCAGACGTCGATTGTACGTCGCAGGTGCGAGCGCTTCCTGGGTACGAAGATATGATCGAGCAACATCATCAGTCAGCGCGCTGATAGGAGCCTGGCCAACCTAAGTCAGTAAAGGTCTGAGATCTTCGGTGTAGCTTTCGCGTGTTCGCCGGGCAAAAGAGGAGTCTTCGAGGAACTGCACGAAAGCTTGTTTTATGGTGATCGATGGGAAATTGGTATGTTTCTCCATATGTTATTGCACCTAATGCGGAATCTCGTGTATACTTGTATGCGGAAACAGTCTACCTTTTCCGTTCTATTTGAGCAAGATATCGCGCCTAATGGGCTATTAGCTGCGATAGAGAAGAGGTACAGATTCTCTGGATCTGAAGATGTAAGCCAGTATTATTTGTCAAAATTCTTGGCTCATGGGCATTTTTGGTGAATCAGGATGTTGATGAACTTCTATGGCATCGGCATTTCTCAAATTTGTGCTCGTTCAACAGATCAGAATATCTCATCAATTCGTAGATTCACCAAAAGTGCCCATGAGCCAAGAATTGCGTCAGAAACGATAGCCTTTGATCTTTTCCTGGCCAGTCAGAAACGGCAACAAAACGGCCATTTGCTGATTGGAAAAGTTTTCTGGCAGAGCCAGACGGCTCGCGAATGCTTTCGATCCGCTTTTCTGGCTCATCCAGAGATTTCCAACGAAAAGATATAGTAGTACCGAAAAAATGAATCAAAATCTGACAAACAACAGTCAGCCTATTTTTTACGATTCCTTCATACTCCAGAAACACCTGAACTCTCTGAGAGCATGTGATCGAGGGACCCATGGCAGAGCATGCACCTTCACTGGGGCTCTTCTGGCCCTACATCTGGCAGAAGCATGCCGATTTCGATCACTGACTACGCTTTCAGTGCAATGGGTATTTGGGTTGAGCGAGGTATCCTTGCTTACAGCGAAGCGTCGGAGAGAGCATGAACTATGCAGCGCCCTATTATTACCTTCCCATCCAGCACTAGCCAACTCTCATCGGGTTACCTGCCGCAACCACTGACCCCTCTGCTTGGCCGCGAACACGAACTCGCTCAACTCAAGGCTCTGCTGCATCGACCCGACGTGCGCCTGCTCACCCTCACCGGTCCAGGCGGTGTGGGCAAAACGCGCCTCTTGCTCGCGGTCGCGCACGGCCTGCTGCCTAACTTCACAGACAGCGTCTGCTTTGTGCCTCTCGCAGCCATCAGCGATCCAGACTTTGTCCTCCCAGCCATAGCGCAGACTCTCGGCCACCCAACAGGAAGCTCCGCTCTCCCCATCCTCTGCCGCACAGCCTTCTTCACCTGCGCCTGTTGGCCTGACCAGGCGAGAACGCGAGGTGCTGCGTTTGTTGACCGAAGGATTGACCAATAAAGAGATCGCCCAACAACTGGTAGTGAGCGTGCCGACGGTCAACACGCATGTGGCTTCCATCTTCAATAAACTGGGAGTCACTTCACGCAGTGCCGCCACGCGCTACGCGGTCGAGCACCACCTCATCTGAGATCTGGGCACGGGGTGACGATAGTCGCTCCTGAGGACTTCTGCCTGGTTCTTCTGTTTCGCGTTCCTTTCTCACATCATACATTCTTATGATTTTTGCCGCAGAGAAAAAATCATAAGAATGTATGATGAACGAACAGGTTTTTTCCAGGTATGCTCATTAGATGAACACCCGTCAAATTGGACGGAGAGACAACATTTCGGCGAAGCCGACACGACAAACAGAACACATAGGAGATTCCGTGACAGAAACAACAGCACTCAAGCCGGGTTCTCTCGATACCGGCACCGTCAATCTCTCAACCGGAAGCGTTTCCTTTCCCATCAGCCTGGCGTCCTTACCAGGCCGCAATGGGCTGAATTTCGATTTATCAATTTATTACAGCAGTGGGGGAATCCGTGAGGCCGTCGAAACCTGGACGCAAGACGCACCCACTGGTGTCCTGGGACTGGGCTGGTCTTTCCCACAAGCGAAAATTGTGCGTATCTGGAATGGGAACACGCAAGATAGTACGTATGGTTTATTGACGGAGAATACGCTCTATGCTCTGGTGAAAGGTGGTGCTGACGCAGCGGGCGAGATCTATGAGACCACGAACTATCAATTCTGGAAGATCCGTTACCAGCCAGAGCGCGAACTGTGGGCAATCACCAAAGAGGATGGAACCTGCTATTGGTATGGAGGCAATGTCCAGCAGACGGAAGACCATACCAACACCAGCAGGGGAGACTCCATTGAGTTGGGAGTGCGGTGGGGCACCTGGACCGGACCCAGCAATGTAGCAGCGAAACAAGAGCAATTTCCCGTCGCGTGGAATCTCTCGTCCGTAGAAAATATCTGGGGGGATCGCGTGACGTTTCTCTATGAGCAAGACCAGCAGCTGGTGGGAACAGCAGGTGCTACGCGTAAGTACTATACGCAGGCATGCCGTCTGAGTCAGGTGGTCGGGGCAACTGGAGAAAGCATCATGCTCTACTATGGCCCGGAGGAAGATGCAGAGAATCCCTACGAGACGCGTGTGAAGTTGCATACGCTCCCGGGTGGGGGACCGGATGCGTACCAGGACCGGCTGGAACGTCATTTTCTTGGCTCTCTCGAAGTGTTAAACGCGAACGGTGAGCTGGTGTCTCATGTGCAATTGCGCTATGCGTCCCTGGGAAGTGGAGAGATGCAAAAGCAGATTCTCAAATCCATGACGTTCTCGAACAGTCAGGGGCACCCCTACGAACCTCCTCGTCTTTTTGCGTATTATGGGGAGACCAGTGCTGATGGGGTCAGCGTTAGTAAAACAGATGCCAGTCACGTGGGGCACGGGGGTGCACTCTTTGGTGCTCTCAAATCCATAACTGCTCCTCAGGGCGCGACGACCTCGTATCAGTATACCGAGTTGACTATCCCAAACGCCCACAGAGACCTGGATATTCCACGGCCAGGCAACGCATGGCAGCAGCCTCTCACCTATCTGGGGCCGGACTATGTGGTGGTAATCTGGCGTGGTACAGGCACCAAAGAACACCAGATCCATGTGTCAGCCTATCAATGGCTCGGACAGTGGGTTGCAAACACCATGGGCGAATTGCCAGTAGGTGACACTGCGGACGCCAAGAATCTCCAGGTCGAAATAGCTTCCACCTTTTTTGCGCTCATCACCCCAGGACAGAAGCAAACAGTTCACCTGTTTCACAAACACCCTTATAGTCATGGGGTGTGGAAATCCTTTTCCCGCAAAATAGGAACTTTGACCGATTGCTTGATTGCTTCAGGAGATGATTTTTTTGCCATCCTTGACCGGTCTAATGGCAAACTCTCTTGCTTTACGTACGACACACGCACTGACGCCAATCGATGGGAGGAGAATTCATCTGTTTTCAATGAGCCATTGAAAACGGGTGAGAACACGATGTTTGCTCTGACCGCAGGTCAGAACTACATTTGTACCGCCAGTGGCGTTCCCAACTGGGCATTTCAGCCAGAAATCAGACTTTACTCCCTTGATACTTTGGGGCAATGGCGCTCACCAATACTTTATACCAGTGAGCAGTTTATCCCCAAAAGAGAGCATTTGATATCCACAGAAAAAGGATTTTTAACTTTAGCGGTCCAACGTTTGTCACGCTTTTGCTTTCTGGCAATGTGAATGTGAGGTTTCGAGGCTATCAACTTTTTGCCCTTCGTTGGAGTGAAAAAGCCATAGACGCTGCAAAGTTACCAGTCTCAGAAACATTTATGGACTATGATGAGGCACAGCTTGCGGTTGTCAATGATATGATCGTCCTCACGACGCAGCAAACAAAATTCGTCTATCAGTACAATGGTGAAAGCTGGCTTCACCAGAACTTTGACAACGATAGACAGCAGAATAATTATCTCGGCCCTAATAGTTTTTCTACCACACACAATGGTGAGGCTCAGTACTGGGAGTTTAAGCCGAATACCGGGGAGTGGGATACAGGGAAGATTCCTTCCTATGAGGACGGGAACCCCACGCTCTGGGAAAAATTCTGGTCGATCGTCTGGCCTGCTTTCTCTTTTACCGTAGGCATCTTGACGCTCCCTCTCTCCTTCGGCACAGGGCTGCTGATTGATCTGGCCCTCTTGCCTTTTGATTTGT
>DATJHM010000241.1:0-2872 GCA_035493895.1 Ktedonobacteraceae bacterium
GCCTTTGGACCTTGAGAGACGCTTTTGCCAGCCGTTTGCGAGCCTTCTTGCGGTTGGCCGAGCCTTTCGCTTTGCGCGAGACCTGTCGGTGCAGGCGTTTCAAGCGCTTCTCGGCCTTGCGGTAATACCTGGGGTTCTCGATGCCCTTGCCCTCGGAATCGGTGTAGTAGACCTTGAGGCCCACATCAATACCGAGCTGTTTGCCTGTTGGGGTGTGCTCAACACGCCGCTCACACTTCAGGCCGAACTGGACGAAATACCCATCGGCCCTGCGCACGATCCGCACCCGTTGGATGGCCAGCCGTGGCTGTGTGGCAAGATCACGGCGACCGATGAGTCGGAGGCGACCGATGCCACACCCATCGGTGAAGGTGATGTGTTTGCCGTCGAGATCGAGCACCCAGCCCGTGACTTTATACTCCACACTCCGATTGTCGTGCTGAAACTGAGGATAGCCTTTCTTGCCCGGTTTGTGCTCACGACAGTGTTTGTAGAAGCGGGAGATCGCACTCCAGGCCCGATCAGCCGCAGCCTGCCGCGCCTGGGAATTGAGGTGCATGGCGAAGGGATAGTACCTGGCGAGGATCGCACAGTACCATTGCAGATCGTTGGCGTTCGTACCAGCCACATCCATCCAAATGCGGAGACATTTGTTGCGAATGAACTGGACGGTGCGAATAGCCTCTTCAATGGCGGCATACTGTTCTTTGGTGCCATCGACCTTGTATTCGTAGATCAGCATGCGCTTTTGCCCTCTTTAGAAAGTACGTTCAAACGATGCAATGGGGTAATCTTATCATTGCATGACAAGACAAACAATAGGATAATAGTACTGTATTACGGGGGAAGAGTGAAGAGGAGAGCGATGCCCCTTCTCCCAATCCTCCCCAAACAAGGAAGGGCCATTCATCCCCGCCTTGGAAAGCACGGGGCTTTCTGGCCTGACTTTGTAAGAGACTGATGTTCCATGAAAAGATACGGCATTGCTAACTACATAAGAGGCCTCTATCAACAACAGCGAGTAATACGTTTTCTTTTTTTATATTACCACATCACACTCTGAAATCTCTGGCTTCAGGTAGGTCATTCGTTCAAGCATGGTCAGCTCTGCTCCTCTTGCTATGGTAATAGTTCCATTGCTAGACAGTAGCAGAAATCAATGCTACTATATATTTGCAGAAGTAAATAGAGCAATTTACTACGACTTCTACCCCTTTAAAAAATAATGGAAAGGTTTCTTGTATGAGATTTCTTATCACCGGGGGTGCAGGGTTTGTTGGTTCTCATTTCTGCGATAGACTCCTTGCTGAGGGTCATGAGGTGATCTCCCTGGATAATCTGATCACAGGTTCCCGCGAGAATATCGCACATTTACAGGATAACACTCACTTTTCCCAGATTCAGCATGATATTTCCCGGCCCATTCGTATTTCCCAGAAGTTGGATGTTGTGCTTCACTTCGCGTCGCCCGCCAGTCCGAATCCAGACTCTCCCTATGGATACCCTCAGTTACCTATTCAAACGCTGAAAGTGGGCGCACTTGGCACGCATAATGCCCTTGGCATCGCACGTGCCCACCAGGCCCGTTTCCTCCTGGCCTCGACTTCTGAAATCTATGGTGATCCGCTGGTCCATCCACAGCCAGAGACCTATGTTGGCAATGTTGACCCTATCGGGCCTCGTTCTATGTATGATGAAGCCAAACGCTTTGCGGAAGCAATGGTAATGGCCTATCACCGCTCACATCAGCTGGATACACGCATTGTCCGTATCTTTAATACCTACGGACCACGCATGAAATTCGATGATGGGCGCGTAATTCCAAACTTTATTCGTCAGGCCGTCGAAAATCAAGCGCTTACCATCCACGGTGAGGGCAACCAGACTCGTAGCTTCTGCTATATCGATGATCTTATCGAAGGCATGTATCGTCTTGTATTCGCCGAACAGATTCACCAGCCCGTCAATATCGGCAATCCTGTCGAAACAACCATGCTTGAACTTGGGGAGCTGATCAACCAACTGACAGGCAACCAGGCTGGCTTGTTGCGAAAAGCGGTCGACCGTGTGCCAACTGATCCCGAGCGTCGCAGGCCAGATATCACACGCGCGAAAGAATGGCTGCACTGGGAGCCGAGCGTGTCGTTGGAAACCGGTCTTTTACGAACCATTGCTGATTTCAAAGCCCGGTTGCTGCTCACTCCTCACGTGTAGATCCTGTATAGTGGCGAACGGCGATTTTTGCGCAAAGAAGGATGATGTACCAATGCCTGGATATATCGTGCTTGAGGGAGGCGCTGAATTTGGCGGGCAGATGGCGGAGCCGGATCGTCGAGCGATCGTGCTTGCAGGCGGCTTCGACGTGTCAGTCAGTATTATTCCTACCGCTGCGGCCCTGGACAATAACCATCAGCGTGCAGGTCGTAACGGCGTCACCTGGTTTCGTCGCCTGGGTGCCAGCAACGTAGAAGCGCTCCCGCTGATTGATGCTGCTTCGGCAAATGATCCCGGTATTGCCGCCACCCTCCGTCAATCACGTCTCATCTACCTGCTGGGTGGCTTCCCGGGCTATCTGGGTCAGACACTGCTGGGGAGTCATGCCGGGCAGGCAATCGTGGAGGCCTACGAACAGGGAGCAGTGATTGTGGGAAGCAGTGCTGGGGCGATGGTGCTCTGTCAGTATTACTATGATCCTGGGGCAAAAAAAGTCGTACCGGGCCTGGGCGTCGTGGCGGGCTCCTGTGTGCTGCCTCATCATAACACCTTTGGGAAAGGCTGGTCTGCACAACTGGCAGCGCAACTTCCGCAGATCGTGCTCCTGGGCATTGATGAGCGAACGGGGATCATTGACGATGTGGCCGAAGAGCGTCTG
>DATJHM010000242.1:0-16110 GCA_035493895.1 Ktedonobacteraceae bacterium
GTAACGTCACAAACAAGAGATGTTCCCGCTCATGCAATCGCAACAGGTGTACGCGCCAGAGCGGCCCCCTTTGCAGATCAAAGGGACGTTCCGCTTCTTGCTGAACCAGATGATGTACCTGCACATCTCGTTGCTCCCCCGACAGGGATTGGATATCAACCAATGCTAATTGCACTGGCCCGGGCACACCAATATGCTGCACAGGACCAGTCTTCCCAATATGGAAAGTCGTGCGTAATATCTCATGACGGTGTACCAGCGCCTGCAAGCTCTGCTCCAATGTCTTGAGCGAGAGCGAACCGGTCAGAGAAAGCACTGCTGGCACGTTATAGGCCGCGCTCTGAGGATCGAGTCGATCCAGGAACCAGAGACGCTCCTGAGCAAAAGAGAGCGGGATCTCCTCATCGCGACTCATTGGTTCGAGAGGCGGCAATTGAGAGAGTCGGTCGTCATGCAGGGAAGTTTCCAGTATACGGGCCAGCGAGGCAATGTCTGGCGTTTCAAAAAGCGTCCGTATGGACAGTTCGAGATGGAGACGCTGACGGATACGAGCCACCAGCCGGGTTGCCAGTAAGGAATGGCCGCCCAGCACAAAGAAATTGTCATGGATGCCCACCTGCGGCTGATGCAGTAGCTCGGCCCAGATCTGCGTCAGCAATTCCTCCAACGCTGTGCGCGGGGCCATATACGATTGCGCATTTTCTGAATCATTCCAGGCAGGAGCGGGCAAAGCGCGTCGATCGACTTTCCCATGAGCGGTCAGGGGAAAAGCCTCCAGTTGCACAACACCGGATGGCACCATGTAATCTGGAACGTAAGAACGTACATAGGTCTGCAATTGCGCAATGTTCACGGACAGCGATTCCGTCTGTGCGACAATATATGCAACCAGATAATGCTGCCCTTCAGGCTCTTCTTGCAAGAGCACCAGCGCATCTCGCACATCGGGATGGGCACGCAAAATCGCCTCAATCTCCCCGGGCTCGATACGGAAGCCGCGCAATTTCACCTGCTCGTCAATACGCCCCAAAAACTCCAATATGCCATCCACCCGGTAGCGCACCAGATCTCCCGTACGATAGAGGCGCTGTCCCGGCTCCTGGCTCCACGGATGTGGCACAAAGCGCTCGGCCGTCAGATCGGCACGCCGATGATAGCCTCGCGCCAGCCCGACGCCTCCGATATACAGCTCTCCCACTACACCCACAGGAATCGGCTCCATCCGGGCATCGAGCACGTAGAGTTGCATATTGGCGATGGGACGACCGATCGGCACCTCTCCCGCAAATTGCTCATACGCCGACACTTCATAGACACAGCAACCTACCACGGTCTCAGTAGGCCCGTATTCGTTGATCAGGCGTATCTCAGGCGCATTCTCTTGCCAGAAACGCACCTGCTCACCCGAAAGTGCCTCGCCTCCAATCACCAGTGCACGGCTACAGGTCGCAGCCTGAGCGGACGTGAGCCAGTCGTTGAGAAGGGTGAGATGTGCAGGAGTCAACTTGACAAGGCTAAAATGCAGCCCCTGTTGGAGTGCCTGGACCAGCGCCTCCCCCTGATCTGCCGGTAGAATCCAGACAGGTTGACCTACCAGTAAAGAGGGAAACAGACTGGTCACGCTCAAATCGAAGCCGAGCGGAGAGTGCAACGGCGTGCCAGCCCCGGATGCAACGTCATAGGTCTGTATCGCCCAGAGCAGGTAATTGGTCAGGCCCTGATGCGTAATCATGGTCCCTTTGGGTCGCCCCGTTGAGCCAGACGTGTAGAGCAAATAGGCCAGTTGTTGTGGCTGTATGAGCGTGTGTGGTGGAGTATCCGTAGATCGGGCGGCAATCTGTCCCCAGTCAGTATCCAGACAGAGCATAGGAATGGTGGTCGGCAACAATTGCGTTACCAGATGGGACTCCGTCAGCAGCAGGCGCGGCCCGGCATCTCGGATCAGATAGGCCAGTCGTTCGCCCGGATAGCTGAGGTCCAACGGCAGATAGGCCCCTCCCGCTTTGAGGATCCCCAGCAATGCCACCAGTAGCTCCTGCGAACGTTCCATATAGACGCCTACAAACTGATCGGGGCCTACACCCAGACTTTGCAGATAACGGCCTACCTGATTGGCACGTCTATCAAGTTCGCGGTAGGTGAGGCTGGCATGTTCAAAGATCACCGCAACCGCATCAGGAGTTCGCGCTACCTGTTGCTCGAATAAAAGCGGCAAGTTCTTTGTTGGCTCGATCGCCTGGCATGTCGCATTCCAGATCACATGCTGCTGCTCGCGCTCAGCGGCAGTCAACAACGGTATCTGACCGATCGGCTGATTGACCTCTCTTACGATCTCTTCTAAGAGCACCTGCCAGTGTTTCAGCAAGCGGCTGATGGTCGTAGCTTCAAAGAGATCGGTATTATACTCCAGATTGGCCTCCAACCCTTGCGCACTTTCGCTCACAACCAGGCTGAGATCGAACTTGGCTGTCGTCCACTTGAGCTCCAGGGGTTGCCAGGAGAGTCCGGCCAGTTCCAGTTCACCCAGCGGCATATTTTGTAAGGTGAAGAGCACCTGGAAGAGAGGCGCATAACGCATGGAACGTTCCACCTGCAACATGGACACAAGTTTCTCAAATGGCAGATCCTGATGGGCATAGGCTTGCAGTGAAACCTCTCGTACTCGTTGCAAGAGTTGCCTGAAGTCTGGATTGCCCGAGAGATCGGTACGCAGGGCCAGCGTGTTGGCGAAGAAGCCAATCAGCCCTTCCACCTCCTGCCATCGACGATTCGCAATGGGCGTACCCACGACGATATCTTCCTGCCCACTATAGCGCAACAACAAGACCTGGAACGCCGCGAGCAGGGTCATAAAGAATGTCACCCCTTCGCGCTGGCTCAACACTTTTAGCTCCCGGAGCAGATCAGGCGACAGGCATACAGCTTGCTGAGCTCCTGCAAAGGTCTGCACCGCCGGACGCGGATGGTCCGTTGGCAACTTCAGTAATGCGGGAGCGCCTGCCATCTGCTGCTGCCAGTAAGCGAGCTGCCGTTCTAACACTTCTCCCTGGAACCATTGCCGTTGCCAGAGCGCATAATCGGCATACTGAACAGGCAAAGTGGGAAGGAACGCCGTTTCATTGGTAAGAGCTGCCTTGTAGAGACTGGAGATTTCGCGGGTCAGTACCCCCATCGACCAGCCATCAGCAATGCTATGGTGCATGGTCAGCAACAATGCATGCTTCTGCTGACTCAGACGCAATAAGCACACTCGCCACAAAGGCGCTCTTTGTAGCTCGAATGGCTGCTCCATTTCTTGCTGAAAGAGACACGATACATATTCCTCGTGCTGTTCGCTGGACAGCGACTGAAGATCAACAAGAGCGATGCGCACGCTCCAGGGCTCACTGATCCATTGCACCGGTTCGCTCTCCTCAGACTGGAAACAGGTGCGCAATGTCTCATGGCGTTGCACCAGTTGTGTCAAACTCTGCTCCAATGCTTCGAGCGAAAGGGGACCCGTCAATTGCAGGGCAACGGGCATATTATAGGTTGCACTCTGGGGAGCCAGTTGATCTAGAAACCACAGACGCTCCTGGGAGAAAGAGAGTGGTATCTTTTGCGCGCGGCTCATGGGCTGGATTGAAGGCATTTCAGATGCCTGATCCTCCCCCGCTATACTCTTCAACACAGTAGCTAGCGAGGCGATAGTAGGCTGCTCGAAGACTATGCGTACAGGCAACTCACACTGGAAACACTGCCGGATACGAGCAACGAGTTGTGTCGCCAGCAGGGAATGACCACCTAGCTCGAAGAAATTGTCATGGATACCCACCTGCGTCACCTGAAGCAACTCGGCCCAGATCTGTGCAAGCAGTTCCTCAAGTGGCGTGCGAGGCGGGCTATACGCTCCTGATCCCCTCAAATCCGTCCACTCCGGAGTTGGTAAGGCATGCCGATCGACTTTACCGTTACGTGTCAGAGGGAAAGCTTCGAGCATGATTATAAAAGGAGGCACCATATAATCGGGAACATGAGCCCGCAGATGCTCTTGCAACTGGCTGCTACTCACTTGCTCATGTGTCGTAACATAGCCTACCAGGGCTCTGGCCTCATGTAACATCACCAACGCGTCTCGCACAGAGGGATGGGCGCGCAAGATGGCCTCGATTTCCCCGAGTTCGATGCGAAAGCCGCGTAGTTTCACTTGCTCGTCAATACGCCCATGAAACATCAGCGCCCCATCTGCCCGATAGCGCACGAGATCGCCCGTACGATAGAGACGCTGTCCCTGCTCCTGGCTAAAGGGATGGGGCACAAAACGCTCCGCCGTCAGATCCGGACGCTGGTGATAGCCACGAGCCAACCCGATTCCTCCGATATAGAGCTCACCCACTACTCCGATCGGTACTGGTTCCTGATAGCCATCCAGCACATACAGGTTGACGTTATGGATTGGACGCCCGATCGGCACAATGCCCTGCCCCCGAGCTTCACAGGGCCAGAAACTGGCTTCGATTGTGGCTTCAGTCGGCCCATACAGGTTCGAAAGCCGGGCATTCCTCTGTACTGAGAAGCGCGCTTGCAAGCCTGCGGGCAACGCCTCGCCTCCACACATCACCCGGCGCACACTCCACGCCTGCTCCCAGTCTGGCTCCTCCACAAACAATTGTAGCTCTGAAGGTGCAAAGTTGAGCGTCGTTACCTCTTCTTGCGCCAGTACGGCGAACAGATAGGCATGATCAGCCTGCCCCTCTGGTCGTGCCAGCACGAGTCGCGCCCCGGTCAGCAACGGCCAGAAGAGTTCCCACACCGAGGGATCAAAACTCAACGAAGTCTTTTGCAAGATGCAATCGCGCTCCGTCAACTGGTAGGTTTCCTGCATCCACTGCAAGCTATTGCAAATCCCCCGCTGAGTAATCAGCGTGCCTTTGGGCCGCCCTGTAGAGCCTGATGTATAGATCACATAGGCCAGTTGCTCTGGATGCTGCGAGATAGCAAGCGGACCATCGGGCTCAGTACCTGACGTTTCCCAGAGTTGATCGAGACAGAGCACAGGTATTGCGGTCTCAGGCAAGCGGGCCGACAAAGTGCTCTGTGTAAGCAGCAAAGCCGTGTGTGCATCCTCCAGCATATAGGCCAGCCGCTCAGATGGATAATTGGGATCGAGCGGTAGATAGGCCCCTCCCGCCTTAAGTATCCCCAGCAGCGCCACTACCAGTTCCAACGAGCGCTCTATCGCAACGCCCACGATCTGATCAGGGCCCACGCCCTGTCTGCACAAATAGTGGGCAACCCGGTTCGCATGTTGATCAAGGACGCGATAGGTTACCTGTTGTCGCTCGCAGATCAGCGCCACCGCGTCGGGCGTACGCTCGACCTGTTGCTCAAAGAGCTGAGCGAGGCTATATGGTGCCGGGAAGAAGCAATCAGTGGCATTCCAGAGTAGCAATTGCTGCTCACGTTCATCCGTTGTCAGCAATGGGATCTGACCGATTGGCCGATCTATGCATAGCACGATTTCTTCCAGGAGGGTCTGCCAGTGACTGAGCAGACGACTGATCGTAGCGACCTCGAACAGGTCGGTATTGTACTCCAGGTTGCATACCAATCCCTGAGCGCTTTCAGTGAGCACGAGGCTCAAATCAAATCTGGCCGTTCGCTGCTCCACTTCCAGCGTCTGCCAGGAGAGTCCGGCCAATTCCAGCTCACTCATCGGCATATTTTGCAAGGAAAAGAACACCTGGAACAACGGCGTATAGCTTAAAAATCGCTCCAACTCTAACGTCTCCACGACCTTCTCAAACGGCACATCCTGATGGGCATACGCTTGCAGGGCCACCTCGCGCACCCGCTGTAGCACCTGTCGGAAGCTGGGATGACCAGAGAGATCGGTACGCAAAGCCAGCGTATTCACAAAAAAACCAATCAGTCCTTCCAATTCCTGGCGGGAGCGATTGGCGATGGGAATACCGACCGCGAGATCTTCCTGTCCCGTATGGCGCAATAGCAACACCTGAAAGGCCGCCAACAGCGTCATAAAGAGCGTCACCCCTTCGCGCTGGCTCAACACTTTGAGTTCCTGAAGCAGTTCAGCAGACAAACACATGCGCTGTTGCGCGCCGACAAAGCGCTGCATCGCCGGGCGCGGATGATCTGTGGGTAGTTTCAAGAGCGCCGGGGCTCCTGCGAGTTGCTCTTGCCAGTAGCGCAGTTGGTTCCCTATCGCCTCTTCCTGTAACCACCCACGCTGCCAGAGGGCATAGTCGGCATACTGAATGGGTAGGGATGGCAAATGCGGCGGCTCGCCAGAGAGCACCGCCTGATAGAGGTGGGAAATCTCACGGATCAATACTCCCATTGACCAGCCATCAGCAATGCTATGATGTATGGTCACCAGCAGCACGTGTTGCTGCTCCTCCAGACGCAACAACAACACACGCCAGAGCGGCCCATGCTGCAAATCGAAGGGCTGTGCGATTTCTTGCTGTAAGAGCTGGCGCATGCACGCTTCTTGCTGCTCACCAATAAATCCTTGCAAGTCCAGCAACGGGAGTCGGACCGGATCGGGCTCAAGGATCAATTGTACGGGTCCACTCTTACGCAGGGGAAAGATGGTACGCAACGTCTCATGCCGCTGTACCAGTTTCAGCAAACTCTGCTCTAATGCATGCACTGAGAGCATGCCGTTCAGACGCAGGGCAGAGGGCATATTGTAGGCTACGTTCTGCGGGTCCAATTGATCCAGGAACCAGAGCCGCTGCTGGGCAAAGGAGAGGGGAATCTCCACCGGACGCTCTCTGGCAAGCAGTTGTGGTATCTGTACTCCTTCGCCCTTGCGCAAGGCCCGCTCTATCTGTTGTGCTATCCCCGCCACCGTTGGCGTCTCGAACATCGCTCGCAACGGCACCTCTACACCCAATAGGGCCCTCATGCGCGTCATGAGTTGCATCGCCAGCAAGGAATGTCCTCCTAGCGCAAAGAAATTCTCAGAGATCCCAACATGCCTGCGTCCGAGTATCTCTCGCCACAGTTCCACCAGCAGTTCCTCAAGCGGCGACCTGGCCTCCTCTGGCATGTTGGGTTCCCCATCCTGGCTCTCTTGTGGTAATGGTAGCGCCTGCCGATCGATCTTGCCATTCGGCGTCAGGGGCAAGGTATCCAGCAGCACAAAAGCCGAAGGGATCATATAGGCCGGAAGGTGATCTTGCAGATAAGAACGCAGATCACTACTGCGAAGTGACTCTTCCGGTCCCCCCACCAGATAGGCCACCAGTTGCCTCTCTCCTGCCATTTCTTCTCGCACCAGCACCACTACCTCCTGAACACCTTGATGCGTTCTGAGGGCTGCCTCGATCTCCCCCGGTTCGATGCGATAGCCTCGAATCTTGACCTGCTGATCTATGCGCCCGAGAAACTCAAGCGTGCCATCGCGGCGATAACGAGCCAGATCCGCTGTACGGTAGAGCCGTGTTCCTGGCTGCTGGCTGAACGGATCTGGCAGAAAACGTTCCGCCGTCAAATCTGCTCGTTGCCAGTACCCATGCGTCACATTCGCGCCGCCAATGTAGAT
The DNA here is from genome assembly GCA_035493895.1 of Ktedonobacteraceae bacterium. Taxonomy (GTDB): domain Bacteria; phylum Chloroflexota; class Ktedonobacteria; order Ktedonobacterales; family Ktedonobacteraceae; genus DATJHM01. The sequence continues at coordinate 7,553 of DATJHM010000242.1, forward strand.
CTCACCAGGCACGCCAATTGGCACCAGTTGCATAGTACTATCCAGCACATATACCTGGGTGTTGGCAATCGGACGGCCGATCGGCACGCTGGATTGCATTTCGCCCGGAGCAACTTCATAGCAGGTGACATCTGCGGTGACTTCCGACGAGCCATAGAGATTGATCAGTCTCTTATCGGGCAGGCACTGGCGAAAACGTCGGGCAACCTCCAGAGGAAGCGACTCTCCACTGCTCACCCAGTAAGTAAGCCGATGCAACTGCCTCTGAAGTGCTTGCTCGTCTTCTAACAGGACCCGCAACAGCGAAGGGACCAGCACAATCCGCGTAACGGCCTGCCTCTCCAACAATCTGCACAAACGAGACGGATCTTTGACGACTTCATCGGCCATGATGACCAGCGGCACTCCTTGTAACAATGGACCAAAGATTTCCCAGACCGCATCCACAAAACTGAGGTTTGTTTTCTGACAACAGACCTCGGCTGGCCCAAAGGGATAGCGCTGCCACATCCAGTGAAAGCGATTCAGGCTGGCCCGATGCGTTCCCATCACGCCTTTGGGACGCCCCGTCGAACCAGAGGTGTAGATGAGATAGGCCATCTGATCGCTCTGTCCAGGCCACACACGAAGCTCTTGCGGCCCTTCTCCGGCAGGCGACCAATCGCGATCGACACAGAAAACGCCCGGGCACGCTGACGGCAGTCTTTCCAGCAGTGATACCCGTGTAAGAATCAGCGCAATCTGCGCATCCTGAACCATATACGCAAGCCGCTCAGCAGGATAGGCAGGGTCCAGCGGCACGTACGCTCCGCCCGCCTTGAGCACTGCCAGCAACCCCACCACCAACTCAATACCACGCTCCATGCAGATGCCCACCCGCTTCTCTGGACCAATCCCCAGCGCTTGCAAATGAGACGCGAACAGATTCGCCTCTCGATTGAGCTCAGCATAGGTGAGCATCTGTTCTTCAAAGACCAATGCGACCGCATCGGGAGTACGCAACGCCTGCTCTTCAAAGAGCCGATGGATACACCGATCGCGGGGAAAGTCTCTCTGCGTCGCATTCCACTGCACAAGTAGGAATTCTCGCTCAGCTGCGGTAAGCAATGACAGATCCGAGATGGGCGCATGTGGAGTATCCACGATGCCTTGCAGCAAGATGTGCCAGTGTTCCAGCATACGTGTGATCGTCCCCGCCTCGAACAGCTCAGTACTGTATTCCAGGCTACACTGCAACCCTGCTTCCATCTCAATCAGGGTGAACGTCAGATCAAACTTGCTCGTGACGCTTTCGATGGTCAGTGGCGTGAGACGCACTCCGGCCAGTTTCCCCTGCTCCTGGGGCGTATTTTGCAAGATCAACATCACCTGGAAGAGCGCCGCGTGGCTCAGATCTCGCTCCGGCTCCAGCGCCTCGACTACTTTCTCAAACGGGATATCCTGGTGTGTATAGGCCCCCAGGCAGACCTTACGCACCCGCTGAAGCACCTGTTTAAAGGTCGGATGACCTGAAAGATCCACACGCAGGGCCAGCGTATTCACAAAAAAGCCAATCAGCCCCTCCAGTTCCTGGCGCGTCCGATTGGCGATGGGCGTACCCACGACGAGATCGTCCTGTCCGGTATAGCGCAGCAGCAAGACCTGAAAAGCCGCCAACAGCGTCATAAAGAGCGTCACCCCTTCGCGCTGGCTCAATGCTTTCAATTCCTGCAACAGGTTTGCGGGCAAAAGCATATCCTGTTGCGCTCCGGCAAAGGTTTGCACGGCCGGTCGCGGATGATCGAGAGGTAAATTCAGGACGACAGGAGCACCTGCCAGTTGCCGTCGCCAATAGGCCAGTTGAGACTGTAATACCTCTCCCTGTAACCACGCCCGTTGCCAGTATGCATAGTCCACATACTGAAAGGGCAAATCGGGTAAACGAGGAGAGGTCCCCTCCAGACAGGCTTGATAGCAGGCTGAGAGCTCTCTCATCAACACACTCATTGACCAGCCATCAGTGACAATATGATGCATAGTGCAGAGAAGCACATGCTCCTGCTCATCTACACGGAACAGGAATACGCGCAAAAGCGGTCCACTCGTGAGATCGAAAGGACGGGCTATTTCCTGCTGAATCAGCCTCTGGACGAGGTTATGCTTCATTTGCTGGCTGCCTCGCAAATCGATCAAGGGAATTGCCATAGGAAGAGCAGGCAATAGAATTTGGACAGGGCGTCCTTCCTGCGTCAAGGAAAATATTGTGCGCAACGCCTCATGCCGTTGCGTCATCACTGTGAGACTACGCTCCAGTTTGTCTACGTGGAGCAGACCAGAAAGACAAAATGCCACAGGTATAGTATAAGAAGCATCATGAAAGGAAATCTGGTCGAGGAACCATAAACGTTCCTGCGCAAAAGAGAGGCTCAGTTCTTTTTCCCGCGAGATCAGCACAACCGGTGAAACAATGGCATCTCGCTCAACCTTTTGAGCCATCTCCTCAGCTATCGCCCTGGCAAGCTCTTCTATGGAAGAATGTTCATAAATAATGGTCGGCGACAATTGATGCTCGAGATACTGACTCACATCGTGAGACAAACGAATGGCCGTCAGCGAGTCCAGGCCATAATTTGCCAGTGATGCTCCCGGATCAATACTCTCGGGGTCAAGCTGACAGAAGACGGCAATAGAGGCTTTCAAGCGGGCAAGAATTTCCTGAAAGCTAAAAATAGGAGAAGAAATCACTCTGTTCTCTTTTTCATCAGCTCCTCCCGCATGCGTCGTTTGCTGGTCCGAGAGTGAAGAAAGAAGTGCCTCCTGTGGTTCTTCGTGGACCCACAAATGTAATGTTTGCAAACATTGAGAAAGAAAGGCTTGTTTACAGGCCTGACGTTGAATTTTCCCGCTGGAGGTCTTGAAAATACTTCCGATCCTGATGAGCGCGATAGCATGAACCTCAACATCGAAGGCGATCGTGACCGCCCGGCGCAGAGCCTGCACCACTTCTTGTTTATCCCATTGCGGGAAAGAGCGTTCCACTTCCTGAACAATTACCAGCCCCTCGGTCGCAGCAAGAGGGATAGAAAAGGCAGCGCAACTTCCTTGCCGTAAAACCGGATGACACTGTTCAGCCACCGCTTCAATATCTTGCGGATACAGGTTTCTGCCACGGATGATGATGACATCTTTGATACGACCAGTAACGAAAAGTTCGCCATCATCACTGCCATCCAGAAAGCCAAGATCGCCTGTGCGTAGAAATGGGCCTTCGTTGTTGTTCTGAAGATATCCCTGAAACGTCTCTGAGGTTTCCTGCGGCCGCTGCCAGTAGCCCAATGCAACGTTGGGACCCGAAACCCAGATCTCTCCAATCTGCCCCGGCGAACACCTGATACGAGTTTCAGGATCGACAATCAGCAGTTGTTGTCCTGCGATCTGTCGTCCGCAACCAACCAGCTGGCGAAGAGGAGTTTGCTCTTCACCCACCGCTACGGCACGCCCCTGCTCCAGATCAGATACAGAAAAGCTGCGGATATGAGGAGGGTCCGTCTTTGAACCACCAGTGACGAACAATGTTGCCTCGGCCAGACCGTAACAGGGATAAAACGCTTCTTTTCTAAAACCGCAAGGAGCAAACGTGCAGGCAAAACGTTCAAGAGTCTCGTGTCGTATTGGTTCAGCACCAGTCAAAGCAAGAGTCCAGGTACTGAGATCAAGCGTTTCCAGCATCTCGGGAGATACTTTTTGCGTACACAGCTCAAAGGCGAAATTTGGCGCACTACTGATTTCCGCCCTGTAATGCGATATTGCCCGTAACCAGCGCAATGGCTGTTGTAAGAAAACAGCAGGAGACATCAGAACAGCAGGAACACCTTGATAGCAAGAGCCGAGGATTTTGCCCAACCCCATATCGTGATACGGAGGCAACCAGCTTACTATGGGTCGCTCAATCGAAGGTTTCAACACATCTTGCAAAAAGATCATGTTGTAAATCAGGTTATTATGCGTAATCATTACGCCTTTGGGATTGCCAGTCGAGCCAGACGTATACTGGAGAAGAGCTAGAGACTCTCCTGACGCTTTGTATGCTTTCCAACTGTTCACCAACTCATCAGAGAGCGTATCGCTCACAATACAAGACAATTTCTGTAGCAAAGGATTTTGTGCAAAACGATGCTCCAATAAGGAAAGGACGGGGGAAGAAATAAGCGCGGTCGATACCTGAGCATCTTCAAGGATCATTTCAAGACGATACAGATTATGATTTGCTCTGGGAGGGTACGCTGGAACAGCGACAACGCCAGCATAAAAACAACCAAAGATAGCCGCTACATAGTCTAATCCAGGCGGATAGAGCAGGAGCACACGATCGCCTGGAGAAACTTGTGCCTGTAACGAAGCTGCAATACGACGAGCTTGCCAATCCAGCTCTGCATACGAGAGAGAGGTCTCACTCGTTTCATCATAGGTAAGATAAAAATATGCCTTTTTATCAGGCTCATGATATGCCCTCCACTGCAAAATATCCGCAAACAATGATCGTAAATTAGAGGAGGATTGAATAATTGCACTCATAAAAATCCTTTCTGGAACGCCATATCCCCCACGCGCAGGGATCGGTTTTTTGACTGCAACATTAACCTGTATGATAGAACGAGTATTTCCTCTGTTCATCCTATAGTATACTAATATACACAAATCACGCTTTAGATCTTTCATCAATCTGATAACGATATTAATCTATTAATACGTCATTTTTGTGCTCGCTGATGTCTCACCAGCCATTAGAAGAGAGACAGAAGATTTATGCAGCGATGGAAATGAACTATTAGATTTTCTCAAAGCTCGTCCTCTTGAATATAGCAATTTTTCTGCTACAGATGTATAATAGCGCATGTGTTTAAAAGTAGTGGATGTTTTTTCACCCACAATAGTGTTCAGTGCCTGTCGCATTCTCTATTTTTCTATCGTCTATCTTTTCTACTTTCGCCTTTTACTTACATATCGCCATCTCAGCTATTTTTTGTTGTATCGAGAATTTTTTCGTCTACACTGCCTTTTGTGCTAGTCAGGAGTATCGCGCGCGTGAACTCTCTTGTACAGATCCCAGAACCCGGCCAGTTAGTCGATGTCCGCCGCCGCCGCTATACCGTCATCGATATCACACAAAGTCCCTTACCGCCCGATCTGCTCTCTTCCCGCTCTTACCGCCCTCAACATCTGGTGACGCTCTCCTCGGTGGAGGATGATGCCCTGGGCGAGGTGCTTCAGGTGATCTGGGAAATTGAGCCCGGTACGCGCACGATCGAGCGCACTCCCCTGCCCGAACCCGTCGGCTTCGATACTCCTCAACGCCTCGATACCTTTCTGCATGCGGTCCGCTGGGGCTCAGCCTCGAGTGCCGATATCAGGGCCATCCAGGCCCCGTTCCGCAGTGGCATTCAGATCGAAAATTATCAGCTCGACCCCGTGACGCGCGCGATCCAGATGCCTCGCGCCAATCTGCTGATCGCCGATGATGTGGGCCTGGGTAAGACAATCGAGGCCGGTCTGGTGGTACAGGAACTGCTCATTCGCCACCGCGCTCGCCGCATTCTGATTCTCTGTCCCGCCTCACTCCAGATCCAATGGCACGATCAGATGCGCGACAAATTCGGCCTCGATTTCCGCATTATCGATAGCAAAGCCCTGAGCGAGCTGAGACGCGAACGCGGCATCCATGTCAATCCCTGGACGCACTTTCCGCGCCTGATCACTTCGATCGATTTTCTCAAACGCGAACGCCCGCTGCGTCTCTTGAGCGAGATCCTGCCGCCGGAAGGGGATTCGCCCTATCCACGCAAGTTCGATCTGCTCATTCTGGATGAGGCGCACAATGTCGCGCCCTCTGGCAGCGGCAAGTACGCGACGGATTCGCAGCGCACGCTGGCCGTACGCCGTCTGGCTCCTCATTTCGAGCATAAGCTGTTTCTCTCGGCCACTCCGCATAATGGCTATCGCGAGAGCTTCTCTGCTCTGCTGGAACTGCTGGACAATCAGCGTTTCGCGCGCGGCGTGGAGCCCGATCCTGAACAGTTGCAGGCGGTGATGGTACGCCGTCTGAAAAGCGAACTGCCGAAACGCTGGGATGGCTCGTCACAGTTTCCCGAACGCAAAATTACGCCGCTGCTCGTGCACTATACGCAGCCCGAACGCGATCTTCATCAGCTTCTGCAAGACTATAGCCAGTCTCGCCTCTCTGCGACGACGGATAATACGGAGCAGTATGCGACGAAATTTGTGGCGATGCTGCTCAAAAAACGCCTCTTCTCTTCGCCCGCCGCGTTCTTTAAAACGCTTACTCAGCACGAACAGACGCTCTCTCAAGCCTCTCGTCGCACCACTGTGACGCGCCGCCCCGGTCTGGGTATTCTACGCAGCAAGATTGAGCAGATCGACGAAGAACAGGATGACGATAACTCTCTGCTGGAAGCGACGACGGAGGCGCTCGAAGTGGTGGCCCCACTCTTCCATACGCCGACGACGCAGGAACGCTCTCTCCTCTCTCAGATGCTCCGTCTCGCTGAGTCCTCCAGTCTGCGTGCGGATAGCAAGGCGCAGGAGCTGATCGGCTGGCTGCATCGCGTGCTCAAGCCGCACGGTCGCTGGTCTGATGAGCGCGTGATTATCTTCACGGAATATAAGGATACGCTGAACTGGCTCTACGGTCTGCTGGTCACTCAGGGCTTTGCGGAAGAGGGACCCGATCACCAACGCCGCCTGCTGACGCTTTTCGGCGGGATGGATATGCAGGAACGCGAACAGATCAAGGCGGCGTTCCAGGCCGATCCTGCGGATTCGTCTGTGCGCATTCTGCTGGCGACGGATGCTGCATCCGAAGGTATCGATCTGCAAAATCACTGTTCGCGCCTGATCCATTATGAGATTCCCTGGAATCCCAATCGTCTCGAACAGCGCAATGGCCGTATCGATCGCCACGGCCAGCACGCGCCCGCCGTCGAGATCTATCACTTTGTGAGTAGCAGCTATAGCACGCAGGCAACAAATGGCGTCCCTCGCCAGCAGCTGGATGCGGACCTGGAGTTTCTGATGCAGGCGGTGGAGAAGATCGAGCGTATCCGCGAAGATCTGGGCAATGTGGGCCCTGTGATTGCGACGCAGGTTGAGGAGGCGATGCTGGGTCGCCGTACGACGCTGGATACCCGCCGCGCTGAGGAGAATGCGCCTTCCCGCCGCTTGCAGGCGTTCCAGCGCAAACAACGCGATCGGCTCGAGGAGCGCATCCGTCAGCTCAGCAGTCAATTGCAGGAGAGCATGCACGAGCTGGAACTGACGCCCGCCAATATTCAGGCGGTGGTCGAGGTGGCGCTTGAACTTGCCAGACAGCCACCCTTACAGCCAATCACGCTGCACGATCCTCACGGCAAACACGAGTCGATCACGACCTTTGCGGTGCCGGATCTGAGTGGCAGCTGGGCTCCCTGTACCGAGGGTCTGTCCCACCCCTATACGCAACAGCGCCGCCCGATTGTCTTCGATCACGCGCTGGCAAAGGACCGCGATGATGTGGTGCTGGCACATATGAATCATCGTCTTGTTGCTATGTCTCTGCGCCTGTTGCGTGCCGAGATCTGGTCTGCCAGCGATCAGGGCAAGCTCTATCGCGTCACGGCTCGTACGGTGGCTCACTATACGCTGGACACGCCCGCTGTGATCGCGCATGCTCGCCTGCTCATCCTCGGCGGCGATAACCAGCGCTTACACGAGGAGCTGGTTGTGGCGGGCGGCTATCTGCGCGAGGGCCGTTTCGTGCGTATGAACGAGGGCCAGCTCAAAACGACGCTTGCGGCCCAACAGGACGCCCCCGTCTCCGAGCGTATGCAGCAACAGCTTGCCCATACGTGGCCCGCCCACAAAGACGACCTGATGCGTGCCCTTGAGAGACGCAAACAGGATCGCGCCACCAGCTTGCAGCGCACGCTCGCCGATCGCGCCGAGAAAGAGCAGCGGGACATCACAAGCGTGCTCAAAGAATTGCAAAAGAATATTCGCACTGAAATCGAAAAATACAAACCAGCCAATCGTCCGGCCCAATTGCAGCTAGAAGGCTTTTCCAATGAAGAATATCACCAGCTCGAACGCGACATCGACGCCCTTGAATACCGCGCCAGCCAGATCGACGGCGAAATCATCCAGGAGGTGGAACGCATCCAAACCCGCTTCGCCGCCCCGCAGGCCCGTCTCTTCCCGGTCGCCGTCACCTACCTGGTCCCTGAACGCTTCGCCCATTAGCGGACAAGGCCGGTGGGGGACGCGGATCGGCATAAAGCGCGATCCCTACCTGTTATGTTTTGCGGAACCGGGTGTCTGCCGACAAAAGGGATAATGTGGTCCAATCGCTCGAAGAAAGGTTGAGGTAGGGATCGGGCTTTATGCCGATCCGCGTCCCCCACCGGCCATCTCGGCTCTCGATCGACCTTTTGGCCCTCGGTCGGCCATTTGGCCCTCGATCGACCTTTTGGCCCTCGGTCGGCCTTCGGTTGATACGTAATGGGCCGGAATGAACCGCGCAGGGCCGG
>DATJHM010000243.1:0-8474 GCA_035493895.1 Ktedonobacteraceae bacterium
TCTGTGCGCCAACAGACTCGATGACCAGTTTGCCATCCTTCACGTTAACCTCGACAGTATCGCCATCGTGAATGGAGCCGTTGAGAATGCCGAGGGCGATACGGTTCTCGATCTCGCGCTGAATGACGCGTTTGAGGGGGCGCGCACCGAATTGCGGATCGTAGCCCATCTCGGCCAGCACGTCTTGCGCCTCTTCTGAGACTTGCAGCGTGATGTGACGCTCGGCCAGACGCGGGCGCAAACGGTTGATCTGAATGCCCACGATATGCTTCATCTGCTCACGCGTGATTTGATGGAAGACGATGATCTCGTCGATACGGTTGATAAACTCGGGACGGAGACCCTCTTCCTGCAAACGCTGGCGTATCAGACGCTGAACCTGATCTTCATCCATGCGATCAAACTCGTGCAACCACTGCTTCCCGACATTGCTGGTCATAATAATGACGGTGTTTTTGAAATCGACCGTGCGCCCCTGACCGTCCGTCAGGCGGCCATCATCGAGCACTTGCAGCAGGACGTTGAAGATCTCCGGGGCCGCTTTCTCGATTTCATCGAAGAGCACGACGCTATAGGGACGGCGACGGACCGCCTCCGTCAACTGGCCCCCCTCTTCGTAGCCGACATAGCCGGGAGGCGCACCGATCAGACGTGAGACAGAATGCTTCTCCATGTACTCGGACATGTCTATACGAATAAGAGCATGTTCATCGTCAAAGAGAAAATCGGCGAGTGCTCGTGCCAGCTCGGTTTTGCCAACGCCGGTTGGACCCAGGAAGAGGAAGCTTGCCAATGGGCGATTCGGGTCCTGCAAGCCTGCTCGCGCACGACGGACGGCGTTGGAGACTGCTTGCAGCGCCAGATCCTGTCCCACCACGCGCTCACGCAGACGATCCTCCATATGGACCAGCTTCTGAATTTCGGCCTCCATGAGCTTCGAGATCGGGATGTGCGTCCAGCGGGAGACGATTTCGGCAATATCTTCGGCATCGACCTCTTCTTTGAGCAGGCGCGTCCCCTGGATATTGCCAAGCTTCGCCTCCATCTCGCGCACTTGCTGCTCCAATCTGGGAATCGTACCATGACGCAGTTCGGCGGCCCGGCCAAAATCGTAGTCGCGTTCGGCTTTTTCCAGCTCAACCTGGGCCTGCTCCAGCTCTTTTTTCAGTTTGCGGACAGTCTCAACGGGCTCGCGTTCACGCTCAAGCGCCAGTTTCATCGCATTCAATTGCTCCTGAAGATTGGCAATCTCCTGTTCGACTTTGTGCCGTCGTTCCTGGCTGGCAGGATCGGTCTCCTTCTTGAGCGCCTCCAGCTCGATCTGCAACTGGCGGATGCGACGATCCAGCGCGTCAATCTCGGTTGGCGTACTATCCAGTTCCACGCGCAGACGGCTGGCCGCCTCGTCCACAAGATCGATGGCCTTATCCGGCAGGAAACGATCGGTGATGTAACGATCGGAGAGAACGGCTGCCGCCACCAGCGCACCATCCGTAATACGCACGCCATGATGGACCTCGTAGCGCTGCTTGAGACCACGCAAAATGCTGATGGTATCCTCGACGGAAGGCTGATCGACGAGAATGGGCTGGAAGCGGCGCTCCAGAGCGGCATCCTTCTCAATATACTTGCGATACTCGCTCAACGTCGTGGCACCGATACAATGTAATTCGCCACGCGCGAGCATGGGCTTCAGCATGTTGGAGGCATCCATTGCGCCTTCGGCTGCGCCCGCACCGACGAGGGTATGCAGTTCGTCGATAAAGAGGATGATATTGCCTTCCGAACTGGTCACCTCTTTCAGGACCGCTTTGAGGCGTTCCTCGAATTCGCCGCGATACTTTGCGCCCGCAACCAGAGCACTCAGGTCCAGCACAATGACCTGTTTGCCCTCCAGCGTTTTCGGCACATCGCCGCGTACGATACGCTGGGCCAGGCCCTCGACAATCGCGGTCTTGCCGACACCCGGTTCGCCAATCAGAACGGGATTATTCTTGGTGCGACGGCTCAAGACCTGGATCACGCGGCGAATCTCCTCATCGCGCCCAATGACCGGATCGAGCTTGCCCTGTGCAGCGAGCGCTGTGAGGTTGCGGCCATATTTTTCGAGGGCCTGATATTTGCCTTCGGGATTCGCATCTGTCACGCGCTGTGCACCGCGAATGGAGGTGAGGGCCTGCAAGACATTTTCGTGCGAGAGCCCGGCGGCCTGCAATGCGCGCGGTACTGCGCCATCGCGGATCGTGAACATCGCGAGCAACAGATGCTCGACGCTCAGATATTCATCGTGGAAGGTGCCCATTTCGCGCCAGGCCTCTTCCAGCAACTTACGCAGGCGAGACGAAATACCGGGCTCACTCCCGCCATAGGCCTGTGGCATGCGTTCGATCGAGTCATTGATGACACGCTGTGCGGCGGCGAGATCGCCTCCCACGCTGGCGATAACCTGCTGTACTACGCCGCCGTCTTGAGCGAGTAGAGCTGCAAGGAGGTGCTCCACTTCGACCTGACTATTATTGTGCTGCCGAGCGATCTGGGCGGCTTCGCTGATCGCTTCACGTGCCTTCTCGGTAAAGTGCTCAACGTTCATGAATTTGCTCCCTTTATATAAAGGATAACCTTGTACCCAAAACTGCACAACATCTCAGAATAACTGTCAGACGCTGGAACAGGTAAAAACGGGGAGAGTCGCGCGGATTATGATTGGGTAAGGGAAATTTTGTAGTAGGGGTAGAGGGTGGGGCATTTGTGAGTATCTGGTGAATATGAGGTATATTTTTGTGTGGGGGTGAGATGGGTGGTGGAGTTCGTGATACGTTTTTAGGGGTGAGATGGCCGGTGGGGGACGTGGATTGGCATGAAGCGCAATCCCTACCTCAGTGTTTTTTCTAACGGAATCGGTGCCGGGCGCATCTGAAGAGCGAGGGAAATCGAGCGAGTTCCCGGACGCCATTCCGTGCCTCCATGGCGTCCCTACGTGTTTTATTGCAAAATGCTCTTTCCGCCGCCTACGGGGGTGAGGAAGGTGAGGATATCGTTTGGGTGCAAGGAGGAGGTAAGCGTGAGGTCGGGGTCGGGGCGCTGGTTGTTGAGGAGGATGCGGAGGATTTTCTGGAGGTCGCCGGATTCGTTGAGGAGATAGGGACGGATACGGGGGTGGGCGGCGATAAGCGTGTCTATGACCCGGGCCAGGGTGATGGATGGCGTGTCGAATGCAAGATCGATATCTGCTTGTCCGGCAACGACGCGCATCGGACCGTAGAGCTTGATGTGAATCTGCATCATCCACTTTTCTCCTTCCCACCACCTGTGGTAGTGCACAGGTGGTGAGATTGTTTCAATACTTACGCTTAGAGGCCGTATTGCTGACGGACATAGCTTCCCAGGCCGATCTGATCCAGACGATCGAGGGGTGCGAGCATGGTGAGCTGGATGACGCCGGGCAAGCGACCGATCTCGACACCACCTGTGATGGTACAGCGGTTGCGAACCTCCGGCTGGCTCATCTGGAGCACGGTGGCGGCACGCTCGATGGCGTTATCAGTCGCTTCGTTGAGCGTGGGGCCGGTGCCGATGAATTGAAGCGGGCCGACGTTGCGCTCCAGGGTGAGATTGTAGCGCTGCGCCAGACGCTCGCCAGCAGCCAGTTCTTCGCTGGTATAAGGTCGTGCGATAAAGGGCAGATCTTCTGCGGCAGGCAGGAGAATAGGACCGTCGAGATTGAGGTTCTTGATGACGTTGACGCGGACGCTCGCTTCGGCAGTGATATCGGTGGTGTGTAGTCCCAGTTCGCCGTCACCCTGGTTGGCGTGGCAATCGCCGATGTAGACGCCGCCTCCGTCGATTTTTACGGGGCAGATGAGCACGGCACCGGGACGTACCTCGTTTGTGTCCAGATGGCCGTCAGTCTTTACGCGATTGAGCTCCTCCTGGGTCATGCCGTACATGTGGCGCGCACCCACGAGGAAATGGCCGAAGTCGCCTGCGTTGTGCGAGTCGGGGAGATCGACGCTGGGAGTGGTCCCGATATTGCCAATAAATGGGCGCAGGCGGGCAAGCGTGCCAGCGATTGTATGCGGTTCAAAGAGCAGGACAGGATGCTGGCGTGCGTTTTTCGGTAGCGCGGCAAACTCACGCGCACGAAGAGCGAAATCGTGAGCAGTCGTCTCGTTCACAGTCAGACCGACCGCATCATCATGATCAAAGACGATCGTATATCCTTCCTGAAATACAAAGGTGCTGGCAGAAGCGCCACAACTGGCACAGCGAATGCTCTCGGAACCCGTACCCTCGACGCGGCTCTTCGTCCAGGGCGTACCGCAGGAGGGGCACTTTTTATCGACAAAAGGATCGTCTCCATAGGCGTTCTCCCGGGCGATCATCGTGCCGGAGGACGTGGCGAGGGAGAGGACGCGCATCGATTCGATCGTTATTGCCAGCGCATCGCCGACCGTTGCACCATCCACAGCAACCGGGCGGGTTACTTCGTGGCCGCCGTGAAATTCCGGCGTGATCATAGGACCCCAGCAACCGGGTGGAACAACGCAACGGATACGCCCGCCATCTTTGATCGTTGCCGCAAAACCGAGACCAGGGCCAATGAGGCCACTGGTATATTCATCGACAAACACCTCATCCTTAATTTCTCTGTCAGCGGTCTGCATAGTGCTATCTCCTTTCATGCCTGGCAAGCAAGCTCGTCAATACAATAGATAACAGTTTGAGAGAAGGGAATGGTGCCCGGAAGCACCAGCACCTTGCTCAAGCAGGAGCAGATGAATACATCGCGTCCTCAAAGATGCCCTTTGGATAAGTGATCAAGAGAGCGGATTACTAACGCCACCTTCCCCTTACTATATCCCAAGTTTTCCCTTACATCAAAGTATATCAACATGATTTTTCGCTGTGCAGGATACACCGGCCGGTTGACAGTGTTGCTCATTCTGTTCTATCATTATTATCAGCAAGTAACCGTTTTTTCTGATTTTCCCCGCACTCACAGCCTGAAGACAAGGACGTCAGGCTTGAAAGGATTAAAGGTAATCAATGAGTCCAATTCGCTTCGATATTATCGGAGGTGGTTTTCGCATCCGGGCCTTTTTACGCATTGCACACCTCATGCCAGATCGTTTTCAAGTGGGAGGGGTGCTCGTACGCGATGAAGCCAAAGGGCGAGCGATTGAAGAGGAATGGCACGTCAAAACGTACCGGACGCTTGAAGAACTGTTATCCGCATCCGAGAGAGATTTTATCCTCCTCTCCCTTCCCAGATCCGTCAACACAGAGTACATCCAACACCTGACGGAGCGGGGCATTCCCGCCTTGGTGGAAACGCCGCCCACGCAAAATCTGGAGACGCTCATCGAACTCTATGATTACGTGAAAAAGAAGCAGGCAAAAATCCAGATTGCCGAACAGTATCACTTTCATCCCCTGAATGCTGCGCGCCTCGCCCTGACGCGTTCGGGCAAGCTCGGCACGATATCGCAGGCTCAGGTTTCTGTCGGGCACGAGTATCATGGCATAAATCTCCTGCGCAAGTTGCTCGGGATTCAATTCGAAAATGCAAAGATCGTCGCACACGAATTTATTTCACCGCTTACCGCCGGGCCCACGCGTGCAGGGCTGCCTACTGAGGATGTAAAACTTCCCTCAAGGCAGGTTCTTGCATTTCTAGACTTTGGTGATAAACTGGGAGTCTATGATTTTTGTTATGATCAATATCGTTCCTGGATTCGCTCATCACGCGTGCTCGTACGCGGCGATCGAGGAGAAATTAATAACACCCAGGTACGCTATCTCGAAGATATTCTTACGCTTATCCAGTACGATCTGGAGCGAAAAGATTCCAATAAAATTGGCAATTTAGAAGGATTTTTCCATCGTGGCTATATGGCCGGGGGCGAATGGATCTATCGCAATCCCTTTATTCCCGGACGGTTGAACGACGATGAGATCGCAACCGCAGCCTGCCTGGATGGAATGGCAAAATACGCTGCCGGTGGTCCAGACTTTTATAGTCTGGAGGATGCAGCTCAGGATCACTACCTCAGTTTAATGATCCAGCAGGCGCTGACAACCCACGAGCCGGTCCAGACCAGTACACAACCCTGGGCACTGGCAAAGTAGCACGTGAACCACCATTGATCAATCCCGTTGGATTATCTCTTAGGGGAGAAGCAAGCGGGCCGCGGGGGACGTGGATTGGCATAAACGGGGGGGACGTGGATCAGCATGAAGCGCGATCCCTACCTCTGCGGATGGGCGAGGTGGCCGGGGGGGACGTGAACGGAGAGACGAGCCTTTCCCCTACGCAATGATCCAACACAAACAATATACAGGATAGAGAACTATGCGCATTGTCGATATTCGCGAGATCACCCAGCCGATCTCCTCACCGATCCGAAACGCCTACATAGACTTCAGCAAGATGACGACCAGCCTGGTTGCCGTGGTCACGGATGTAGTCCGTGACGGGCGGCGGGTCGTAGGATATGGCTTCAATTCGAATGGCCGCTATGGTCAGGGGGGGCTGATTCGGGAACGCTTTGCACCTCGCCTGCGTGAAGCCGACCCGAACACACTCCTCAACGATGCGGGCGATAATCTGGACCCTGACCGCATCTGGAACACAATCATGCAGAACGAGAAGCCGGGGGGACATGGGGAGCGCTCGGTAGCTGTAGGCACGATCGATATGGCCGTATGGGATGCGGTCGCCAAGATCGCAGAGAAGCCGCTCTTCCGTTTGCTGGCCGAGCGCCACGATCTGCAAGCCAATCCACGTGTGTTCGTCTATGCGGCAGGAGGATACTACTATCCCGGCAAAGGACTGGATGCGCTCAAAGCGGAAATGCGTAGCTACCTGGATCGTGGCTATAGCGTGGTCAAGATGAAGATTGGCGGGGCCGATATTGGCGAGGATCAGCGGCGTATTGAAGCGGTGCTTGCAGAAATCGGCAATGAAGGGCGACTCGCCGTCGATGCCAACGGGCGCTTTGATGCCGAAACGGCGATTGCCTATGGCGCGATGCTGCGACAGTATCCGCTTTTCTGGTATGAAGAGGCGGGTGATCCGCTGGATTATGCATTACAGGCAGCATTGTCGGAGTACTATCCTGGTCCCATGGCAACCGGAGAAAATCTCTTCAGCCATCAAGATGCGCGCAATCTGCTCCGCTATGGTGGCATGCGCCGCGATCGCGACTGGCTACAATTTGACTGCGCGCTCTCTTATGGCCTGTGCGAATATCAGCGTACGCTGGAAGTGCTGAAGAGAGAGGGATGGTCGCCGAGCCGCTGCGTTCCGCATGGAGGGCACCAGATGTCGCTGAATATTGCCGCCGGTCTTGGTCTGGGCGGGAATGAGAGCTACCCCGATCTCTTCCAACCCTATGGCGGTTTCCCCGATGGGGTACGCGTTGAGGATAGCTATATTGTGATGCCTGAGTTGCCCGGCATCGGTTTTGAGGGGAAGTCGGATCTGATCCGGGTGATGCGCGAGTTGGGGGAATAAGGGATTCGCGGATCGTTGATGGAGGGGAAGATGGTTGATGGGGAGACGCGGACCGGTATAAAGCACGGTCAATACGCATCAACCGAAGAATATATGAGCTATTCACGTGTGGTACGGAGGAGGCACGATGTCCCCCCTTCGCCCACACCCACAGGTAGGGATCGCGCTTCATGCCGATCCAATACGCATCAACCTAAGAATGGTTCGGTTTGACCTCCCGTCTCAATCGATGGCGGAACGGGTTCGTGGAAGGGCAAGGTGGTCGGTGGGGGTCGCGTGGGATGGTATAAAACACATCCCCTACCTCTGCGGATGGGCGAGAGGGTCGGTGGGGAACGCAAATGACCGGTTTTTTCGGGCTCATGCCTCTTTCCTCCCGATCCTGTGTGACACGATTGACCCTCTCGGCTGTCTATTGACCTGCATAATGGCATCTGAACCATTCTTCGGTTGATGCGTATTGGATCGGCAGAAAGCGCGATCCCTACCTCGGCCTTTCTTCGTGGAGAGGGAATCACATGCCCCCGTGCCACACGAGATTTGGTTCCGCTTAACAGAACAGGTAGGGGCAGCGGTTTATCCCTGCCCGCGAGCCCCACCGGCCCTCTCGGCCCTTACGCAGACAAGCAGCGACGCTACGGAATTGAGGGGAGATTCCCCTTATTTCCGTGACATTGCAAACAAGCGGCGACTCTACAAGGGGTGGGGTGATCTATGGGCATTGGACACAGCCCTGCCGCAATGTCGCGTCAATAGGGTACAGAGCGGATTTTTCTTATCTCCGTGATATGCGGCTTGCCTGTGCCGGGAACTGAAGAATAGATTATAGAGAGAAAGAAGAGCGGGGCATCCTCGCAGATGCCCCGCTCTTCTTTCTCTCTATAATCGTAGCAATGCGCTCAGACGCATTCGCGCAGATTTGCATTATTGCTGTTGCTGCGTAATTTGATAAGTGCAA
>DATJHM010000244.1:0-19674 GCA_035493895.1 Ktedonobacteraceae bacterium
ATGTACTCCATCGCTTCCCGATCATCTTCGCGAAACAGAGGTTTAATATCCTGAGCAAAACCGGGTGTGCTTGTCGTGTCAACCATACTGTTCTTCTTCCTTTATAGATCAATGATTCCGATAAGCCCGCTTGACGAAAGAGTTGGAGCGGGGACGAACCTTTTTCAATAACTTCATCTTACCACGTTCTCCGCTGCTTCCAATACAGGCAACTTCAATATCGCACGCAAAAGGATGCTAATGTATCTTTCGCTCCTCGCTTCATCTGGTAGCGCAACCGGACCTCGTGCCAGACGAAACAAATGGCGTCGTTCCTCTTCATTCAATCGTAAAATAGACGCTAGCCGTTCCAAAACCTGATCGGAAACCTGAATATCCCGCCCCTGCTCCAACCACGTATACCAGGAAATGCCCACGCCCACCAGTTGCGCAAGCTCTTCTCGCCTGAGACCGCTCGCTCGTCGTCTCTGAAACATCGGCAGACCAAACGGTTCTGGATGCAGACGCGCACGGCGACTTTGTAAAAAATCGGCCAGTCCCGCACGTCCCTTCACTCTTTCTCTCATACTTCCTCATTGCTCCCTCGTCTACGCACGCGATGAAGCTGATACTTTCCAGATATATGGTACAATACACTCCTGGTTAACGCTGCACTATCGCTTCATACTACCACCAGGCAAACAACCACAAAGCAAAGAAAAGAAAGATGAAAACAGATGAAGATCGTACGATACTACGAGTTAGGCGGACCAGAAGTCTTACAAATCGAAGACGCATCTATTCCCCGACCCGAGGCGGAGCAACTGTTAATCAAGGTGGAAGCCATCGATGTGGGCTATATCGACACGCAGGTGCGCAACTCAACAACCTGGGGTATACCTTCATTCCCGGTAATGCCAGGTGGCTATGTCTATGGTACGGTGGTGCAGATAGGATCAGGGGTAGAAGGGGTACATGAAGGAGAGCACGTGCTAGGATTCGCTCCATCTGGTGCATATGCGGAATATGCGCTTGTACCTCTCGCTCTTCGCTTTCATCCCCTGCCAGCTCTCTCTCTCACGCCCGAGGAACTGGTGACGCTACCAGTTTCCGGCGAGACAGCGTACCATCTCCTGGCAACCCCAACACTACTACATCCAGGCGAGCGTATCCTGATCCACGCTGCTGCCGGAGGTATAGGACATCTTGCGATCCAGCTTGCGCGAGAGATGGGAGCAGGACAGATTATCGCTACTGCCAGCTCTGCCGCCAAACTCGCATTCGCGCAATCGCTGGGAGCTGACACGCTCATCAACTACACAGAGCCAGATTGGACCAGACAGGTAAAGCAAGCCACAGAGGGCAAGGGTGTCGATGTAATACTGGATATGATTGGCGGCCAGATCCTGATCGAGAGCCTTTCACTGCTTGCTCCATTCGGTCGCCTCATTTCCTACGGTGCGGTCAGTGGAACTATCCCTGCCTTGCCATCAGAGAGCCTCACAGGTCTCATGATGGGCCTGAAACGCCTTGAGGGCTTTTCCTTGATGACATTAATGCAACAGCGCCCCGATCTCATTGCACAGGGACGTCAGGCATTCTGGCACTACGTCGAGCAAGGCAAAGTTCGCCCTCACATCACGCGTACCTTTGCCCTCGGAGAAGTCGCAGAAGCGCACCGCTTGCTTGAGTCACGGGCCTCCTATGGCAAAATCGTGCTCCGCCCCTAAACGTAACGGTATCAATCCCACGCGAACAAACAGAACAGGATAGGCTTTATATCTATCCTGTTCTGTTTGTTCGCGAATTTACTGCCTTCTCTGTCGCACAAAATATATGTCTCAGCTTATTAAGCGGTTGCGTTCTCTACCTTTGCGGCCGCTTCCAGATCGATCTCAATAGTCACCATCTCACCCAGAGCAACCTGACCGGCCTCAGCAATAGAACCATAGCTCAGATCAAAATCTTTGCGGTTAATCTTCGTTTTCGCCGTCAAGCCTACGCGTAGCCCCGCCATGGTACTCTGGCCGCTATACTCTACATCAAAGACAACCGATTTCGTGATTCCGTGCATCGTGAAATCACCCGTCACCTTATAGTCTTGATCGCGCACATGCTCAACCTTTGTGCTCTTGAAGGTGATGGTCGGATACTTGTCCGCATCAAAAAAATCGGCTGAGCGTAAATGGGCATCCCGCTGTTCATTATGCGTGCTCACGCTTGCCGTATCAACTTCGGCCTCGATTGAGGAGGCGGTAAGATTGCTCTCATCAAGAGAAAGCAGACCACGCACACCGGGGAAACGTCCTCGCACCGTGCTTACCATCATGTGCCGAATCGCAAACGAAACCTGTGAATGAACAGTATCAATTTCCCAAAACATGGAAGGACTCCTTCATTGTTTTCTCGCAACAAAATCGCTGACAGAAATGTGAGCGATTCCTAACATCTGTTGTATTAGCGGCAGTCGTTGCTTTCTCGACAGCCTTTGCTATAATACTAGCGGGTGATTAGCGGGCAATCAATGCACAAATTTGCGTTTTTGTTGTCTAAACAGCACTTCCCTAAAAAGTGTTGGGAATCACAGAATCAACAATCCTTGCGAGAAATCTCACCACGGACGAAGAGAGGATTTCAATGGCATCACCAACCAGGAAGGTTGATCCGCGCGTCAAGCGCACACGTCAGCTCTTGCAACAGGCATTTAACGAACTCATGCAAGAGAAGGGCTTTTCCGCTATCAGCATTCAGGATATTGCCGAACGAGCAACCATCAATCGTGCCACCTTTTACGCGCATTTTGAAGATAAATATCAACTGCTGGACTACATCATTCAGGAACAGTTTCAACAGATGGTTGAGAGCAAACTTCCCCAGATCCCCAGATGGGAAGAAAGCACGCTGCGTATCCTGATCAGAGCGATGCTGGAGTACTCGAGAGATTTATACACCGTGAGCCATTGTCCTTCAGCAAATATGATTGATCCGATGCTTACACGAACGACACAACAGAGATTGTACGACCTCCTCGTGACCTGGCTCAAACAGGGATCAGTGCCGGAACCGCTACGCTCTGTTCCAGGAGAGGTGCTTGCTTTAAGCATGAGCTGGGCCATCTTTGGCGCGGCAAACCAATGGGGCCGTGACCCACAAAGCATATCACTTGAGCATATGACCGATGCTCTTCTGACCGTCGTGACTGAGGGAGTGGCACAGCTCACGCCTGGTTTCAGGCAGAAATAGGTGCCGCTTTCGTTGAAGATTCAGGAGGCTATGCTATGACATTCTCGATCGTTGCTCGCGATCTCCAGACAGGTGAGTTTGGTGTCGCCGTCCAATCGAAATTTCTCGCCGTAGGAGCCGTCGTCCCCTGGGCCAGAGCCGGAATCGGTGCGATCGCGACCCAGGCCTTTGTCAACAGCAATTATGGTCCCCAGGGTCTGGATCTGCTCAAAACGGGACTCTCCACAGAAGAGACGCTGAACGCGTTGATTGAAAATGACGCCGGGCGTGCAGAGCGTCAGGTCGGCATCATTGGCATGAATGGAATGCCAGTCACGTACACAGGGGAGAACTGTTTTGATTGGGCTGGTGGCATCGTCGGGGAACATTATGCCTGCCAGGGTAATATTCTTGTTGGTCAGGACACCGTTCTCGCTATGGCCCGCGCGTTTGAGGAAACAGGCGGTCTCCTCTGTGATCGCCTCCTCGTAGCGCTTGCCGCCGGTCAGGCTGCCGGTGGTGATAGCCGAGGCCAGCAATCAGCGGCTCTCCTCGTAGTCAAAGAGCATGGCGGCTACGGTGGCTATACCGATCGTTTCATCGATCTTCGCGTCGATGACCATCCCATGCCAATTGAAGAGATCAAACGTATTTTGCAACTGCACAAACTCTATTTTTTCCGTCCCAATCCCGCAGATATCCTCCCCATTGACAGCACACTGACAAATGAGATTCAGGAACTTCTTACGGCAACAGGAGACTACCACGGCACAATCACCGGTAGCTATGATGAGGTCACGAAGCGCGCGTTCCGTGCGTTCACCGGACGTGAAAATCTCGAAGAACGCTGGTTCGAGGATGCGCGCCTCGACAGGGTCGTGCTCAATTTTCTACGTCAACACGTGCGAGGCTAGCGGCTACAGGTCAGATAGAAAGCGCGTTGACTCCACCCAGATTTTCACCGCTTCGGCGTCAATACGCGTGAAGGAATTCGGGGGCGCGCCCAATACACGCTCGACCGCATCCATATAGGCCGCATGGGTCGTGACGATCCCCTCGATGATGCGCCGCTCGTCGCTCTCCTGCCCTATCGAGAGGAGTAATCCGGCATGCGTATTGCCCATGCCCTGCAACAGGGACAGGATGACTTCGCCAGCATTGTCAGGATAGGCGGTGGTGAAGCTACCCTCCTGCGCGCCTTGCTGGACGATCTCCGTGAGGAGCGGCGCACGCTGGGCGAAAATCGCCTCGTCCACTTTCTGACGGACAACGGCATTGGCGTCGGTGTACCAGACACGTCCCAGTTTGACAATATCTGCCTTGTGCACGTTTCGCAAACGGTCCAGCGTATCGAAGAAGCCCTGGAACTTTTCGATGGCAGTCAGATGAGGATCATGGATAATGGGCAGAAGCGGCTTTTCTGTCTCTTGCTTGATGCGCTCGATGAACGCATCAAGCAGTGCCCGACGCGAGTCGAAGTAGTGATGAAAAGCCCCGCTGGAAATCTGTACCTCGTCCAGGATATCCTGGATCGACATCTGCTCGTATCCCCTGGTAAACACCAGTCGTTGGGCGGCATCCAGAATCTCTCTGCGTTTCGCAGCAAATTCCTCTGGTTTGACGGTTCGTGCCATGAGTTCTCCTTTAATAAATAGACCCTCTTTTTATTAATTATAGCAACCAGTTTTCTTTTGTCAAGAGGTCCACCTGAAACACAATGAAACTATTTCAGCATCTTCATCGTTAAAAGGGTAATGAGCGAAAGACGCTCGGCGAAGTGTATGTGTTGGTTTTGTGGAGAGCAGATGCTCTATGGGAGGATGACTATGAGTCACGGGAGACGTCTTATGTTGGATGAATTGGAGAAACTGACGGCACATGAACTTGCGGATATGCTGGCCAATATTGCCCTGCTCTTGCGCCGTCTAGCAGATGTGCCGCTGAACGAGCTACAAGCAGATGAGCTTGTGGCGGCGGAATCTGAGGAGAATGTGGGGAAAGAATAGTCTGCCGCTGAGGAGGAATAGGTACCGGATGCGGTACCTATTTTTTGTTGTCTTCGCTTCCTTCAATTGAGGGATTGATGGGCATGTCCCCACGGTATCCCCTCCCACAACAAGCTGAGACGAAAGATCATTCTGCTTCAAAACTTCGGATAAGATTTCTCCTCTTGCTTGATCGCACGATGATAGAAAGCGAAGGAAACAATACAGACGATCATCAGCAGGACGCCTATGCCGATAGAAAGGATGCCCAGGAGAGTCGTGGGCGCAAAAGTAAACACCAGGACACTCAAAAAGAATAGCGCCATAGTCAGACTAATCAACGCGATCGCGCAATATTTATCCGACTGATGCACCATATAATCTCGCCATTCGTTCCTCATTTTGCTACCTCCCTGCTCTATTTGCTTCTCTTGCCTCATTCGGGCTTGCGTATATTCTCCACGATGCTCTCCTCTCTGTTCGCATAGCGGCTGCATAGCAGGACCAGAAAGGCCAGGACAAAAACGAAAGCTACGATCAACGCATAATCAACCCATGACATAAACGACATCTGCTTTTCCCCTTAGCTTTCAATTTCTTTCTCGTGCACCACCGGAACCTTCTCCTCCACCTTAAAGATGTAGAAGAGAAACCACAGCGATGGGATCAACACAAGCATCCCGATCAGGGCGCTGACAAAAAAGGCCCATAGTGTTCCCTCAGGGCTGGCGGCAGCAGGGATGGTCAGATCCGGCGGCACAATATAGGGGAACTGGCCCAGCCCCCAGCTACCCAGCAACGCAGCAGCTTCCATCACAATCAAAGCGCGCGCCAGCCGATATCGTCGCCAGAACAGCGCTATCGCCGTCGCGACGCCCAGCAACACCGTCACGATCACGGCCCAGATGGCATGGTCGAGGATGCCTCGCCAGAGCAATGGCGCGGCTACTGGCATCTGCAAAATGCCCGCAATGCCCAGGATCGCCAGTACCCCTCCACCGATAAATGCCCGCTGACGAAAAATGGTCGCCAGATGCTCATTCTTTTCTTTCCTGGCCTCGACCGTAAGATAGATCGGCGCAATCGTAGCACAGAGGGCCAGTCCCATCAACCCGACCGTCACCGCAAAGGGCGTCAGCCATATTCCGACCAGAGCCACCTGCGTATTGCTCTGCTGAACGCGAATTTTTCCGCTCGCCACCGCTGCCGCGCACGTGCCAAGTAAAAAAGGCGTCAGCACACTCACCACCCCAAAAATGCGCCCCCAGAACGTCTTGACGGTCACAGACTTCGTGAAATGGCTGCGAAAAGCAAACGCTGCGCCCCGCATGACGATACCAAGCAAGGCCAGCGTCAAAGGGAGAAAGAGCGTCGTTGCCAGCATGGCAGCAACGATGGGAAAGGCCGTGTACAATCCGACCACCAGATAAATGAGCCAGACATTATTTGCTTCCCAGACCGGCCCCACGGCCTGTTCTATCAATTGATGCCGCTCATCTTTTTCGTGGCCCCACAAGAATAAATCCCAGATGCCCCCGCCAAAATCAGCTCCCCCAAACACAGCGTAAGAGATGAGCGAAAGCCACAATAAGACCGCGCAGGCGTACGCTATCATCATGAAGCACCTGCCTTTTGTTCAGCGCCGCCCGCCTGTTCAAGCAACATCGGCCAGCGCTGCTCAGGCTTTGCACGCCGGGCAAGCGCCAGCAAAAGCAGCACCAGAGTAATACCAAGCAGGATATAAATGCACGAAAAGACCAGAAAACTGACATTCATCCACTGCGCTGGCGTCACGGCCTGACTGGTACGTAGCAGCCCATAAATGACCCAGGGCTGCCTCCCGGCTTCCGTCACCATCCACCCTAACTCCAGAGCCAGAAAAGCAGCGGGACCTGCGATGACAATAGCGTACAATAACCACTTTGCCTGTGGGACCACCCACTTGCGCCGCCAGTAGAGAAACCAGAAGACAAGGCCAACAAAAAGCGTAAAAAAGCCGCTGAGCACCATACCATCAAAAGAGAGATGCACAAAAGTTACATTGTCTGGCCGATCCGCAGCCGGGAAAGAGTCTAACCCCCTGGTAAAAGAATGGATATCAAAGTGTGCAATGAGGCTTTCGCCATACGGAATCTCTATCGCGTAAGAGATCTGACCGGTTTGCTGGTCCACGATACCGCCGAGGTACAGCGGTTTACCACTCCCCGATTGCCAGACCCCTTCCATCGCTGCATATTTGGTTGGTTGAGCGCTTTCGAGAAAACGCGCATTGAAATCACCACTGATAATCTGGAAGGGAATAGCGGCCAGACCAAGTGCTAACGCCAGGACCAATCCTTTGCGATGATAGCTGTCGCGCTTGCCACGCAGTAGCCCCATCGCATAGACAGCCGCCGCGCCAAAGCCAGCGGTAACGTAGCATGCCAGGATCATATGCGTCGTTTCATAGGGCGTGCTGGGATTGAGAATGGCCTGGAACGGGTCAATGCCGACCACCTTCCCATGCACAATCTGAAAACCTGCTGGCGAATTCATCCAGGAGTTCGCACTCACCACAAACCACGCGGACGTGAGCCCACTGAGCACAATGGGCAGAGAGCAAAGCCAGTGCACCAGCGGAGAGAGACGTTTAGCTCCATAGATGTATATGCCCAGAAAAATGCCCTCGATGAAGAAAGCAAAACCTTCCAGCGCGAAAGGCAGGCCAATGATCGCGCCTGCGTCTCTGGTAAACGTCGGCCAGAGCAGGCTCAGTTCAAACTCAATGATCGCGCCAGAGACCGCGCCAATGGCAAACAGGATCGCGAAGGCTCTGGTCCACTGGTGCGCTAACGCCATCCACGTGCCATCTCTTTTCCAGAGAGCCAGCCCCTCGGCAATACATATGAGCAAGGGTAATCCCACGCCCAGGGCCGCGAAGATGATATGAAAAGCCAGGGAAGTGCCCATTTGAGCTCGCGCCGCCAACAGGTTCGTAAACATAAAACAATGACTTTCTTACGCTCAAAATCGCTCATAAGCTTTGCCATTATACATCTCTTCTTCTTGAGTGAAGCATGTCACAAAAATTGCATGCTCACCAATGGCTATATTAGACACGATTTGAACAAGCATTGAGAGACTCTTGCATAGACGTTATCCGCGCAAAGAACAGAAATGCAAAAATTAAATCTATGATAAAATGAGTAAATCAGGCTGTTCTACCACCTGAAAAACCGTTTAAGATGAGAGGTTGGGCTCATGGCTTTTTTTGATCTATCGTTAGATGACCTGCGAAACTATGTACCACCACGTCGCGAACCTGAGGATTTCGCTGCCTTCTGGCAGGAGACACTGCACGCCGTACGCCAGTATCCGCTTGAGGCACGCTTTGAATCTGCAAATTATCATCTGCGGACCGTCGAAAGTTTCGATGTGACCTTCAATGGTTATGATGGGCAACCCATTAAAGGTTGGCTGCTCCTCCCGGCCCAGCGCAACGAGCCTTTGCCCTGTGTTGTGGAATATATCGGCTATGGTGGTGGTAGAGGATTTCCTATCGATTGGCTCACGTGGAGTAGCGCTGGTTTTGCCCATTTGATCATGGATACGCGTGGGCAGGGCAGTTCCTGGCGTCGCGGTGATACGCCCGATCGCGAACCGGACGGCTCCAATCCTCAATTTCCCGGCTTTATGACCCGTGGCATTCTCAATCCTCACACCTATTATTATCGCCGCGTGTTCTCCGATGCCGTGCGTGCCGTCGAAGCGGCCAGAGCGCACGACGCCATCGATCCTCAGCGTATCGCGGTCAGCGGGGGAAGCCAGGGTGGTGGTATTGCGCTTGCCGTGAGTGGACTCGATCCCAGCGTTCAGGCCGCAATGCCCGATGTGCCTTTTCTCTGCCACTATCAGCGAGCAACGCAGATTACCAATAGCGCACCTTATCAGGAGATCGCCAGATATTGCCACATCCATCGCGACAACATTGACACGGTTTTCTCTACCCTCGCATATTTCGATGGCGTCAACTTCGCCACGCGCGCCCGTGCTCGCGCGCTCTTCTCAGTCGCATTGATGGACGATATCTGTCCCCCCTCGACGGTCTTTGCCGCGTACAACCACTATGCCGGGCAGAAAGAGATCAACGTCTGGCCCTACAACAATCATGAGGGTGGCGAAAGCTATCAGATGCTCGAAAAGCTGAAATTTCTCACGTCATTGTGGGGCTAATGCTCGCAGCACATGGATATAAGAAACGCATACTGCATCGTGAGGAGGCCTCTTACTAGGAAAAAGGAATAAGAGTAGAGGAGGCGTCAAGTGAAGGGAAGAAACCGATCCATCGTCGTTGTAGAGGCGGGGTGTATCTCCGCCAACGCCTCGGCCATACGCGACCTGACAGGGCGAAGATGGTCGGTGACCGTCCCCGGCGGAGATACATCCCGCCTCTACAATGGGATCTGGTTGCTTCACTTGACGCCTATGTCAAGAGCAATACTTTCCTACGACGGAAAACACCGTGCGAATGCTTGCAGGAGTCGTGGGTTGCCTTTGATACGCAGCTTCCGACGCAGCAACGCCCAGAAAATAGATTGCTGCTTTGCCACGATCCCGAGCCAGGTCTGACTATCCACCTGAATCGCGATATCGGGCGTGCCCACATGACCATCCAATATCTGAAGCGTTTTCTGCTTGATGATAATCGTCGTCTGGCGTTTCTCTTTCCCCGTAAAAGTAAAGCGGTAGGTCGCATCCAGATCTTTCGCCTGCTCACGTTGAAACACACGTGGCAACCCCACAAGAAGGCTGCTAATCGAAGTCTGACGGCCCCCCAGACCATTGCCAACCCGCCTGACCGTTTTATGGGGAAAGCGGCGCGCCACATATGCCTCTGCATCCGAGCCCGGCGTGACATAGACCGGCTCGACTTTCTCCTGCAAGGGGCGCACGACCTCCTTGAGAAACGCCTTACGCTCGGTGAGGAATGGCCCGATCACATCTTCACCCGCCGGGCATACAGCCATACAATAAGCCGCTTTGTAGTTAGCGCCAAAAGAAAGGCTCTGCCACACTGACGCAGACTCAGCAGGCGTGACTTTTGCGCGATACTCCGCTCTATCTTTACTCTCGACAACCTGCTCGACCCAATCAGTAAATCCGCCCATGAACTCACGGTAATTGTGCGTATAGCAGGCGGAAAAATTGAACTGCCCATCTGCCCCGATCGCGCCCACCGGACAGGCCGCCACACACAGCTTGCATTCCAGGCAGGGATTATAATTGATCGGTCGATTGTACTCCGTCACTTCCGCATCGAGCAGAATCGTCATGAGCAGGATATGGTTGCCTAAGCGGGGATGAATCACGTTGCGATGAATCCCCATCTGCCCCAGGCCAGCCGCCACAGCAACCGGCTTATGCGAGATCACCCAGGTCTTGCCGGGCAAGCGGTCCACCTCCATGGGAAAACCAACCGCGGGATTCAATGCGCGCACCCCTTGCTTCTCCAGAGATGCGACAATCTCACGCGCGATCTCCTCAAGCCGGTAATCGGCATGATGAAACTCAAGATTGGCAAGCGAGCGGGCAGGACTGCGAATGCTCTCGCGATTCATGCGCAAAACCAGACTGATCAAGGCTTTAGTCGGGGGAAAGAGCTTCAAGATGTCAGCACGCTGATCCGCAAGCGCGGGACGATCGGCCTCGACAAAGCCCACATCGTCTGCTCCCGCCTCCAGACATAGCGTCCGTAACCAGTTCGCATCCAGAGACGAGACAGGCGATTGTTGAGCAGACACTGCCTGCTTTGCCTGAAACGCTTTCACGGTCGGGTGATCAGAAAGAGAAGTCATAATCACATCCTTTTCACATAGCTCTATGCTTTGAGTAGACAAAAAGTACCTGATGCTATCTTTGCACTCCTCCGGGCATTCCCCTGAGGAAAAGGAGTATATACACCTATTTTCACAAAAAAAGAAACACTACGAGGATGGAATACGCGCCATCGCGACTTGCAGATGAGCCGAAAAGGTATCCCATTCTTCCTGCCCCAGACGCGCTTTGACCTGTTCTTGCGCCTGCCTCCAATAAGGAAGAGCCTCTTGCAAAATCTGGAGTCCGTGCGACGTCATCCTGACTAAGTGGACACGCCGATCCATCCCGGTCTCGATAGCGAGCAACCCCTGACGTTCCAGCGGCTTCAGGTTCCGCGCCAGGGTCGTGCGATCCATAAGTAGTATCTCTGCCAGACGGGTGAGCGGCATCTCCTGCGCTAACGCGACGGCGACCAGCAGATTAAATTGTGTCGTGCGCAACCCGCTTGGCTGGAGAATGTCATCGTACACTTGCGTGATGACGCGTGCGGTCTGACGCACGCCCAGGCAGAGACAGCTACGCGCAACTTCGGCCAACGTGTTCGCTTCGATGTGAGGTGTTTCCTTTTCCATAATTAAGAGTATATACACGTATCCTTTGATTGTCAAGTGGATAGCCGACCCCGGCGCTGACAAGCCGCGTCTCTACAGAGAATTGGACATAGGTCTGGCTATTTTGTCTCTTCAAAGAATGTGCTATGCTTAGTGTAAGGGCACTATTGTTTTCTGAGTATGTTTAGGGCTTTTGCGAAAGGTGGTAAAGGAGAGGTGAAAATGTTTGATCCGCAGCATAAATATACAGTTGATGAGTATTGGCGTCTGGTTGAAGCATTTCCTGAGTATAAGTACGAGTATATTGATGGTGATATTCGTCTGATGACGGGTGGGAGTCCTGCCCATGCACAAATAGCAATGAATATTGGTATCTTACTGGGTGTTGCTTTGCGTTCACAAGAGTGTAACGTCTATTCATCTGATGCGGCTTTACAGCTTACGGAAAACCGTCTGTATTATCCAGATGTTTCTGTTTCGTGCGATCCGGCTGATTGGACACGAAAAAAGGCATTAGAGGCTCCTGGTGTGGTTGTTGAGGTGATGTCTCCTTCCACAGAGAAAGCGGATAAAACCGAAAAGCTTGAAGCGTATCAGCGTTATTCTACGATCCAGGAAATTTTGCTCGTTGACTCTCGTCGTTGTCAGGTGAAGCATTATCATCGTATTGGAACGTTTCTTTGGAAGGACGCATTGTATGAACAGGAAGATGATGTGATCGATCTGGAAAGCATTGGAGTTTCCTTCACAGTACGAGAGATTTATTTAAAGGTGTACCTGGAGTTGGAAGAGGTTGATTAGTTCGTCTGCAATGCTTATAGAATAGAGTAATGGACCGACTATTCACTGTCTGGTACTGCTTGCTAGCAGAAAGGAGGTCTTCGATGTCAGCAACGCCATCTGCCAGAGCCGCCATAGCAGCCTGGGAAAGCAACGACGTCGAGAAGCTGTCCTCTTGCCTCGCCGAGAACGTGGTCTGCCGAAATCTGCTGCCACAACCGATAGGGAAAGCGTCGTCCCTTCGTTTTATGCAGGCCATGATGCGCGCTATACCAGACTGGTCCTTTCAGGCGAGCTTCTTAAACGAGCATCCAACGCGGAACCAGAGGACACAGGTCCATTTTGCCATCCAGATCAGCGGAACGCATACGGGCGATCTCTTCATCGCAGAACTGCCCGTAATTCCGCCTACCGGGATCAGGATCGCGCTTCCTCTCCATCATATGGATTTCACGGTCAAAGACGAGTTGATCGAGGAGATTGATCTGGATAGCAGGCCCCATCTGCTAGCTGAGGTTCTGGCGGCTCTGGGCATGGAAATGCCATTATAAAACAAGAGAAGAAGAAGACGGTATGTACATCGTTATTGTACATACCGTCTTCTTCTTCTCTTGTTTTTCTTCCTCAAGACCCCCGCCACATGCAATCGATGAACGTTACCGTCTCGCGTTCCACAATGAAGTACGCGCGTCATCGCCGGAGACTGGACCAGACTCGACCACCGTTTTGCGCAGAAAGTAGCCGCCGATCAACGCAATCAGGGCGATCAGCAGGCCAAAGCCACCGCGCCTGGTTTTGCTTCCACTGTGATGCTTCTTCTTCCCGGCCAGCAATGCAATGCTGGTCAGGAGCCAGGGCAGGACCAGACCGCCACCAAACATGAAAGGCCAGAATGTGCGGCCCTTCTCTTCAGGTCCTATACCGACCAGCGCTTTGGATGCCCGCCCCGTCTGGCGCAGGAAACCCAGCAGGCCAACGATCTCGATCAGCATGCAGAACCACTCAAACTTTTCCAGCTTGTGCAGTGCTGAGGCGGGTGCGCCCACAACGCGCAAGACCAGAGACGTCAGGGCCGTGCCGGATGAGAAGGCCGAAGCGACAAAAACGACGCCAAGCATGCGGCTGCGATTCCAGACTGCGATGCTGGTGGCTGAAAGCAGGACGCTGGTATAGCCACCAACGAAGGTTGCCAGCAGCGTACCCGGAACGGCGATCAGCTTTTGTGGCATCTTTGCGAGCAGTCGTACAGCCCACCATCTGCCAAGCAGACCATCGCGCGCGGCCTGAATAGCCACGGTCAGCGTGCCGAAAATCGAGAAGACGGTCAGTCCCCAGCTTCCCACCGACATGGGTGACTTGAACTTAAAGACGCGAAACATATGCAGAAAGCGTTCGGGACGTCCCAGGTCTTTGATCAGCAAGATCGGACAGGCCAGGACGGTCAGTAGCGAGAGATAGTAGCCGAAGCGTACCACCTGGCGATCTTCCTTTGAGCCAAAGAAAGAGGCAATGCTGGCAATGACATAACTGCCAGCCGCCAGACCACCCAGGAAGAAGTACCAGATAATCTCCCAGCCCCAGGCATGACTTTTGAGCGAAGGATAGTCATAATAGGACTTCTCCTCAAGCTCTTTTGCTGGATCAGGCGTATATCCTGTGGTCAGGATCGCCAGTTTTGCCAGCATCCGCTCATAGGGAGTATGTTCAGGTGTACCCTGATATTCATCTCTATAGGGTGTCTCCGCATGGGAGACACGAGAATTCTCCATAAAGTTACCTACTCTTTAGCCTTTCCTGAAAGCAAGAATGCCTGCAATACCCATCAGCGCGGCAGCGGCAATTACGTGCAACGATGTGGGAATCACGTTGTTGATCGGACGCAATGGGTTGCGCGGCAGATTGTAGACTTCAGGCTCGTCGAGCAAAAGGAAAAACGAGTTGAGTCCCCCTTCGAGGACCTCGTCATCCGCGCCAAAGAGGCGCGCCTCTTTCAGGCCGCGCTCGTGCAGCAGTCCCACACGATCTCGCGCACGCTGCCGCAGTTCTTCGACGTTGCCAAATTGAATTGACTCTGTCGGACACGCCTTGGCGCATGCCGGTGTAATTCCATCTTTCATACGATCATAGCAGAGCGTACATTTGTGCGATGTGCCATCATTTCCGGCTTCATGGCTGTGCTCGATCACCCCAAATGGACAGGCAAGATTACAGTAGCTACAACCGTTACAGATATCTTGCTGCACATATACCGTATCGAACTCCGTGCGAATAATCGCGCCGGTTGGACACGCTTCCTGGCAAGGCGCATGACGGCAGTGTTTACAGACATCACTGTGCATGAGCCAGCGATCAGTGTTAAAGAAAGGCAACGCTGTACCATCTGGCTGCGAATCGGCTTCGACCAGGGAGTCCATGGCATTCAAGGTTGCATTGAGCGTTTTGGTGTCAGCAAACGCACTGTCAAATAAAGGCAGGCTGGGCATCGGTCCAGATGTCGCGGTTGTTGCGGGCACTGGTTGTATGACGTTCAGCTCTTTTGGGACACGGCGCTCAATTTTCTCAATAAACTGAACGTGCCGCCACGTGGTGGCCCCGAGCCGCTGCGTATTATCGTAGCTGGTACCGGTCCACATGGGATCAATGGCGGGCAGTTCGTTCCATTGTTTACAGGCCACTTCACAGGCCTTACAACCGATACAAACGCTGGTATCGGTAAAAAAACCCATAGCAGGCTGAGATGGAAGCGGCGCTTCCTTTTTCAGCGGTTTGAACAGCTGGGTAATCTCTTTTGCCGCACTGGCAATGGGCGATGGTTTTAATCGCCCATTTGCTACGACCATTCTCTCTCTCCTATCCCTCTATGGAAGCCGTCCTGGACGGACATTGCAGGTGAAAGCTTTTGCTTCTTCAATACTGACATTTGGCTCCAGGGCGGCGTGTGCCAGATCGTTCGTGATGCTCCCGGTGGCCCGCCCCTGGAAGCCCCAGTGGAATGGCACACCAATCTGATGAATGACACGGCCGCGCATACGCAATGGTTGCATGCGCCGCGTCACCATGGCACGCGCTTCGATCTCGCCACGCGGCGTGCTGATCACCAGCCAGCCCCCCGGTTGGATGCCGCGTTCAGCCGCCAATTCGGGACTCAACTCGGCAAACAGGGCAGGCTGCAAGGCATTGAGCCAGGGCATCCAGCGGGACATTGGTCCGCTGACGTGGTGTTCTGTCAATCGATATGTCGTGATGATCACGGGATAGTCGGGATTGCCCGGCGGTGACAGCGGATTCTCTTTCCTATCTCTGTGATATTTGGCGGCTGGATTGCTCTGCTGCTTGTACAGGGCATTGAGCAGCGGCGATTCGATGGCCTCATAGTGCGTAGGCAATGGTCCATCTTTGAGCCCGGTTGGCGCGTAGAGCCAGCCACGACCATCGGCCTGCATAATAAACGGATCGGTTCCCGAGATTGCGTCCATGCCGGTCGCATCCGGTGCTGGACGATAATCGGGCGCTTTCGTCACCGGGAAATCGGGTACGTCTTTGCCAACCCATTTCTTCTGCTCTTCATCCCACCAGACGTATTTCTTGCGTTCGGACCACGGACGACCCTGTGGATCAGCTGAGGCGCGATTGTAGAGGATACGTCGGTTCGCAGGCCAGGCAAAGCCCCACTCCAGATTGGTACCACCATCAGAGATACGCGAGGCCGCCAGATTTCTGCCGGGCTCGGGATAGACCCCTGTATAGATCCACGAACCACACACGGTACTGCCATCATCCTTCAAATCGACAAAGGCAGGCACATGTGGTGCGTTATGGATAGTGTACTTTTTGATCTCTCCATGCTCATCCTTCTGCGTACCATAGAAACCATTCATCTCTTTGAGGACAAGCAACGCATCGGGCTCAGTACCAAACGGTAGCGCACCATCCTTCACTTCCTCGAACTCGTAGTCCCAGGCGAGATTCTGAATGGGCTGATCCTTCGCTTCTGTGCTATCAGCATAGAGCGCCTTGAGGCGTTTGCCCAGCTCGTAGACAAACCAGAGATCTGAACGGGCATCTCCAGACGGCTCAATGGCTTTATCGCGCCATTGAATGACGCGCTGCGTATTGGTGAAGCTGCCCTCTTTCTCCGTAGAGGCGGCCGCTGGCACGAAGAAGACTTCGGTCTTGACCGTTTTTGGATCAACCTCCTCAACACCTTTATACCAGAAAGCTGCAGACTCGACCTCATAGAGGTCACGGACAACCATCCAGTCGAGTTGCGCCAATGCTCTCCGCATCATGCGCGAATCGGTGCTGCCAGCAGCAGGGTTCTGACCAAACAAGAATTGGCCTTTAACTTTGCCATCCACCATGTCATATGCCATCGTGACGTGGGAATGGTCGCCGGTAATCTTCGGCAGCCAGTTATAGCCCCAGTCGTTCTCGGCAGTTGCAGCATCTCCATACCAGGATTTGAGCAGGCTGACCATATACTTTGGCATATTCGACCACCAGCCAGTCTTTTTGCCGTTGACATGAATATATTCTGCCAGGGTCTGCTGCGAATGTTTATAGGTTTGCTTACCATGATCCTTCGCCCACGCAGTTACGTTGGGAGCCTGCTGCGTTTCTGGGATGGCGTTGAGTAATGCAGCTGGCTGCGGCATATACCCGCCAAGCAGATCATAGAGGGTCGGGACATCCGTCGAGCCCTGGATCGAGGCATGCCCGCGTAACGCGAGAACGCCACCACCGGGACGACCGATATTGCCCAGCAACAATTGCAGCATTGAGCCAGCACGAATAATTTGTGGTCCCTTTGACTGCTGTGTCCAGCCGACGGCATAGACAAGCGCGGTTGTCCGTTCGCGACCGGAGTTCTCAATCAAGGTCTTCACGACCGTCAGGAAGGTTTCCTGGGGCACACCGCACTCGCTCTCCACCATTTCGGGCGTGTAGCGTGCGTAGTGGCGTCGCAACACCTGCAATACGCAGCGTGGATGTTGCAGGGTAGGATCAGTTTTCGGCTTGCCATACTCGTCGCGTTCGTAGTCCCAGCTACTGATATCGGGATAGGTACCCGTCTCAGCGTCATAGCCAGAGAAGATGCCGTGTAAATCCTCGGCATCAATGAAGTTTTCGCTGACGAGCATCGCCGCATTGGTGTAGCTGGCAACGTACTCATGGAAGTACGCGTTCTGTTCGAGGATATAGCGAATCATCGCCCCTAAGAAGACGATGTCGGAACCAGCACGTGTTGCCACGTACAGATTAGCCAGCGCCGAGGTGCGCGAGTAATGAGGATCGATATGAATAACTTTTGCACCGAGCTCTTTAGCCCTGATCACGTTGCGGAAGGCAACCGGATGCGCTTCTGCCATGTTACTGCCCATGATCAGAATGCTATCGCTATTAATAAGATCAGTTGGCGGCGAAGTGGCACCACCACGACCGAGTGATGTACCCAGACCGGGTACTGTGGAGCTGTGTCATATGCGGGCCTGGTTCTCAATCCCGGAGATCCCTAACCCACCAGCGAAAAGCTTTTTAATGAGATAGTTTTCTTCGACATCGAGGGTTGCGCCTCCCAGGGACGTGATACCCAGGGTATGATTGACGATACGTCCGTCCTCAAGCGTCTCCACAAATGTTTCATCACGAGCATCTTTGACCCGCTGAGCGATCTTGTCCATCGCCCAATCCAGCGTTTTCACTTCCCAATGGTCGCTATAAGGCGCACGATAGAGCACCTGTGTCACGCGGCTGGAGTTTACGGTATATTGGAACGTGGCTGAGCCCTTTGGGCAGAGCTTCCCCTCACTGATGAAACTATCTGGATTGCCCTCAATGTCAATGACTTTGCCGTCTTTGACATAGACGTTCTGGCTGCAACCGACAGCACAATAGGGGCAAACACTCTTCACGACTTTTGCCTCACGAATACGTGGGGCTTTGGTGACGCTCTCTTTGCTAAACGGCATCACGCGAGAGCCCAGTTCAAGCAATTCTGAGGCCACGTTTTGCATGGTGGTCTTTGGTTTTTTATCCTGTTCCAGCATACATATACTCCCATGAGAATTTTTTTATCAAAAGAGAAGGAGTTTTCCTCTAAATAAATATTCAGCTTGCTTTCCGAATAGCAACATCTATTAGATCTCTCCTGAACTCTCTTTTCTTTATGCATATAGGTAAATATTGTAGCATACAAATCGATAGGCAGTCTACTATGAGTATGCGCTCCTCCCCCTTTTTCCCTGTACACGAGGCTCGCTTCATGGATGGAAAGCGATAAGGAAACTCGACTTTTTTTACAGAAAACTCGACTATTCGCAATAAATAGAAGAAACATAGCAAGTTGGAAGGGAAAATAATATTTATGTGGTTACCACGTATTGCAACGCGAATGGGTATACATGCAATCTGATCTCAATGGCTGGCGACATTCTCGTCTTATTGGCTCTTGTGCCATACTATGCTTACCACGACAATAGGAGGAGAACGGTATACTGTGCCTGCTACAAGAATTTTCGAGGTGTCACGCTCATGACGAATCAGCGAATTACCCTAGAACAGATACGCGAAGCGCAACAGACGATTGAGGGATACATCCTCAAGACGCCGAGTGTGAAAAGCCCTGGCCTGAGCAATTATCTGGGCGCGCCGGTTGCGCTCAAGCTCGAGACCCTGCAATCTTCCGGCTGCTTCAAGCCAAGAGGGATTATCAATAAGATCTTATCGCTCTCTGAGAACGAACGAGCAGCCGGTCTCGTGACGGTCAGTGGCGGCAATCACGGTCTGGCGCTGGCGAGCATTGCGCACGCGATGGGGATTTCGGCCACCATCATCATGCCAGAAACGGCACCTGCACGCTCAATCGGGCTGGTGCGAGCGAATGGAGCGAACCTCCTGCTGGCACCAGATGTGACCATCGCCTTTGCAATGGCAGAACAGGAGCGCGCCAAAGGCTTTACCTACATCCATGCTTACGACGATCCTTTGATTATCGCCGGTCATGGTACGCTCGGCCTCGAGTTTCTCGCAGATATGCCTGATCTGACCGATGTGCTGGTCAGTATTGGCGGTGGCGCGCTCATCTCGGGCGTAGCGACTGCGCTGAAGGCGCTGAAGCCGGGCATACGCATCTGGGGAGTAGAAACGGTTGGCGCAGATGCGATGTCCCAGGCCCTCTCCGCTGATCATCCGGTCCCGATTCACGTCTCTTCCCTCGTATCTACATTAGGAGCGCCCCAGGTCACCGAACGAACGCTTGAGCACGTCAAAGCGCTGGTTGAGCAGGTCTTTGTGGTCTCCGA
>DATJHM010000245.1:0-41222 GCA_035493895.1 Ktedonobacteraceae bacterium
GTTGCGCTGGATGATCCCCACGGGCGAAGCGTTGCCCGTCGAGCTCAGTCGTCGCTGGCTGGAGCAGTATCCACAGATCCCGCTGCTCAATGCCTATGGTCCGACGGAATGCTCCGATGATGTGACGCATCAGGTGATCGATCAGCCGCCCGATGAAGGCGTGCGCAGTGTCCCGATCGGTAAGGCGGTGCCCAATATGCGCCTGTATGTGCTGGACCGCTGGCAGCAACCGGTGCCGATCGGGACCAGTGGCGAGTTGTATGTGGGAGGGATCGGGGTCGGGCGCGGATATCTGGGCGACGAGGAACGCACCCGTCAGGCGTTTCTGTCCGATCCATTTGGCGGGGCGAGTGGACGTCTCTACCGCACGGGGGATCTGGGACGGTATCTGGAGGATGGGGCGCTGGAGTTTCTGGGGCGCAGGGATCAGCAAGTCAAGATCCGCGGCTATCGCATCGAGCTGGGAGAGATCGAGGAAGTGTTGCGGGCACAGGAGGGTGTGCGCGATGTGGTCGTAGAAGTGAGAGAGGATAGGCCGGGCGTGCACTGGCTGGTGGCGTATGTGGTGTGGAAAGAGGGGGAGAAGCGGACGCTGGAGGAGTTGAAACGCGGCGTGAAGGAGCAGGTGCCGGTCTACATGGTCCCTGGAGCCTTTGTGGAGCTGGAAGCGTTGCCCCTGACCGGGAATGGGAAGGTGGACAGGAAGGCGTTGCCGGAGCCGGAGCGAGGAAGTCGAGAGGGGGGAGAGACGTATGTGGCAGCGAGGGGAGAGGTGGAGCGGAAGCTGGTGGGGATCTGGGAAGAGATGCTGGGGGTGAAGCCGATCGGGATTCGCGATGATTTCTTCGAGCTGGGAGGAGACTCGTTGCTGGCAGTGCGGGTGTTTGGGCGGATCGAGAAAGCGTGTGGGAAGCGGGTGGAGTTATCGGTGTTGTTTGGGGGCGCGACGGTGGAGCGGATCGCGGAGGAGATCGAGAAGGGGGAGGAAGAGCACGAGGAGACGCGTGCACCAGTAGTGCCTGTGCAGACAGGAGGGTCCAGACGACCATTCTTCTATTTACACGGAGAGTGGAGAGGCGTCGCTTACTATACGCTGGAACTGGCGAAATCGCTGGGACCAGAACAGCCATTTTATCTGCTTGAGCCCTATCGTTTTGAGGGGCTGGGAGTCCCGCCGACAATCGAAGATATGGCAGCAGAACACATAAAATCAATGCGTCGTGTGCAGCCGGAAGGTCCCTATCAATTTGGTGGCTGGTGTAATGGGGCATTACTTGCTTATGAGATGGCCCGGCAGCTTCGGGCACAGGGAGAGGCCGTTGACCTGCTCCTTTTGATAGATCCTGATGCACCTGCACGCAACATAGCGGTCCGGCGAACAATTAATCGTTTATTCAATCTCATCCAGGTGAACCAGGAACAACAATTTAATGGGTTTCTCCGTGTGCAGCACATATATAGATATATGCGATTCACTCATTATAGACAGACGAAAAGTTCCCAGATTTCAGAAATGCTTGAGCGTGGTAAAGCCGGAAAGAAGCAGAAGAAAGGGATTTTTGCGTCACTAAACCTGAAACTGAATGTATTGATGCCAAAGATTGAAATGCTCCGTCAAGACTATCTCAATCTCTATGACTGGTCCGTATCTGGTTACGCGCCTGATCTTTATATCGGTAAGATGGTAATCTTCTGGACGAGTGAGGAGCCCTGGCGTCAGGTGGGGTGGCAAAAAGCCGTGCAAGCGAAAGACGAGATGGTTGAAGTATATATGCTCCCGGGGAATCACATCACCAGTAGAACTGAACACCTGCCCGTTCTGGCTGAGCGTGTGCGTACCTGCCTGAACGTGGCCCAGACGGCTTCAATAAAATAGAGCTAAAAAAGTATTACAGTCTCTTGTGGGAATAGAAACAAGGAGGTCTTGATGGAAGCAGCTGCAATAGCTGATCTCGCGCCCGCTGAAATGGATAAACTGGCGCAGCAACTGGGCAATACTCCGGTCGAACCAATTGATCTGGTGATAGATGGTGTTGCTCGTAAAGTGTACCTCAAGTTGGAGAGCGAGAATCCCACCGGTTCGGTGAAAGACCGCACCGGCTATGGACTGATACAAAATCTGGAAACTCAGGGTCTTTTGCACAAAAGATCCGTTGTCATAGAATCAACCTCGGGCAATCTGGGGGTCGCATTGAGCTTTTTCTGCAAGTTAAAGGGATACCAGTTTCTTGCCGTGATTGACCCAAAGACCACCCAGGAAAATCTGGCGAAAATGCAGGCGCTGGGTGCGCAAATTGAAATGGTCGATAAGCCTGACGAAAATGGTGGGTACCTCCTGTCGCGCCTGGAACGGGTGCACGAATTGTGTGAGAGTTCGTCGAATTATATCTGGACCAATCAATACATGAACACGGCGAACCCGCATATTCACTACCGAAGTACCGGACCCGAAATCTATAATCAAATGGAGAAGAAGGTTGATGCCGTTTTTGTGGCGGTCTCAACTGGCGGAACGCTGGCCGGTATCGGCGGCTTCTTCCGCAAAGTGAGCCCTGCGACCACCATCATCGGGGTTGATGTGCATGGATCGGTGATCTTCGGCACTCCGCCTGCTCCGCGTAAGTTGACCGGCATTGGTTCATCCAGGCCGTCTAATTTCATCACCAACGAGCTGTATAGCCTGCATATGCTGGTGAGCGATGAAGAAGCGTTTGCCTTTTGTCGCGCTCTATGGGAGACTACTGGCATTAAGGTTGGCGGCTCAAGTGGCGCAGTGCTTGCGGCCTGTGCCAAATACTTGCAAGCGCATCCAGAGGCGAAAGATGTGGTTTGCGTCTGCGCCGATAGCGGCGATAACTACGCAAATTCCATTTTCAACGACGAGTGGATTCAGCGGCAGGGATTGACACTCACCCAGTCCCATCTTGACCCCGTACAAGATATTGTTTACAAACCGCCGTATTCTCGCTAACCTGCTGGTTCCTGCATTTTTGCTCATCAGCAGGTAGGGTCACGAAAAAATTATTGTTGCAATAGAGGAGGAAGGAACCGGCACTGAGGTGCCAGTTCTTTCTTCTCTCTGAACATCGTATAGATAAGTACATTGGAGGCAATTGATGACGAATACTCAAGAGGATGGTATTCTCTATCTTAATAGAAAAGATGTAATCTCAGTTTGTGCTGATATGGATGTGGTCGATGTCATTCGTAACATGTTCAGCTTGCATGGCTCTGGTCAGACGCTCTTGCCCGATGAAGCCTATATGGGATGGACGAATGATAAGGGCGAGTCAGTAAGAAACCTGAATATGCCGGGCTATGTCGGTGGATCGCTGAATAGCGCCGGTACGAAGATCATTAATGGGAACATCTCGAACACGACGCGTGGGCTCCCACGTGCCAGCGGCGTGACGATGATTTACGATAAAACGTCAGTGCGTATCAATTGCATCATGGAAGGGGCCTATCTCTCGAGTTTGCGTACCGCCTGCGTCACCGCACTCTCAGCTGATCTCTTCAAAGGCAGAGAGATCGAATGTGTCGCGCTGATTGGAGCAGGGGTACTTTCGCAGGCGCATATCGAATTGCTCTTGAAACGGCTACCTCAACTGCGCTCCATCCGTATATTTGATATTAGTAGTGCCAGAATAGCGGACCTGAGAGCGACAGTGGCGACGGCATTGCAGGCGCGTGGCGTAGAACTGCAAGAAGCCGCCAGCGCAAAGGAAGCTATTCAAGAGGCGCAACTGGTGGTACCAGTCACAACAACGACCACTGGCTACATCGCATTCGATTGGTTGCAGCCAGGCGCGATTCTGGTCAATATCTCCCTGGATGATCCTCTGCCTGAAGTGGTATTCCAGGCCACGAAAGTGGTGGTGGATGACTGGAATCTCGTCAAAAATGACCCGAGACGTTTACTTGGGCGTATGTATCGAGCAGGACAGATCATTGGGCCTGACGACCTCGTTGATAATCTCGAGGATGGACAACGCAAGCGGCGCATCGACGCGCAACTTGGCGATGTGGTCAATGGCCGCAAAGGTGGACGAAACCACCTTGACGATATTATTCTCGTGAATCCTTTCGGACTGGCTATAGAAGACGTGGCCCTGGCTACGCATGTTTACCAGCAAGCCCTGAAGCTGAATATGGGAATATGGTTGGAACGCTAAAATCTGGCATACTCTGGTTCAAATGATACTGCCTGAAGGAGAATAATGTGGGAGGCTTCTTTGTATGAAGCGTAAATATATGGTTGTGCTCGGATCACTTCTTTTTCTTGTGATCATTCTTGTCCTGGGCAGGGTCATATTGGCACCTCAGTTAAAGGCGTTGATAACCCCTCCCAATCAGGGCGTTGGCCCCTTACCTGTGCAACCGGCGACGGGGCCATCTGATGGATATGGTCTGTATGAAAGTTGCAGCCCAAATGAGCCTTCAGTCTGTCTTTCGCATCTGAATACTATGGCTGCGGCGGGATTTAAACTGGTGATCGACTATGACCAGCTCTCTGGTGATGCGGCTTTCCAGAAAACGTACCTTGATCATGCACAATCCGTCGGTATGAAAGTCATTGTGTCCTTTAGCGACCCCGATTTTTATAATGGCAGCAATTTGCGCTCAGACTTTCCTGCTCTGGCCGCAACATGCGAGTGTAACTCGAATGAGGGGTTTATTACCTATGCCGTGAGTCTGGTGAAAAATAATCCCGCCCTGTGGGGCTATTATATTGGCGACGAAGTAGACGCTAGCGACCACGATCAGATGAAGACGGATCTGGCCGATGTCGTCCATCAAGCCGATCCCAATCATCCCCGTCTCTTCATCGATAATCCCGGGCATAGCGTGTCCGTATGGCATGGGAATAGTCCTTTTTACGATACGGCGGAAGTTATAGGGACTGACTTTTATCCGATCAGAGACAACTCGCCCGGCTATCCTACGCTTGAGCAGACTGGCGAGGTTGCCGCTGGCGTCCAGGCCTATGCCGATGCCCATAATGAAGGTAGCGCAATGGTGTTGCAGGCATTTAGCTATAGTAACTATGATATTCCAGGACAACCCTATCCGACTGTTGCCCAGATGAAATATATGCTCTCGCAAACGTTAGCAAATTCACACCCACGTCTTATTCTCTGGTATAGTTATTACGATACAATGTCTTCTAATGATGCTACTCAACATTGGGACGACTTGAAGTCGCTGATAGCCCCAACTTCTTGATCACGTGGGAAATACACAAACAGTGTATTTCCCTCTATCCTCTGCCGATAGAAAAAGGCCACATCTCGTACAATTATGGCACCAGGATACCATCTACGATTTGTTGCGCTGAGATGTGGTCAAATACATTGCGGCCTTTCAGCTGGTAAGATTCTTTTGAAATACCTGGTCGAAGGGCCGTTTGCTCTTTTCTTCCCCGCCCTATAATCGTTGTGCGACCCCTGTAGCCATAGAAGCCCGGACTCGTGCCCCCGAACAGCGCCACGATTTTCCCCGCATTTTTCGGCGCAAAACGCATATCATCCCCATCCCTCAATCGTTTCTGGGTTGCAGCCAGATGCATCACTCCTGTATCACCGCTAATGAATATGTCCGCCTGATCTAGCAAAGCCGTTGTCTCGAGCAGATGCATTTTCGGCTCGGCGGGCAGCAGAAAAATGCGCCGGGGATGATTCGTGCTGAGAATCTCCCGCAGATAGGAAGAACGGGTGGTCTCTGTGTAGCTTGGCAAAATAGAGATAAGCAGATTCGGACATGCGACGAGAACGCTGGAAAGAGCCGCGATGAGCAGGTCGATGGGCGGTCTTGTGACCGCCGAAGCCGTATCCGGCGCAACCAGTAACACCTTCCCATCTATCCTATCAAGAGCCGCCTCAGCTTTCAATGTCGCCACCAGCTTCATCGCCTTTTGTACATGGGTCGCGGAGAGATAGAGAGGGATCTCCTTATTGCTGGAAACGCTGGGTGCGGGCTGCCCAAAATGGCGATTGACCATATGCTCAACCACCGTGGTGACATGAATGTCGGCTTGCTTACGGAATGCCAGGAGGTATCTTGCCATTGCAAAAAAACGCGGGTATAGTATATGTGAGTGGAGTCGAAAGTAGAGACCAGGGGCTATTATGCTGGGAAAGACTGCCTCATAGCATCTCTGCCTCAAAAAATGAATGACGCGAACCGCTTCTGGATCAAGCATAATTCCCCTTAACCATTGCGTAATGTGCGTTCCTGGGAAAAATACTTTGTTTGTTGCAATGATCCGATTAATACGCGGATCATGGGCAAAAATCTGCGCTTGCAGCCTGTTACAAAGCACGTCTATTGTCCCCGCGGCAAAGGGGTCATGGGCCACAAGCTGATCTATTGCGCTGAGCCCTATTGCGACGGCGTCACCTATTCCTACATCCAATGTAATGAGAAAACGAGGGGTATCTGGCTTCTCCTGGCCGTATGGTTGGTCTATGGTAGTGCAAGTAATATTCATAATAGAGGGAAAATTTTGTTACCACCTTGATAATTCAACAGGTCAACCGTTAAACCTGTGCTGCCACCAGGAAAATTTCTCTATGAAAGTATACGTGAAGAAAGAGAGAGTCGTTACACAAGTAAGATGATTCCCAGAGAATCATGGAAACTGTATATCGTTAGCGAACAGGCCAATTCTTCAGCGAAGGAGTAAGTGATCTACCGTGAACGGAAATGCACCGCCGCATCGTCTCACACTTCGTGGGCAACTTGTGCTTAGTCTTTTGTGGTTTGCGCTCAACCTGCCATCGTCGGCCCTCCTGCCAATTGTGGTGCCCACGCAGATTCTGCTTTTTATGGCCCATGGGCAGGTGGGGAACGCAGAGCAGGTCACCGCTTTAGCGTGGTTTTCCGTGTTAGGAGCGATCATCACGTTATTTATACCACCATTGATCGGTCTGATCTCGGATTTCACACCAGGACGGCTTGGCCGCAGACGTCCCTATATCATCGTGGGGGCCATTATCACGATGATCTCTGCTCCGGTCCTCATCAAAGCCAGTAGCCTTGCCATGCTGATGATCGGTCTGGGTGTCATGCTTGTCGGGGTCAATAGCATTACGGCAGGCTACCAGGGATTGACGCCGGACCTTGTGCCAGATGAGCAGCGGGGAGCTGCATCAGGCTATATGGGTTTCATGA
The DNA here is from genome assembly GCA_035493895.1 of Ktedonobacteraceae bacterium. Taxonomy (GTDB): domain Bacteria; phylum Chloroflexota; class Ktedonobacteria; order Ktedonobacterales; family Ktedonobacteraceae; genus DATJHM01. The sequence goes on from DATJHM010000245.1 coordinate 7,174, forward strand.
CCATCCTGGGCAAAGTAGGGAGTCTCGCTCTCGCTGCATGGCTTTTCGCGCAGGTCAACTTACGCTCCACCGGAATAGGTATTATCCAGAAAGGGGCCGTGCTCTATTATGCCAGCACCCTTGCTATCCTGCTGATTGCCGTCATCATTACGGTAGTCGGTGTGCGCGAAGTCCCTTTCTCTCGGAAACATATCACGCTTGCACAGATGGAGTCGAAGCTCAAGTTTCAGTTTCATGAGTGGTTTGTGCACAACTGGGTGACGCCCTGGCGCGAGTATAACTTTACTATCGTATTTCTGACGCGCGCAGCGGTGATGATGGGTCTGACTCTCTTCATGACTTTTATTGAATACTATCTTGCGAATGTGGCACATATCACCAATTTTGTACAGGCTACTGCTACTATTGCGGTTCTGGCCTTGCTTGGCGCTATTTTCAGTGCACTCCTCCTGGGTATATTCTCTGATTATGTAAAACGCGTCCCTCTGGTAAGCCTGGCAATGACTTGTATGGCGCTGGCGGCGTTCGCTTTTGTGATTTTTCCGGGCGATATCCCGCTCTGGCCGCTGGGTGTGCTCTTTGGTCTGGGCTATGGGGCCTATATGAGCGTCGATTGGGCCCTGTCGATCGACGTCTTACCCTCCAGTGAGACGGCAGGAAAAGATTTAGGCTTATCGAACGCCTCTACAACCTTACCTACCGTTATCGCGCCTTTGCTGGGCAGCGTGATTATCACGCTGCTTCAGCATCATGGCTCGACTGCTCTAGGCTATCGTTTGATCTTCGCCACGGCAACCTTCTTTCTTGTCGTTGCGGCTATCGGGGTGCTCTTTGTGCGTGAACAGAAGAAAAGTTATCCTGATCCGCTGGGGACCGATCAGGCTCTGCGCAAGATTCCCATCGGCTGGAAACTTGCGTTTCAAACGCGAGCAGGAAAGGCGCGTGGATTTCTCCTCTTCTGGCCGTTCTGGGAACGCATTACGCACGCGCTCTGGCATCTCCAGCCTGTTCCTCATGCGCCATATCGTTTATTAGAGGTACGTTTCGTGCACTATACAGGCAAGGCAATTGATCTGCCTGATGGAACACACATTGGCAAGGGCGATCCCATTCTCGAACTGCATTTCCGCAATCAAGCATTTCTCGAAATGGAAGAGCAGGTTGCGGCATGGCGGCATTTGCAGATCACGGCGCAAAATCTGAAAGCGCTTGCCTGCTGGGTGCAGGAGCCCGATTTCCCGGGCGAGCCACTGGCGATATGTGGCACGTCGTTGTTATATCGTGTGGCTCCGCGCCTGGGATTTACGCTGCGGGAGCGTCCCCAGCGCATGTTCGCCTCGCTGGAACGCTTCTTTATGGCGGGCCTGCTGGTGCTCTATCATCGACGCGGTGACGCACGTCTTCGTCAGGGAACGACGTACGGAACCTATCCGCAAGAGGCATGGATGTCGCGCACAGAACTGCTCAGGCGCTATGGCAATGCGCCCTCGCTTCCCCTGGGAAGAAAGTGATCATTGTTGCTGGATCGCTATTTTGGATTCGCGCACGCGTAGTACGGATACCGCTGCTACGATGAGAAAGAGCGTTGCTGTCATGAAGACCATACGATACCCTAGCTCGATTGCTCCGAACTGGTTCGCAACGTTGATGATGAGGCTGCCAAGAAGTGGAGCAATGATGGCCGGTAAGTTCATGGTCGCATTCCACATACCCAGGCTTTCCCCGGCTTCTTTTAGCGATGGCAAGACATCGACCGATAGCGCCCAATCGACGCTCATATAGGCCCCATAGCCCAGACCAAAGAGCACGCCCAGCGGCCAGAGCCAGTTGATCAGATGAGAGGGCGTCACGACAAACGCTAAAGAGGCTGCGCTCATACAAAGCGTCGCGGCACAGACTACCGGCGCACGTCGCTTTAAACGATCGGAGAGCACTCCAAACACGATCCCACTCACAACTCCACCACCCAGTGCCAGCACCGCCACAGAAGCTGTGATTTGCACAAAATTCGTGAAATGTTGGACGCGGGCAAAGTAATACTCAATATAGGTCATGAACAACGCGAGACCCATCATGATGGAAGAACGGGTCAGAAATACCACGACAAAGTTATACGAGCGCCAGGGAGCCTTCCAGCCCTGTGCAAACCAGCACGCAAATCGAGAGAAAAACGTCTCTTTCGTCCCGTTCTGGAAGCATGGCTCCGCCTCGCGCTCCGTGTGAAAAGGCTTTTCATGCACAAACATAAGGGTAATAATCGTCGCCACAAGTAAAGCCGCCGCCCCGAGAATATAGTAAATGCTGATATAAGAACGAAGCACATCTTTATTGTAGGAGTTCTGATTGATGCCGCCCAGAAGCAACGCCGCCAGACCCAGACTGGTAGCGCTCCCAAGAATCGTCATTCCTCCCACATATCCCGAAGCTTCTCCACGCTGTTTTTTCGGCACAAGGTCCGGCACAAGACTTTGATAGGCAGGCGTAAGCACATTATTGCCCAGGTGCAGGAGCGAGAGTCCAACGAGAAAAACCGCAATTGTCGAGGAGGAAACGAGAAAAACCGTGCTGCCGATCAATAAGAGACCACCGATGGCGATATAGGGACGTCGCCGACCAAATTCCCCGACGGTGTGATCTGAGAGCGTCCCTATCACTGGCGGCATGCAGAGAGAAATAACGGAGGCGACTGTCGAGAGCCAACCTAGAAAGGTCGCTTGCTGAGCATTGCCCACCTGCTGGTTCGGCACAAAGAGCAAAATCTGGAGTGGAATGACCACCGGCAAAAGAGCCGCATATTGTAGATTGATAGAGAACCATAAGACATTTAGTGTTAACTGGTTACGGATTGAGAGGCGAGAAGTGTTCTTCCTTTCTTCAGAGTCTAGTGTGAGCTTAGAGGACATTACGAAACTCCATTCTTCATTGTTTGTATGATTGATATAAGATAGAACTACTCATGGTTTTAGAACATCCTCATAGCGTGACCATTCTTTCTCTGCTTATGAGAGAATGCGTCACTCCAGGTGGCACGTTATAGGTAGCGGTATCGTTACATGTAGGTTCAAAGAGTATACTCAAAATAGAAAGAACTACTGTGAATAGAAACCAGGCGGCGTTGGCAAATATTCCCGGGATATTCTACGACGCTTTCCCTGAAACTCGCTTTTGGGCGTGTATGTCCACGTTCTTACACCTGTTTTTTGACAGGCGAAAAAGCTCTTATATGCGAGCAACTTTCCGCTGGAGTCATAATGGCATTTCTTGTAGTCATGTTTGTTGCTATCGCTGGTATTCTGTTTCTTCTATTTGTGCATCTCCTGCTTAATTTGCTGAGCTTTCACCGCTTGCACGCTACAGCGAGAGGAAATACATCGGCTGATCCCGTTGTCTCTCTCCTTGTCCCGGCACGCAACGAGGAGGCGCATATCGCGACCTGTGTCTACTCTTTGATCGGACAACGGTATGAGCGGCTGGAAGTACTGGTGCTTGACGATCGGAGCAGTGATGCAACGGCGGCGATTGTTCAGTGTATCATCGATGAATTAGCGCCGACGCAAAAGGGCCGTTTGCGACTTTTGCGGGGAGAACCCCTACCAGCAAACTGGGTGGGGAAAAATTTTGCCTGCCACCAGTTGTCCCAACATGCCCGGGGAGAGTATCTCTTCTTCACCGATGCTGATACCGTTCATGCGCCGGAGACTGTGCGTGCGGTTATTGATTGTATGCGCCGCCTCGATGTCGATCTGCTGACGGCGCAGTCGGAGTATGGACTCAAGGGCATCGGAGAGCGCCTGATTATGCCCTTGCTCTGCTTCCGCGTCTTCACGCTCTTGCCCCTGACCCTCATGCGTCGCTGTCCAATGCCGATTCTGGCCGCTGGCAATGGACCCTTGCTCTGCTTTCGCCGCCTGGCATATGCCGCTGCCGGGGGACACGAGGCAATCAAGGGGCGTATTTTAGAGGACGTTTCGCTGGCCCGTGCTGTGAAAGCCGCAGGCTATCGCATCGCTTTCGTAGACGCGTTTGATATGATTTATTGCCATATGTACACTTCTTTCGCCAATACATGGACTGGCTTCTCGAAGACTTTTTTCGCATTTTACGATTACTCATTACTTGCCGCGCTGCTGATCATTTTATTCGATATTACACTATTTGTTGTGCCACCTCTGTTGCTTCTGGTATCGCTGGTGATATCTCTGCCCCTTCTGCTAATCCTCCTTGCTCTCGGTTGCTACGGCATGGCTGTCCTGATGCGTCTCGTTCTCGCCCTACGCTTTACGCGATCTCAGAAGCTCCTGACACTGTTCCTCTGCTTCTTCCACCCGCTTGCCGTCATCCTGGGATGCTTGATTTTGTTGAACTCGATCCGCTGGCATTACCGGAAGGTGGGTACGGAGTGGAAAGGGCGCTATTATTCTTCTTAGTGCAAGTTCAAGCGACCTTCTGTGCGAGATGATCAGCCTGTTGACGGCCAGCAGATGGCCGTTACCGGGCGAATCTCCAATAGCGCTCGACAAAGCGAGGCGTTTCGCCCACGCGTGCATACTCACGTATCATATCTCGAAAAGAGGATGGAGGAGAAAAGAGCATCGCAAGCTGCGATTGGTAGAAGCCAGCAACCTGAATGCGTTGTTCCAGGCAATGAGAAATGTCTACCTCAAGAGGCGTGAGATGGTGAGAGCGTGCCAGATCCTTTGCCTCTTCTGGGAGGTAAGCAATGTAAGGGAAATCTTCATAGAAGAGTAGCGTCTCATGCTCAAGTACATCGCGAGCCGCCTGGAAAAGAATGCGGTGATCTTGATGTCCTCCAATCGCGAGCGGCACAACAATTGTCGCTCGCGGATAGGTTGCATGCACATCCCCAAGCCATTGGCGCAGCATGGGCTGAAGAGGATCGTTGGCATGATAGGTGTTAATATCGCTGAAATCAGTGAGGTCGGGCAGGCGATAAATGACCTCAAGCCAGTTCAGCCAGACATAATCAACGCCCAATGCCGTCATCGCCTGTTCGTCCTCCAGCTTGCGCATGTGATAGGGGGGCGTGCCCTCAGGTACCTGCCAGAGCAGGTGACAGGCTCGTGCTAACGGGGAAAACGGTGGTTGAGGGTCGCCCGCAAAAAGCGTTACTACCAGCGTATGCAAGCCCTGCATTGTATGAGCGCAAATAGTCCCACTACATGAGAACGCCACATCATCCAGATGCGGCGATAGATAGATGTAATCATACTCTTTATGCGTGATAGCTTCTCTTGCATAAGAATATCTGTTGAGCAGATCTGAAATCATCAGCAATCTTTCTTATTCCCTGTTACATGCCCCGGCCAGCGCCATAGTCGGGAATATGTGACGGTACAGATGATACTTGATGTAGAAATCGCGTGGGAAGCCCGTTCCCGTATGCTCCTGCTCTTCCCAGGTGCCATCTACCTGCGTATCGCGAAGATACGTCAAACCACGTAGGCAGGCAGTATGTTGGCCCAGCCCTGCCAGTTGTAGCGCTAAGATTGCCCATGCGGTTTGTGAAGGCGTGCTGCGTCCGATGCCTGCAAAAGAGCTATCTTCGTAGGAGTAGCAGGACTCGCCCCAGCCGCCATCGCTATTCTGATGCCTGAGTAGCCATTCGGCTCCCCTATCTATCATGTCCTGTATCGGATACTCGTTATCGCATAGCGCCGTGAGTGCCGAGATGGCACACCACGTTCCGTAGATGTAATTGACTCCCCAGCGACCGAACCAGGAGCCGTCTGACCGCTGCGTATGGCGCAGGTAGCTGAGGGTCTCATGCATGATCTGCTGTTTGCAGGGAGCATCTACATGGGCCAGCATTTCCAGCACGTGAGCCGTAACGTCTTCCGTGGGCGGGTCTAATAGCGCCCCGAAGTCGGCGAAGGGCAGACGGTAGACGAGCTCACGCGTATTGTCCTTATCAAATGCTCCCCAGGCTCCATTGCTCGATCGTGTCGCCAGTACCCACTGTGTGGCCCGATCCACAGCGGTTTGCACCACGGCTTCTGGTCCGACTTCGAGCAAGGCGAGGACGACAACTGCCGTGTCGTCAATGTCTGGATAGATATCGTTTGCGAATTCGAAGGCCCAGCCGCCACAGTCCACAGGACCACAGCGTACCTGCCAATCGCCACCTGTGAAGATCTGTTCGCGCAGGAGCCATTGGACCGCGCGTTGCATCGCAGGATGATCGCCATCTACACCCGCGTGACGCAGCGCCAGAAGTGCCCAGGCAGTATCCCAGACTGGCGACATACAGGCCTGAAAGCGCCAGCCATGCTTATCTTCCAGCGCGAATCCTGCTTGCCCCTCAATGCCCTTACGCATGACTGGATGATCGGTGCTCATACCTTCCAGTGACAGCGCAATCAGTGAGTATACCCACGGCGGCTGAATCCCGCCCCAACTTCCATCGGCCTCCTGCCGTTCCACAATCCAATCGACCAGGAGACGCCGGGCGCGGGCGCGACCGGGTTGCCACGGCAACCTCTCATACAGTTTGAGGAGCTTATCAGTCCACCAGAAAAAACCAGAGCCGGGAACCCGCGTGAGCAAATCTTCGCTTCCTGCAACAATCAGTTCTGATGTGTCGCATCCCAGCGCTTTTACCGGACGTCGGGAGATCACGATCAGTAGTGGGGCGATGGTACCACGCGCCCAGCAAGCGAAGTCGTAAAGATTGAACGGCACTTTGGGCGACAGATAGATCAACTCTGGCGGCATGCTTGGGATGCCCGACCAGGGATACTGGCCGAAGAGTGCCAGCCATATTTTCGTAAAGACCCTGGCCTTCGCCACTCCGCCCTGTTGCTGAATAACCTTGAGCGCTCGTTGCATTGCCTCGCTCTCCTGAGCAACGCCAAGCACTTTGAGCGCGACATATGCTTCGATCGTCGTGCTCAGGTCCGCCGGACCCTCGAAGTAGAGCGCCCATGAGCCATCATCTCGCTGATTATGCAAAATGTGCTGAATCGCGCCCTCTCTGATCCGCTCCAGGCTGAGATCTAAGAAGCGCAACAGCAGGACGTGCTCCGCCGTCATCGTCACATTTGTTTCTAACTCACCGCACCACCAGCCTTCGCTATCCTGGCGTTCTAGCAGCCATTGGACCGCGCCATCCAGCGCTTGCTGTAGCCGGGGCTCAGCTTCTTTGCTCAGCTTCTTCGTGCTCATCTGTCAACCTTTCACGTGAGATGTTGCCCCATAGGCATTGTACCGTGTAGAGGCGCGGCTTGTCTGCGCTATTCGTCTCTCTATCCGGCCTCTGTCCAGTTTGTTTTCCTTCGTATACTTATTATACAAAGAATAGAAATAGCCCTGACACCGTCCAGTACAGTTGATCGCATGTGCAGAGAAGGAGAACACGCTATGGCAATTGCGCTCCGCCAGAATCTTCAGATCGCGGCATATATCATTCGGCAACGGCTGAAGGGTCGTGAGAAGTTCCCGCTGGTGTTACAACTGGAGCCACTCTATCAATGCAACCTTGCCTGTGCTGGCTGTGGCAAGATACAGCATACTCAGGATATCCTGGCGCGACGGCTTTCCGTGCAGCAGTGCATCGAGGCCGTTGAGGAATGTGGCGCGCCAATCGTCTCCATCGCTGGCGGTGAGCCGCTCATCCATCGGGAGATCGATCAGATTGTGAATGCGTTATTGGAGCGCAAGCGCTTCGTCTATCTCTGCACCAATGCGATTCTTATGGGCAAGAAGCTCGAACTTTTCAAGCCATCTCCCTACTTCTCCTGGTCGGTTCACATCGATGGTTTGCGGGAGCGTCACGATCAATCGGTGGCCCGGGAGGGCGTATTCGATAAGGCCATTGAGGCCATCAAAGAGGCCCAGCTCCGGGGATTCCGTGTGACCACTAATACGACATTCTTCATGCAGGACGACGCAAGCAGTATTCGTGACACCCTCGATTTCCTGAACGATGAGGTGAAAGTGGATGCTATGCAGATCTCTCCAGGCTATGCGTACGAGAAAGCGCCCGATCAGGAGCATTTTCTTGGCGTCGAGCGGACGCGCGCGCTTTTTCGCCAGGCCTTCGCGGATGGCAGGCGCAAAAAATGGAGCCTGAACCACTCTCCGCTCTTCCTGGACTTTCTGGAAGGCAAGGTCGATTTCGCATGCACGGCCTGGGGTATTCCCAGCTACTCGGTATTGGGATGGCAGCGGCCCTGTTATCTTATGGCCGATGGGTATGCGAGCTCCTATAAAGAACTGGTTGAAACAACCAGTTGGGAGCAATATGGACGAGGGAAAGATCCTCGTTGTGCTAATTGTATGGCGCACTGTGGCTATGAGCCTTCTGCGGTGATCGCTACCATGACATCGCCCCGTGAGTCGCTACGAGCCATGATCGATGTATTCCATGGTGGCGTGTAATCTATCTTCGCTGAGAAGGGGAACAAGACAAAACTGATGACTGAGCAGATACCGCGAATGACAGGCAAAGGCGATGTTGTCTTTTTGACCGGGGCCAGCGGATTTGTGGGTAGCCACGTGCTTCGAGCCCTGCTGGCTGCCCAATATCGCGTGCGTGCCCTGGTGCGTCCAGGTTCCAGTTCGTTGCCTGAGCTCGAAGGATGCACGTCGGTACGTGGTGATGTCCTGCACTCCGGCAATCTGGTGCAATATATGGCAGGTTGTCGCTATCTTGTGCATGTGGCATCCCTCTACTCTTTTGCGCCGGGTATGCGCCGCAAGATGTTTGCCACCAATGTACGCAGTTGTGTGGGGCTACTGGAAGCGGCCCATCAGGCGGGCATTGAGCGTGCCGTTGTGACGTCAAGCTCGTCAACGGTGGGGCCGGGCGATGAAGCGCGTCCGGCGACTGAGGATGATTGGGATAGAGAGGATGCTTCTTCCGCCTACCACCAATCGAAGTTGTTGCAGGCGAGGGTCGCGCTGGCCGCTCAGATGCCGGTTGTGCTCGTTTTGCCCACGGCACCCGTTGGGCCGGGAGATTGGAAGCCGACGCCTACGGGAAAGATGGTGGTGGATTTTATACACGGACGGATCTTTGCCACGCTGGGTGGTGGACTGAATGTCGTCGCCGTGGAGGATGTTGCCCGGGCGCATGTGCTGGCGCTGCAATACGGACGTCCGCAGGAGCGCTATCTGGTGGGTGGTGAAAATCTCAGTCTGCCCCAACTCTGGGAACGTCTGGCTCAGATCTGTGGTCGCACCGCTCCGAGCGTGCGTATTCCCTTTCCGCTGGCTTTGACTCTCGGCTGGGCTGACGAGCTGCGTTGCCAGATCTTGCGGAATGGAACAGATATGGCTACGCCGCAGATCCCGCTCGAAGGCGTGCGCATGGCGCGCCACACGATGTATGCCAGTTCTGCTAAATCACAAACTGAGCTTGGCTATGAAGCAACATCCGTGACGGCCGCCCTGGAGCGAGCTGTTCGCTGGTATCGCGATAACGGGTATGGTACCTGACAAAGGGGGTATTGCCTGGGACATCATAACACGATAGGTTGCCAGCACTCTTCATTGTTACCCGCTGATGCATAATGTGGAGATTCTGGCTCCAACCATCCTTGAGTACTGGGCTGTGCGGCGCATGCTTCCCCACGCTCATACAAACTGGAGCGGTGTACGTTTAGCCCGCTGGAAAGGGGGCTGCCGGGGTTCCAGCGTCATCGTGTGTGGTCTGGCAGGAGCGCTCGTGTCCGACCTGCCTCCTGGGAGCATCCTGATCCCTGACCGGATTGGTCTTGCTGATGGGAAGAGCATGCATTGCGATCCCCAACTTGTCCAGGCTCTCGTGATCGCTGCACACACGCTCCACTTTTGCCCGGTTGTCAGGCCGCTGTTGACAGCTCCAACTCCTGTGGTTGGAGCTGATCGGCATCGCTGGTCCCGGCGAGGCTTCGTAGCGGTTGACATGGAGACGGGCCTGCTTGCGGGACAAAATCTGCGCGTAGCGACGGTGCGGGTGGTACTGGATGGTCCAGCGCATGAGATCTCTGCGGATTGGCTGTGCCCCACCAGGGCATTGTTGCGACCACAGCTCTGGCACGAGTTGTTCTGGCTCAGTCGTATGGCTCCCTGCTATGCCCTGCGCGCGGCGCATGTGCTGAAAGTCGGGCTTGGTACCATCCCGCCTGAGGGTGTATCAGACAACATTATCCCGTAGAGGCGCTGCTTGTTTGAGAGAAGGTTGTTTAGCGGAAGGAGTTGGCAACGTGAATATTGGTGAAATTGCCCTGGATGTGCTGGAGAGGACGAGCCGAACGTTCTTTATTCCCATAAGTCGTTTACCAGACGGATTACAGGATGCCGTCATGTCCGGCTATTTATGCATGCGTGCTATCGATGAAATAGAGGACCATCCCGGACTCAAGAATCGCACCAAGGCGCTGGTATTGCGCGCTATCAGCCACACGCTGCAAACGTCCTTTACCGTTGACAGCTTCGCGGCCGCATTTGGCAGCAGTCGGCAGATCCTTCCAGAGGTGACGCTGCGGATAGGTGACTGGGCCTTGCTTGCTCCTCCCACCATCGCGCCGCGCGTGTGGGAGGCAACGGCGACGATGGCGGATCGTATGGCACAGTGGGCGGAAACTGGTTGGATGGTCCAGACTGAGGCGGACCTGGACCGCTACACGTTCGGGGTCGCTGGCTCGGTTGGTCTGCTCTTATCGGATCTGTGGGCCTGGTATAACGGAACGTCATCGAACCGCACGCACGCCGTGGGCTTTGGGCGTGGACTGCAAGCCGTCAATATCGTACGTAACCATCGAGAAGATGTGGCACGCGGCGTCGAGTTCCTGCCTGCCAGTTGGCGCATAGAGGATATGCATGCGTATGCACGTCGCAATCTAGCCCTGGCTGATGCCTACATCGATGCCCTCCCTCCAGGTCCCGTGTTAGACTTTTGCTCTCTGCCGCTCGCTCTGGCCTATGCTACCCTGGAATCTCTGTCTCATGGCAATGGGAAGCTCAGTCGCGATGATGTGCTCAAGATTGCCGACTTGCATGTTTCAGAAGGATGAAGATGTTTCAGGACGTCAGCTTCTCTCGACAAAGTCGACCACTGTCTCCAGGTCGCTCCTGGCCTGGATGGCAAGCGTATGGTGGGTAGTTGCGATCTGCGCAAGGGCCAGACGCGCCTGCTGACACTGCCGGGTGAGAAACTGGACGCAATACTCTCGCGTCTGTGTGCACATGAAAATCTCGAGAATCTTCTGCGCCTGCTCGTGGGTAATCGGCGCATCCTGAGCATATATCTTTGCCATTGTCTGTTGATCATCCGCCTGTGCATATTGGAAGGCGTGGACAATAGGCAGGCTTTTCTTACGCCGGTAGATATCACCGGCGGGCATCTTTCCTAGCTCTGCTTCGGTTGCCCAGACGCCCAGCATATCATCTCGTACCTGAAATGCCAGCCCCAAAGCGTAACCAAAGCGAGCCAGTCCCTCGATGATCTCCGGGTTGCAGGTACCCAGTATGGCCCCCATCTCCGTTGCGCACCCCATCAAGATGGCCGTCTTGCGGCTAATCATCTCCTCATAACTTGAGAGCGATATCTGTTGTAGCCGTTCAAATGACATGTCAAGATGTTGTCCTTCGGTCAGTCTGAGGAGCGCAATATCGAACAATTTCGCCAGACGCAGGGCATTTGCAGGCTCGACGCCTTTATCCAGCACCTTCCAGAGATGGATGCGTGCCAGCGCGAGGAGCGCATCTCCTACAAGAATTGCCTGGGGAACTCCCCATATGGACCAGACGGTGGGACGATGACGGCGCTCGACGTCTCCATCCTGAATATCATCATGCAACAACGTAAAATTATGCGCCAGTTCCAGAGAAGCGGCGGCAGGCAGTGCCGGTTGCAGAGAGAAGGTTGGGGCATCGATTGAAGCTGGTTGTTCCTGTGCCCAGGCCAGTTCATAGCTCAGCAGAAGGAGCGTGGGACGCAGCAATTTGCCTGGATGACCATCGGCAGGACAAAATTTCTGATCAACCCAGCCAAGGTGATACTGCATTTGTCCGTCGAGCTTTAAAAGCGCGTTATAATTGACCTCTTCTGCTAGCTCTGTCTGTTGCAGAGGAAATGCACGATGAAGCTCCTGGAGAATCTCCTGAAGGTGACGCTGAAATACAACGTGTATTGTTTTTGACATGGTCATTTGTCTCCTGTAGAGACAGTATACCCGCCAGATATGACGCAAATATGTCAATGATTCGGTGAAATGTTTGCTCTCAAAGCAATTTCTGCAACCTCAACAAATCTTCCATGCGTCCTACCACTTTCAGCTTGCGCATCACGTAGACCTGGACGGGATTGATCGTGCGATTCAGTATCCCCACCAGTATATCGCTACTGGTGGTCACGGTCACATCCGGCCGGGAAGCCTTGTGTTCTGCCAGCGTTGCACTTCCATCCTCAGCAATGGTTAAGGTAAAATCGCGGCGCAAATCGGGGAACGTAAATTGCATGGTCTTCGCAAAGCCCCGAAATTCTGCCTGTTTCTCTGGCAGTGAGAAGCGAGCACAAATCTGCTCTAAGTATGGGACGATATCCGCCATTACGGCCTCCTCCTTTTAAGAGAACTAAGGATATACCGAATAAAAGCGGTTCCTCCGCCAGAGAATAGAGCAATCATTCCGTGTGGGCTGATCAATATGCCAATCTGACTATCCTCACATTTATTATACGTCTCGCAAAACGCACCCTGTGCTATCTTGAAACGTGGTAGATGAGAGGGCGCATGATGCTTTCCAGGCATCACACAAGCAAGAAGGAGGCATGAGACAAATGGTAAAATCGCGACTATACTCAGAAATAGACACAAGATATCTAAAGCTATAGAAAATTATGGGGTGGTATTACCGCTTGATCGGTGATATCCTGATGAATAAGTGCCCCCCAGGAAGGCTGCACGAAATAGTCTATAAAGGATAATTATGTCAGATCGCGTTACTACTTCATCTTCGTCTACTACCCAGGATATTATTCAGTCCCCAAAAAAACCAATACCTTTCTTCGGAACAAAAAGTCAACTTACACAACAATTACTTCTGACCAGTATTTGCCTGGGCTGGTTTATGGCCGCCCTCGATAACACCATTGTGAATGTTGCGCTGAAAAGTATCGGCGAGAATCTTCAAACGGATGTGACGGGACTTCAGTGGGTCGTCGATAGTTATGCTCTTGTCTACGCCAGTATCCTGTTGACCGCAGGTGCCCTCGGGGATCGTCTTGGCAGCAAACAGATGTATCTGGCAGGACTGTTGATATTTTCGGCCGCATCTGCACTTTGCGGGTGCTCTCCCGCTTTGTGGCTCTTGCTTGTGGCTCGTACTGTGCAAGGGCTGGGTGCTGCATTGATGACGCCGAATACGCTTGCACTGATCAGCAGGAGCTTTACCGATCCGGAAGCGCGCGTTAAAGCTATCGCATTTTGGGCCATCATTGGAGGTGTCGCCCTGACTATCGGCCCCATGATTGGAGGTTTTCTTGTCGATACGCTCGGTTGGAGAAGTATTTTTTTTATCAATGTGCCAATAGGTATTATTGCTTATCTTATGACCTCGCGCCTCGTGGCAACGTTCACTGCTCCCGGAAAGCGTCATCTGGATCTGGCGGCGCAGGTCGCCGTCATCATTTCCCTGAGCGCTTTAACGTTTGTGCTGATTGAGGGCAGCAAACAGGGATGGTTCTCGCCGCTCATTCTCAGTGGTATCGTCCTATTTATCGTGACAGGCGGAATTTTTCTCATTATCGAAAAGCGCGGCCAGGCTCCTATGCTGCCTCTGCAACTGTTTCTTCTCCCGACGCTTTCGGCCACAACCGTTGTGGGATTGATCTTGAACTTTAGCTATTATGGCTTTATCTTCCTGCTCAGCCTGTTTTTTGAGCAGGTACGAGGGTATACTCCGTTGCTCACCGGTCTGGCTCTATTACCGATGACTGCCAGCATCATCATTGGCAATTCGTTAGCGGGATACCTGACAGGGCGTGCCGGTCCACGTTTGCCGATGAGCCTTGGTATGGCTTTATGCTGCGTTGGCTTGCTGGCTCTGGGCGCGGTCGGAGCGACCACTGCCTATCTCGCCTTCTTCTTCATTTTGCTGCTCACCGGCCTTGGTATGGGCTTCGCCGTTCCTCCCATGACCGCAGCACTGCTGGGAACCGTCTCCCAGGAGCGTTCGGGCGTCGCCTCAGGTGTGCTCAACGCGAGCCGACAGGTGGGAGGCGTGCTGGGGGTTGCCCTCTTCGGTTCGCTGGTTCAGGCGAACGGCGCATTTATCAGTGGCCTGCACATCTCCGCGATCAGTGCCGGATGCGCGTGCCTGGTCGGCTGCGTCATCACGTGGTACTTCGTGCAACGTCGACTGCGCGCTGAGTGAGTGACGGTTATACGAGGCGCGTTTGTTTTTGCCAATGGTCGAGAATTGAGAGAGGTCCTCTCAATTCTCGGGACCAGGTAACAGGGCCTTGACTTAGAGTGCACTCTAAGGCGTATGATTTGAGGGAGGGAAAACGTCAGGATAGATACCTGGAAAGGGGCTATGCGATGGAGAATCTACAGGTCATGGACAACGTGTTAACGATCCAGCAAATGGCGCAGATAACCGGTCTGAGCGCCCATACCTTGCGCTATTATGAGCGCGCAGGGTTGATGATGCTGCATGTTGGACGGGACGATGCGAATGGTTATCGCTCTTACACCCAGCAGCATGTGGCCTGGATTGAGTTCGTCAAGCGCCTGCGGGCAACAGGTATGCCCATTCGTGATATTCAGCTCTATACCCAACTTCTCCGCCAGGGGAAACCGGGCATTCCCGCGCGCATCCAATTGCTGAAACAGCATCGCGACCGGGTTGAGGCAGATTTGCGGGAAGCAGAACAGCATCTTTCTGCCATCACCAGGAAAATTAATTACTATGAGCAGCAGCAGTCTCAGTCAATCTGCGCTGACGAAGCGTTTCTGTAGATTGGTTTGTCACGGCATTTTGAGCGTAGAATGCCGAACTCATGCATGGCTCCCACCTCGGACAGCCTCGAAAAAAGGACGCAGGTGGCAGCCATTTCTGTATACACATGCTTCATCAGCCAATGGATGTCACGCGTGACTGCAATCATCGACAGATCCGCTTGAACCACTTCCTCTATCAGTAGTCTTTCTTCAGAACAAGAGCAACTATCTTCAACAACTTTTGAGAATCCAGAGAGATATCTTGTACAAATCTTTATTTTTTGCAGGCAGTTTATGCAACTATCATGAGAGAATCTTTACATTGCTATCGTTGAAGGATACAATAAAGGAGAGTTATCTTTAGTTCTTCTTATTGTGCGTCATGGGAGCACACTCCTTTGGGGAGGTTTCATTATGGCACAACTTGTGGGGCGATTATAGAACGCTCTTCTGGAGAAAATCTCCAATGGTGCGCCGGGAAGTCTGGTCGGCTACCAGCTCTTCTGTTTCCCGGTAAGCCACAGAAGCGTTCAGGTCAGATTGTGCTGGCTTACCGACCAAACAAGGAGTGACATGGTTAGCCTTTCCTTGATCATTCGCGATCTGGTCTTTTTCTTACTGATCGCATTGGTAGTGGCGATCCTGACGAAACGATTGGCAATACCCGATACCCTGGGATTGGTGGTGGTCGGGGTATTCCTGGGCTTTCTGAAACTTACCCCTGAAGCGCAATTAACTCCGGATCTGGTGTTATTTGTCTTTCTCCCACCCTTATTGTTCGAAGGAGCCTGGGCCGTTAATCTGTCGCTTTTGCGCGAAAACTGGCGCGTGATTTTCTTTCTCGCGGGGCCAGGGCTGCTCCTCTCGCTTGTGATCATCGCCGCCGTTTTTCATGTCGCAGAGCAGCTCGATTGGTTTACTGCATTGTTGCTTGGTGCGATACTCTCTCCCACAGACCCTGTGGCCGTGCTGGGACTCTTTCGCCAACTCCATGTCAATCATCGCCTTTCGACGATTATCGAATCTGAAAGCCTCTTCAACGATGGCGTAGCAGGTTCGCTCTATCAGACCTTCCTTGCTCTGCTTCTACTCTCGCTCCAGGGACATACGCTTTCCGCAGGCGCGGCCTGGGGCCAGGGATTGCTCCTCTTGCTGCAAAATGCAGGGGGTGGGCTGCTCTTTGGCGTTCTGGGTGGGCTGCTGATTAGCCAGGGATTGAAGCGCCTGGATGATCCTGTTCTGGAAACGACTGTGACTTTGCTCGTTGCGTACGGTCTCTACTGGCTTGCCGATACTATCCATGTCTCGGCGATTGTCACCGTGATCGTGGCAGGGCTGATCCTGGGCAATTATGGACGCAGCACGGCAATGTCCGCACGCTCGCAAAGCGATGTGGAAACGTTCTGGCGAATGCTGGCTTTCCTGGCGAATGCACTGATCTTTTTGCTCATAGGCGTTCAGGTGCATCCTCTGACGCAGCAACTCTTTAGCAGCGCAGCGTCTTCCATCTGGAGCGTGGCGCTTTTTGCCATCGGGGGCGTGCTCCTTGCTCGTCTGGCTCTGGTGTTAGTGCTCGGCCTGCGCTTCTGGTTACGCTTCTCGTATCTGGCGAAGCGGGGAGAACGTTCTCGGGAGACACGTCAGCCGTTCCCACGTAGCTGGGGAGTGATTATTTTCTGGAGCGGGCTGCGAGGAGCGCTTTCACTGGCGCTGGTCCTGGCCTTGCCTGTGACGCTCCCGTCTCGTGATATTCTCGTGATTTCGACGTACGCTGTCGTGCTCTTCACGCTTCTGGTGCAGGGTTTTAGCCTGCGCTGGGTGCTCCGCCGCGTGCTGACAAAGAAACTAGAACGCGTGCCGACGGTAGAGCTGGAAGAAACCGAGATCATCGAAGAGGGCGAACCCGCGTGAGTCGCACCGTTTCCTGATTTGGGGTGCGGATGTCTCCCCGTAGAGGCGTGGCCGGTCTGTGTCAGATGTGTGGCTTGACAGAATATTCATCGAGACGTATACTGCAAGTGTGTAAATTGACCGTTTGCCCAATATAAGAGCATACATATAGATTTTGGAGTGTATCCATAGGCAAGAAGAGGAGCAATGCCAAAGATTGTTGATGAGCAAATGCGCGAAGCTACTCGTCGCCGTATTATTCAGGAGGCTGCGAGCGAGTTCGCACGTCTGGGATTTGATCAAGCCAATATTAACGTGATTGCAGAGCAGGCGGGAATCGGCAAAGGAACGATCTATCTCTATTTTGAAAATAAACGCGAATTATTTCTGGCCATGCTGCGTTATATTGCCCAGGCTCAGCTAACAACCGTACGGGCAGCACTGGCAACGGATGGTTCGCTCCAGAAGCGCGTTGAACGCCTGTTTCGCGCCTTCGCCCATCTTGCGGTGGAGGAGAGCGATAGCTTCAATGTGTATATGAGCGCGCTCTATGGCGTGAATAGAGCGTTTAAAGACGAGGCAACAAAGCTCTTACGTGACTATATTGCGGTCATCGCTCTGATGCTCGAAGAAGGAAAATCGCGCGGTGAGGTGCAGTGTGAGCAGATCGACGCCGCCGCATTGATGATTCTCTCGGTAACAGAATCTTATGTCCTTTCGGCTCGTGTGCTTGGACAGTCGGAGATTGAGATCGCGGCGCAAGCTGAATATGTTGCGTGCCTTGTTCTTCAGGGAATGGGATCATCCACGAGCTGATCCCCCCTTTTTTTGAGATTTATTATGGATGGTTACCCACCCATAATTATTGTGGCTATTATGGGAGTGTGTTTTCATGTCATCGGATGCCCTGGTTATCTTCATACGTCGTCTCTTTCATCTGCGCCGTACCGGGCAGAGCCTTGAGAGTCCACGCTACCTATTGAAATGGTTCTTGATCAGCATCTCAATTGGAATTGTTGCTGGTATCGGTGCCATCGTGTTCTATGCGGCCATTCATTTTTCTTCCGATCTTTTTATGGGACAATTGGTGGGCTATTATCCTCCTGATCCGGCTGGTGAGGGCAGTCATGGTATTATGTCGCTCTGGTCTGCGGCTCGTCCCTGGCTGATTCCGGTGATTACGACGCTGGGTGGTCTGGTTGCGGGCATTATTGTCTTTAGCCTTGCGCCTGAGGCAGAGGGCCATGGGACGGATGCCGCGATTGGCGCGTTTCATGAGGGGAAGGCGATTCGTGCGCGTATTCCCATAATCAAGCTAGTGGCATCGGCGATCACGATTGGCACGGGTGGATCGGCGGGACGCGAGGGGCCAGCCGCACAAATCAGCGCGGGCTTCGGGTCATTGTTAGCAACGGTGTTGCACCTGGATGCGCAGGATCGACGTATTGCGATCGCGACGGGCATGGGTGCGGGCATTGGCGCTATTTTCCGCGCTCCACTGGGGGGCGCGATTCTGGCAGCGGAAATCCTGTATATGAATGACCTGGAAGTGGAAGCAATCATCCCGGCGTTGATTGCTTCGATTGTTGGATACAGTATCTTCGGTGCGTGGTCGGGCTGGAATCCTATTTTTTCAACCCCTGCTAACCTTGCCTTTAGCTCGCCACCGCAACTGGTCTATTATGTGGTGCTGGGACTGTTATGTGGTATCGTGGGTATATGGTACGCACGCGGTTTTTACGGTATCACGCATCTGTTTCACAAGCTGCCAATCCCCCGGTGGATCAAACCCGGCATTGGTGGACTGCTTGTGGGCCTGATTGGTCTGGTGCTGCCGCAGGCGTTGGGGATGGGGTACGGATGGGTACAGGTAAGCATGGGAGCGGGTTTACTGGGATTGCCATTGTGGGTCATTATTCTGCTACCTTTCGCGAAAATTCTGACAACTGGTTTAACGGTCGGTTCAGGTGGTTCAGGTGGTATCTTTGGTCCGGGTATGGTCATTGGCGGTATGCTGGGGGCGGTCGTCTGGCGTCTTAGCTATCATGTCTTGCCGGGAGTTCCGGATACCCCCGGTCCCTTTGTGATTGTGGGCATGATGGCGTTGTTCGGAGGGATCGCGCATGCGCCGCTGGCCGTGATGCTGATGGTCGCAGAGATGACGGGCAATCTCTCGATGCTTGCTCCGGCGATGCTTGCAGTGGGCATTGCGTCTGTGCTGGTGGGCCGTAATACGATTTATAAGAGTCAGGTATCGACGCGTGCGGATTCGCCTGCGCATCGTTTACAACTCTCGTTCCCATTGCTTGCAACGCTGGTCGTACGTCAGGCCATGACGCCACTCAAGATGCATTTGCGGCCAGAGCAGACGATCGCGAATGCGGAGAATCTGCTGAGCGATCATGTCGAAAGCGGAGCCCCTGTGCTGGATGACGAAGGGAATGTGCAGGGAGTACTGACGCAAGCCGATATTCAGCATATTCCGCCCGAGGAACGCGCACTGCGAACGGTCGGTACGGCGATGACGCGCGAGGTGCTCGTCGCCTCGCCCGATGATCCATTAGATGAGGCGTTGGAGCAATTGACCAGTCGTCGTATCAGCTGGATGCCTGTCGTGGATCTGGAACCTCTTCTTACGAAGAAGCATATCGTGGCCGTATTGTCCGTTGCCGATATCGTCCATGCCTATCGTGAGACGCTGGCGAAGAGCTCACGGCGTATGCGGGGAATGGTCGAAGGGACCGTGATGCTTGAGACGACCATCGAGCCGGAGATGGCGCTTGCCGGGCACCTTTTGCGGGATGCGCATTTACCGCAGGATTGCCTGATCGTCTCCATTCGGCGGCAAGGAGAGCTACTCTTCCCACGCGGCAGTACAGAGATCCTCGCGGGCGATAACGTTACCTTCCTGGTCAGCCCGCAAGGCGAAGAGCGGTTGCAACGTTACCTGGAGAAGCAGGATACTGCACAATTGGATGCATCACTTGCACGATAAAGCGATGCTTGCCTGAACCATCGCTCCCCATCCCTGTAGAGTCGCCGCTTGTTTGCGACCGGGGCGACGACGAGGTGAGAAGTGCCCGCCCCGGTCGCAGACAAGCCCATTGATTCCAACACATTGCCGGAAAAGAGAAGGAGATCGACGCGAATTGCTTGCGCGTGATGGGGCAATGTGTTGGAGCCAATGGCACGAAGCGCCGTTCCTCCCGGCAACGTTCCCTGAGCAGGAAGCGAGGCTGGTACGTGTGTTCCTGGCACATTGGCAATGCGTGATAAAAATTGTAAAAGTGCGACACATCCTACACAAAGGTGGAGGTGATCGGGATCTTGATCCTACACTGACTCCTGCATCAGGCTATAGAGTAGTGTGAGGCAGGACGTGTGGATCTTTTTGGTGACGCGCTACAAAAAAGCGACACATGCTACATAACCTACATTGGCGTGCTACCAAATTTTTTCTAAAAAAGCGACACATGCTACATAACCTACACTGACGCGCTCGCAAGTTTTTTCTAAAAAAGCGACACATGCTACATAACCTACACCATGCCGATTGCAGCGAGATCTTCCCCTGACACTTTCCCCTACACCAGCACTGCACGTGTCCCCATATCGATGCTGCGCTGTCCCTCTCTCAGGCGACATCGTGGTGGTGAGAGTTGGGAGGAAGAGCGTGTTTGCTCCTTCTAGTATATATATTCGGCGGATGGTGAGATTTCTGAAGAGCCTCTGCGAGATTCGTTTTTCCGCATAAATGTGTTGGAGTTCATGAGACAAGCAGCAATGTCACGGAAATAAGGAGAATCTCACATCATTTCCGTAGTGCTCTGACAAAATTCAATCGACGCTTTTATATGGCTAACGAAACAGCCTGGGAAGCCATTTCAATGATTGTAAAAAGGGTGTAATGAAGTTTGTCAGAGCAGTAGTGGTCTGCCAGACATCATTGCGTCTCTTTCACCGCGCTCACGCAGATCAGTAGGGACGCTATGGAGCCTGAGCGTAATAGCGTCCCCGTCCCCCACCGGTCATCTCGCCCTTACACGTGCTTCTCGAGCGCGTGCGAGGGCGAGATGGCCGGTGGGGGTGGACGCCATTCGACATGGCGTCCCTACTGAGCACGATGGCGATCAAAAAGGAGGCGAGATTCCCCTTATTTCCGTGACATTGCAGACAAGCAGCAATGTTACGGAATTGATGGGTGGCAATCACGTCAGCCTGCACAGTGCTTTGATCCGCGCAATATCCAGGTGGGCGCGTAGGACGGCGGCCAGCTTGTCATATTCGTCCAGGCGGTCAAACACGGGTCTGTCGGACAAGACTGGCTGATCCGTGCGCCGCTTTGCCAGGGCCTCGATAATACCGCGCCTGAAAGCGGCATTTTCAAAGAGTCCATGAAGATAGCAGCCTGCGTACCAGCCGTCGGGACTCAGCCAGCCATCTTTGCTTTCGCTGGTGGAGACATGAAAAGCACCGTTGCTATTCAGGTCATTGTTACTGGTTGCGGTGGTACGTCCCAAATGGATCTGGTAGGCCTGAAATTTCTGCGTGCTGAGATGGGCAAAGAGTCCATGGGTTGCTGATGGGGTGAGTTGCGCCTGACATTGTAGTGTCGTCTTTTCGCTGAGCGATTCAAAGACGGTTTCTACCGGAAGCAGATGCAGGCCGGGTTCGACGGTGCCTGCCTGTACTTCTGAGCCAGAGGGATCGCTCACACGTTCGCCAAGCATCTGGTATCCTCCGCAGATGCCCAGTAGCGCGCAACCATCTTTTGCCAGTTGACGAATATGCTGAGCCAGCCCGCGCTGCCAGAGCCAGGCCAGATCCGAGAGCGTGTTTTTGGTGCCAGGAATGATGATCAGATCTGGTTCGGGAGGGAACTCTGCCGGGCTGGCGGCAAAGCGCAGGTGTACACCCGGCTCAGTTGCCAGCGCGTCAAATTCGTCGTAGTTGCTCAAGTAGGGGAGACGGACAACCACAATTTCGAGCTGATTCTGCTGCTGGTTTTGAGAATGCAAGATTGCCGCCGTTCCGTTCTCTAAGGCTACCGTGTCTTCTTCGGCAATAAAGATGTTGCGGAAGAAAGGGACCGTTCCCATGACCGGCAGGCCGCTGCGTTCTGCCAGCAATTGCTCGCCCTCGCGCCAGAGAGCGAGATCGCCGCGAAATTTGTTCACAATGAGCCCTTGCACGCGGGCACGGTCTTGCGGTGGAAACAGCATTAACGTTCCCAGGAGAGAGGCAAAGATTCCGCCGCGATCAATATCTCCTACCAGCAGCACGGGCGCTTCGGCCAGATGAGCGATGCGCATGTTCACAAGATCGTAGTTCGCAAGATTGAGCTCTACCGGGCTGCCAGCTCCTTCGATGATGACCAGATCATATTCTGAGCGCAGACGGGCAAGCGCATGTTCGACAATCGTAAAGAGTCCCGCGCGATTGCGGTAGTAGTTTTGCGCTTCCATCGTCTCCAGGGGACGGCCCAGAACGATTACCTGACTGCGCGAATGGCCTTCGGGTTTGAGAAGGATCGGGTTCATATCCACCGTTGGTTCGATGCCCGCAGCCTCCGCCTGCACAGCCTGAGCCCGGCCGATCTCGCCACCATTGCGCGTCACAAACGAATTCAGCGCCATATTTTGCGCCTTGAACGGAGCGACGCGCAAGCCCTGCTGCGCGAAGATGCGGCAGAGACCTGTGACCAGCGTGCTCTTGCCCACCGTCGAAGCGACCCCCTGGATCATTAACGTACGAGCGTATTTCATATAGCCTCCTGAATTGTGACGAGAAGTTTCTGCCATTCGGGCGTGGGACGGGTGGCGATGCGAATATACTGCGGGAGCCCGAACGAGGTACAATCGCGTACCAGCATGTTGTCCGCCAGAAGGCGCTGGCGAACGTCGTGTGCATTGTTCACTTTGAGAAGACAGAAGTGAGTATGCGACGGCACTGGTTTCAGGCCACTCTGTCTTAACGCTTGAAAGAATGCAGCACACTCGCTTCGCAAGTTGTTGAGCGTGATTGTGAGATGCGTACGATCGGTGAGGGCGGCGACGCCCGCAGCTTGTGCCGCAGCGTTCACATTCCAGGATGGCAGGTGCGCGTTCAAGCGTTTCGCTGTATCGTGGGAGGTCACGAGGTAGCCCAGACGCAGGCCCGCGAGCGCAAAATCTTTGGTCAACGAGCGCAATACCACGATATCCAGTCCCTCTACCATGCCGATGAGTTTGGGCGCGGAGAATGCTTCTTGAGGAGAGAGAAAGCGCCAGTAGGCTTCGTCTATAATCAGCATGGCGGCAATTTTTCGGCACGCTTCCGCTAACAGGAGCAGAGATGCCCGATCCAGCCATGTCCCCGTTGGATTGTTTGGATTGCAGAGCCAGACAAGAGATGGGCGTTCCCACTCGATCCATGTCGCGATTTCTCCGGCGTCTGGCTGAAAATCGGTGGAGGCGGACGCACGATATTCGCTGATGGTAGCGCCGACTGCGAGAGAGGCGGCACGATATTCGCCAAAGGTTGGGCCGATGATCGCCGCTTTCAGGCCCGGTCTGAGACAGGCGTGCGCGACGGTCCAGATGAGTTCAGACGTGCCGTTTCCGCAGACCAGCGAATCGAGCGTCAGATTCGTCGTGGACAACTCGTAGTCGAGGATGGCCCGTTTCAGCTCCAGGCAGGCTCGATCTGGATAGCGATCAATTGCAACACGCGCCACCGCTTCTTGTACACGAGGCGATGGGCCGTAGGGATTGGCATTGACGCTGAAGTCGATGATTTCCTGTGGCTGCAAACCCAGAGAAGCTAATTCAGCGTAATCAATGGCCCCGTGAATGGGCCGCTCTACATCATTCATCGCAATTACTCCAGAACATTTTGAGTAGTCCAGTGAGCACAAGCGTGGCACCCCCGATCCACCACACCATGCGTTCGGCTCGCTGGATATCGTGAGCGGTAATCGTTTTTTGCTTGTTACCCAGAGTATAGTATCCGACCTTTTCCAGTTGCACTCCCAATGCGCCAGCCGCAGCGGCCATGGGATGACCCGCGTTCGGGCTTGCCGTTTTCCGAGCATCACGCCGCCAGATGCGCCACGCATGCTCCCTTTGTCCTCCAAAGAGTGGCGCACTGGCAATAATCAGCAGAGCAGTCAGTCGCGAGGGGAGCAGATTCAAGAGATCGTCCAGACGAGCAGCAGCTTTACCGAGATACTCGTACTGACCATGATAGCCGAGCATTGAGTCAAATGTATTGAACAGACGGTAGGTCGCAGCACCCGGTAGACCAAACAGAAGGTAATAGAAGAGCGGAGCTACGAACGAATCGCTCAAATTTTCCGCTAACGACTCGATGGCCGCCGCACTCACTAACTCTGCCGTGAGCTGAGAACGGTCCCGGCTCACCAGCGCTGCAAGCTCTTGACGCGCAACTTCGAGCTTTTCCTGTTCCAGTGCCACTCGTACTCGCTTGCCCGCTTCTGCCAGCATGCGCAAAGCAAAAAAAGGTTTGAGTGCGATCCCTTCAAGCAGAATATACGTGATCACCCCACTCACTCGATTGCTACGTCGTATAGCCATGATATACGAGCGTTTTGTCAGGAGATGGATGATTGATGCTGGTAGCAGGGCGATGGGGGCGGCGAGCGTGAGCATCAGGATGCCGTAGAAGAATTGGGATGCTGGCTTCTGTGGTGCGGCCTGTTCAAGAGCCTTGATCAGTTTGCCGTACCAGACGACGGGATGCCAGGCGGATGGCGGCTCACCCAGGAGATCCAGCGCGAATGCCACGAAGATGGCGAGCCCTGATGCCAGTGCGAACGTGCGGATTTGCTTCTTGTGATTCATGAGCGTCTCACCTGTACGTTTCTCTTTGCGCGGAGCGATAGGCAACTGTGTATTAGTCCGATCAGGGCATGTCGATTGGCTGCAAGTGGGATGTGGACATACGAAGCCAGGATGGTCTCATCAGCGTATCCTTCGCGCTTTTTTTCGCGTGCCTCGATTATATATGCGGCCTGTTCGTCTGCGCCAGGGGGATCGATCAATTGTGACCAATGGAATTCATGGCCGCGCAGGCGCATGCCAGCAGGACCGATGATCGTCTGGCGCGCAGTGGTGATCTCGCGATAGCCGAGCTGAGCACGCGCTGTGCCCATGCGAAAGGTGTACGGAAGGATACCCAGCATCTCGTGAGATTGTCCGCTGGCATCGATGCAGGATTTGCCCAGGTACATATAGCCTCCACACTCAGCGTACACCGGTATCCCCTGCTGCACGGCTGAGCGCACGCTTGCCAGCATCATCTGATTTTTCGCGAGCTGTTCTGCGAAGAGTTCGGGGAAGCCGCCGCCGAAGTACAGGAGATCAAGATCATCAGGCAGACTATGGTCGTTGAGAGGACTGAAAGGCACGACTTCGATGCCCAGATGCGCAAATGCTTCCAGCGTTTCTGGATAATAGAACGAGAACACGGCATCGAGGGCAACACCAATCCGCACGGCCGGAATGGTTTCCAGGGATGGAGCAGGTGGATGATCGGGTTCCATCGTCTCCGTTGGGGGTGTTGGGAGAGGACCAGCTGAGCGAGCCAGCTCTATTATTTCGTTGATATCTACCGTCCGGGCAATGGTATTTCCCAGGGCCTCGATCTCAATCGTTGTTTCAGGCGCAGGCACCAATCCGAGATGGCGTTCTGGTAATGTGAGCAGAGGATCGCGTCGGATCGCACCTATGACAGACACGCCAGTCCTGTGGGCAATAGCGTTGCGTACGGTTGCTTCGTGGTCCGCGCTGGCGACTTTGTTCAGGATGACGCCCGCGATGTGTACGCGCGGATCGAGATGTTCGAAGCCTGACACCACAGCCGCAGCGCTCTGTCCCATATGCGAGACGTCGATGACAATGAGCACGGGCGCATTGAGGAGCCGCGCAATTTCCGCAGAACTGGCGCTATCAATCGTCCCTTTGCGACCATCAAAGAGACCCATGACCCCCTCGATGAGCGCGATATCGGCATCCCGCATACCAGCCTCGAAACGCTCACGCACCATTGCCAGCGTGCTGAGCCACGTATCCAGATTGTACGATGGACGCCCGGTAGCCGCTCGATGGTAGGTCGGATCGATATAGTCTGGCCCCACTTTATATCCCTGCACGCGCAAACCTCGCGCCGCACAGGCTGCCATCAGCCCGGTGGCGATCGTGGTTTTGCCGACCCCGCTCGCGACGCCCGCGATGATCAGGCGCGCTGGACCTGTTGCAACGTTCATGGGTTGCTCGCTTTCTGATCGGCACTGGAGCGAGGCAGGACCACAATCGAGAGATCGCTAAACTCGCCCGGCCATGCTGCGAGCTGTGCCAGGGTTGTATGCACACTGCTTTCGTCCGGCAATGTCAGGCGCTGATGTACAGTGATCGGTCGATTTTTCTCGATGCCGCCATCGAGCAACATTTGCGCGATCTGGGGAGGCATGAACGACCAGGGGAGAGGGAGCATGATCAGATTGCGCTTGCCAGATGCAGCGGCGGCAATGATTTCTTGTTGCGCTGCCTCAATGCCATCGCGCGCATGCAGGGTGAAAAAGAGCGTTTCCTCCATTGCCAGCGCGCTTCTGGCACTGGCGACCTGTACCGAACTGATCCCCGGAATGCGTTCAGTTGGGCCGCAATGTCGTTCGACACGGGCGATAAGTTCCTGCGCGGAAAAATTCAAATCGCCATAGCAACAGACCACGCAGCGTTTCCCATCGGCATGCATGCGCGCTACCTGTGCAAGCTGTTCCTCCTGATTGCGGTAGGTTAATACGATGCGCTGTCCTTTGATACATTGATCGACGACATTGAGCACCGTCGCAAAGCCCGCTACAACATCGGCTGCTTCAATCTCGCGTGCAACCCGAAGCGTGACGAAGTCCGGGTCACCTGGACCTACGCCGACGAGCTTTATTTTGTTGGTATTGAGCATCTTTTCCTGTTTGCTATTTTCGCTATTCACAATCACCTTCGTTTCTTCTGCCGATATAGATGGCCGGAGGGGGCCGTGGATCGGCATAAAGCGCGATCCCTACCTCAGCGGTTTCTTCAAGATGGCCGGAGGGGGCCGCGGATCGGCATAAAGCGCGATCCCTACCTCAGCCTTTCTTCGAGGAGAGGGAATTACATGCCCCCGTGCCACACGAGATCCGGTTCCGTTCAACAGAACAGGACCGGGCTTTATGCCGGTCCGCGGCCCCCTCCGGCCTTCTCGAATGATCTACGTACGTTTTAGAGCGCGACGGATGGCATTGGTGACCGGGGCCGCTTCCAGGGTTGCCAGTTCCACGTATGTTGCATCCAGCGCCTCAGCCAGCGTACGCGCCAGCCCCATGCGCACAGGCCCTTCTTCGGTATCGATGACCAGCGCAGGTATCCCGGCAAGACGCAGTTCATGGGCCGCAACGAGCGCATCTTCGAGCGGGTTGCGTGCTGAACTGCGCGTACTATCGGGATCGGCAACGTTTGCCCGTCCATCTGTGACGAGGACCAGGATCGGTTGCTGGTTATTGCGCGTGCGGGCAAATTGTAAGGTGTGCAAGGCTAAACGTAGACCCGAGGCCAGTGGTGTGCGTCCCCCCGTCGGAAGCTGGGCCAGGGATTGTATGGCCCGGCTGGTACTGCTGGTCGGGGGCAACATGAGCGTGGCCCGGGCTCCGCGAAATTGCAATAGTCCGACGTGATCGCGTTTCTGATATGCTTTTTGTAAAAGGGACAGAACCGCACCTTTGGCTGCTGCCATGCGTTTACGCGCCGCCATTGAGCCGCTCGCATCTACAGCAAAAAGGATCAACGCTCCCGGCTTCTGCTGATGGACAGGCTCGAACAGATCCCAGCGCTCAAGCCAGAGACGATGCCCCTGCAATCCATGCTCGGCTTGTCGTCGCTTCTGGTGCAATGCTGCGACGCGCAAGGTAGGCGCAAGGGCAAGAGATGACGGTTGCCCGATAGGACGTTTTGCGCCAACGATGCGTCCTCGCGCC
This sequence comes from Ktedonobacteraceae bacterium, assembly GCA_035493895.1. Taxonomy (GTDB): domain Bacteria; phylum Chloroflexota; class Ktedonobacteria; order Ktedonobacterales; family Ktedonobacteraceae; genus DATJHM01. The sequence goes on from DATJHM010000245.1 coordinate 35,020, forward strand.
TGCGCTTGCGGCAAGCTCAGACCGCTCCGTGCCGCCTTCAGCGCAGGCACAATTCCCTTTTTCACAAGAGCGTGTAGCGTGGGATGAGGCTGTTTCGGTGTGAGCGTTGCTAATGCGGTTGGCGTCCCCGGGGGAATGACCTGATCAGGAGGGTCGAGCGTGGGATGGGCATCTCCATCTGTGAACTGCTCTTGTGGGCGAGCATCCTGGCTTTCATCGGCCACATTCGACGCTGAATGTGGAGAAGGCTCGTCAGGGGCTGGCATAGATGGAGTTGATTCCTGTTCTGCTGGCTCGGGAGGCTGATATGTGTTGAGCAGGTTTTCCAGCGTTTCTGGATCGAGGCCAGATTGTTCAAAGGGTTGCCTGCGCATGCGATGGGGAAGAGCCATCGTGGCAACACGATGTACATCTTGTTCTGTGACAAGCAGTCGATTCTCAAGAGCAGCCAGGGCCGTCGCTGCTTTGTAGATGGTGATATCTGCGCGCAATCCCTCCACATCGAGTTCAGTGCAGATATGCGCAATCAGGCCCAATATACTGTCAGGCACAACGACCTGTGGTAAGAGGCGGCGTGCGTTCTCTATTTGAGCACGAAGCTCGGATTCAGCGCGTAACCACTGTTCATAAAAGGTGAGCGGATGAGACTCGAAGGCAATGCGCCTTTTCACGACCTCCATACGCATACGCGGATCTTTCAGGCCGCGCACCTCTACGGACAGACCAAAACGATCAAGGAGTTGCGGACGCAGATCCCCCTCCTCTGGATTCATCGTGCCGATCAAGAGAAATTGCGCCGGATGTACAAACGAGATGCCCTCGCGCTCCACCACGTTCATGCCGGTTGTTGCTGCATCTAATAGAGCATCCACCAGATGATCGGGGAGCAGATTGACCTCGTCGATATAGAGAATGCCACGATGAGCCGCTGCCAGGAGGCCCGGCTCAAACTGGCGAGTGCCATCCTTGATGGCGCGTTCCAGGTCCAGCGTGCCCAGGACACGATCTTCGGTTGCGCCCAATGGTAGCTCCACCAGCCGAATCGGGCGTTGCTGCGTGGGCAGCGTTTTGTCCTGTTCGAGAAGCTGACTGCATGCCTCACACAGGTGAAATCGATCATCTGGATCACAGCCAAAGGGACAATTTTTGACGACCGTGATATCCGGCAACAAAGCCTGGAGCGCCCGTACCGCCGTCGACTTTGCCGTCCCTTTTTCGCCCTGGACCAGCACTCCTGCGATGCGAGGCGAGACCGCATTCAGGAGCAATGCCAGTTTCATCTCATCCTGCCCCACAAGAGCGCTCAATGGATAGGGGGTGCGTTGCATTCTGCCTCCTTCTTTCACTCTGCTTCCGGGAACCAGCGCAGGATTTCAGCGGCCTGAGAGCTGCGACAGAATGCGACGACGGTGTCAAACCAGCCTGTCTCAAGGCTCAAGACGGTGATCCCGACCGACTTCAGGAGACGATCAGCGATGGTGCAAAATGCCCCCATCCAATGATTTTGATTGAGATAGCGCCAATCGCAGCGCTCTTGCTGTTCTCCCAGCGTCATGCGCAGGTACTGTGGGCCCAGTTGAGGATCATCCTCCTCGCATTCTACTTGCCAGTTGATGCCAAAGCGCTTGTCCAGCGTCTCCATACACCACCTGGCGAATGCGTGGGCATCCTGGCTGTTCCACTCCCAGCGCAATGCAGCGGTAGAGACATGGCCCGGTGCTGTGGTGAGCAGGTAGGGAGGGGGAGCATCCAGTTGTGCCCGACTCTTGCTCTGCCAGATGGTCAGCGCATCGGTGATCTCCTCGAGGTTCGTAATGCCCGCGGCTGTGACGCACTCGCGCAGGGCGTTCCAGCGATCCTTGAGGTCGGAGGTATGGCTATGCTCATGTGTGTGCGAATGTGCGTGCTCATCGTGATGATGTGCGTGTGATGCTTCTCCATGCTCGTTCATCTTGGTACCTCGCAGTCCGTGGGAATGGTCCGAGACCTGGGGCGCTTTTACCAGGAACTCGCGTCCAAACAGCGGAATTCGATACTGACACATATCGCAGGTCATCGTTGCCCGGCCATTGCGTATCTGTTCGATCATCTGTTGCGCCAGACTATCCAGCCGCGTATCCTGTCCGAAGTGGGAGGCGACACGAAATTCGCAGCCTGGATGGTTCGCCGCTACTTCTGCCACAAGCGTCGAGATGCGCTCGACCAGAACGCCCGTGTACAGATAATAAGGGACGACCAGGATATGCCGTGGCTGATAGTGCAGGCAGCGCTGCAAGCCTTCGGTGAGCGATGGGTGTGTTACGCCAGAAAACGCCACCTCTACCGTGCTATAGTTGCGGCCTTCCCAGAGGAAGCGTGCGGCACGATAGACGTCCGCGTTTGCATCCGGATCGCTGCTCCCCCGCTGTACCAGCAGTACGGCCGTTTCCGGTGAGCCCATGCCATGATCTGGATCAATCGAGGCCAGTCGATCACTCAGAATGGCAAGAATTTCGGGCTGAATATTCAGCGGGTTCCCATAGTGTATCGTGACGTGGGGGTGACGCTGCCGGGCTGATTGGAGCGCAGTGGGCACATCATTTTTGACGTGGCCCGCACCCAGTAAAAACCAGGGGACGGCGATAATGCTGTTCGCGCCAGCCTGTACCGCCTCGTCGATAGCTGACGCGATCGGTGGGTCAGCGAGTTCGAGAAAGCCTGGATAAATGGGACGAGCCAGACGAGCGGAAAGCCGTTCGGCAAATGTGATGAACTCGCGTGCTCCCTCAGCATCGCGGGAGCCGTGCCCCATCAGCACGATGGCCTCGGTCGATGCGATGGGGAGAGCGTTCAATGGGTTGAATGCTCCAGATTGTATCATAGACGAAAGAACCTTTCCGGCTGGGAAAAAATTTAAAACGAACGGGATCGGTGCCGTCACCGGGCAGGGATAAAGCGCAGCCCCTACCTGTTATGTTATGCGAACGGGATCGATACCGGTTCGTGTTTTCCATCGGTATGTTTGCTATTTATCATGATGTTCGCCTGATGCCAATGCTAATAATATTGCTACACGGGCTACATAAACAGGGATATGATGGGAATTTTGACCCTACATCGTGGTGTATGAGCGTTATACAATCCCTACACCATATTTATTTGTGACGCGCTACAAAGATTTGTGAAAAATGCTACATATCCTACACAAATGTGGATGTGATGGGGATCTTGACCCTACATCAATCTGATGCCAATGGGCTACACCCCTACACCTCCTGCACAGATTGTGCGTTCCCCATCGATCCCGGTCGCAGACAAGCGGCGACTTTGCAAGGGTAGGTTTTTTGAAATTGAGCTGGATTTGTGGGCGAAAACAGGGGGCAAATCCCCACATTTTTTAGTCCCTCAAGCTCGCCAGAAAAATCGTCTGAAAAAAACCTACCCTTGCAAACAAGCGGCGACTCTACGGGATTTGAGGCGAGATTCCGCTTATCTACGTGACATTGGAGATACACCCCGCCTCTACAACGACGATGGATCGGTTTCTTCCTTTAACTTGACGGCTATAGGGTCCCATCTTTTTTCTATCTTGCCCTCAAACCATTACCGCATTTCCTCTCCACCTTGAGAATAGCAGAGAGAAGACATTTACCGAAGTCAGGCCAGAAAGCCCCGCGCTTTTCAAGCCGGGGATGAATGGCCCTTCCTTATTTGGGGAGGATTGGGATGAGGAGAATAGCGCTCATCTTCACTCTTTCCCGTAAAATAGTACCATTATACTATTGCTTGTATTATCATGCCGTGATAAGATCAACCTGTCGCGTCGTTTGAACATACTTTCTATCGAAGGGAGCGCGCAAGCGCATGCTGATCTACGAATATAAAATCGATGGCACCAAAGCACAGTATGCCGCCATTGAAGAAGCGATTCGTACCGTCCAGTTCATTCGCAACAAATGCATACGCATCTGGATAGATGTCGCTGGTACGAATGCGAACGATCTACAATGGTATTGCGCGATCCTTGCCAGGTATTATCCCTTCGCTCTCAACCTCAATTCCCAGGCGCGGCAGGCTGCGGCTGATCGCGCCTGGAGTGCGATCTCCCGTTTCTACAAACACTGTCGTGAGCACAAGCCGGGCAAGAAAGGCTATCCGCAATTTCAACACGAGAACCGTTCGGTTGAATATAAAGTGACCGGCTGGAAACTCGATATTGATGGAAAACACATCACCTTCACCGATGGGTGCGGTATCGGTCGCCTCCGACTCATCGGCAGCCGCGATCTCGCCACACAGCCACGGCTGGCGATCCAACGGGTGCGAATTGTACGCCGGGCAGACGGGTACTACGTCCAGTTCGGCCTGAAGTGTGAGCGGCGTGTTGAGCATGTTTCCACCGGGAAACAACGCGGGATCGACGTGGGCCTCAAGGTCTACTACACCGATTCCGAAGGGAAGAGCGTCGAGAACCCCCGCTATTATCGCAAAGCCGAGCATCGTCTGAAGCGCCTGCACCGACAGGTCTCGCGTAAAGCGAAAGGCTCGGCCAATCGGAAGAAGGCTCGCAAACGGCTGGCAAAAGCCTCCCTCAAGGTCCAAAGGCAGCGCGAAGATTTCGCTCGCAAGACGGCGAACGCGCTCATCACCTCTAGCGATGTGATTGCTTTTGAAGACCTGAAGATCCGCAATCTCGTCAAGAACAAGCATCTCGCCAAGAGCATTCATGATGCCGGTTGGGGGAATTTCCTGACCTGGGTGAAAGCGTATGGAGCCATGCATGACATTCCTGTGATCGCGGTGGCCCCTCATTTCACCAGCCAGAACTGTTCAGGCTGTGGCACAAAGGTCAAGAAAAGTCTGAGCGTGCGTACACATCTCTGTCCCTCATGCGGACTCGTGATGGACCGAGATGAAAATGCGGCGCGGAACATTTTGCAGAAAGCTCTGCGTACCGTGGGGCACACGGCAACGCGCTCCTCTCCGGAGGGGTAAGTCGCTTCTGGACATGCGACCTCTACTCGTGCTCTCTTCGGGGAGTGTGAGCAAGCCGGGTGGTGGAAAGAAGAATTCCCCGTCTTTTAAGCGGGGAAGTGTCAACTCCATTCGTATGTAATAAATTTGGGCATGAGGAGGGCGAATTGATCGACGACGTCTGGAGCCCCGTCCGCAACCGGGAACGCACGCGAACCCGTTGGCTAGTAGGGACGCCATGGAGGCACGGAATGGCGTCCGGGAACTCGTACGACCCCGTTCACCCCGCAGACGAGGGGTGCCCGCACGAAAAGGCCAGCCAGACGCCAGGCGTCCGGGAACTCGTACGACCCCGCTCACCCCACAGACGTGGCGTCCCGCCCCTTCCCACCGTTTCGCTTGCACCGAAAACGTGTGCCATGAACTTTGACAACGTACTCTACTCGTTGGAGTCAATACGCTTCATGCCTGTCCTGTGACGGCTGATGCTAAAAGACAGGCAAAGAATGATCAGGTCAGTTATCTCCCTCACACGGGCTCAAAGCGAACCTGATACCGACACACGCCCGGTAAAATTTTTAACTATTCATTCATAAGGAGAACACGATGAGAAAGCTTGTAGTAACAATGTGGATCACCCTTGATGGCTTCATTGCCGGTCCAAATGGCGAAATGGACTGGATCGCGAGTAACTTCGATGCCGCCATGGGAAAATATGAGAGTGATCTGGTAGACACCGGGGATACGCTTATACTCGGACGTACAACCTATCAAAGTTTCGCTGGCTCCTGGCCCCATGTGCCCGCTAATCCCAATGTCTCAGAGGACGAAAAAGTATATGCGCGCAAACTCAACGCGATGCACAAAATTGTCTTTTCCAAAACGCTCGAGACCGCCGATTGGCACAACTCAACCCTGCTCCGAGAGATTGTCCCGGCAGAAATCGCGCAATGGAAACAGGAGCCCGGGAAGGACATACTGCTCTACGGTAGTGCCAGCATCGTACAGGCCCTCACGAACCTTGGCCTCATCGATGAATATCAGCTCTTAATCTACCCCGTCGTTTTAGGAGCCGGAAAGCCGCTCTTCAGCAACATCAACAACCGCGTAAATCTGAAGCTTACCAAAACCACAACGCTTCCCTCCGGCGTCATTCTCCTCCACTACCAGCCTGCCTGATAGCATTTATAGATGCGCAGCATGTCTGCAATATCACGTAGATAATCTGTACCCGGTCAAACATCATCGCA
>DATJHM010000246.1:0-25896 GCA_035493895.1 Ktedonobacteraceae bacterium
CAGGAGGGGCTCACGAACCAGTTGGCGGTGCTCTCGCCGGTCGCAGTGCGGATGCTGCACTTGCGGGAACTGATCCAGCTCGTGCCGCAGGCTCCGGTGAAAGAGCTGTTGCCGATGGTGGAACAACAGATCGTGGCGAAACTGGCGAAGGTGCCCATCGAGGCGCTGACGGTGGAGACGTTTGTCCGAACGGTGGCGCGACAGGGAGGCTTTCTGGGCAGACGCAGTGACGGGCATCCGGGATGGAAGAGTCTATGGGAGGGCTGGTTCCAGATCCAGTTGATGGTACAAGGAGCCCAGATCGTGACGCAAGCCCCACCGTGAGGAGGGCGAAGAACGTCACGATGAGAGCGGATGAGGCCAGGAGGAACGGTGGTTCTTCCTCAGCGATTCGTTGGCCTTGCAACGGATGAGATAAAGGAGGAAGCGCGTGAGAAGCCAGTGGAGAAGGCAGAGGGAAAAGGAGGGTGATCTGAGGACTCAGACCGCCGCTGAGCAGGCCGTGACCAGTCCACGAGAAGTCAGCGGGAGCAGAGGCCGGGCAAACACATGCGGACGCCCCGATCTTACACCGTTGCTGCTGTTCCTTCTGCCACAACGCGCTTCACTTCTCTTGCCTGAAAAATTGGGTAATTGTCAGTATGCCAATCCGCGTCCCGCGCGTGCAAGCACCAGCAATCCCGTCGTCTCCTCCAGTCCCACTACCTGCGGCACCACCTCCGTCGCACTGACACGCATACAATACTCCAGATCCGCCTCCAGACCCGCTGCACGCACCGAGCGAGCCGAGCGACAATACTCGAGCAACTTCGGCGGTGCATAGCTCTCATAGAGCGCCGTCGCAGCATAAACGCTCTCATGCACCTGCAAATCCGGCTGCTGACGTATCAGTTCCGCTGCCAGATAGCCCGCGCAAGTCGCATCATCCAGCGCAAAAAAGCCAAACTCAGCGGCACAGACAATATGGAGATTGCTCCCCCGCTCATGGGCCGCGCTCAAGGCGAGCGCGGTAACCGCCTGTGCATTATAAAAGCAGCCAGCCAACCGCACACTCTCCGCCGGGCACGCAAAGAAAGCGCGTGTCCCATTCGTCGTTGTCATCACCAGATCTCGCTCGCTGAGATCCATCTGCGCAAACTGTGCCGGAGAGTTCCCATAGTCGAAGCCCGGCAGCGGTTTCGCATGCCGTTCGCCACAGAGTAAGCGTTCGGGGAAGAGACGTTTCGCCAGCTCAGCCTGTTCCAGACCGTCCGCCGCAAAAACGCGTCGGGCCCCGCGTTCAAACTGTACCGCCATCGTCGTCGTTGCCCGAATCAAATCGATCACAATAAAAACATCATTTGGCTGCACCGGGACCGCAGCCACGTCAGCAGGGGAGAAATATACCGTTAATTGCAACAACCTATCCTATCTTAATCACTCTCATCATATTACACGTCTACAAGATCTTTCTCTGCCAAAATCTTATCACAAGAACAAAAAAAAGCACCTTCTCCCTCGCCTCTCCCATACAATACCCGTAGAGGTGCGGCTTGTCTGTTACGCTACGTAACCCTCGAAGAAAGGTTGAGGTAGGGATCGGGCTTTATGCCGATCCGGATGCCCCACCGGCCTTCTCGAATACCTCATCCCTGACCACCTGCGCGACCTCATTCAGCGGCACAATCCGACTCCCCTTCTCTTTTCGCAGCTTCAGCTCAACGCCCCCATTCTTCAGCGAGCGTTTGCTCACAACCGCACGCAGCGGCAGACCGATAAGATCGGCGTCATTGAACTTGACACCAGCCGATTCGAGACGATCATCGTAAAGTGTTTCGATACCCGCAGCCGTAAAATCGGCGTAGAGTTGTTCCGCAACCTGACGATTCTCTTCTCGCTCGAGATCAAGACCCAGCAGGTTAACGGCGTACGGCGCAACGCTGAAGGGCCAGAGAATCCCCTTTTCATCGTGACTCTGCTCGACCAGCGTCGCCATGACGCGTCCGATCCCGATGCCGTAGCAGCCCATAAGAATCGCATGCGAAACCCCTTCGGCGTTCAAATACATAGCCCCGAAGATGTCCGCGTACAGCGTCCCGAGCTTGAAGATATGCCCGATCTCGGTACCGCGTATCGCGTGCAATGTCCCTCTACAGCGTACGCACGTGCTCCCCTCGCTGGCCGAAGCGATACTTTCCCAGGCATCCACGCGGAAATCGCGCGGATAATTGACGTTTTTCAGATGGTAATCGACCCGGTTAGCTCCAGCGACAAAATTATTCCCCAGTTGAAGCGAGGGATCGGCAAGAATCAAAATGTGCTCGCTCTTATGCAGCGGCGAGGTGAACCCGGCAACGATTCCCGCTGCTACCAGTTCTTCAGCGCTGGCAAGGTGAAGATCGGTGGCGTTCACCCCGGCGCGATAAGCGGCATTAGTAAGCTTGACCTCGTTCACCTCCAGATCGCCACGTACCAGGGCCAGAATCATCCGACCCTCCGCAACATAGCAGACCACCTTCATCGTCTGCGCCGCTGAAATATGCAGGAAGGCCGCGAGATCGTTGATGGACGCGCAATCGGGCGTATAGACCTCTTCCAGTGCCCTTTCCTCTTCACGAACCAGCTCCGTACGGACAAATTCAGCCTTCTCGCGGTTGGCCGCATAGCCACACGTATCGCAGATCATCGCATCATCCTCGCCCGCCTCGGTCATCGCGATAAACTCCTGCGAATCCTTGCCTCCAATCGCTCCGCTATCCGCCTCAATTGCGACATAGCGCATGCCCATACGATCGAAAGCATTGCGATACGCCTGCTCAACCTTGCGATAGCTGACATCCATGCTCTCCTGATCCGCATCGAAGCTGTAGAGGTCCATCATCGTAAATTCGCGTACGCGCAACAGCCCACCACGCGGACGCGGCTCGTCGCGCAATTTGGTCTGGATCTGGTAGATAAGTTGGGGTAAGTCGCGATAGCTGTGCGCAAATTCTGCTACCAGCGTGGTCACGACTTCTTCGTGTGTCGGGGCAAGTACCATTGCGCGGCCTTTGCGATCCTGGAGCTTGAAGAGGACGTCGCCGATGAGCTCTGCCCTGGTCGCACCATTGGGCAGACGCCGCTCCCAGAGATCTCTCGGCTGCAAAACGGGCATGCTGACCTCCTGTCCGCCGATTGCATCCATCTCTTCACGTACGATCTGTGCAATCTTGCGCATGACGCGCTGGCCCATCGGCAAAAGGCTATATACGCCCGACGTCAGCTGGCGAATAAAGCCTGCGCGCACCAGGAGTTCCTGATTGCCGCCCTCTGCGTCCTGCGGAACTGCGCGCAGGGTTCTGGTCAATTGCTGTGAAACTCGCATCTCTTTATTCCTCTCCAATAAAAAAAACTCGTCCTCTCAAAGGACGAGCCTGTTGCCCGTGGTACCACCTCATTTGCGTCAAGCCGTGAGACAGGACGCCTCTTACGCAGTCAATCTCTAACTGCTCCTCTCTGCATAACGGTGAGGCTCCGGTCCGCTTTTCGCGGGCGCTCTCAGGTGGGTTCGATGCGTTCATCGTTCACCGGCTCCCACTCTCCCGGCTCGCTGCTGAAACCATCCACGCGCCTACTGATCCTGATCAGTGCGTTATTTTCTTACACGCAGCATACAGGAAGCCGCCCATCCCTGTCAAGCAAGGTATGCACCCGATTGCAAGGCTTTCTGATAGTTGCCCATCTGGTTCTCAGTATGAAAATGTATTGAAAAATATCTTCGCAGAGACTATGATGTGATTGAACAAAAAAAATCCCCAGGATATGCGCACGTAAAAATGCGCCAGGCAGGCAGGAGCACTATGAGTAACAGGCCTTTTAAGCAGTCTGGTCAACAGTCACAGCAAACTCGAATTCAAGTACAATGCATTAACTGCCGTGCCACGCAATGGATTCGCGAACCGGAAACGTTGAATAGTGCTGGTACTGTACGCTGGGATTGCCCACACTGTCACTTTAATAATCAGACAAGTTTGTCGAGAAGAAGTAATTAAGGTTGCGGTGACAGGCGAAAGGAAACCTTCTGCCTTGCCTGGGCTCCAAAGAGCCATTCTCTGTCATTAACGAGTAATGACAAAACAGTGCATATCTGGAAAACGGGCAAAGGCAGAGGTGATTTACGCTTCGGCTTCATGGCCGGGGGCGAAAAAGTTCCGCCGCCAGATACGTGCATATGCGCCCGTACAGCCAACTGTACGCGCGAGTTGTTGACTGCTCAACATGGGGTCCTGGCGAAGTAATGCATGTATCCGTTGTTTTGCGGTGCGTATGGTTGCGGGAAAGCGTTCAAATTCTTGACGCGGTCGCCTTGATCTATTCATCGAGAGAACTCCTCGTAGGGACTTTTTCTCTGCTTCAGCCTGTGTTCTGGCAATTGCAGGTAAAGAGTCTTTCACACTCTATCCCCACAAGAATAGCAGAGATAAAGCATTCAGTCAATCATATTGGACTGCTTACCTGTAGTGTACTATGAACAAATGCTCCTATTTTCTTGCTGAGACAATTCTTTCCTGAATTCGTGTTCTGTCACTGTACCTGCAATTGCCTCGCTTTTGTTCATTATAGTAGCAGTGCTGTCAAGTGGCAACCCGGGCCCGCCGACAGAATTCTCCCACCCTTCAGAAAATTCTTCCCCACATAGCTCTCGTGTTGACTTTCAATCGCATCCCGTGGGCGGCATGAAACCCTGGAAATGGCGAACTTGTTCTCTGTGAGCGTTTCAGATGATAGCAAACCGATGGCCTGGGAGACCTTTGACGCTCTTCATTTACCGCTGACATAACAGAGGGCCAGGAAGAAGATTATGCGTCTATTATCCTTTCCCAACCACTGAAGCGCCTTGTGATGCTGCAATAATGATCTCGAACAGGTGCTCTATCAAGCAAAAGTATGATTTTTTCAGAAATTGTTGTTGATAAAAGTACGGAACCCTTCTCCTATGATGTGGTACAGCCACACTTTTGAGATACCTGTCGTAGTGGCAGATCGACTCCTCATTTCCTCTAAGCACATGTGATACAATTCCTTATGGCTCTGAGAATTGACAGTTTCCAGCATGGTGCTTGGCTTATGCCATGCATCCTTTCGAGCTTCTTCATGGGTATGCGCTGACAGTTCTTTTGACAGTAACCAGCACGAATTCAGACAGTGAAAGACGGGAATATACGGAGCCGCCTGTAGCTTCTCAAGCATCCTCATATGACAGAATTTATACAAGAAACGGAGCTATTTTTCCCTATGAATGACCGGGTGGGACAACAATTTGGGAATTATCGTTTGCTACAGTTGCTGGGGCAGGGCGGTTTTGCCGAGGTCTATCTGGCTGAACATGTGCATATTCAGACCAGCGTTGCGATCAAAATTCTCTATGGCAAGATTACGGCTCAGGATGTACAGGCGTTTACTCAGGAGGCTCAGACGATTGCCTCTCTCAGGCATCCACATATTCTCCGCATCCTCGACTTTGGCTTTGCCGGGACCTTGCCTTTCCTGGTAATGGATTACGCTCCCGGCGGCACGTTGCGCGACCGCCATCCGTATGGTTCGACTCTTTCTCTTCCTACGATCGTAAATTATGTAAATCAGATGGCCGACGCCCTTTCCTATGCTCATGGTCGAAAGCTGATCCATCGCGATATCAAGCCTGAGAATATGCTGGTGGATGTCGATGGCGAACTGGTTCTGAGCGACTTTGGCATTGTGACGCTCGTTCGTAGCACGGCGTCGATGAAGAACATTGATACAACGGGCACGGTGCATTATATGGCACCGGAGCAGATTCAGGGCAAACCGCGTCCTCTCAGCGATCAGTATGCGCTGGCGATTGTGGTCTACGAGTGGCTTTGTGGTCGTCGCCCCTTTTACGGAGAGAGTACTGTGGAGATCGCGATGAAACAGATCTCGGACCCTCCAGCCCCTCTGCGTACGCGCCTGCCTGCCTTGCCTCCCCTGGTAGAGCAGGTGGTCTTGCATGCGCTCTCGAAAGATCCACAGCAGCGTTTCGCCACGGTACGCGCCTTCGCTACAGCTCTGGAGCAGGCCGCGAAGCTCCAGAACGCCGCCCCTGTCTCTACATTCTCTTCTGATGTGACGAAGCAGACACGCACGCAAACCTTCTCTTCTGCCTCCGAACAAACATCTCAGACCTCTGGACGTCTTCCCGCTCTTCCCGCTCAGACGGTATCAGCGCAATTAGCTCAGATCAGAAAACAGCACTATATCGCGTTGTGCCAGCAAATTGGCGAGAAGCATCGGGATAGCAGCACCTATGGCGCGCTGGTGGTTCCGGCTGAGAATGATCAGATTGGCCGGGAAATCTATCTCCTTGCCGAATCGCTCTGGATCAAGTCCGCTGCTGACCGCGAGAAACATGCGTCTGCGTCCCTGGTCAAGTCTTATTCGGTGAATGGTCAGATGCTTCCTGCGGCGGTCTTTACCAATTTGAACGAAAATGGCTATGTGGTCTGGAGCGATCCCAAACGGCCAATGAAGGCCCCACTCTTCCCCGGGAAGGCCACGCTGGTGATCGATTCGGCCTCGCTTGCAGTATCTGCCCCTTCGCTCATGCGCGATATGGCCTACGTTAAACTCTGTGAGCAAGTGGGCGTGAAGCATGCACAGAGTGGTGTCTATGGTGCGCTGGTGGTCCCGGAGGAATATGTTCGCCTGAATCAGGAAATTTATTTGCTGGACGAATCGCAATGGATTACCTCTATGCATGATCGAGAGGCAAAGGCACAGGCAGCCTTCGCGAAGCCCTATCACGTGGACGATCAGGTGCTGAGTGCTGCGATCTTTACCAATTTGAGCGAAAATGGCTATGTGCTCTGGACTGATCCCAAACGGCCAATCATCACGCCGCTCTTTCCCGGAAGAGCTACGCTGGTGATCGATTCGGCTACCGTCGTGCCTTCTGCCCCTTCCGCTGCCCGCGATCAGGCTTACGCAGGCCTTTCCCAACTGGTAGGAGCGAAGCTTGCCGCTGGTAGCACACATGGAGCCCTGGTCATCCAGATCAGCAATGAGTGGCTCTGGCAGCCGGTCTATCTGTTGAGCGAAGCCCAATGGATGATGTCGCCTGCTGACCGCAAGAAAAAAGCGTCCGGAGCCTTCGCCAAAATCTATCACGTTGGCGATCAGGAGGTCGTCGCCGCCGTCTTTACGAGCCTGAGCGAAAGCAGCTACGTCGTCTGGACCGATGTCAGCCAGCCCATTCCCGTCTCCATCCAGCCCGGTCGCGCTACACTGGTACAATTGACCCGCTAAGAGGAGGCGGCAAAATAAGGCTTTTTTCCCTCTTGCCTCGTCTGTGCCCCTATGATACAGTGTGGGCGTAGTCGTCTGATGAGGCAGAGAAAGAGAGATCGCATGCAGGTTATCTTCGTTGGAGGCGCACAGGGAGTTGGCGCAAGTTGTCTGGCGGTCCAAATTGCGGAACAGTGGATTGTCGTTGATGCCGGGGTGCGTGTCGATCGTAAAAGCGACCCTTTGCCCGATCTGGCCCTGTTAGAAGGCAAGGATGTGCGTGCGATCTTTGTCACGCACGCACACGCCGACCATATCGGCGCTCTCCCGCTCCTTCATCAGGCTTTTCCGCTTGCTCCGATTTTTACTTCTCGTGGCACCGCTCTTTTGATGGAAGTGATGCTTTCGGACGCGCTCAAGGTGATGGCGCGCCGGGCCGTTGAAGAGATGGAGTTGCCTCTCTATCCTGAACACTTGATTGGCAGTATGCTCACACGTGTACGTCCCTTGCCGGTGGGCGAACCGTTTAGCGTCGGGCTTCTGCCAGGCGTTACGGTCCATGCCAGCCGCGCAGGCCATATCGCCGGTGCTGTGAGCCTGGGCTTTGTCGCTGACGAGGGCTCGCTGGTGGTCTCGGGTGATGTGAGTATCACTCCTCAGCGTACCGTGCAGGGCGCGGTCGCGCCGCCTGTGAAGCGTCCCGATCTGCTGGTACTCGAATCAACCTATGGCGCTCGTTTACATCCAAACCGGCAGGCCGAGGAATTGCGCCTCGCGCAGGCGGTGGGCGAGGGGGTCGCGCGCGGTGGTCATGTGTTGATCCCCTCGTTTGGCCTGGGACGCGGCCAGGAGATCCTGCTCATTCTGCGCGCAGCTCAGGAAAAGGGGCAGATTCCTCTGTTCCCCTTATATGTCGATGGCCTGGTCCGTCGCGTCTGTTCTACCTATATGCTGCTGCCCGAGTCGCTCTCTCCTACGCTTCAGCGCCAGATCCGTCGGGGATATGCTCCTTTTAATGGGGGCGAGATCTCTTATGTTCGCGATGAACGCGATCGCGAACGCATCCTTGCCGGGCCACCCGCCTGCATCATCTCCAGTAGTGGTATGCTCACAGGCGGTCCAAGCGCCTGGTATGCGGCGCGTCTGGCGGGCCGTGAAGAGGCTTCGATCTTTATCACGGGCTATCAGGACGAAGAGTCGCCCGGCAAACGCTTGCTCGATCTGGCCGAACGTAAATCCTCGACGCTGGAAGTCGGTGGGATGCAGGTGCCTGTTCGCTGTCAGGTTGCGAAATATAGCCTGTCCGCTCACGCCGATGGTAGCGAACTGGCGGCCTACGCGGCCTCTCTTCAGCCGAAGCAGATTGCCCTGGTGCATGGAGACCAGGAAGCCCGCATGGCCCTGCGTACGCTGCTCTCCTCGACGGAAGTGATCTTACCGACGAATGGTGCGGCTCTGGCAGTTCGTCCACTGCGCTCTCAACAACGCACTACGACCAGACGCGCTGCTCCGGCTCCGACATTGCCCTGGGGCATTCATCCGGACGAGCCCTTTGGTCCCGAAGATATCGAAACGCTCTGGCAGGTGGTCAAAGAAGTCCCGGAATTGCGTATTGTGACCGCTCGCGAACTGGCGCAGATCTGGTATGGGGATGCGAGCGAAATACAGATCTGGGAACTGCTCACGACGCTGGAAGCGGATTGGGATCAGCGCTACTTCGTGCGCCAGAATGCGTTGCACGAGGCGTTTCGTGTGCGCGGTCAGGCCCAGGAAGATCCGGGCGATGTGCTTCAGGATCTGGTGGGCAAGATCCTGTTGGTGCAGATCACCCACGAAAGCTCCAAGCCCGTGCTCTGTCGTTCGCTGGAGCCGGGAGCCTCGGTTCGCGTGGTTCTGCCGCGTGGTATCAGTCTGGAGCGCAACCGCTATCCTCTCTCCTCGATTATTGACGTCCTGGGACCCTATCCCGAGGGCGAAGAGGAGCTCACACGCCATACGCCCGCGACCTATCTGGCTGAACTCGTCAAAGCCGGGCGGCGCTCTATTCGCCAGATATCGGCCCACGAGCTGGCTCAACGCTGCGAAGAGGACGTTGATTACAGCCTGGGTGATATGTGCGCTCTCGCAGGCGTATCCGGGCAAACGGTCGAAGATCGTCTGGCGATGGCGAAGCTGCTCTATAGAAATCCCCTGCTCTTTAGCCAGCAAACATCGGTTCTTGATGGCGAGGGATTGGCCCTCTATCGTCTGGCTCCCAGCTGGGAGGAAGGGCTGCTCTATCCAGAGAAGCGTGAACTGCCCGATCAACATGAGATCTTACGCACCATCGAGTTTGCCATTGGCACACCCCCTCGCCTCTACCGGAAAAGTGTTAATCCTGAGACCGGTGATGTGGTGCTGTACTTCCACTTTCCTGAACCTGCGCAGCGCGAGTATGGCGAGGCCCTGGCCCGGGCTGCCGAGGAGGCTGGCGTCTCGATCACTATCGCTCCCAACGCGCATCAGGGCGAACTGAGCAATGTGGCCCGGCTCTGTCTGCAATCCGTCGGCATCACGGTACGCGGTACCCCTTCGTATTATTATGCACAACAAGAGATCGTCCTGCGCGGCGTCCTCCCGGTGGACCCGGAAGCGCTGGCGCGCACGCCAGAGGCATTGGCCCGCGCGCAGGCTGGCTTTCAGCAGGAAACCGGCTGGATGCTCCAATTAGAAGCGATCCCCGACGTTGCCAGTGCACCCGCACCACAGGCTCAGTCCGCAGCATCGTCGCTAGCCGCAACCCCGACAGTGCCGCTTCAGGCGACCCCGGGCAGAGTAATGCCGCAGCATGAAGCGCTGGCCATTGCCCAACGTGCGCTTTTACCCTTGCCTCACTGCTATAAAGTGGGCGTTGATCCCAGGACGAAAACCATCCTGGTGCGCTTTCATTTCCCGGAAGTTGCCAGCCAGCTCTATGCCGATCTTTTGAAGCAGCTCGAAGCTGCAACCGGCTGGCGCGTTGTGCTGCATATGCAAATTCACCAGGGGGCTCTGGTCGAACTGGCTCAGAGCGTGCTGCCCGAGGGCCTGGTGCGCCTGGAGACTCCTTCCCTCTATCAAGATCAGCAGCAGGTCTATATCTCCTGCGAAGGCGATGTCAGCGATGAGGCGATTGCAGAGGCGGAGCGCCGTTTCACCGCTGAGTGTGGCTGGACGCTGATCCTGAGCGTCAAATCCCATGAGGCAGAGGGTGAGGGCGCAGCTCACAGGCGCATGACGCAGAGCGAGGTGCAGGTCGCCACACGTATGCAGTTTCTACAGGCCGCTGATCTGTATCGTGTCGGCGTCGATGAGACGCGCCATATCGTCTGGCTACACTTTCATTTTCCAGATATCGCCGAAGAGCGCTATGCAGAAGATATCAGCAAACTCGCTCAGGAGACCGGCTGGCAGATTGAATTGCATCCCCACGCCCACCAGGGAGCGCTGAAAGATGTCGTGCGCCGCCTGCTCTCCGCATATGGCAGTACTCCCGGCAAGATCTCACTCTATGCAGAGAGCAAGTCCGCCAATGTCGTCACTTCGGCTCCCCTGGCTGAAGAGGATGCGAAAGCCCTCCAGCAACGCTTCCTCAAAGAGACAGGCTGGTCACTCATACTGTAGCACACGTTCGTGCCGCCCCCCAGGCCCGCCTGGAACTCGTAGGGACGCCATGAAGCCGCAGCTGAATGGCGTCCGGGAACTCGCTCGATCCCGCTCGCTTCGCAGACGTCGCGTTTCGCCCTTCCAATACGCATCAACCTAAAGACCGTGGAGCTCACGGACAGGCAGGATTTTGGATCCAGTAGAGGCACGGTGGAGTGATAACGGAACTGTGCCTGGGAACTCGCACGACAAAGCTGGCTCCGCAGGTAATGACGGCAACGGAAGCGATGGCGCGTGCAGGCACCGGTTTTTTCGACCACGGAGATCAGCGGCGAAGGCCCCTCTGCTCGCGTGTCTCTCCTCCTACGGAGCCAGCTTTGTCGTGCGAGTTCCCAGGCACAGTTCCGTTATCACTCCACCGTGCCTCTACTGGATCCAGGCGAAATCCCCCTCTCGGCCCCTTAGGTTGATGCGTATTGACGTCGCGTCTCGCCCTTCCCCCATTTCGCCTGTCAGAGAAAACGTGTGCCATGACCTTTGACTGCGTACGACGGACCTGCTGGGAGACTCCCCTTCTCTCCGTGACAGTGCGGCTTGTCTCATGAACTCCGACACATTCATTTCCCAAAAAACGAATCTCTCAGAAACTCTTCAGAAATCTCACCATCCGCCGAATAGACATAGTAGAAGGAGCAAACACTCCTCCCTTCCGCCCGGCACACACACTTACGATGTCGCCTGAGAGAGGGACTGTGCAACATCGACATGGGGACACGTGCAGTGCTGGTGTAGGGGAGCGTGTCAGGAGAAGATTTCGCGGCAATCGGCATAGTGTAGGAGATGTAGGATATGTAGCATTTTGAGAAAAAACGTGAGAGCACGCCAGTGTAGGAGATGTAGGATATGTAGCATTTGGGAGATTCCTGTATGGTTTCCCCTTATCTCCGTGATATGGCAGACAAGCCGCAATTCTACGGAAATGATGGGAGATTCCCCTTGTTTAAGCGCAATATCAGACAGATGCTGAAGCAATGGTATCGCGATGTAGCAAAAGACACATTCAATCAGCGCCTCAGGAGCAAAATTTGTAATAAGGGCCTGATAAACCTGCTTAGCAGCGTAAGTGGGATGATGAGGAATACAAGCAAGCCCATTCCAGCGAATGCTAATGGTAGCAGCCAGGTATCCATAAAAGAATACATCCGACCATCTTGTGGCGTCTTTGGATGATATCTTATCTGCACCATCTTTCCCACATAAAAAGAGCCGGAACTTATCGATGAACCGATGGTTATGGACTGACCAGATGCCGTCTTAAACTGAATGGTGGGGCTACAACTATTCTGATCATCATATGCGCAATGAATAATAGTGCCTTGCGCAGTGACCGTACCAGGCAGAAAATTCCATGTGTCCTTAATGAGATAGATGCCAACAGCCAGGAAAATGAGTCCAATGAGAGACCCAAAACAGCCGGAACAGCCGGTATTTACCCGAATTCTCGTATTTCTATAACCATTGAAATTTACCATTCTAAAGAGAATCCTTTCTCAATAATCCTTCAAGTCCAGATAGGTCAGCCAATTTGAGATCGAAAGAACGAATTGACAACGTCCTTCACTATCTCACGATATGGATAGTAACGGCACCGCCGTATAGCGTAATTCCCTCATCGCAGATAATCCCGGCAGTACGCTTTATTGAGAACGTTTCAGCGTCATATCTCAGGCTAAATGGTGCTTCCTACTAGCACATTCGGATGGAACACGGGCTACCGCATCTTCGCGCTTCTCTATCTATACAAACACCCCTTATTTTTCTATAATTAATAGAGGAAAACGACGACGATGGCGTCGTCCGATCGCCCCTAAAGGAGGAGCACTAGCAGTGGAAACGGAAACTCTGTATCGCAATCAACTACTGGCGACCAAGTTTTTCGTTCCGTCATCGCCCAATATCGTCATTGCTCGCCCTCGTTTGTTCCAGCTTTTGCAGACGGGTTTAGCCTATCGTTTGCTGCTGCTCTCTGCCCCGGCAGGCTTTGGTAAGTCCACGTTGCTCTCGGCCTGGATACACTCGTTGCCACAGGGCAAGCCTCATGTTGCCTGGATCTCCCTGGATGCCGAGGATAACGATCCCCTGCGCTTCTGGAGCTACGTGCTGACTGCCCTGGACCATCAGTTGCCAGGACGCTTTACCGACTTGCTCCTCTCGCTGCAAGGTCAACCTCCTCCTCCTCTGGCAAACATTGTGATTGCTATGATCAATACGCTGTTGAGCACACAGGAAGAGATCGCTCTGGTGCTGGACGACTATCACCTGCTGATGGAGCCGGAGATTCACACCTCGCTTGCTATGTTTATCGAGCATCTACCAGCCCATCTCCATCTGATCCTGGCGACGCGCACCGATCCGCCACTTCCCCTTTCTCGTCTGCGTGGGCGCGGCTATCTCTACGAAGTGCGCACTGACGAGCTCCGTTGTACACAGGAAGAAGTGGTGGCCTTTCTGGAGCGGGTGATGGGAATTGTGCTCACGGGGGAAGATGCGCAGAATGTGATGCTGCGTACGGAGGGCTGGCTTGCTGGCTTGCAGTTGTTCGGCCTGTCGTTGCAGCAAGGAAATGCCGATCCAGAGGAACTGCTCGATCAACTGAGTGGCAATCAGCGCTATATCTTCGATTATTTGACCGATGAGGTGTTGGGACAACAGGATCAGTCGGTACAAACATTCCTGGCGCAGACGTCTATTCTGGAACAGCTCAATGCCTCGCTCTGCGATGCCGTCACGCTTCGAGACGATAGCCAGCTGCTGTTGAAACAATTGGAGCAGGCCAATTTATTTGTGATCTCCCTGGATACGAAGCGGCAGTGGTATCGCTATCACCATTTGTTTGCTGAGACGTTACGTCGTCGCTTAGGGCAAACGCAGCCAGAGCTCATCGCTACGTTACATCGTCGCGCCAGCCATTGGTACGCCGAGCACGACTTTCTCACGGAAGCGATCCAGCATGCCTTCAGCGCGCACGAATGGGCGTGGGCGGCTCAATTGATCTCAGACCTCCCCTTGCCGGTGATCTGGCGCACGGAGAGCCAGACGCTGTTCCTCCTGCGTCACTGGCTAGAGGCTCTTCCTGATGAGATCGTGTATGCACAACCTCATCTCTGCCTGGCCTTTGCCCAGGCGATGTATCAGATCGCTCCTTCTGCCCGCTTAGACAACTGGTTGGATACTGCTGAGGCAACGCTGAATGCTTCTCTTGAGCAACTACCGGCTGAATCTGCCTCAGAGGAGCGCGAAAAGCAGCTACGCTTGCTGGGAGAAGTGCTTGCTTATCGCGCCTTTTTGCAGAGCTTTCGTGAAGATGGGCAACTGGCACTGCCCCTGTGCCAGAGGGCACTTGCTTTGCTGTCTCCGGACGATTTTGTCATTCGCGCCCAGATTGCTTTTGCGCAACTGCTTACCTATGTGTATTCTGAGGCCAATGATATAGAGCTCGCGATACACTATGGACAACAGGCCGGGCAACTGGCCTTAGCCGCTGACAAGCCTGCCCTTGCGGTGTTCTATCTGGGGGCAACTGTCTTTTATTTCGTCGAAGCTGGACGGCTGCACGAAGCTGGTCACTTAGCTCAACAGGTACAGGAGCTTGCAATCCAGGCGGATGGGTCTCTGTTACCAGAAATCTCTATGGGCTTGACCGCCTATGCGGATGTGTTGCGGGAGTGGAACCAGCTCGATGCCGCGCTAGAGATGGGCTTGCAAGCTATGTCACTGCTGGAACAGACGAGGGCCTTTGCTCCCTTACGCCTGGGATCTGCTATGCTGGCACATATCTATCTCTCGCGTGGTGAGCTGGATAAGGCCCACATGGCCTTTCAGGAGTTCGACGCGATTGGGGAAAAAGCCAATCTCCATCTCGCGCTCCATACACGCTCTATGACTGCGACAGTTGACCAGGTTCGTCTCTGGCTGACAGAAGGCAATCTGGATCGGGCGATCCAGTGGGCCGCGCAACTGGAGAGAGGGCTACGACCCGGTACGGCGTTTGCCCATGAACGCGAAGAGGTGGCACTCGCTCGCGTCCTTCTCGCGCGCCAGCAACCCGCTCTGGCACTCGCTCGCCTGGAGCCCGTGCTGGCACATGCCACCGCTGGTGGGCGCCGGGGACATGTGATGGAGATATGGCTCTTGCAAGCGTTGGCCTATCATTTGCTCCATGAAGAGGAGCAGGCCCTCGCTGTGCTTGCCCTCGCTGTCCATCAGGGTGAGCCGGAGGCGTACATTCGTGCTTTCGTGGACGAAGGCCCTATGCTGGCAGATCTTCTCGCTCGCTTGCGGACGCGAGAACAGCGAGAGGGACCGACTCCCTATCTCGATCTGCTGCTGGATACGTTCCCGACAAAGAGCAAAAGCGCGCGCCTGCGTCCCCGCTCAGGCGAGCTGGTGGCAGCAGGAAAACGTACACCTTCGCAGCCATTGCTGGACCCCCTGAGTGAGCGTGAACTGGACGTGCTCTACGAACTCGTTCAGGGCGCATCCAATCAGGATATTGCCGGGCGGCTGACGATCTCGGTTGAGACTGTCAAGCGTCACCTGACGAATATCTTCTCGAAGATGGGCGTAAAGAGCCGCGTCCAGGCCGTGTCCCGCGCTCGTGCTCTGGGCCTGATTTCCGATGATTCGTAGGATCGTATTTCCATGCCCCCACGCTTTTCATCACCTTATCCTTGACAAAGCGTCTTAGGTCGTGCTAATATCTGACTAAATTAGTAGGATATAAAGAGAACATCCTCCACGTTGCAACGTGGAATATTCTGACGCTTTTGTCCCGAAAACGATGATGCTAGCGCGACAGGAGAGACCAAAGCCTGTCTCTCCTCTCAACTGATGTGGACGATAAGTAGCGAAAGGATGGATTGACTGTGGCTACTGGAACCCTTTTCTTGCTGGGAGCTTTTGCAGGCCTGACTATTTACCTGGGTCTGCCGTTTGCATTTTTAAAACGTCTGCCATTATCTGTAAAGCTCTTCTTAAATATGCTGGCAACTGGCATTTTGCTTTTTCTCTTTTATGATGTGATTGGGAAAGCATCCGAGCCTATCGATGCACTCATCAGCGCACTCGGCACGCATCCCCAGAGTGCTACACCGCTTATGTTGGATGTTGCACTGGTGATTGTTGGTTTGATCATTGGCCTGATCGGCCTGGTAACATTTCAGAAGTGGTTTTTGGGGCGCATCCGTGTCAGCGCGACGGCGAAGGTCGTGGCAGAGACGCAGCAGAGTGTGCTGGCGGGGGTAAAACAGAATGGCGCGGTGAGCGTGGGCAATGGGTCCTCTTCAACCGTCGCCGTCTCCACACCAGAGTCAGTTATCACGACGTCGGTTCCGCAGGAGCCACCCGCATACATGCTCGCGTTATTGATTGCCGTTGGTATCGGGCTGCATAATTTTTCTGAGGGTTTGGCGATTGGTCAATCGGCTGCGGCTGGCGCTCTGCAACTTGCGACTATTTTGCTCATCGGCTTCGGTCTCCATAATATGACGGAAGGCTTTGGCATTGCGGGCCCTTTAACCGGCCAGAAGGTCACCTGGCAATTTATCGTGCTCCTCGGGCTGATCGGAGGAGGTCCGACGTTTTTAGGAACGGTGGTTGGAACGGTTTTTCATTCGACCGAGCTCTTTATCTTCTGCCTTGCGCTCGCTGCTGGAGCTATTCTCTATGTCGTCATCGAATTGCTCGGTGCTGCACGTCGCTACAAAAATATGCAGCAATTGATGATGTGGGGGCTACTGCTTGGCTTTTTGCTCGGCTATCTCTCCGATCTTATCGTCACGTATGCAGGCGCCTGATCGTCGCCTGAGATATCCCCTTCGTAGAGGCGCTGCTTGTCTGCACCAGGGGGCCTGACGCCCTGGCGCAAACAAGCAGCGCCTCTACAAAGGTCTATGGTGGCTTGCGTCTCGCGATCAATGGTGATGATGATCGTGATGATGCCCGTGTTTGTTCTGGCCAGGATCGGACGTATAGGCATGACCCACAAAGGCTCGCACACAATTCGGCCAGGGAAGCTGTTTCGTCCCAAAGCCATAGCCGATCTTCTCCATGACCATGGCGGGCGTCTCAAAACGTGCCAGTGCGCCCAGAATCGCCGCGCCCGTTGGCGTGACCAGCTCAGTCTCCAGATGGCAGGGCACCCAGGGGGCCTGCGCCTTGCTCAAGATCTCCAGGGTCGCAGGCGCAGGTAGCGGCATCAGACCATGCGCCATCCGTACATGTCCACGCGTCAATGGGAGCGGCGAGGCGTAGAGCTGGCTGATGCCCAATACCTCCATGGCAATCGCCGCTCCGGTGATATCGACAATCGCGTCGACCGCCCCGACTTCATGGAAATGCACCTCGTCCAGTGAGACGCCATGAATTTTGGCCTCGGCTTCTCCCAGAATGCGAAAGATTGCGATGGCGTTCTCGCGCACCTCTGCCGAGAGCGACGCGTTGTAGAGCAGATCGACAATCTCCGCAAAGCCACGCGATGGCTGCTCGTGGTCCTTCAATACGACGTCAAAATGCGTTCCTGTAATCCCATGATCGAGAATGGTTTCATATTTTAGCGTATAGCCCTCCAGCGGCAGGGCACGCAGAGCGTCGCGCAACGTATCAATGGAGAGACCCGCATCCAGCATGGCCCCCAGAAACATATTTCCGCTTATGCCAGAATGACAATCTAAATATACGATCTTTTGTGACATCTTTCGATTCTACTATCTTTCTTGTATCCAATTCTGGCGATGAGAATAATCAACGCTCGCCTTATTATATCTCATTGCCGTCCGTTCTACGCATCAAGCAAGGTGAAACAGCGAGCAGATGAGAGAGCATGCTTTAGCCTATTCACTTGTAGCTTGATAGAATTGTATAAATCTGTGCATTTAGTTATACTTTATAAGACGATATCCGCAAGGCCTTATCATAAGAGGATACGGAAAAATAGCACGATAGGGAGGGACAGCAAAGAATATATCGCAACAAGCGCACGGCATTCATAGGCATGATAACGAAATCAGTAGCTTTAGCATCGTATTTTGCGTACACTACTTTCCTCACCAGAAATGTCCAACTTCTCAGGAGGTAATTCATGGCCTCATCACAGCGTTCAGCCCGAGAGGATTTGATCGCACAAGATATCAAGCGCCTGCACGGTCTGGGATACGCACAAGAGCTATTTCGTACGATGGGCGGTTTCTCCAATTTCGCCATTTCCTTCACGATCATCTCCGTCCTCAGTGGCTGTTTAACGCTCTTTTATACCGGCATTACAAACTCTGGTTTTGCGGCTGGCTCGCTTGGCTGGCCTCTGGTGACTATTTTTGTGGTGATTGTGGCTCTGGGCATGGCGGAACTGGCCTCGGCCTTTCCCACGGCGGGAGGGCTCTATTACTGGGCCTCAAAACTGGGCGGACCAGCATGGGGCTGGTTTACGGGCTGGTTTAACTTGCTTGGTCAGGTGGCGGTGACGGCGGGCATCGATTATGGTCTGGCGGTCTCTATCGATGTGTTGCTCAATGCCTGGTTCCCGGCTGTCCCTGCGACCCTGGGAAGCGTCCTGGGAATTGACCCGGCAACGCAATGGGTAACGCTGTTGATCTACGCCATTGTGCTCGCTCTGCATGCTTTGCTCAATATATTTGGTGTGCGTCTCGTGGCACTGCTCAACGATGTGAGTGTCTGGTGGCATATCGCGGGTGTGTGCCTGATTGGCGGTGGGGTGGTGCTGGCAGCTTTGCTCGGTCAACAGTTCGGAGGGGAGCATCTCACGACGGCGGTCCATGCCAGCCCACTCAATGCGGCAGGCACGCTCTTTGGCGTCGATCCGAAATATAATGCGTCGGGCTTTCCGACCTGGTATGCGTTTCTGCTTGGTCTCTTGCTGGCGCAGTATACCTACACCGGCTACGATGCCTCGGCCCATATGACGGAGGAGACGGTAGGCGCGGAGACGCGAGCCCCCTGGGGTGTGGTCATGTCGGTGGTGGTCTCGGCCTTTGCCGGGTACGTTCTCCTGATCAGCTTGCTGGCAGCGGCGCCAGATCTGGGGGAGGCTGCTAAGTTTATTAATCCTGTACTCTATATTCTGGAGAGCCGTCTGGGCTATCTTCTGGGGACGCTTCTCTTCGCGGTCGCGGTCGGGGCGCAGTTCTTCTGCGGCATGTCGTCGATCACGACCAATTCGCGTATGATCTATGCCTTCTCCCGCGATAGTGCGCTCCCGTTTTCAGAGATCTGGCATCGTCTGGATAGTGGGCGTACGCCGCGCAATGCAATTATTCTTTCGGCCTGCTGTGCCTTTGTGCTGGCGATTCCTACGGTTGTCAATTTTGTGGCCTACGTCGCGATTACGTCGATTGCCACGATTGGCCTCTACCTTTCGTATGGCATTCCCATTCTCTTGCGTCTGCTCGCGAAAGATTTCGTGCATGGGCCCTGGCATCTGGGAAGGTGGAGCAAGCCGATCGGGATCATTGCGGTCATCTGGGTCGTCGCAATTGCCATCCTGTTTATGCTGCCGACGATCAATCCAATCAGTGCCGTTACCTTTAATTACACGCCGATCGTGGTGTTAGGCATACTCCTCATCCTGGTGATCTGGTGGATGGTCAGTGTCCGACACTGGTTTAAAGGGCCGCATATCCAGGGGTCTGAGGATGAAATGCGCGCTATTGAGCGTAGCGTTGGCGAGACGGTCCTGATCGAGCCGGAGAGTGCGGCTGGCGCTTCGTAGTTCCGTTTTTCTTCTTCGTACTGGCTAGTAGGGCCTTGAAAAAGCAGGGCTCTGCTAGCCTGATGACGATTTTACCCGGCTGCTATTTTCGGTTCAGCGAAATTAGTGAAGCACACGTATATCAGGAGCAGTGAGCAGTTTCCGCAACACCTGGGAAGACTGCAATGAATAGCCAAAGCCGTGATAGAAACGTGGGTCTTTCTGCTGTAATGTCTCTGACCAGAGAAAAATGGCAGAGCACGCCTGCTCTCGCGCCCATTGTTCGATCACCTGCAACAGGGCCTGTTCTGCTCCGATATATCTCATTTCGCGATCAACAATCAATTCCCTGACAAATATAACTGGATCAATATAGAGGGCAATGCCGATATACGCATGGATCCAGCCCGCCAGTTCGCCGTCAGGAAGCTCTGCCAGATAGAGCGCGTGTTCTTTGGACGCAACGAGCATGTCAACCCGGGCACGGAGCTGCTCTTTGCTGATCGCATATCCAAGCTGCTTATACAATGCGCTAATTCGTTCCGTATCCTCTTTGGCCACACGCCGGATATTCAGCTGGACGATTTCTCTCTGCTGTCTGTGCTGCATTTGTATTACTCCCGGACCTGCTACGCGGCTATCTGCATTTTGAACAGAGAGCGGCAGGTCATGAAAAAAACAGACGTGAATGCTACTTGTTCGCAGCTATCCACGATCGATCACATGGAGAAGGCCATAGCATCTTTTCCAAATAGTCTAGCAGAGGTTGGGGAAATTGTCTAATTCCTTTTTGTATCCCACTTAAAATATATATAGAGCCTATGTCAACCTGTAACGTATTAAGTGGAAAGTGAGGAGTTTCATGCAAATGAAGGTAAGAAAAGTGAAATCCATTCTGCTGTTGAGCAGTCTCACGCTGTTTATGACGCTTATGTGTACCACAGACGTCAGTGCGAAGACGGTCCAGCAACCGGCTGCTACGCTTACGTACACGCAGCCTGGCCTGGTGGCTCCAATGATTACTCCTGTCGACGGCAGTGTCAAAAATCTCGATAGCCATGGCTGTTTCTGGGTTGCAATTCATGGGCGCTACTTTACGCCCTCGACGTATCAAGATCCCCAATATGCTGACCTCTATGCGAGCGATCTCACGAAAGATGCGCTGACTATTCATCCCTTATATGCCAGGCTCAACTCACAGGGAGCTTTTACGAGCAAATTCTTTGTGTGCGGCGTAAGCTTCTCTATCAACGTGGTGGCGTTTGTTGCGGTGGATGATCAAACAGGTGCCAGATCGAACCCCCTGCCGATGGGCATTAGTCCCGTTTAAGCGCAGTCTGCAAGACCAGGAAACCCCTTCATAACAGATGCTCATGAGAGAAAATCATGGGCATCCCTCGTTTATTTCGCCAGTTGCGCGCTCTCTCTGAAACTATACTTCGTATACATCAGCTTGAATTTGATCCGGAATTATACTATGTTTTACATACATTTTTAATCTTACTATCCAAGGAGAAACTATATGAGCAAAGATGAAACAAAGAAGCGCTCTTCTCAAGAGCATGGTGTACGCATTATAAAGCCCCATCAGTTCGATAGCAATACGCCCCAGACGGAGGGCATGAAGCGTGCCGCTGCGATCTCTCACGATCTCGCGGGCGCGAATGCGATCTGGGCTGGACTGACGACGGTCGATGCGCATATCGCGACGGGCAAACATCATCATGGTGAGCTGGAAACGATAATTTATGTGAAGTCGGGCAGCATCAAGATGCAGTGGGGCGATGCCCTGGAGTTTGAGGCGGAGGCGGAGGCGGGCGATTTTGTGTATGTGCCGCCTTTTATGCCCCATAAGGAGATCAATGGGGGTGATGTCGTGTCCGAATGGGTGATTGTGCGCAATGGGAGAGATCCTATTGTGGTCAATCTGGAGCCGGGCACGTCCGCTGAACGCAAGGCAAATGATACGATTCATGGCCGTTGATTGGCTTATATGGCGCTCTCTTTTATAAGAGAAGGATGGCAAGATGGATATTGGCATCGCATGGCCGCAGGTGGGGGTACAGGCTTCGCCTGCCTCCATTATGCGCATTGCCCTGGAATCTGAACGATTGGACTACGCCTCTGGTAAAGCTGCCTTTATCTCGTTTCTATAGACAATGCGCACAAACAGGTAGAACATTCCTGCGAAAAAGCGTATACTCGCAAGTATGTGATGTTTCTACTATTCCTTTGAGAAAGGGTATGATGCTTTCCTGGCATCATATGTACTCGTTGCTATGGAACTTCGGCAGCTTAGCTATTTCCTGGCCGCCGCGCAGACACAGAGCTTTCGGAAAGCCGCTGAGCTGTGTCTGGTGGCGCAGCCCGCTCTGAGTCGGCAGATCGCTGCGTTGGAAGCAGAATTGGGCAATCCTCTCTTTGAACGCAGCAAACAGGGCGTAAAATTGACGCCTGCGGGGCAGGTCTTTGTTGGCTACGCCAGTGGTGCCCTGGAACAGCTTCAGCATGGGCGACAGGCGATGGTCAATATGCAGGAAGGATTGGAGGGGACGATCAGCGTGGGATGCGTCGAACCGCTGGCGACCGCTTTTTTGCCGGTACTCTTCCGACATTTCCATCAGCACTTCCCGCGTCTTCGTTTATCCGTGCGCGTCTTACGGACCGATGACGTGCTGTCTATGGTCGAGCAGGGCGAGGTCGATCTGGGTTTTATCTTCGACCCCGATATGCGCCCGGAGATCCTCGTCATTAAAGAACTCTTTCAGCAGTCTCTCTACCTGTTAGTCTCATCTCAACATCGTCTGGCGCAGAGGCAGGATCCGTTGCTTCTCGAAGAGGTGTGCAGTGAGCCCATTGTTCTGTTACGAGAGACATCTCGCTTGCGAAGAAGGATCGAGCAGATTATGGCAAGGCGTGGTATTCGCCTGCAACCGACCGTCGAGATCGATTCTATTGAAGGACTCAAAGAGCTGGTCAAGCAGGGGGCAGGGATTACTTTTTTGCCGCCTGCGTTGCTGGGAAGTGGGCAGGCGCGTTCCGAGGCCAGCTTACTCCCGCTGCTTGATGTGACCGAGCAATTCAGTTTTGCGCTAGTCTATCGTGCCTTCGGTACCACCTCCCGTCCAGCGATGCAATTTATCAGCCACGTGATCAAGAGTACGGAAAATTCCGCATTGTGGAAATGATGATTTGGTAGAATAGCCTCTCATGACCCTTTTTCTATCGCTGAGAAGGGGTCATGGCTCCGCTTTTGCTTATTTATAGAGAAAACAGTATGTTTTTCGATTTTATGAATGCTGACTTTTTACATCATATTTCCTTCAAATATAAATTCTATTGTGCAGACAACATACACTACTTGTGATACATTACTAGAGATTGTGTTCGTCTGCAAGTGAGTACGAAGACGATCCGATCTGGCAACCTCTGATTCACCAGAGTTGCTTTTTTTCTGCAAACACAAAAATCATGAAATGGAAATACAACTGTGAGATCTAAGATCCAACTTGCCATTGATACTATTACGCCCGATCAGGCAGTCGCGTTGATCGAAAAGGTCGCTCCATATATCGATATTATTGAAGCTGGTACCCCTTTTATCAAATTACACGGCCTCGGTGTGCTGAAACGCTTCCGTCAGGCGGCACCGGAGAAGCTGATTGTTGCTGATATGAAGGCAATGGATGCCGGTGCGTATGAAGCCACTATCGCTTTTGATGCGGGTGCAGATATGATGACGGTGCTTGGTGGCACGACCGATGATACCTTGCGTGGGGCCGTCCAGGAGGCCAATAAGCGTGGCCTTTCGGTTGTCGCAGACCTCATTGCCGTGCCCGATAAAGTCGCTCGCGCGAAGCAACTGGCCGACCTGGGTGTCCACTATGTTGGTGTCCACACCGGTCTGGATCAGCAGGCGGCTGGTGAGACTCCGCTGGCCGACCTGCAAGAAATTCGGGCTGCCGTCCAGACTCCCATCGCAGTCGCCGGTGGAATCAATGTGAACACTATCCGTGCTATTGCTTCCTTTGCTCCAGCTATCATTGTGATTGGTGGAAGCATTACCGCTGCCGCCGATCCGGTCGCAACGGCAAAGGCATTGCACGTGGCACTCAATCAGTAGCTCATACTGTTTATGAGAAGAGGTGAAAATTTGTCAATGTTTCAAACCGCCATTGCTGATATTTTGCAGGAGAACGAGCGCGTTCTTGAGCATATAGATGCAGCGACGATTGATCGGCTCGTTGACCAGTTGCATGCAGCACCGCGCATCTTTGTCGGTGGCAAAGGACGCTCAGGCCTGATGGCAAGAAGTTTCGCCATGCGCCTCATGCATTTGGGTTTGCAGGCATATGTGGTCGATGAAACGATTACCCCTGCTATTGGCAAAGGTGATCTGCTCATTGCCTATTCGGGTTCTGGCGAGACGGAGGAGACCTGCCTGATGGCTGAGAAATCCAGCCAGATTGGCGCTCAGGTGACCGCGATCACGACGGAAGCCGCATCCCGCCTGGCTCGAGCCGCCTCCTTTGTGATTGTACTGCCTGCGCCGCATAAGCAGAGTTCTGTCAGCGGCAGTGGTTCGGTACAATATGCTGGCTCATTGTTTGAGCAGAGCTCATTGCTCTTCTGCGATAGTGTGATATTGCAGGCGATGCGCACCTGGCAGCGGAGTAAAGAGGAACTGGCAACACGCCATACCAATCTGGAATAAGCCGCTATGTGACCAGCATTTGGCGCTAAGATGCTCCTGGCATCCGACGCCGAATGCTGGTCATAGCATAAAATCGATCCATACGTGAGTACCTGTGAACGTTGTACAATAAACAGAGCTATTCTTCTTGCTTACCCATGATACGGATTGTTGGATCATATCGCAAGGGAGGGAACCTATGGCTCAGTGGACAACCGACGCAATCCCCAGTTTGCAGGGACAGGTCGTTCTGATTACCGGGGCAAACATTGGATTGGGTTTCGAAACCGCTCGTATTCTGGCTGCCAGGGACGCGCACGTCATTCTGGCCTGCCGCGATCTCGCCAAAGCACGCAAAGCCCAGGCCAACATTCTGGCTGTGACACCGGGGGCCCGGATAGACGTTCTTCAGCTTGATCTTGCCTCGCTTACCTCTGTAAAAACCGCTGCCGCGCATGTTCAGCAGACCTATCAGCGGCTGGATCTTCTTTTCAATAATGCAGGCGTTATGGCCATTCCCAAACAGGATAGTACGGACGGTTTTGAAATGCAGTTTGCCGTCAATTATCTGGGACATTTTGCGCTCACTGGCCTGCTACTGTCTCTGCTACTGAATACACCGCAGAGCCGTGTGATCACGCTCACCAGTCAGGCACGCTCCGGGAAAGTGAATTTTGCCGATCTTCAGGGGGATCAGCACTATACTCCCTGGGGCGCTTATGGGCAGAGCAAAACGGCTGACCTTCTCTTCGCCTTTGAGCTTCAGCAGCGTCTCGCGCAGATCGGAGCCAGTACGATCAGTGTTGCCGCCCATCCGGGCTATGCTAATACCAACTTGCAGCAAGCTACCGCTGACTCAAGTTCGTTACCCGTACGCATTGGCCTGAAATATATCGGCCCACTTTTTGCCCAGAGTGCCGCTATGGGGGCCCTGCCACAACTCTACGCCGCCACCTCACCAGAGATACACGGCGGAGAATTGGTCGGCCCTACCAGCCTGGGCGGGATGCGTGGCTTCCCGGGAGTGGTATCCGAAGCCCAGAAAGAATATGATCGACCGGTCGCTGCCCGTCTCTGGGATGTTGGCGTGCAACTTACGGGCGTCGATTATGCTGCGCTCAATGCAAAGGCAAAAGCGTAACATTATCCTGGATTTTCGGGTGCGCCAGGGATTTTTGCAAACGGGGCGTTCAGGCAGGAGAGACCCATCCTGTAGATGCGCTGCTTGTCTGCGACCGGAGCGACCATCTCCCACGTCGTCGTCGCCCCGGTCGCAGACAAGCCCATTGATTCCAACACATTGCTGGAAAAGAGAAGGAAATCGACGCGAATTGCTGCGCGTGA
The DNA here is from genome assembly GCA_035493895.1 of Ktedonobacteraceae bacterium. GTDB lineage: Bacteria > Chloroflexota > Ktedonobacteria > Ktedonobacterales > Ktedonobacteraceae > DATJHM01. Next base: position 25,683 of record DATJHM010000246.1, read on the forward strand.
TGGGGCAATGTGTTGGAGCCAATGGCACAAAGCGCCGTTCCTCCCGGCAACGTTCCCTGAGCAGGAAGCGAGGCTGGTACGTGTGTTCCAGGCACATTGGCAATGCGTTATAAAATTGTAAAAGTGCGACACATCCTACACAAAGGTGGAGGTGATCGGGATCTTGATCCTACACTGACCCCTGCATCAGGCTACAGAGTAGTGTGAGGCAGGA
>DATJHM010000247.1:0-21375 GCA_035493895.1 Ktedonobacteraceae bacterium
GAGTAGCGATCTCGCGAATAATGCCGCGCACCAGGAGCGCAAATCTGACACGAACAGCATCGGCAGCAGCCAGCACCTCGGCATGATTGACCGGCTTCGTCTCATCGCCGGTCGCGGCATTCGTAATCAGACTGATGCCCAGAACGCGCATTCCCATATGGCGAGCGACAATCACCTCGGGAACCGTAGACATGCCAACGGCATCAGTTCCGACCGTGCGTAAAAACTTCAGCTCAGCAGGAGTTTCGTAATTCGGGCCAGCCACCATCGTATAGACGCCCTCGTGAAGAGTGATCTCAGGAGCAGTCGCGGCAATGGCCTGAGCAATAGCGCGCAACTGAGGATCATACGCCTGAGCCATCGCGGGGAAGCGTTCGCCGAAGCGCTCATCATTGGGACCGATGAGAGGATTGTTGCCAGCCATACCGGGGAAAAAAATATGATCGCGTAGCAGCATAAAATCGCCGACGCGATAGGCTGGATTGACGCCCCCGGCGGCATTACTGACCAGCAAGAGTTCAGCGCCGAGCATATGCATCACACGCACTGGCAGCGTCAGCGTTTGCATCTCATGGCCTTCATAGGTATGATAGCGCCCCTGCATGACGACCACAGGAATCCCCGCCAGCGTGCCAATGAGCAGGCGACCGGCATGGCCGACAACCGTGGAGCGAGCGAAATGGGGGATTTCCGCATAAGGGATCGAGACCGCATCCTCGACCTCAGAGGCCAGATCGCCAAGACCTGAGCCCAGAATGATAGCCGCCGCAGGACGTAAAGAGGTATAGCGTTGAATGGCGGCGGTTGCCTCCATTACCTGATCATATGACATAGTACAAAGCTCCGTTTCTCAATCTGCCTGATAGCAATGGGCAAGATGATCTTACCGCGCTTCTATATATCATTACCGGGCAAAAATAGCAAAGGAGCGCGAGCCGCGAGAGGCTGCATATGATGCAACCTCTCGTCAGATTTGAGATAGGAGAAAATCGACTCGAGCAAAACAGTATCTCTATAGTTCCTCGTTGATATGGACAAGCTGGCTATAGACCTGGGTTGTAGAGATATGTGCATGACCGAGTAGTTCCTGGACGGTGCGCAGTTCCATACCGCCCTTGAGCATGAGAAGGGCAAAGGAATGACGCAGCATATGAGGAGTGATACACGTAATGCCAGCGCGTCTGGCATAGCCCTTGATAATCAGCCAGAAGCCCTGGCGCGTCAGGCGCTCACCATGATGATTGAGAAACAGAGCTGGCTCACTGACACGGCGAACGAGGCGTGGTCGTCCTTCCTTCAGATAGTGCTCCAACGCCTGAGTAGCGGAGGGAGAAAGAGGCAAAGAGCGTTCCTTCTTGAAAGTACCATCATGAGAAGTACAGCAGATCGTCATCTGCGCGATATCCAGATCGAGTAGATCGAGCGAGACCAGTTCCGAGGCACGCAGGCCGGTTGAATAGAGTACGTGCAACATAGCCAGATCACGCAGGCCGGTAGGAGAGAGATCCTCAAGTTGCTGAAAAAGACGGCTAATCTGTTCAGCAGTTAAAACATGAGGAAGATCTTTTTGAATGCGCGGCGCCTCCAGGCTTTCGACGGGATCAGAACTAATGAGCCTGGTCTCTTTATAGAGATAACGGAAAAAAGATTTGAGCGCCGCAAGCTTGCGAGCAATCGTTGTTGGCCGATAGGCCTGCCCCTCACGCATCAGCAGAAGATACATCACGATATGTTCGCGGGTCACCTGCGGCCAGTTCTCCACATTACGTGTTCCTAAAAAATTACACAACTGACGTAAATCATTACGATAGGCCATGATGGTATTACGGTTATTCCCCTTCTTACCATTTTCCTTGTTCGAGAGAGCAGCGATATACTCTTCCACAGCTTCTTGCAACATAACACACTTCCAACAGCTAACTCACACTATTTCATTTACAACTCTGACATGAACTTAAAACCTTGTTTATTATAATAGATACATATAGAAGGGGCAAGTTATTACAGAAAAATACTCCTTAATACACTTTATAAGCACACCTGAACAGATTCGTGATTGACCACGCACGCACGTGCTATAATGGACTAACTATTACCTTGCATGCCGGAAGAGACCATAAAGTGCACGGATCAGTAGGCGCTGGCCGTGACCTGATAAGGAGAAGCGATAGAATGCCTAAATTACAAGACATGTTTACACAGGCACGCCGTGCCCAGAGTGGGGGCGGCATGGGATTCCTGGGTAAAAATAAATCTGAGATCAAGCCAAAAGCGGCGGCACTGGTTGTGGAATTTCCCACCGTGCAGGCAGGAGGAGCGGAGGCGGCCCTGAAGGCGGGGGCAGATGGTCTGTTATTCACATGGGATGGCAAAGATAAAGCCGCGCTTGAGGCAATCAAAGAAGAAATTACTTCTGCCAGCAGCAACGCCACACAATTAGTCGTGGGGTTGCAGATTACTAATGGTTTTGCCCAGTTTAACAGAGATACCCTCAATCTGATCAAAGAGCAGGGAGTGAATTATATTATTCTGCCATTCACTGCTCCTGCACGCATTCTGGCCGTGGAGAGCAAAGACTTAGAGAAGGTCGTCACGATACCGATGCGGGATGATCCATTCTATCCAATTCATATTCGCAACCTGACCGGGTTGGATGGGATTGCGGCGGTCGTGCTGGACTTTGCGCTGGCAAAAGATCTGGCGAATATGACGATCGAAGATATTCTGACGTATCAGGCGGTACGGGAGGCCGTACGTTTTCCGGCGTTTATGCATGTACCGGGAACCCTGCAAGAGGATGAGGCGCATACGCTGCGCACGCTCGGCTTACAGGCGATGGTACTGACGGCTGGTAAGGATTCTGAGAAGACGCAGGAGCAGATTCGCTCGCTACGCGTCTTGCTGGAGAAATTACAGCAAGAAGAGAAGGAAAACGAGACTTCAACGCTCCGCCATTAATGGATGGGCTTGTCTTCACCGGCAATGAGGAGATTATTTCTCGTTGCCAGTGAAGCTCGTGGATTGGCATAAAGCGCAAATCCCTACCTGTTCTGTTTCATCGAGCAGGTTCGGGACCTGTTCGCATCCTCCGTCGATATACGCAGGGCCCCGATCATTGTGGTAGAGGCGCTGCTTGTCTGCAATGTCACGTAGAGAAGGGGAAACCATACAGGAATCTCCCAAAATGCTACATATCCTACATATCCTACACTCACGCGCTTCCACGTTTTTTCCCAAATTGCTACATATCCTACATCTCCTACATTCACGCGCTTCCACGTTTTTTCTCAAAATGCTACACATCCTACATATCCTACACCATGCCGATTGCAGCGAGATCTTTTCCTGACACGCCCCCCTATACCAGCACTGCACGTGTCCCCATGTCTATGTTGCACTGACCCTCGCTCAGGCGACATCGTAAGTGTGAGTGCCGAGTGGAAGGGAGGAGTGTTTGCTCCTCCTAATAGGTATATTCGGCGGGTGGTGAGATTTCTGAAGGGTGTTTGCGAGATTCGTTTTTGGGGAATGAATGTGTTGGAGTGCATGAGACCAGCCGCACTGTCACGGAGAGATGGGGAGTCTCCCAGCTGGTCCGTCGTACGCAGTCAAAGGTCATGGCACACGTTTCTGTGGCACGCGAAACGGTGAGAAGGGCGAAACGCCACGTCTGCGGGGCGAGCGGAATCGAGGGAGTTCGCGGACGCCATTCCGCTGCGGCTTCATGGCGTCCCTACTGGCCTGGGAAGCAATACGAACGGGTGCACTGAGTACTACGAGTTCCGCGTCCCTACGCGTTCCGGGCGAGCCTGGGGAGCGGTTCGAACGGGTGGGTGGGAGATTCCCCTTCTCTCCGTGACAGTGCGGCTGGTCTGCGCCGGGGGCACCGGATACCGGGCAGAATCGTGCGAGTTCGCAGGCACAGTTCCGTTCTCACTTCACCGTGCCTCTACTGGGTTTCTGGATATCACACAGCCGGGGTTACCGCTGTGAGGCGATGGTCAGGGGACATCGTAGGTACGGTCCAGTTTGGGAAGTTGCGGGATGGGGATGTGGGAGGCGGTGGTTCGCCAGCGGAGTTGGCGGCGAGGCACACGGCGCAATAGATTGCGCGTCTCTTCCCAGACTTGCTCGGGATCGGCGTTGTTGCGCCAGTAATAGTAACAGGCGAGTTCGTCAGGGTCGGCGGCCTGGATCTGCGCGAAAGAATCTTCGAGGAGTGCTTCCATCCCCTGGTCCAGATTATAGTTCTGGAGCCAGAGCTGGCTGCGTTTCTCGTACTGCCGGGCCGCTTGCACCACTTGATGACCCCATTTTTCGACCATCGAAATATCCTCTTGCAGAAGCTGCCAGAATAGATGACAACCGATGGTATCGAGATGAGGGATCGCGACCAGCTCATCAAGGAGATCAAGGTCTTGCGGCAAGAGAACAACCGTGGTTTTGAGAGAGCTATTGACCCGTTTCACGCAGGAAAAAAGCTCATTGAGGAACTCGACCAGCGAGCGGCGACGGAAATGTTCCAGGTCCATAACATCAGGACAGAGGGCACGACAGACCGAACAGAAACAGGTCACATCAGGACCACGAGGCTCATCCAGGACAATGCCAGCAATAGGGTACGTCGTTAAATAATGCTCGATTTCAGCGAAGAACCAGGCACGAAAAGACTCGTGATTAAAGCAAGACATACTGTGATAGCGACCATGACGGTCTTGCACGCGCGACTGAGGATGCTGAAACGTATACCAGCTAGGCATGAGCACCGGGCCAGCAAAGAGATTGCCGTAGCGTCCCAGACTCAAATGAACTTTCAACCCCACATCGCGAGCCTGTTGCAAGCCACGTTCGAGATCACGAGGCCAGCGTTGCTCCTCCTGCTCATGAATAGCGCAGACGATACTGGTGGCACCAACAGCACGGATCTGCTCAAAATCATGCTTCACCATAGCGGAATGCAGGAAGGGGTGAAAGTAGGCAACAGTAGTATCCATCACAAATTCTCCGGCGTGGATTTCCCTGTTTCAGGTAAGCCCAGCGTGCTTTTACATAAAAATATTTCACATCAGGTTAAAAGGTACATAATTTTACCCGTAATGGTATCCCATCTTACCATTTTATTCACTACCTCTTCTGTATCAGTATACAAGAATGGGAGGAAATGGTGCAATTTGTTACCTACATAGGCTAAGAGCACGACTTTTGGTTAGAGAAGGCCGTGGTGCTTGACAAAGATATCTTATCCAGGCACAATGCACACATGAGTCACGAACAGCAAGTACACAATTGGACCGGAGAGACATACTTCATCCAGTCCTACGCAAAGATTAATTTGACGCTCGATATCCTGGGACGGCGTGCGGATGGGTATCATGATCTGGCAACTGTCATGCAAATGATAGATCTGTCTGACACCATCTGCCTGACTGCGATAGACGAGGATTGTGTACGTGTGGTTTGCTCGCGCCCAGACCTCAGCAATGCAGATAACCTGGTCGTACGAGCTGCGCAGGCAGTGCGGCAACGGCTGGGATTATCGCAGGGAGTGCTCATCGAACTTCAGAAGCGCATACCGGTGGCGGCAGGGCTAGCAGGAGGAAGCAGTAATGCGACAGCGGTTCTGTTAGCACTTCAGCGCTGGTGGCACTTGCCATTATCCTCCACAGACCTGTTTGCCATTGCAGCCTCATTGGGATCAGATGTGTCATTCTTCCTGAGCGGAGGGCAAGCCCTTTGCGAGGGACGAGGTGAGCGGGTAACGCCACTTCCGGCACACTGGCCAGCAACAATGCGCTGGATCGTACTGCTCAAGCCTGCAATTGGGATCGCGACCGCAACCGTCTTCCGCAATCTTCCGGCATCCGATTATACCGATGCAACGGAAGGCCATACCCATAGCAACAACGTCTGCACAGCCTTACGCACACGACAAGAGTTCGCACTGGAACATCTGCATAATGGACTGGAACGGAGCGTATTGGAGCATTATCCAGAGGTAGCAGCAGCGCGAGAAGCGTTATTGCAAGCTGGAGCCAGGTGGGTACGTCTCTCAGGAAGTGGCCCCACGCTCTTCACAACCTTTCCTGACCTCGAGAGTGCGGCTCAGACCGAACACACCCTGCGTGATCAGGGGTATGAAGTCTACCTGACGCGAGCAATTTTTCCCAATGGCGAGAACGTTTATTACTACCATTGATGTAGGAGGTAAGAGACCATGTCAGATCTCTATTACTGCGTAAAATGCAAAAAAAAGACCGAACTAAAGGACGCCCAGCGCGTAACCATGAAAAATGGCAAGCCTGCCTTAAAGGGTCATTGCGTCGTGTGCGGTACCACAGTCAATGCTATCCTTGGAGCTGAAAAGAAGTAGTCTGTACTCCTTCTGCCAGCGGGGTGCAACTTGAGCGATAGAGAGAGTGGCACCCCTTGTTCCTCGACTTCCCTGCCGAGCTTTGCTATAATGAGCAGTGGCTACACAACCATTTGGAGAGAGAACGCTTGCACGGTAAAGGGGACGCACCATGAACATTTGGGACTCAGTGCATCGAGGCCTGGAAAAAGCCTCTCATGAAGCCGCACGCATCGCCAAATCACAAAAACTTCGCTCTCAAATTGATGGCCTGGCGCGCCAGATAGGTACACAACGAACGGCACTTATCAATCGAACCATGGACCTCTACACCAGTAATCAGCTCACGCAGAGTCAATTGCTGCCCGTATGCAACGAGTTGGCAAGCCTCCAGCAACAGTTAGAGCAGGCTCAAAACGAATTGAAGCAGATTCAGAGTCAGGGACCACAACCAGCACCGCTAACACCGTTGCCTCCAACAAATATCACAGGCACCTATCAAATAACCTCACCCTATCCTGGTGGTGATCTACCTCCAACCATTCCTGCGCCGCCACCACCTCCGCCTGATTACACAAACTATCAGGACCACACCACGCCGGTCGCGCCGCCGCCCGGGAACACTCCACCGACAATCAGTATGATGGAAACGCGGTTCATGGAGACATCACTGACGCCACCGCCACCACCATCTACGACTGAAACGATACGTTGCATAGGATGCCAGGGCGAGATTGTAACAGGTCTTGCCTACTGTCCCAATTGTGGAAGGTCGGTTCAAGCGAGCGGGCTCACCCATCTGCCAACCATGCGTGGAGGGGCGCTGGAGCCTTATTATCCAGCCGGGCAGGAAACGGTGCGAGGAGAAGCAACGAACAACGATGAGCGAGTAACGGAACAAAATCCCTCCCTACCGGGCCATATTGCTGATCAGGAGACGATACGAAGCGATGCTCCTCCATCTGCTACCCAGCCAAAAGATTAGATGGGAGGAACCGAACTCTGCGTCAACACGTGATTACAACGCTTTGTATGCTTTTGCGTATACCATTTACGCTGCTCGATCTTCTACAAAGGCCATTTGTACAGCGAGCCAGAAAACATCCGCGTTCAATAGTCGTCATCAAACCCTGCTGCCTTGGCGATCTGGTCATGACCACGCCATTGCTAGAAGTCTTGCGGCAGAACTATCCACAGGCCACGATCAGCTATGTGGCGGGGTCCTGGTCCAAAGTCATCGTTGAGCATCAGGAGAGCGTCGACAACGTTATCGATTGTGGCTCAGTCGGTATACCAGGACGTTATCGTTTAAAAGACTATTTCCAGCTTGCACGTATGCTGCGCCGTAAGCACTTTGAGCTGGCGTTTGTGCTTGATCGCTCGCCATTGCTCACGCTGCTCCCCTGGTTAGCGGGAGTACCACGGCGCGTCGGACCGGATAGTCTGGGGAGAGGCTTCTCGTTGACGGATCGAGTAGCAGTCTCGTCATCGCCAGATCAACTGCAACACCAGGCGGAGATTTATCTCGATCTGGCCCGCGCCCTGCGCCTGAAGATTGGCGAACCGCATATGCATTTTGTGCCCACAGAAGCAGAACGGCGCTCCATCGTCAAAGCTGAGCGTCCTCAGGTTGCGGTTTTTGTGGGTGGAGGTAGCAATCCCGGCATGGATCTGACAGCCAAACGCTGGCCTTTGCCGCGCTACAAAGAGCTGGTCAGCAGGCTCGCGAATGAACGAAACGTACAGGTATTGTTGATTGGCGGTCCGGGCGATGCTGAGCTGACAGGCGAGATACTGCGTGACGTGAAGGTACCACAGGACAGCGTACTTGATCTCGCCGGGAAAACCAGTTTCGGAGAATCGGCCGCGCAGCTCGAAGCCTGCGCACTTTTTATCGGCAATGATAGTAGTCCTATGCACATGGCAGCCGCAGTTGGCATACCAGTAATCGCGATTTTTGGACCCACCAGTCCTCAGGAATATGGACCTTATCCACTGACTGATCCGAAACATATTGCGCTCTGGCATCATCCCAGCGGAAAGCCCTGTTTCTTCCTGGGCAAGATGCAAGCCTGCGCCAATTGCACCTGCATGCAAGCAATCAGCGTTGAAGAGGTCTGGACCGCAGTGGAACGGCTACTGCCGAGCGAGCAGGAGAGCGAGGCGCGGCGATGAAACGGTACCTGCGCAGCCTGATGCTTCTCCTGGCACGGCTGATTGGTGGACCTGGGGCAATACTGGCAGCCAGAAAAGCGCACAACAGGACGGGTGAGAGGATGCGCATTTTGCTGGTGCGTCCCGATCACCTCGGCGATCTCGTCATGGTCACGCCTGTGCTCAATGCGTTGAAAGAGCAGGTGCCGCAGGCAGAGATTAGCATGCTGGTCGGGCCCTGGTCGCGAGAAGTAGTGGCACGACATCCGGCATTGAAGAACGTCGAGACCTGCATCTTTCCGGGCTTTCAGCGAGCGGCACAGAATCCGCTGGCTCCGTATGTGCTGCTCTTCCAGCTGGCAGGGAAGCTACGTCGTGAGCGATACGATCTCGCCGTGAATTTGCGACCGGATTTCTGGTGGGGAGCGGCATTGCTCTATCTGGCAGGCATACCCAGGCGGGTTGGATATGCAATTGAGCCTGGAAAGCCGTTTCTCACGCATATGCTCCCCTTTGTCGAGACCGAGCATGCCAGCGTCTCTAATCTACGCCTCGCCAGCACAGCACTTCAGAGCGTGCAAAGAGCGCCCTTAGCAGAGCCGTTTCGTCCAGAACACTATCCACTGAGATTTACGCCTACAGAGCAAGAGAAGGAATGGGTCAGGACGCAACTGGAGGCACAGGGGATCGGAGCAGAGGTACCGCTGGTCGTAATTCATCCAGGAACGGGCGGGGCGGTCAAGCTCTGGCGAGCGGAGGGCTGGGCACGGTGCGCGGATTGGCTGGTGGAAGAGGGATGCCTGCTGGCTGCGGGGACGCGGATTGTGCTGACTGGCACGCCTAAAGAACGTCCATTGCTGGAAGAGATTGCAGGAAAGATGAAGCGGGCAGTACCGGTTCTTATGAGCGAGCAAAGCGTCGGGCAACTGGCGGCGCTGCTGGCTCGGGCAGAGCTGGTGCTGGGAGTCGATAATGGGCCGCTCCATCTGGCGGTTGCGCAGGAGACGCTGACATTGGGGCTTTTTGGGCCAACGGATGTACGTATCTTCGGGCCGTGGGGGAGAGAGGAGAGGCATGCGGTGATTCTCTCGGGAGAGCGCTGCCCTGGCTGCCCGCTTATTCCCTGTGGACGTCTCGATTTTACAGAGGACGAGCTGGCTGATCATCTCTGCGTCAAACGCATCAGTGAGGAGCAAGTGGAGCAGGCAATTGCGAGATTGACCGGGGGGGACGAGGTCGCCGGGGTGGGACGCGGATCGGCATGAAGCCCGATCCCTACCTCTGCCTTTCTTCGAGGGTGGGATGATCCGGTTCCGCTCAACACAACAGGGAGGGGGCCGGGTTCATCCCACCCGCGTCCCCGCCATCCATCGCGGCCGCGGGTTGATGCGTATTTGTAGATATAAAGCCCGCCTCTACCGTTCGCATACATCTGGTAGAAGGCAACCTTTTCATTCACATATATCGATAAAGTTCTCCATTCACATCTATCATAAACAGGCTACCAGGTACTTCTCAGAAATACACGCTATATCATAATATTGATACATATGGATATTTTCTTGAAGATGGAGCTTCGCAATGGTACGTTCTGCAAATTTCTGCGATCGCTGTGGAGCGGCAATTCCTGATCAGACCATCACCTGTCCTGTTTGTGGAGAGATACAGGCAAATGTACACGCGTTAGCACCACTGATCCCGCCGAAGAAGAGAAATAACCGGCCCGCTCCCAGCGCGTTGCTGATGCAACGCTATCAGATCATCGAACAGATTGGACAGGGCGGCTTTGGCGTCGTCTACACAGCATGGGATCGCAAACAGAGGCGAACCGTAGCGATTAAGCAGATTACGCTCGCCGATTTGAGCACACGAGAGATTATTGACGCCACCGATTCGTACAATCGGGAGACCACGATCCTTCCCCCACTGGAGCACCGGAATCTACCTCACCTTTATGACCACTTTACCGACCCCGAACACTGGTATATCGTGATGGAGTACATCAAGGGGCAAACGCTGGAGGAACTCCTCGCGAAAGAACAAGATGGGCGATTGCCAATCGAGAGAGTGCTCAAGATAGGCAAGAAGCTCTGCCTCGCGCTGGCCTATCTTCATGCACAAGAGCAGCCCATCATTTTTCGCGATGTCAAACCGGGCAATATTATGGTGACGAAGTGGGGACATATCTATCTGATTGACTTTGGTATTGCCCGGCGCTATCGTCCGGAGAAGACACGCGATACCGGAGCATTGGGTTCGCCGGGGTATGCCGCGCCCGAGCAATATGGAAGCGCACAGAGCACGATCAAGACGGATCTCTACGGCCTGGGCGCAACGCTCCAAACGATGTTAACGGGTAAAGAGCCGAGCGAGAGTGCCGATATTCATGAGGAAGCAGAAGTGCCAGATGCACTAAAAATGCTTATTACCGAGATGCTTGAGCGAGACCCAAACCTGCGTCCTCGTAATATGATCGCGGTAAGGGATACACTTACCAATATCCAAAGACAGGTAAAGAAAGAGAAAAAACAGATTGTTTCGCCGTTTGCCTGGCTAGGAGCACTCTGGACAATACTTTGCATAGGTATAGCCAACGCATCATTCCCATCGAATATCAACTTCTCCATCTTTTTTATTATGGTTTCCATCTGTTGCATTTATTCCTGCATCTATTATCTCTATAAAGAAAGGCTAACACTATCGCAGCGTCTCAGTAGAAAAGAAATCTTTATGCTCATCAATAAGGGTCTACAACGTACTATAAGGGGATTCCTGTCATACTTCTACCTTGAATTGGTGTGTTGCCCCTTCTTCGGCATGTTTCTTCATACATCTTACAATGTCCTGTTACTTTTCATATGGGCAGGAGGATGCCTTTTTGTTCTGGATGTACTCCCCAGGCTAGTAGAGTGGATACAAATCGTGAAAAATAAGGCCAGTAAGAAGCAAAAAGTTCAGGCCAGCGTACAACAACAGCAGACGTTGCGGCCTTAACAGAAAAATAGGCAGGTTTGTTGCTTTGTATAGATGAGTTTTAGTATAATAGACTCTCAACCAGATACTGTATCTCTAAAAAATACAAGAGAACATATCACCTATAATTATCCATTATAGAATATCAGGTATGAGGAGTATTTATCTGTAATGCATTTCACTATCACTTATCGGATGAGAAGTGTGTTCATTATTGCGCTTTTTGCGATGCTGTTTACCGCATGTGCTGTCAACAGTACGTCAGGGGCCAGTGGCGCATCAACGGAGCCCACTGCTGCGGCTACACCATCGCCTATTCCTACAACGGCTACACCGTCGCCGACTCCCGGCGTAAGCTTCCAGCCGTTTGCTCATAGCGATTTTACGCTGCACTATCCAGCAAACTGGCAGCAAAAACAGAGCACATCTCTTACTAAGAAACCGGTCTATTCTTTCGTTGCTGCTGACAATATTACGGGCTTTCATGTGGAGTTACATGCTGTCTATTTTGATGTAGATAGTCCGATTATCGATTTTTTTGGGGCGCAAATTGATTCTTCGATGAATTGCGCTCCAGGCGATACATCATTGCCGCAAACGGTGACCGTGAACGGGACGACCTGGAACCAGAGCGATATCCTGTGCACGGAGTCGAATGGGAAATATGAGATACATATGCTCTCAAGTGGCAGTAATGTCAATGATCAAATGTATATTGCCTATGGTGCATATCAGGCGGTGACTGCCGACGAGCCAGGATTTACGGCGGTTGAGCAGGAGATTTTTGAGCCAATGCTTCAGTCGTTCAAGGCGAATTAAAGCGTTCGCCTTCCACATACATTGAGGGAAAAGCAGGCAGGCGTATCTCGTGGCCGGACAGGTAAGGATATGAGTAAGGCTGCTATTCCATTGCCAGGATCGCCTCCGGGGCGAGCGGGATTGAGCGAGTTCGCGGACGCCATTCCGCTGCGGCTTCATGGCGTCCCTACTTTTCGTGCAATACGTTCTTTTCGCGAAATGCTACAGGGGGGATATGTTAGACTTGAGCAAAAATATTACTAGCTAATTAGGAGTAACCTTTTATGCCACTTGATCCACAGGTCGCCCTCTACTTGCAAGCGGGAGCTGAGATGAATAGCGAGCCAGGGCCTGAGCTTTCACTGGCTGAGATGCGCAGGCAGTCCGAATTGAACGCGATTAAGCAGGCCGGGGAACCGGAAACCGTTGCGGCAATCGTGGACCACGTTATTCCAGGTCCCGGCGGGGATATTCCGATACGGATTTATACGCCGGAAGGAGAGGGGCCATTTCCTGCGCTGGTATATTTTCATCCAGGAGGCTGGGTAGTGGGCAGCATTGAGGCCAGCGATCCGGTCTGTCGGGCCCTTGCCAGATATACGCCCTGCATGGTTGTGTCCGTGGGCTATCGGCTCGCGCCAGAGCAGCAGTTTCCTGCGGCTCCGGAAGATTGCTACGCCGCGACACAGTGGGTTGCAGAGCATGCTCATGAGATCAATGTGGATGCACGGCGCATTGCGGTAGGAGGCGATAGCGCGGGTGGGAATTTAACGGCGGCGGTGACACTGATGGCGCGAGATCGGCAGGGGCCAGCGCTGTGTTTTCAGGTGATGATCTATGGTGAAACCGATTATTATGAGCCGGGAACTGAATCATATGCCACGTATGCACGGGGGTACGATCTGACGAGGGAGGATATGATCTGGTTTTGGGATCTCTATCTCGCAAAGAAAGAGGATGCAGCACATCCTTATGCGGCACCATTGCGCGCGGCGAGCTTGAGCGAACTACCTCCGGCGCTGATTATTACAGCCGAATATGATCCGGTACGAGATGAGGGGGAGCACTATGCGCAACGTCTGCGGGAGTCTGGAGTAGCGGTACGGCTTTCGCGCTACCATGGCATGATTCACGGCTTCTTCCGCATGCTCGCCCACTTTGATCAAAGCAGAGTGGCACTCAGAGAGGTGACAAGCAGCCTTGCGGCTGCGTTTGCGCAGACAGAAGGATAATATGGCTTATCTTCATGAGCGCGGTTTGTTTGCGGGAGCTCGCGCGAGTGGAGATGGCCGGTGGGGGACGCGGATCGGCATAAAGCGCGATCAATACGCATCAACCTGAGGGGCGAGATGGCCGGTGGGGGCCGTGGACCGGCATAAAGCCCGGTCCCTACCTCTGCCTTTCTTCGAGGGGTGGGACCATCGGCGCCCCCTTGTCAAACACGATACGACCCGTAAAACGCCACAGGTAGGGGCCGTGGTTCATCCCGGCCCGCGGCCCCCACCGGCCCTCTCCAATAGCTCATCCTTTCTTCGGCTGATGCATATTGGGCGCGGGGGGAGCGACGGAACTGAGCTTTGATCGTAATGTGGTCGTCTATTGTGGCGTGGGTAAAGGACCGTACGTCTATATATTTATATATTCTGTTTATTGGGACAGAATGCGGCCTGCCATTCCTGATTTCGGCATCGCCAATGTACGCCAATAGCCTCGGCACTGGTAGAAAATGCACTCGATATGCAACATAGCAGCGGTGCATCGAGATGGAGAAGATATGGAAACGACACGAGAGACAGATTGGTTTTACTATCCCCCGATAACCCTTCCTTCCCCTATACTGGCGCTGGCGGCAGAACGGCAGGGAATCTGGGCCGGTGGAGCAGGAGGAGTGGCCTGGTATCCTATTTATCGTAACTGGGAACCACGCATTACCGGGCTACATCTCTCAACAGTAGCCGCCCTTGCATCCAGCGAGAGCGGTGTCTTACTGGCAGGGGGAAATGGTGGCATTGCCTACTCCAGCGATGGCGGCTTAAAATGGCAGATCGCAGAAATGACGGAGAATACGGCGACAGTGACGGCCCTGTTGCTCTCGCCACACTATGTCCAGGATCAGATCGCCCTGGCAGCCACGCTGGATAAAGGAATCATGCGCAGCGAAGATGGCGGCAAGCACTGGCAGGCAACCACCAGCGGTCTGCACAATTTTGATACAACCTCGCTTGTCTGGGCAAAGAGCGAGACAGCGCTGGCAGGCACTATTCAGGGGATTTACCGCTCTAGCGATGCCGGGCGTACCTGGAAGATCGCCCAAGGCACGGAAGAGGATGCAGTGGCCGCGCTGGCGTATTTGTCCGATGGCTCACTGCTGGCAGCATTGGAGAGCGGCGGCCTGTTATCCTCGCAAAATGATGGCCTGGACTGGGCAGAATATGGCTCGTTACCCGCAGAGGTACAGGGGACCGCATTGTGGGTAACGACAACCGGCACCATCCTGCTAGGCACTGCCGAACAAGGAATTTTACGCTCTACAGACAAAGGGCTCACCTGGCAATGCGTGCATGATCAGGCAGCGTTTTCGTTTATCGCGAATGGTCAGACGCTCTACGCAGGCATAATGAATGAATTAGCCGCAAGCGTCGACGATGGCGAGACCTGGATCGCGCTCCCTCATCCCCCCATTCACGACCTGCGTCAGCTTTTGATTGACCAGGATCAGCCACTTTTAGCGGGAACCTACGCAGGATTACTGCACTATAATCCGAGCAGGCAGGCATGGGTACCACTGACAGAAACGCCACGTCCACTACTGGCAGTCGCCCTCGCCCCGGACGGCGCTTATCTGATCTCTACGCAAGAGGGACTGGAGCGATCTACAGACAAAGGACTCACCTGGCAAAACGTGCTTGCAGATACAGAGGGGCAAATCACACGCATCACGCTGCGCACCGATGGTGGAGGCTGGGCAGGGAGCGCGAACGGGAAACGGCTGTTTAAAACGGCGGATGGAGGTCTGCACTGGGAAGCAGTAAAGCCACCATTTGGAGCGCTCCCCCTGGCAGCATTGCAGGCAATGCCTGGACAATTGATCGCCGCGACCTATGACGCACAGCGCTATCGTGCAGGCTTCTGGCGTACGCTTGATGACGGGCAGAGCTGGCAGCAAGGCATTGAAGTCGAGATGAACTGGCCAATCATCGCAACCTGGCATCAGCCCACACTGCTGACCATGGGAAGCTTCATACACATACAGAGCGAGAGGGATCAATGGAGGCAGGAAATAGTCGGTAATGGGCAGGAGCCCGTCCGGCGCGTCGTTGGCAATGGGCAAATTCTGCTTGCCCTGACCACTGATAGCATCTTGCGATCGCCGGATAGCGGCGTAAGCTGGCAGAAAGAGGAAAATATCCCTACCGCCTGGCAGATTCTGGACCTGACCATCCATCAAAATACCCTCTACCTCCTGCTGACCGGAGGTCAACTCTGCTCGCGCCCATTGTAAGCAGGCGTTGAAGTATGGTAAAAAGAGAGAGTATTTAACATGTACATCTGATTAACCAAGGAAGGTTCAAGATGGAAACAACCCGAGCAAAGATTCGCGCCATTCAGGTTGGTTGCGGATCGATGAGCAAACATTGGCTCGACTCAGCGCGTACAATTCCAGAGCTTGAGATCGTAGGACTGGTTGATATTTTCGAAGAGGCAGCGCGTCAGCGGGCAGCCGAGCAGAACTTCAGCGATGTTGTGATTAGCAGCAGCCTGACAAGCGTCCTGGAGCAGTGCAAACCCGACGTTGTGTTCAACTGCACAACGCCCGAGGCACATAGCGCGACAACGATCGAGGCATTGCAGCATGGTTGTCACGTACTCTGTGAGAAACCAATGGCCGATAGCCTTGCGCACGCACACGAAATGATCGATGCGGCCCGGCAGGCGGGGAAGATGGTAGCAATCATCCAGAACAGGCGCTACGATGTCAATATCAGGCAGATAAAAAACTTCCTGGCAAGCAACCCGATTGGAGCATTGACAACCGTCAATAGCGATTTCTATATCGGGGCCCACTTTGGCAACTTTCGCGACCATATGAAGCACGTCTTGCTGCTCGACATGGCAATTCACACCTTTGATTCAGCCCGTTTCCTGATAGACGCCGATCCCGTGGCAGTCTACTGCAAAGAGTGGAATCCCAGCGGGTCCTGGTACGATCAAGATGCATCAGCGATAGCAATCTTCGAAATGAGCAATGGCGTTGTCTACACCTATCGAGGGAGCTGGTGTGCCAATGGCCTGCCGACCACCTGGGAGAGTGATTGGCGATTGCTTGGGAGTGAGGGGACAGTCACCTGGAACGGTGGTAAAGAGCTCGCGGCGCAGAGCGTCACAGGAGTGGAGGCCGGAGCCTTCTACGGCACCTATAAGAGCCTCGAAGTGCCCCCCTATGAGTCGGCAGAAAAGATAGGCGGCCATCGAGGTATTATCCAGGAATTTGTGGAGTGCATTCAGACGGGCAAGACGCCCGAAACCAACGTTCAGGACAATATCAAGAGCCTGGCAATGGTTCTTGGTGCAATTGAGAGCGCCGAGAGCGGGAAGCGCGTCGAGATCCATTCCTAAAAAAAGGGGCTGGCGAGAGTTCGCTCTCTAACCAGCCACATCTTTCCCGACAGATCAGGACTCTTCTTCATCTTCGACATTGACACTCCAGAGAGGCACCTGATTCAGGCCATAGCGCGTCACCCAGGCCCGATGCTCACCATCAGTCACCAGCCAGGTATTATCACCTTCTTCGCCCGGGACATCCTGACCAGTACGAACATCATATGAGCCAGGCTCGCGCTGGACCGTCGACACATTCTCAGTACTGCTGAGCGACCAGCAGGAAGCGGCGAAAATGCGAGCCGCCTGTTCCAGCTCTTCGGGAGTAGGATCAAATTTAAACAAAAGATTCCAGTTGGGCTCAATCCGAACATCTTCTTTTTCCAAAGTGACCAACGTTTTGCTGCTTTCTTTCCTCAGCACAGTATCTTCTCCTGTTCTCATCTTGAGATCTTGAGAGCAATTACCAACATGGTAATTTCGTTCTTTGCTCTGCATGTTATAAACGCTCTAAAGATCGCGTATTGCGATGCGATCTTTGCTTTTCTGCGAACAAAGCGAGCAAAAAAGGATAAACGCTTAGTGCGTATATTATCCACAAAATAAGGGTAAATGATTACGCCTTATCCTGTCAAGAGTTTCATGACTAAAAAGATCAACTTTATCAAGAATGATAATAATAAAGAAATAGATGCAGCTATTTCTTTACATTCCTCGCCCAATGCTACACGCAGCACGACCCCGTAGAATTTTATATATACACGGTGATGATCAGAGAGATGCAGAGATTATGCATATTTCTGCGCCTCCCATGATTAAGGCCGAACGCGATGAGCATTTGGGCGTAGACAAGCCGCGCCCATAGGCATGAAGTGAACCGCCTCTCCTCTCAAGGGCGAGAGGGGTCGAGCGAGTTCGCAGGCACAGTTCCGTTCCTCTCCACCGTGCCTCTACTGGGTCTCCGTTGCCTATGGGAGCAGACGAGCCGCGTGTGTTTGCGCCGAGAGTAATTGGCCCATCCACTACTAGTCTATACGAAGTGGGGGGAGATTCGCAAATATAAGGAGAAGAACCGGGACTTTTCTGCTGACCCGGATCTTCTCAGTAGCGGACCTGATTAAGGGGTAACATTCAAAGATTTACGAATAAAGAGTCCCATATCGTAGGTGCCATCGACCGAGCCAATGGCTTTGCGATACCACCACCATTGCCAGATGTTACTGGCAGCGCGTGCCAGATCGAAATGAGCGCCCGGGGGAGGATTATCGCCATAGCTGAGCCACAGCCACGGCCCAACGCCCGTATAGGGCTGAGGATCGGTACAGAGATTGGTTTTGGTAGGCACACATGGCGGTGGC
Source organism: Ktedonobacteraceae bacterium (assembly GCA_035493895.1). Classification (GTDB taxonomy): domain Bacteria; phylum Chloroflexota; class Ktedonobacteria; order Ktedonobacterales; family Ktedonobacteraceae; genus DATJHM01. The sequence goes on from DATJHM010000247.1 coordinate 18,232, forward strand.
ATATAGCCCTGGTCCCACTGCGTACGCATGTGATATTGATGGAAATTGAAGTCCGCACCATACTGCGCCTGCTGGCCCGGCAGATTATCTCCGCCAGTGATAATGACCGGAACCGTATTGACCATCGTCGGACAGGCAGTGGGGAAATTGAAGCAGACATCAGTATAATCGCGCAGATACCAGGCATAAGGCCAGGTAGCATCAGCAGTCACACCAATCGGCATCTGATGATTGCCGTTATAAAATGCCTGATCCAGAGCATCGACTTTCGCCATCACGATATTGATATCCGTCGTCGTCTGCACATAAATCATCATCTCATGCGGAGCATCAGCTTGATGGATATAGGAAACCTCACGCATATTCTGCAACGTGGGCAACAATAGCAAGAAGGCAATCGCCATAGTCGCGAACGCACCACCCGTAACCAGACCGGGGCGGCGTCTGCGGAACGGCACAGGCGAGGAGTCGCCGTTTGCAGGTCGCGCCGTGAGCGTCTCCGTTTGTGACGCTGATTGACGGCGGGCACGTACCCAGGCAAGCACGTAGCTTGCGGCTGGTTGCAGGCCCAGAGCGGCCAGCAGCATCATCGGCATCGTCATATGGATCATCAACCACGGCATCTTCTCCGCCGCCCACGAGTAGATGAAGAAATTGCCCACAAACCAGTACACCAGGAAGAGACGGAAGCGCGTCGGTGCCAGCAGCGTGCGTACAATCCCGACCAGAGCAAACACCAGACCGATCTGCTCATACAGAGGAATCAGCAGCAAGTAGTAGTACCATGGCTGACCGCCACGCGCCACCTGTTGCTGTTGTAGCCAGTAGTACAGACCCGACCAGATACCGTCGCCAATACCGGCAGGCATATTCGTGAACATCACCGTAAAGAGAAGCAGGAAAATAGCCCAGCCCACAAGCAGAGCAAAGAACCAGTGCATCCAGGGCGTACTAAAAATCCTGTAAAGCAAAGGTTGTTTCTCAGCATTGAAAAAGCGTGCCATCTGCCAGCGTTCAGGCCAGCCTTTTTTTCCCATCATCTCGCGAATCAGGAGCACCAGAACAAACACACAGAGCAGCATACCAATCCAGGGAACAGTAGCGATCGTGCGCATCTTCAGATTCTGGACATAGGCGTTAGCAACATTCACATTTCGAGGATCAGTAATATACGTCGAAAGATTTTTCAACCAGGCAAAGAAGAACTTGCCAGCGATCCCGGCGACCACAAAATAGCCAAGCAGCATATAAGGAGCAGCCGTCGGGGGAAGATAGCGACGGAAAAAGCTTTCTTCGGAGAGAGGAGTACGGACAGATTTGCGCATCCCGATCTCCCAGAAGATAAGTCCTGCGAGGAAGCTACCGAAAACCGCAATCGTCAGAAACGTCGCCTCTTTGGTCGCATACGAGAGTGAAAAGGCAGCGGACGCGAGCACCAGCCAGCGCATTTTGCGGACACGAATATAGCGAGCCACCGCCACCACCAATAGCAGCGTAAAGCAGGCCATATAGATATCCTCGCGAGCGAAGCGAGAGTAGTAGACCATGCTCGGAGAAATCGCCAGCAGCGCACAGGCCAGCCATGCGCCCAGCGTGCCCAGGCGATCGCGCACGAAATAGGGCAGGCCAACAATCACCGTCCCCAGAGTCGCGGCAGCAATACGCACCGTATAGGTATTCACCCCATGATCTGGAGCGCCGAGCCATTGACTGATCTGATAGACAAAAGCGATGGCGTGAAACTGAAAGGGTCCATGCAATAAAGGATCGTAGCGATAACAGTTCGTAGCTGGATTGAGACAACTGCTCCAATTCTGCAAATTATGCATCAGTTGGAGAGAATAATAGGCATGTAAACTTTCATCATGATGCAGAGGCTTATCGCCCAGACCCCAGAAGCGGAGAATGGCCCCAAGCAGGATTACGCCCCAAAAAGCCAGGCCCGTCACAAGCTGCTCGCGGCTCGGTGGAGAGGAAGGGATTTTGCGAAACGTGCGCTCATCCTCCACATCCTCCTCCTCATCAGCGGCGTCTACAGGCGCAACATCCTCCGCATCCAGCACAGGAACATCTTCAGCAACGGCATCTGGCGGCACCAGCGCCTCCGGCTCAAGAGTTTCTGCTTGCTCCTGTTCCGCAGGTGCATGCCTCTCTTTCTGCGTCATCTCATCATTTGCTTTCTGCTTATAACTCTTCAAAAGAACCTTCTCCTATGGTGTAACACCCAGATCTTTGCGAATAAAGAGTCCCATATCATAAGAACCGGCAGTGCTACCAAACGGCCTGCGTTCCCACCACCATTGCCATATATGCTGCATAGCCAGGTCCGCATTAAAGGTAGCATGAGGAGGGAGAGTATCGCCATAGCTCAGCCAGAGTAGAGGGCCGACACCGCCCCACATCGCCTCGCCCTTGCAGGTATTTGTTGCAGTCACCACACAAGGGGGTGGCTTGTACCCTTCATCCCACCAGGTACGCATACGATATTCATGGAAAGTATAGGGACCGTCTCCTGAGGATGGTGCATACTGGTTCGCAATAGAAAACAATTTATCATTTCCAGTAATAATAACGGGTATAGAACTAGCAGTTGCCGTACAGCCATCAGGAAAGCCCCAACACACATTGGGATAATCGCGCAAGTACCAGGAGTAGGGCCAGGTAGCATCGTCAGTCACACCAATCCGCAACTGGTGTTTCCCTCCCGTCACCTTCTGATCCAGCTCGGCCACTTTCGCCATCACGATATTGATATCCGTCGTCGTCTGCACATAGACCATCATCTCATGCGGTCCGTCAGCCGCATGCACATAGGTCACCTCACGCATATTCTGCAACGTGGGCAACAGCAGCAAGAAGGCAATCGCAACGGTAGCGAACGCACCGCCCGTAACCAGGCCGGTGCGACGTTTGCGCGTCGGCACCTGCTCGCTTGCAGCCTGTGATGCGGGCGTATCTATGGGGACTGCTGATTGGCGGCGGGCGCGTACCCAGGCAAGCACGTAGCTCGCAGCAGGTTGCAGGCCCAGAGCCGCCAGCAGCATCATCGGCATCGTCATATGGATCATCAGCCACGGCATCTTCTCCGCTGCCCAGGAGTAGATGAAGAAATTGCCCACAAACCAGTACACCAGGAAGAGACGG
>DATJHM010000248.1:0-30382 GCA_035493895.1 Ktedonobacteraceae bacterium
GCGGAGACGTGGAGCGCTGCGGGCTATCAAAATGGCGGGTCTTGATCCCAACGAAACCATGAGCGATATCCTGATCTCGGCACAGAATGCGCGCTCAAGCGAGCAGTGCGTGGAGACGCTGCTGAGCTATGCGCAGCGACCAACAGCGATCTTTTGCGCCAATGATCTGCTGGCATTGGGCGTGATGCGCGGCCTGGGTCAGCGGGACATCAAGATTCCCGACGAGATGGCGCTGGTCGGCTATGATGATGTTGAATTTGCCAGCATGCTTTCTCCTGCGTTGACCTCGATCCGTCAGCCCAAATATCAGCTGGGGCGGGCGGCGGCCGAACTGCTTTTGCATGAAATTGGTGAAACGGAGACGCATCAGCACACGCAGATTATGTATCAGCCTGAATTGATTGTACGTGCCTCAACGCAGAAAAAGATGTAGTTCGGAAAGCTGGGGCGAGGTGGCCGGGAGGGGAACGCGGATCGGCATGAAGCGCGATCAGTACGGATCAAGCGAAGAAAGGTTCGGTTTGATCACCCGTCACGATCGATGGCGGAAGGGGTTCGCGGAAGGGCAAGGTGGTCGGTTGGTTGGGGACGTGGATCGGCAGAAAGCGGGGATTAGTACGCATGAAGCGAAGAAAGGTTTGGTTTGACCACCCATCAATCGATGGTGGAAGGGGTTCGTGGAAGGGCAAGGTGGTCGGTTGGGGACGCGTGGGATGGTATAAAACACATCCCCTACCTGCAATGAAAAGCCGAGAGGGTCAATCATGTCACGCGGGATCTGTTCATTCGCGTATCCAGGTCAGGGCTGTCTGGACGAACAGCGTTGCACCCCTTGAGGCTGCGCCCTGGGAGCGGACGGCGAGGCCGATCTGCAAGGGTTGTGGGGGATCAAGTGGTAGAGCTACCACGCCCTCCAGTTTTTTGGGGAGCATCATGCGTGGCATGAGCGTAATGCCGAGCCCTTCGCGGACCATCGCGTGAATCGTGGCGCTATCGCTGGCCTGATAGCGAACGTATGGTTTGATTTTGCTCGGTTCAAAGCCAGCTCTCTTCATCAGTTGTAGCGTGCATTGATTTTTCTCCATGATAAATCCCTCATCTCGCAACTCTTTAGAGGTTACGGCCGTCTGAGTGTGCAGACGATGTTGAGATGAAATGAGCACACACATCTCGTCAGTCGTGAGTGGTGTACACTCTATTCCGCGTGCAGGGAGAATCACGAATCCGACATCAACGATGCTATTCTCAATCCAATCGCCCACTTCGCGCATGGAGCCTTCGAACAGCACAACCTCTATGCCTGGATATGCCGTGCGAAAGCTGGTCAACAGACCGGCGAGCAGGTCCGGGCTCACGATCGAGAGAATACTGCCCAGGCGAAGTTTGCCCATCTCCAGGCCCTGAGCCGCCTTTGCCTCTTGCTCGATCGCCTCTACCTGTGCCAGGAGCATGCGCACATGGGGAATGATCTTCTGACCGGCGGCAGTAAGCGCCACAATACCTTTGCGGTTGCGCTCAAAAAGCGTCACGCCCAGTTCGTTTTCGAGAGCGGCCAGGGCATGGCTGACTGCCGACTGTGTCAGATCAATCGCGTACGCAGCCTCCGTGAAGCTGCCCGTTTCGGCTAACGCGATGAAGCTCTGAAGTTGTGAGAAGTTCATATGCGCATCCTTCATAAGATCATGGCGAAAATGATTTGCGCTCATTTTAGCAGATTCAGTATACTCCTGGCAAATGAGCGTCTCTCGCAAAAAATAAGCAAGCGGCTATTGACTATTGATAATCTTCTATGTTATATGTTAAAGCAATATCGATGAGATGAACTTTGGCAAGCGAACCCGTAAGTGCTCAGTCAAGCTTTGTGGCGTTTTTTTTATAGCGATGAAAACGCGCTCGAGAAGCACGTAGGAGGGGGAGATGGCCGGTGGGGGACGGGGACGCAGTTCCGCTGCGGCTCCACCGCGTCCCTACTGGGCTGGGTGGACACGGTCAAAAGGGATGCAATGACGTTTGACTGAGCAGTAAGGGGCGTGATAGGCCTGGGTAGCACAAAATTCATCGTTCATTTGTTGGCAAACAACAGATGATTTTTTTGTCCAGAAAAATTCGTCGTGACAACCTGTTGACACAATATAGCGACAAAAATTTATAAAGATGAGGCTTGGTAGCACGTGAAGAGAAGAGTATGAGTATTACCAGAGAAAATCCATTACCTTTATATCATCAATTAAAAGAAGCGATTGTGGAAAAAGTCGAAAACGGGGAGTGGTTGCCTGGGAATCCGATTCCGACCGAATTAGAGTTGCAAAAAACGTATAAACTGAGCCGAACGACGGTGAGGCAGGCGCTCGGGGAACTGGTGGCGGCGGGGACGCTGACGCGAATCCAGGGGAAAGGGACGTTTGTGGCCGAGCCGAAGCTCGAAGCCATCCGTCCGGCGATTACCAGCTTCACACACGATATGAGCGAGAAAGGGTATATGGTCAGCTCGATTGTGCTGGAATGTGGGGACAGTGTCGCAAACAGTAAGATCCAGCGCCTCTTTCAACTGGGAAATGATACGCACATCTTCCAGTTGAACCGCATTCGCCTGGTACAGGGCGTGCCTATCGCCATTCAGCACGTTTCGCTCAATATAGCGCTGACCCCGGCTATTCATCTGGAGCACTACGATTTTTCGCAAGCGTCGCTCTATCGTGCTCTGGCCCATGAAGGCGTTCACTTGTGGGAGGCAGAAGAAACCGTAGAACCTGAACTGGCTGATCCCATGCAGGCGGAATTGTTGCAGATTCCCTTGGGCGCGTTGCTCTTATCGCTCACAAGGGTAACGAATATCAGGGATGGGCGACCATTTGAATATGCCCAGACGACCTATCGTGCAGATAAATATAAATATTCTATAAAACTCAGATAGCGTATTTGTTGTTCAGAATGAACTATTTTCTTAGAAGGAGAGACAAGAAACGTGACGCAAGGAATTTTTCCCGCGAAAAAGAATGCGGTCGTCGATATTTTTAAAACCGACAAAGCCATCATTGGCATGATCCATTTAAAACCATTGCCCGGTGCTCCCCATTTTCAAGGCGGAAATCTGGACGAGGCATTTGAATTTGCCATGCAGGATGTGCGGGCATTTGAGGAAGGAAACGTGGACGGGCTGATCATCGAGAATGCGTGGGATATCCCTTTCTCCAAGCCCGAAGATATCGGCATGGAAACGGTCGCCGCCATGAGCGCTTTGACTGTGCAGATCAAGAAAGAGACCAGACTTCCTATAGGCATTAACTGTCTGGCGAATGGGGCCATTCCCGCTCTGGCGGTAGCGAAAGCCGCAGACGTGCCCTTTATTCGCGTCAACCAGTGGGTGAATGCCTATGTGGCGAACGAGGGCATCATCGAAGGTCAGTCCGCGAAAGCGCTGCGGTATCGAGCGCATATAAAAGGCGATGCAATCAAAATCTTTGCCGACGTCCACGTGAAACATGGGAGCCACGCGATTGTGGCCGATCGCAGCCTTGAGGAACAGACGCGAGATGCCATCTTCTTCGACGCCGACGTGCTCATTGCGACGGGACAGCGAACCGGTGGTGAGACCTCCATCAGCGAAGTGGACGGCATACGTGAGAGCACCGAGCTACCCGTGATCGTCGGCAGCGGCATGAGCAGCGACAATGCCGGAAAGATCCTTGCGGCCTGCAACGGCTGTATCGTCGGCAGTTCGCTGAAACAGGATGGACTCTGGTGGAATCCCGTCGATGTGCAGAGGGTGAAAGCGTTTATGGAAACGGTCTATGCCGTTCGCGAGGAGAGCGCACGTCTTGGATCGTGATATCGACATCGTCTTGTGTGGAAGTCTCAACGTAGACTTTATTGCTTTTGTCGAGCACCTGCCGGTGGTTGGGGAAACTATCTCCACGAGACACTGCCAGATCGTTTCGGGCGGAAAGGCCGCGAATCAGGCCGTGGCCGCGTCCCGCCTGGGAGCGAACGTCGCGATGATCGGCAGAGTCGGGGATGATGAGCTGGGCAGGAGGCTGAAGGCGGATCTGGTACGAGACGGCATCAACGCGCAACACGTCTGGCCTACTGTGGGGGTGGAGACGGGCATTTCCATGATTGCCGTGAATCCCGAGGGCCAGAATACGATTGTGACCTCCCTGGGGGCAAATGCGTATGTATCTCTCAAGGATATCGATAATGCCGAAAGTTTGTTTCAGCAGGCTAAATTTGCGATGCTGCAAATGGAGATGGAGCAAGCGGTGGGTGAGTATTTCATCAGAAAAGCGTATGAGAAGGGCGTGCGGCTGGTATTAAATCTGGCTCCCGTTGTGCCTATCGACAGCGAAGTGCTGCGCATGGTGGCGTTGTTGATCGTGAACGAAACGGAAGCCACGCAATTGACCGGTATGCCCATACACTCGCTGGAAGATGCCGAGAGAGCGGCAGAGGCTTTATGGATGCGAGGCGTAGAGCAGGTGATTATCACACTGGGAGCGAACGGAGCCATCCTGAAGACGGCGGCTTCCCTGTACCATGTGTCCTCGCCGAAAGTGCAGGCCGTAGATTCTACCGCTGCGGGTGACTGTTTTGTGGCGGCAACGACCCATTTCTGGAAGAGCACGGGCGATTTGTACGTAGCAGTACAGCATGCCGTGAAAGTGGCGGCACTTTCCGTCACAAAAAAAGGCGCTCAATCGTCCTTACCGAATCTGGCAGAATACCTGAAATTTAGCAAGACACTTTAAGAATATTTTGCAGATATTTTGAAAGGTGGGTATAAAATTGCGTGTTAAAGGACCCGAATATGATCTGCTCAGAGAGAGCTGGGAATATCTGGTAGCGATTGGTCCAAGATGTATGGGCACGGAAGGAGAAAAACAGGCAGTTCGCTATCTATTGGCGCAATTGCAGGATCTGGGCGCTGCTCCAGTAACGCAAGCGTTTCCATACGAAGGTTGGAGCGTCAGTGCAGATGCCAGCCTGCATATGACCGTTCCCTTTGTCAAAGAGATCGAATCCTACCTGCTTCTCGGGAGTGGTCAGCCTGTCGGCGCGTTTGTCGAGGGAAAGGTCTGCGTGCTGGGGGAAACGATCATCTGGAACATGTATAGCTGGCCGCGATTTGGTATTATCGATCAGCATAATACGATCGTGGGCTATATCACCGGACGTCCCACAGGAGCTGCGATTTCGCAAACGCTGGCCGAGGGCAATAGCCGCTATCCCCACTTCAGTATTGGCGCGGAAGATACCGAACTCCTTTTAGCGTTGCTCAAGCAAGGCAAGGAGATCCACGTCAGAGGGACATGCGCAACGCAGGCAACAGGTCTGCAAGAGGGCGTGAATATTCGTGTGCCGTCGCGCAACGTCCCCGTCGCCGAGAAGAAAATCGTGCTCTGTGCGCACTACGACACCATGTACAACACAAAAGGAGCGTATGACAACACAAGCGGAGTTGCGGTTCTGCTCTCTTTGTTGAAGATACTCCAGGATCGACAATGGCGCAAGCCGATCGAGATCATATTTATGGCTGGTGAAGAATGGCGTCTGGCAGGCAGTAGTGCCCACGTGAAGGCGCTCACGCCGCAGGAGATTGCCGAGATAGAACTGGTCATCAACGTCGATGGCATCGGTCGTGGGAACGTATTCGAGGCCTGGCTGGGACCCGAGGAGGTAGAGCATGAGATGTATCGCTTTTTTGCGCAAAGAACAGCTGATGCGAGCAGAACCTTCGCCGTAAAAACCCCGCCCCCGCCGGGTTCGGACCACACCCCCTTTTATGATGCGGGCGTGCCAGCCTGTATGTTTACCATCAACGATCAAGACATCATCCACTCGCCGCGAGACGTGATTGACGAGAGGATCTATGAGAACATGGTCTATTGCGTCCAGCTTTTAGTTGCATTGCTAGAATACAAGCGAGCAATTTTGTGAAAGGCTTGACAAGGGGATAGGTGATCATTATACTAATTTTATGCAAAGCGCTTTGCATCGAAGCAACGGGTATCCACAGACCGGTCCCTCTTCTATAAGGAACAGCGCGGCAAGCAATCTCCAATGATCGTATCAGGCCCTCAATGGGCGTTCACCAGAACATTCTGGACACCCTGATTTCTTTTCTGAACGTATTTTTTTAGCTAATTGTATGCAAAACGCTTTACAGAGAAGGCGGTCTATGCGTAGAAAAGTATCTTTAGCGGAAGTTGCAGCGGCGGCACATGTATCTCCTACCACCGTGTCGCACGTCCTCAGCGGCAAACGGCCAGTGAACCCTGAGACGGAGCAGCGCATTCGTGAAGCGATGCAGGAACTGGGCTACGTGCCCAACTATGTAGCGCAGAGTCTGGCGCGCGGCTCCACGCACACCATCGGCTTAATCGTGGCCGATATCTCCAATCCCTACTTCGCCGAACTGGTGAAAGGGGCAACGGAGGCCGCTAACGAACTGGAATACAACGTCGTATTGGCGAACACCGCGTTCAACGAAGTCAGGGAAGAGCAAGTCTTAAAGCAATTAGTCTCAGGGCGTCTGGACGGCTTAATCTACGGAGCCGGAGCGCCACCCTCATTGCAGCGCCTCAGGGCCGCGATTAAAAACTTTCCCACCGTAACCGTTGACGAATCAATTGATCAATTAGAAGTTGCGGCCATCGTGTCAGACAACTACGAAGGAGGTCGATTGATGGGCGAGCACCTTGCGCGGCTGGGTCATCGCTCGGTCCTCTATCTCGGCGGGCCACTGGCCCTTGGCACCTCCCATAGCCGACAAAGAGGTCTGAGAGACGGGTTGAGCAGCGTGTGCGCAGGGGAGAAGCCGGAGGTGAAGGTGCACGAAGTCTTCGCCAATTATCAGCTTGAGGGTGGAGCGGAAGCGCTCCAGCGTGAGCTTGAGATTGGGCGGAACTGGACAGCAGTTTTCGCAGGCAATGACCTGATGGCCGTTGGTGCCATCCAGGCGTTGTTGCAAGCGGGGCTCTCCGTGCCAGGAGACGTATCCGTCTCAGGCTTCGACGATATTCTGGCGGCGCGGCTCTTTCAACCGAGGATCACAACGATCCGCCAGCCAGCATGCGATATGGGACGAGTTGCCGCAGAGACCCTGATCATGGCACTTGAGGGAGGAGTGCCATTGATGCACAAAGAAGTAGTCCTCGGCGTTGAGCTGGTTGTTGGTGAATCGACAGGTCCTGTCGCCGTAGAAGTTCGCCAACCCGCTGAAATTCAGGAATGAAGAGAGAGTAGAGCTGATCGCAGACTGGATGGAGGGCATCTGGTTTACATCAGCATCTCAGGCCATGCGGACGTTCCATCATCGGCCTGAGTAGGAGACACAAGCGAGACGGTGCGTTACAGAGAAGTGATAGTCGGGCTCGAAGTACGTGGGCAAGACGCGCTAGCTCACCTGCTTTGGAACATATTTGCGCGACTTTTATGTGTAGGAGGTTTCCAATGTTTCAATCACTGAGAAGCTTTAAAGGTGCGACCATCGTCATGCTGCTCATGCTTTTACTGGCAGCATGCGGCACGACTTCCGCTACCGGAGGCGCAACGACTACCACGACCACCACTGGCACCAGCTCACAGTCAACAAGCAGTAACCAGGTCACCTCGGGGAATGCCGCCAAGATTGCCCTGGTCACGATTAATCTCCAGGCCCTATTTTTTGTGCAGATGCTCGATGGAGCCAAGCAGGAGGCGCAGAAAGACCATGCCTCGCTGCTCGTCTATAACTCCAACAACGATCCATCGGCCGAGAGCAACGCAATCGACAACTACGTGCAGCAGAAAGTTGATGCCATCATCGTCGATGCCATTGACGTGAACGGCATCAAGCCTGCAATTGAGCGAGCGGCGAAAGCGCACATCTATGTAGTTGCCGTGGATTCGGTCGTCACCGATCCCGCCGTCAGCACGCAGGTAGGTGTCGACAACTGCAACGCCGCGCAACAGCTCAGCACCAGCTTCGAGAACTGGAGTAGCCAGAAAGGGCTGAGCCATCCGAAGATGGGTGTTGTCGGGGCACTCAACTCCATGATTCAGAACCAGCGTAAGGACTGTTTTGTCAACGCAGTGCAGACCAAAGGAGCCAGCGTCTTGCAGACCGTCGATGGGCAGAACCAGAATGACGTTGCCCAGACCGCGGCACAGAATCTCTACACCGCCAATCCCAACATGGATGTCGTCTACGCAACTGGCGAGCCTGCATTGATTGGTAGTATTGCCGCCGCACGTTCTCAGGGCAAGACGAATATTCCGATCTTCGGCTGGGATCTCAGTAAAGAGTCTATTACGGGCATTGATGATGGTTTTGTCATCGCCGTCGTGCAGCAGGATGCAACCGGCGAGGGAGTGCAATCGGTCGACGCGGCGATCAAACTCAAGGCCGGTCAAACCGTTGCCAAGAACATCAACGTCCCGGTGACCATCGTTACCAAGGCCAACGTCGATAAATTCCGTTCGCAGTTCAACTAGTACATCATAGGAGTAGAGGTGGGTCGAAATGAGTGACACAGCAAGTATGGTTCCTCGCGTCGAGCTACAGAACATCCAGAAAACCTTTGGAGCGGTGCAGTCGTTGCGAGGAGTCAATCTGAAAGTGTATCCCGGTGAGGTGCTGGGGCTAGTTGGTGACAACGGGGCAGGCAAGAGCACCGTCATGAAAGTGCTCGCGGGCACAGTCGTGCCGGATCAGGGCAAGATTCTCTATGATGGTCAGCCTGTGCACTTCGTGCGTCCGCGCGATGCGCGGAGACTGAGAATCGAGATGGTCTATCAGGATCTTGCGCTGTGTGACGATCTTGATGTGGCATCCAACCTTTTTCTGGGGCGAGAGCCTGTGCGCATGCCGGGCTTTATCAACCGCCAGCAGATGCATGAAGAGGCGCTTGCCCTGCTGGATTCGCTGGGGATCACACTCCCCAGCACACGCTTACCGGTTCGCTACATGTCTGGAGGTCAGCGTCAGGCCGTGGCAATCTGTCGGGCCGTCTCTTTCGATCCATCTGTCTTAATCATGGACGAGCCCACATCAGCGCTGGCCGTACGCGAAGTGCGCATGGTTCTGGAGCTTATTCGCCGGGTTTCCGAGCGAGGTGTTTCAGTGATTCTGATTACACACCGTTTGCAAGACCTGTTCGAGGTCTGTGATCGCATTACCGTCATGTTTGAGGGACAGGACGCGGCCAATCTGCCCATCCAGCAGACAAATCTGGAGGATCTTGTGCATCATATGCTTGGCGTAGAGGAGAAGAGAGCATGAGCGAAAAAATTGCCGTTGCCGATTCCGTAGAGCAGCCAGATCGCGAGCTGACGAAGCGACGACTGGTCGGCCGCAATTACCTACAGCAAAATCTGCCTGCGCTAAGTATTACCGGTGTGCTGATCATACTGGTGATCATATTCAGCACGACGACCAGCACCTTTCTTTTACCAGGAAACCTGATGAACATCCTGGAACAGGTAACGAGTACCCTGGTCGTTGGTGTTGCCATGACCTTTGTGATCACCACCTCCGGCACTGATCTCTCGGTTGGCTCGACGCTGGCCCTGATCAGTGCGCTCTCCGCAATGACGCTCCAGGCCACGGGCTCGGTCCTTCTGACAGTCGTGGCGATGCTGGCCTTAGGGGCGGTGATCGGGGTAGTGAATGGCTGGTTCATCGCCTACCAGGGCATGCCGTCGTTTATTGTGACGCTGGGCACGCTCTCAGTTTTTCAGGGCATCGCGTTGATGTTGACGCAGGGCTATTCTATTCCGGTAAGCACCAATTTTAGTTCATTCCTGATGATGGGACAGGGGCTTATCGGCGGATTCCCGGTGCCAGCATTGATTGCGATCGTGGTGGCGTTGCTGGGCTGGGTACTGCTGACGCGTACGAAATATGGGCAGTACGTCATTGGTATTGGTTCAAACGAAGAGGCGGTGCGCCGGGCTGGCGTGAATACGCGCCTGATCAAGCTTTCGGTGTACGTGCTGGTGGGGATTATGGCGGCGTTGGCGGCGATGATCGTCACGGCGCGTCTCGGTTCGGGATCGGCGAACCAGGGCGATGGCTTCGAACTTCAGGTCATCGCGGCCGTGGTCCTTGGCGGCACCGACCTGTTTGGTGGGAAAGGGACGATGCTGGGGACCGTGATCGGCACGCTGGTCATCGGAGTGATTGGGAACGGGTTGATTTTGCTGCATCTTTCGCCTTTCTCGGTTGAAATCGTGCAGGGCGCGTTGCTGGTGGTAGCGATCTTTGCCAATCATCGCGTGCTCTCCCACTTCGCAAGGACGGAACGTAAATGAGTACAAACACTTCTCAGATCATGACAGTGCGTGGGCCAATCTCGTCCGAAGAGCTTGGGGTAACGCTCATGCACGAGCACATTCTTATCCGAGGGGAAGGTCGTCATGGTGCGCCAGAGCCTGAGTTTCATCAGGCCCTGGACGATCAGCCGGTCAGTATTGAAATCCTGGGCGCATTGCGCAACAATCCTTTTTGCTGCTTCGATAACTGCCAGTTGCTCGATGAGGGACTGGCCCGGGAAGAGCTGGAAAACTTTGTGCAGGTTGGTGGTCGCACCGTCGTTGATCCCACCTGTCGCGGCATTGGGCGCTATCCGCAGGAATTGTATCGTCTCTCAGTGGCGACCGGGCTGAATATCGTGATAGGCTGCGGCTATTATCTGGAACAATTTCATGGGCCCGGAGTGCCTGCCATGACGCTGGAAGAGATTCAGCATGAGATCGAGGCCGATGTGCTGGAAGGTGATAACGGTATTCGTGCCGGGATCATTGGGGAAATTGGCATTTCGGCTGATTTTACGCCGCAAGAAGAAAAAGTACTGCGTGCCGCCGCGCGTGCCCAGGCGACCACGCGTGTGCCGCTTGAGGTACACCTGCCGGGCTGGGAGCGGCATGCGCACCGTGTTCTGGATATCGTAGAGCAAGAGGGCGCTGACTTGCAGATGGTCGTGCTCTGCCATATGAATCCCAGCGGACACGATTTCGCGTACCAGAAAAGCCTGGCGGAGCGGGGAGCGTACCTTGGCTACGACATGATCGGCATGGACTTCTACTATGCCGATCAGAGTACGCAATCTCCGTGCGATGAAGAGAACGCGCTGGCCCTGGTGCGGCTCGCGGAAGCGGGTCTGCTGGATCGTGTGCTCATCTCGCAAGATGTGTTTCTGAAGACGCAACTTGTGCGTTATGGCGGAACTGGCTACGCGCACATCATGCACTATTTTGTACCACGCCTGCTGCGACACGGTTTTACCAGGCAAGATATTGATCAGCTATTGGTCACGAACCCGCGCAGCGTTTTTACCATATAGGGAGAGAGATTTACCATGGCTCATATCTGGATTCTTGGAGAATCCTGGGTTACCAATGCCACACACTTTAAAGGTTTTGATCATTTTGTCAGTACCACCTTTCACTCAGGCGTAGATCCTTTGCAGCAAGCGTTGCAGGCCGCCGGGCACGAAGTGCGCTGGATGCCCTCCCATGAAGCGCAGCAGAACTTTCCGGGGGAGAAAAGCGAGCTCAACGGCGTCGATATCATTATTCTATCTGATATTGGGGCGAATACACTCTTACTGCATCCTAAGACGTGGCTTGAAGGAATACCGACGCCGAACCGTCTCAAGATGTTGCGCGATTGGACGCTGGAGGGTGGGCGTCTGGTGATGTGCGGGGGATACCTCTCGTTTGCGGGAATCTCTGCCAGCGGCTTCTATCATCGATCGCCGATTGAAGAGGTGCTTGGCGTCGAGATCTCGCCCTTTGATGACCGCGTGGAAGTGCCCGAGGGCGCGGTTGCCCGTGTTGAGCAGGCCGAACATCCCATTTTGCGAGGAATCGAGAGTACATGGCCGATACTGCTTGGCTATAACCGCATCAAGACGCGACCGGGAACAGAGGTGCTCGCCTCGATTAACGGCGACGATCCATTGCTTGCGGTCAGTCAGCAGGGCAAAGGTCGGTCGCTGGTCTGGACCTCAGATATCGGGCCGCACTGGTGCCCGTCGCCGTTCGTCCAGTGGGATGGGTATCAGCGGCTCTGGAACCAGGCCGTCGAGTGGCTGTGCCGGGCCTAGCACAGGTGAAGCCCTAATCATTTTCGTAGGGTGACGCGGATCGGCATGAAGCGCGGATCGGCATGAAGCGCGATCCCTACCTCAGCCGATGGGCGAGATGGCCGGGGGGGAACGCGGATCGGCATGAAGCGCGATCCCTACCTCTGCCTTTCTTCGAGAGAGGGGATCTCAATAAATTGCCGATCCCCCCTCCTTATAAACAATAGATAGAATAGTCTCCACACGCAAGGCTAAACCTTGCAATCCCTCCACCTTTATTGCTCCTTCTTCTGCGTGCGCACAAGCTGGATCATTTCCTCTTCCAGCTGCTGCCAGACGCGTCGTTCCGCATCTGGCCACGTCAGATTCTGGTTCGCCGTCTGTTTCTTGCGCATCATCGCAATCACGCGTCGGCGAAAAGTGCCAATGTGTGCTTGTTGTTGCTTGAGACAGGGCATGATCTTCAGCTCAATGCATTCAATGGGATAGAACTGGTCGGTGGTGAAGGCAAGAGAAAGCAATTGTGTGTACGTTTGTAGCAGCGTGAGGCGATCTGACGAAAGAAAATAGTTGGGCTGCGTGCTGGAAACGAGCAGGCATCCGGCAATATGTTGTGCACAGAGAATGGGAAGAGCAACCGTACTGGCGAAGGGAACATGCTGGATGGCAGGGAATGGCAAATCGTTGTAGTTGTGCTCGGTCTGCCGCGATTGTGGATGGCAGACACTCACGACATACCCGGCCAGCGATTCCGCGCCCAGTAAAAAGGGCTGATATTCCAGATCAGTGTTCCAGAAAGGCGTACCACGTCCTTCGCTCGTGCGCAGACTATGAATTTTCCCATCACGAGCGGGCGGCATACACTGAATAACCCTCATCGCCATCCCCATAGATTGAGGGTCAAGCAGCATCAGAGCGTGCTTGAAGACCGCCGCACATATCGTCTGGAACGTCCACCGATCGAGCGTCATAGCGCGTATTTCCAGGATCTGCTTAAAAAAAGAAACATTGATCTCATATAATAGATCGGACAATGGTGCTGGCAGCATAAGATTCTCAGGCTCGAGCAATTTTGCAAAAAGATTTTGATGTCGCATAGGCAATGCCTGGTGCAACTGGATAAGATAATGCGGACGCGGCTTTGAAGTGCCATTGATCCAGCGGAGCAAGCTCAAAGGATGAACGCCGATCTCGCTGGCAACGCGCTCCTGTTCGCCTGGTTGCTCCTGAAAATACGTTTTGAGCCAGTCACGCCAGCTAGAACTTTCAAGCATCTTCCTTCTTTCCTCCATAATCACGTATTGTGTAAGTAAAATAGATGCTTTTTGCCTATTTCCAGTTCTAGTTTATGTAATGAAGGAGGAATGCGCACCGTCAGAATAGACGTTTTTCTGGCAGATATTTTGCCGAAGGGTGGGCAGTGCAGTACGTTAGAATGCAGAGGGTGTAGTTATGTATTATCTCGTTAGCCAGACTCGATCCCGAGAATTACCTGTGTCATAAAAAGAGTAAATATGCTATAATCTTGTAATACAATTAATAGACGTAAGATCATCTCCGGCATGGACTGAGCCCACTCTGCGAGATACCTCCAGGAGAAACGTGAGCCATGGCAACATATGAAGAGCTTCGCGAAGCCCTCGCCGACTACGTCGAGCAGGCCTACAAAAGCAAGCGTGTGATGCGCTCATTGCGTCACTGGAATTGCCTGATTTATATCGAAGCGATCGACCTGGGGTGCGGGTACAGCATGCAGATCCGGGATTCCCAGGTGACAGTGCACGATGGCTCCAACGAGCAGCCAGATCTGATCGTCCAGGGGAACAGCGAAGATCTGGCCAATATTTTCTGGTGCGATGCGAACCCGGTTTCCGCATATATGCAGGGTGTGATCAAAACGAAGGGACCTCAGGATCATGTGATGCGGTTGGATGCCGTATCGTTGCTTATTTTCCTCGAACTCAACAAGTAGTAAGCGGGGAAGAATTGCGCATTTTTGCTGGATGTTTTTTTTGTGAGGGGATTTGGGGATGAATTCTCCCGTATCGCTACGTCGTGTGCTCGGTTTTCGTACCGTTGTTTCCACCAGCACAGGTCTGGCCTATGCCGCAATCAGTTTTCTCGGCTGTATTCAGATCGCGAGCATGCTCGGCGGCGACTCAAGCTGGATCGCGTTTGTCCTTGCGGCAGTGCTGGCCGGACTGGCCGCCCTGTGTTTTTCAGAGCTGAACGCCATGTATCCCAGTGCCGCAGGGGCTCGCCTCTATCTGAAAGAGGCCTTTAACGAAAACGTCTCGCTGATCATCACCTTTGGCTACATGTTGACAGTCGTTCTGGTGTCCGGTGCTGATAGCTATATCGTGGGAAGCGCGATTACTTATGCTTTCGGATTGCCGGGCTGGGCTTCGCTCATCTGGATGGTGGCATTGCTTGCGCTGGCAATGGGGACGAACCTGCGCGGCATCAGGATCGCCGGACTCTTGCAGGATATTACCACGTACGGCCTGCTCACGTTTGCCATAGTAATATCCATCATTGCATTGAGTCGCCACGGTTTTCAGCTTCGCCAGCCGTTCGCTGCCTTGAGCCATCCGGTCGCGCTGGTAAATGCGGTCGCAGTCGGCGTTTTTGTCTTCTCGGCCTTTGAGTGGGTCACGCCGCTTTCCGAGGAGATCGCCGATATTCGTCTGATTCCAAAGGGAATGTTCATTGCGCTGGGCTTATTGCTGCTTTCGTATGGATTATTCGCGGTGGCAGCCAGTAATCTCCTCGATGTCCATGCGTCAGCGGTAATAGACTCTCCAGTGCCACAGATGCTCCTGGGGCAGGCCGCGCTGGGGCAGATGGGAAACTGGCTGATGCTGATCGTCACCATATGTACGGCGATCATGACCTTCAATGGCGGCTTTGCGACAGCCTCGCGTTTTCTCTACGCCACCGCACGCGAAGATACGCTTCCGCCCCTCTTTGCGCGTCTGAGCAGTACGTATGCGGTTCCGTATATGGCAGTTATTGTCCTGGCGCTCTGTTCGGCGCTTATCGCCGTTGGCGTTTTTTTAACGAATCAATTCCAATTGTTGATTCTGATCGGGGCGGTTCTGGAAGCCGTGATCTACGTCATGGTGGGTTTGTGCGTCTGGCGATTGCGGCGTCGTAAGCCTGATGTGGTGCGTACATTTCGTATCAGAGGAGGATCGATCGTCGCGCTTCTGACCGTTGGCGTTTTTGGCCTGCTTGCCATGGCGGCATCTCTTGCCAGCGATACGCCAGGAGTGATGGTTGGTGTGCCATTGCTGATTACACTCGCGCTCTTTCTGGTGTCTACACTGTATGTCCTGTGCATTGTGCCACGCATACGGGCGGCAGCGGAGGCGAGACGAGCGAGCACAAAAAGACGCCGTCCAATCAGAGACAGAGAAGAAACCACGCTCAAAGATTAGAGCAAATGATGGTCCAGCGCATAGCGTGTGGCTGCGGTCCGTGTCGAGACGCCAAGTTTGCTATAGATGGCGCGCAGATAGGAATTGACCGTGACGGTGCTGAGCACCAGTTGTTTGGCGATCTGGGCATTGGTCAATCCTTCAGCAAGGAGCCGTAGGACGTCCAGTTCGCGACGAGTCAGTTCGACGAGCATGGGATCTGTTGGGGGAGGAGGAGTATGGTCGGGCTCTTTGGGGGGTATTGCCGCTTGCTCCATCTCTTCCGGTTCGGTCAGCGCTTGCTCGGCACTCAAATTCAACCCCTGTGCCCATGCCGCTTGAAATGTTGCCTGATCGAGGCGGGTGCGTACCGAGGCGAGCAGATTGTCATATTCCAGACGATCGATCGGTGGCACTGGTTCGCCCATCGTTTCGCGTAGCGCATGGGCGCAGGAAAATAGACGTACGACCCAGAGTGGTTTGTCCTGCGCGGCTCTGATAAAGCCCCACCCTTCCAGACATGCGGGCAACGTTAATATATCAGATCGGCTCATTGCCAGTTCCACACCTTCTGTTAAGAGCGTCTGCGCGGCCTGCATCTGCTGGCGAGCCAGCTTGACGCGGGCGAGCCAGACCAGACCCCAGATAATGCACTGCGTATCATCGACCTCTTTGGAGACGCGCGTACTCTCCATAAGCAAGGTCTCCGCTCGATCGAGCTCGCCAGAGCGCAGTGCCAGCAGGCCCAGGAAACGCAGAGCATCGGATTCTTGCGTCTTCATTTCCAGTGCGCGCGAGGCATTCAGACTTTGTTCTAACAACGTGCGCGCCTCGTCTTTTTTTCCTTCCAGCGCGATAATTTCCCCGAGATATAGAGCTGACCACGTCGAGAAAAAGCGATCGCCCGCTCGCGTACAGAGCTTTATGCCCTCCTCCAGAGCGGCCCGACCCTCAGCCGCGCGACCATCGTAGACAGAGACCATGCCAACGTTAAAGAGAGAATAGCCAAGCGTCCAGGTCGCATCCCACCACGTACAGACCTCTCTATGTTGTCGTGAGAGTTCGACCGCCTCCTGTGCGACCTGATGAGCGGCCCGAAGATTGCAGCGGGCAAAGAGTGCCAGAAAAAGCATCCAGTAACCATGAATGGTGCCCTGAAGATCGCCCAACTGCTGAAAGAGCATCAGGCCCTCACGGCAGGTGTGTTCGCAGAGATCGGATTCATCGATCCAGCCAAAGAGCCCGCCGTAAAGAACGAGAGCGCGTGCGCGTGGTCCAGTCGTAAGTCCGTCGCTTCCCTCGAGTGCCTGCCGGAGAAATTGTGTGCCCTCGACCAGATAGACCCTCTGATTGCTTGTTCCTAGCAGCATCCAGAGTGGACCCAGCGCACCACCCAGGCGTAAGGCCATTTCTTGCTCGTGTTGTTCGATAGCAAAGCGCATCACCGTACGCAAATTGCCCATTTCTTGCAAGAGATCGGACATCCAGAGTAGTTGCTCCGGTCCGAATAACTCCTGGCAGCCGAGCTGTGCCCACTCCAGATAGTATTGAGCATGCACCTGCCGAACCTGCAAGAGCTCACCGCGTTCCTGTAAACAGGACAACCCGAACTCACGAATAGTTTCCAGTAGCAGGAGACGTACGCCCTCGCGGCTCTGACCCCCCGACTTGAGCAGATTTTTGTCCAGCAACTGGGCAACATGATCAACAATGCCTGCCGGATCATCGCCCAGCAGGCGGTAGAACTCCTCGATTGCTTCCAGTGTGCAGCCTCCCACGAAAATACAGAGGCGGCGGAAAAGGATCTGTTCGTCTGCCGAAAGTAAATCGTAGCTCCACTGAATCGTATCGCGCAACGTACGTTGACGGGCGGGCGCGTCCTGTCTGCCGCCCGTGAGCACTTGCAGGCTATTGGAGAGACGCGCGAGTAAGAGTCTGGGCGGTAAGAGCTTGATGCGTGCCGCCGCCAGTTCCAGTGCCAGGGGCAATCCATCCAGGCGAACGCAGATTTCGGCAACGATGGGCGTGTTTGTCTCCGTCAGACGGAAATCGGGCTTGATATCCTGCACACGCCGCACAAAGAGAGCCATAGCGTCATTTTGCGCAAGCATAGCATTCTCGTGTCTATTCGTGAGCGTCGGAAGCTCCAGGGGTGGCACTGGAAATTCGTGTTCGCCCTGTACATGCAGCGTCTCGCGGCTGGTCACGAGCAGCTTGAGCGAGGGACACGTGCGTAAGAGATCGGTGAGCTGGGGAGCCGCCTTCACGACTTGCTCGAAATTGTCTAAGATGAGCAAGAACTGTCTGGTATGCAAAAATGCCTGTACAATCTCGAAAATCGGGCGGTTGCCGGTCTGCTGTTCCAGCGTCTCGGCGATCGTGAGCAGGACCAGCGCAGGCTCATCGACTGACGCCAATGGAACAAAGCAGACACCATCGGCAAACGCCTCCTGCAAATCGTGTGCGATAGAGAGTGCCAGACTCGTTTTGCCGATGCCACCCGGTCCCGTCAGGGTGATGAGGCGAACCTCTGGTTGCATCAATAAGGCGGCGATGGCGTGACGTTGACCATCGCGTCCGATGAGCTGCGTGAGTGCGAGGGGGAGCTGAAAGCGCGTACGGTTGGGAATTTCGGGAATGGAGAAGGGGGAGGAAATGGAGGGCAATAAATCCGCAAATGCGGCTCCTTCGTGCGCACGTGCAAGGGCGGTGGCAAACGTACGTATATCGGCAAAGCGTCGGGTGGGATCTTTCGCGAGCGCCGTATGTAGTACCTGTTCGACGAGAGATGCGTTGGGGAGAGTATGCTGAGAAAGGGGAGGGGGAGGCATGTAGAGGTGGGCGTGACAGAGTTCAGCGAGCGTGCCCTGAAACGGACGCGTCCCGCTCAACCATTCATAGACGATCACGGCCAGCGCGTATTGATCGGAAGCGATGTGCGGTTTGCCGCGAAATTGCTCGGGAGCCATATATGCGAGTGAGCCTTCCATCGCGGCATAGGCATAATCGCTGCTCAGGCTCACCCGCGTTGCCAGACTAAAATCGCCGAGAAGCAACTGACCGCTCTGATCAATGAGCAGATTCTCCGGTTTAAGATCGCGGTGGATGACACGATGCTCGTGCATATAGGACAGGGCGCTGGCGATCTGCTGTATGTAGGCAACCACTGTGGAGAGGGGAAGTGGTTGCCCTTTGGGATGGAAGGTGTGGATGGTGCCGCCGGACGCATAGGACATGACCAGAAAGGCAATATCGCCCTCAACGCCGAAATCGCGCACCTGAACAATATGTGGGTGGGTCAGCGATTGGAGCAATTGTGCCTCGGCCATAAAGCGTTCCTGAGCACCTGAAGCCAGATGAAGGGATTGGAGTTTGAGTGCAACCTGAGCTCCCAGGTAGATATGTTCTCCCAGATAGACTTCGGAGAAGCGGCCGGTGCCAAGTAAACGTACCAGACGATAGTGTCCCAGGTGCAGACCTTCTTTGCCAATCATACATTCCCCCTCCTTCTCCGCACATAGATTGATATGATAGAGAGCCGTTCATGCTCAGAGAAGGTTGTCCATAACGAACTGTCTCTATGCAGACCAGCCTGACAAGACACATGTTCTGTCAGGGATGCGTTTTCTTGTAATAAACGCAAATAGAAGGGCTAATTCTCTATAATGCTATTTTAATGTAGATAACTTACCAGTACCACTCAAGCTATACTAACAGAAACTGTGCATTGTCTGCAAGCGATTTATTTGTTGTAACAGCGTATTTATATTCAATTAAAAGAAGGCTGCTATCCTTGCGTTGATGAGCTACCGAACATCATCGCCAGCGTCAAAATCTCTGGATTTGACCCCAACTACTGGCATTTCTGGACGAATCGCCCGATCTGGGGGGACTGGCGCTGCAACCAATGGTCCATGACGACACGTGGTTCTTCTCTACAAATGTCTCACGTGACGTTCGTCGGGTGTTGCCAGATCCAACGCTTGAAACCATCCAACGTCTCTTCGCTGAACAGGTGGGGCTGCTCGGAGTCCATGAAGAAAAGATCTGAAGGGTTGAAAATCGGGCGAAAATAGTGTATAATTACTTTACAAACATTTTTGATTGACCGAAAGGTAACATCCCCCGATGACCTGGACATTATCTCGCTAACCTCTTCTTCACCGGTTGTATCAAATCTCTCCATAAGTTTTATATCTATGGTTCTCAATTTGCATGCCAGACGTTTTTGTGTTTCACCGTGATGGCTTGTTTTATTGAGAAATATGCGTAAGGATTTGATTGATTTTGCGCAGGAATGCACTACCGGTGGCGGATGTTGAGTAAGAGAAGTCGGTGGGTGCGTAGCTTCTTCCCCTGTTCTATTCCTTGGTGTCGTGTGCCTTCTTTTCCTCACGTCCGATAGATCTACTCCCCCTGTTTTTTACGTACTCTGAGGATAGTCGTGCCCATTCTGCCAACCTCTGGTGAATGTGTGCATGAAAAAGTTCAATGTATTAAGGAGGATCATTATGCCCGATCTCAGATCTGTTGTGACTGATAGACAGGTGTATGACGCGCTGAGCCAGTATTTTTCTACCCCCATCACCGATCTTACACCCATCGCAGGGGGCAATGTAGCACAGACTTTCGCCTTTCGCAATAGCGGGGAAGAGTATATCGTGCGTTTTAACGACGATAACATGATGACGGCCAATCTCTCAAAAGAGGCATATCTTGCTCCAAAGCTCGCTGCCGCAGGGATTCCTGTTGCGCCAATCCTGTATGTGGGACGTCTGGGTGAGCGACACTTTGCCATTTCGCGCAAATTGCCAGGGCGTATGCTGGAAACATTCACCGGGCAGGAGGTGAAACAATTTCTGCCACAAATGGTTGCCATACTGGACACCATTCATCATAGTGATATCAGCGACACGCAAGGATATGGCGTGATGGATGACCACGGCGTTGGGTTTGCAGCGAGTTGGCGTGATGCCCTCTCCAGGATTGCCGACGAGGAAGACGAAAGGATGCATGGCTACTATGGCAAATGGCATCACCTGTTTGATGATACGTTTCTGGAGCGCGATCTCTTTCAGAACCTCTACCAGCGTATGCAGCAGTTGCTCGATTTTGTTCCTCCCGGGCGTTACCTGCTGCATGGCGACTATAACCTGCGCAATATTCTGGCGCAGGATGGCAAGATCACGGCGGTGTTAGATTGGCTTGGGGCGGGCTATGGCGATTTTGTCTACGATATTGCTGGCCTGGATTTCTGGTGTCCCTGGCTGGATGTGCGTGCTAGTTTTCAGCGGTATTATCAGGAGCGTCAGGTAGCTCTCCCTGCTTATGAGGAACGTTTGCTCTGTTATCAGTGCTACACCGCGCTGGTAGGACTGATTTTCTTTGCCAAAGCCGGGAACGAAGATGGTTACCAATGGGTGCGTCGGGCTATTCTGGACCGACTGAGTTAGTCTACCGATCAGAGAATGTTTGAGAGAGGTTATCGGGAATGCTGCTCCAGATAACCTCTTTATGTTCATGGGGCGCTTCTTTCTTCAAACATTCCCCCCTTTTGTGGACCACCTGAATATCGACGAACTTTTTGTGTTACCGTTTTCTCTTGATGGGAGCGCTTATTCGCGAGTACAATACAGTAATACTCCGCATTTTGCTGTTTTTGATGGAGGTTCAGTGACGGAATCTATGCCTGAGGCAGAGCCTCTTCTGATAAAGAAGGTCGTCGTCGTTCATAGCCCACGCTCTGGTCGTTCCAGACAGTTCACATGGGCCTTAACGAGTCTGCGAGCGGCGGGAATCGCTGTAGTTGATGTGTTGCCCATTGCCTCGCTTGCGGACCTGCCTCCGCAGGGCGCTCGCTGGCAGGACGAAGGGATCGATTGTGTGGTCGCGGCGGGCGGCGATGGGCTACTTGGCAGTGTTGCGGCACATGTGATATCTGCTGCTCTGCCGGTGGGAATTTTGCCGCTGGGTACGGGGAATGATGTGGCGCGCACTGTTGGCATCCCGATGCATATTGAGCAGGCTGTTGCGGTGATCCGTCGGGGACGACGGCAAGAGGTCGATATTGGGATTGCTCGTTCTATCCTGCAAGAAGTATTGCCTGCCTTCTCAACCTCCAGCCTGCAAATTGAGCCGACGCAGCCTGCCAGCAAGAGCATGTATTTTGTCCACGCGCTCACCGTCGGCCTGAATGTGCAATTTGCCCGCACCGCCACGCGTGCCCCGGTGCGTCAGCACTATGGCGCGCTCACCTACCCCTATGCGATCTATCGCGCACTTCGCACCTATAAGCGCGTTGAAGTTTCCCTCGAATTTGAGGATCTGGCCCTCCGTACCGATGCATCAGCCCCTCCAACGATCACCGAAAAGTCCGCTGTATTGCATTGTCGTGCCGCTCAGATCTCCGTGGTGAATGCCGCGGTTTTCTGGGGACCTCTTCAGGCACGTGTACCTGGCGCGAGCCTCTATGATCGTGTGCTGGACATCGTGGTGATTGAAGATGGCTTTTTGCAGGATCTTCACTATCGCCTGGCCCGCCTCTTTACCGGGAAACAACGACCTGCTCCTGAAGACTACCTCTGGCATACGCGCTATCCTGAACTGTTATCCGCCCAGCGCACCGCGATCCCCGGTGTCCATCATATCCAGGCGCGAGGCGTCAAGATTATCGCCAGCGGCCAGCGTCGTGGGGTGACCCTGGATGGCGAGGTGCGCGGCTCCACGCCTGTGCATGCGCAGGTTGCCCCCAGACAGCTTGTCTTGCTTGTTCCTCCATCTGCTGGCTAGGATCTCTTTTATTTATTTAATTGCATAAGTATTTAGACAATTGCGAATGATGTTGTGCCGGTAGCTGATGTATCTATATTTATAAATGCGTATCCAATTTGTGTGAGATCGAGAAAAGTAGTTACGTATTTATTGTATCACTGTAATCAGTATATTGATCTTTCTGCCCACTGCTATGCCATTATTCCACTTATATGAGACAGCCGCTCGAATGCAGAGGAGTCAGTCGCCAGCAAATGCTGCCTGCGTCTGTTTCTTATCAACTCGCTTGCAGAGGTCGTAGAACAAGGAGAAATCGCGTATGCAACCAGGAAAAAGACTGGCTATACCTGCTCCAGCAGTATTTATTTGTCTTCTAGCCATGCTTTTATCTGCCTGTGGCGGGGGTGCCACTACGCCAACGCCATCCACCGGACCCGTCAAGGCAGCGGCGAATAAACAGATAGTAATTTCCCCGATCAGTGGCACGAGCGATATCAAGACATTTGATCCGGCGCTGGCGACCGACATTCGCTCAATCTCTTCGATCGACATGATTTTTACCGGTCTGGTCTCGCTCAACGATAAGCTCCAGGTGCAGGACCAACTTGCGCAGAGCCATTCGGTCTCTGCGGACGGTTTGACGTATACCTTTAAGCTTCGCCCAAATCTCAAATTTAGTGATGGAGCCCCGCTGACCTCTCACGATGTCGTCTATAGCATCGATCGCGCTTTACAGCCAGCAACAAAATCGGCGAGCGCACTCTTTTATATGGGACTCATTAAAGATGCTGATAAACTGAATAGCGGTAAGATCCCGACGATTATCAACGATAGCCTGCTCACTCCTGATAATCAGACCGTGGTGATTAAGATTGCGCAGAAGGCGGCCTATTTCCTGAATGCTCTCACCTACCCTTGCGCTTACGTGGTTGAGAAGAGCTTTATGGAAAAATATGGAACCGGATTTGCGGACCATCTGACCGATGGCGCTGGCAGCACCGGTCCGTTTGTTCTCTCAAAGTTTGAGCATGGCACATTGCTCGAATTTTCGCCAAACAAGAATTATTATGGACCGATCCCACAGGTGAAAGTGGAACAGCCATTCTACAGCCAGGATGACGCCGTCTACAAAGACTATCAGGTGAATCAGGTGCAGATGACGAAAGGCGTGCCTACTGCTCAGATGGCTTCTGCAAAAGCGTTGCCTGATAACCAGTTTCATGCGGTTCCTCAGCAATGGACCTACTATTATGGCATGAACTTCCTGACGAAGCCGTTTGATAATCTCAAAATTCGCCAGGCCTTTGCGCTCGCGATCAATAAAGATGTCATTGCGCAGACGGTCTACAAGGATGCAGTCATTCCTACGAACCATATCGTTCCTCAGGGTATCCCCGGCTATGATAGCGCGCTCACGGCTCCCGGTGGTGTGAAGGGAACCAGTGGTGATAAAGCTCTGGCGAAACAGCTTCTTGCTGAAGGGATGAAGGAAGCTGGTTATAGCTCGATTGCTGCTCTGCCGCCGATCACGTTCACGGTTTCTACCTCAGGCGATACCGATGCGCGCAACGAAGCCGTTGCTGTACAGCAGATGTGGCAGACGGTGCTTGGCGTGAACGTCAAGATACAAGATGTCAGCGTGAATAAGCTCTTTGAACTGCTGGATGCGAATCCGGGAAATCCTAAGGGTTTACAGATGTGGAAGGTCGACTGGATTGGTGACTATCCCGACCCTCAGGATTGGATGACATTGCAGTTTGCGAAGGGGGCGTCCAATAATACGATGAACTATGGACAGAATCCCGGCCCCTATGCCGCTCAACAACAGCAGATTCAGCAATTGCTGACGCAGGCTGATGGTGAGGGCGATCTCACGAAGCGCATGCAGATGTATAATCAGGCAGAGCAGGCGCTGGTCAATGATGTGGTCTGGATACCAATGTACCAGGAAATTTCGACCTTCGTGCGCCAGCCCTGTGTGGTTGGTCTGGTCGATAATTCGCAGGATCTCACCCCACCCAATGACTGGGGCTCGGTCTACATTTCGACGGCCACCCCCTGTGCTCTTCCGGCAAAGTATCAATAATCGCTCTCTCTCGTTTCAGTGGCCGACCAATACATCGTTTGTACTGGTCGGCCATTTTTTATTTCTGCGCAAGTTTCCCATTTGATGTGTCGGTTTTGAGCAGGGGATAGAGAGCCTGATACCAGGTATTTGCCATCAGGGTATAACCAGCGTCATCGGGATGAATCTTGTCAGCCAGCAGATCATTCAACGAAAGAGAATCGTGGATATCCACATAGCGAACATGTTTCCCGGCGGCTACCTCAGCCCTGACGATGCCCGGGATGGCGCTATTGAAAGATACTACCAGGGCCTCGCGGGGTGGCGCGAGAGGCGTGATTTCGGCTACGAGTACTGTGACGCCGGGCAGGGTAGCGGTGATCTTGTCAATCAGTGCTTTCAGGCGTGCTGGTGCCTGCGCCAGATGGTCCTTATAGACGATGTCATTGGTGCCAATTTGTAGGAGCACATAATCTGGCCGGTATGTTCGCAACCAGCTGACGATGTGCGCCGAGATCTGCGCAATGCGCCAGCCAGGATGCCCTTCGTTCTCCGGTTGCGGGAAGGATGTCGAGCCTGAACGCTCTGAACCCACAAACGTCGCTTTGATACCAGCCGTCGTTAACAGTTGCCAGAGCACAAAACGATAGCCATCGCCGCTGGAAGAGCCCTCCCCAAAAGTGATTGAATCTCCCAATGGCATAATAACAATCTTGTTGGTGCGTGGTGAAGCTTTTGTGTTAAGGGGAACAGCGAAAAGATGCAAGCTCGCACCTGGCAGGAATGCGAGAAGTACAATCATGGCTGCGGCTGCCAATGGGGGCCAATGGTGTACTTTCATAATGCTCCGTTCCGAGGAAACTAGCATGGCTATTATAGTATAAAGTATAAATATACTGATCTATAATTTGCAAGGGGTGGCGACGTGCTTTTTTGTCTGTAAGCAAATGCATGGTAGTATTGCCAGAACGAGAGATTATCGCATAAACTTTCTTCCTGAGGGGCGGGAAGAAAGTTTGTGTGTTGTAAAGAGGGAAAGAAGACGGACATGGATTTTGATTGGCAAACATTTCTCCAACAATGGAGCAGAAAGATTCTGAAAGAGCCCGACCATTGCTTACCTGTGAACATGTCGCTTCCTGTGGAGGTTATCCAGAGGCAATGGCTTGGCTACTCCGGCGCAACTTATCTGGAAGTTGTGGTCAACGAGGGAGGTAGAATGGTATCGAGTACGACATCGAGGGTCGATAGAGGCATATCAAGATGGCTTTATAGAAGATATTGATGGATCTCTCGAATTTTGCTCAGATGAAGAATATTTTGTGTATGGATCGCCACAAAACGCGTGGATTTTCCGTCCTCAGTATCTGGAAACAGCGCTTGAAATCAGTGAGGAGGGAGATGGAGGAGTGTATCTGCTGAATCCTTCAGTCGTTTTCCCGAATGGAGAGTGGGAAGCATGGCATCTCGCTAGTTGGTGTGGTGCCTCCCGGTATCGCTCCTTTCAAGAACTGATGCAAGCGGAATACCAGAGACTTCTCAATTTAAGAAAAGAAAAGTAGGGTATTGCTTATGCATGCCACCAGTTTCAATGCAATTGGTGGCATGCCTTCTCGATGCGGCAGATCTTTTAGCCTCTTGGGAATTAGGATTGATTCCTATTGAATGTTCATTCAAAATATGGTATGTTTTAGAGAGAGGATGCTTCAATTGCTTCATTGGACGACGGACAGCAGCTATCACGTACAACGTGCAAAGAAGGACAGTACGCATGGGTGCAAAGTTCGCTCGCGAAGTTCGCCGCGAGGAAATTATCACGGCTGCGCGAGATCTCTTCAGCCATAAAGGCTTCCACGGAACGAGCGTGCCTGATATCGCTCGTGCTGCCGGTATCAGCACCGGTCTCATCTACCACATTTTCGCCAGTAAAGACGATATTTTGTTGGCTTGCTGCGAAGAGGTTGCCGCCTTCCATCTGGACTTCTTTAATCAAACCGTCACGATTGCGCATCCGCTTGAACGTTTTGATTTTATTGTGCGCGAATTGTATAAAGATCTGGATCAGAACTCAAAACATATCCTGATTATGTATCGCGATAGTTCCACCCTTCCGCGCGATGTCCGCCAGCGCATCCTTTCGATGATTAAGAATCTGGATAAGCATTTTCTGGCGCTTTTTGAGGAAGGACAACACATGGGAGCCTTTCGCGAAGATATCGTGGAGCCGCGCGTTCTGGCGGCGAATGTCCTGAGCCTGGGGCACGTCTGGGCGCTCCAGAAAACCTGGCATTTCGCACCTGAAATCGATCTGGAGACGTATACCGCCGCTCAACTCGCCTATTTTCATGCCCAGCTATTGCCCATCACAACCAATACTCTGCAACCTGTCAGCGAAGAGCGTCACTCTTGAGCCGATAGCGAATTCGTAGGTCGTCCTTCCGCTTATGAGATGTTCTCAAGGTGATAGGGGTACTCTGAAGATAAAAGCACATCCACACCTGCGGATGTACAGGGCTATGCTTCTCTCTCATTTCGCCAAGGTAAAAGAGGAGGAGCATCTCGTTTTCCCGATCTTGTATAGCAATGCAAACACTGCAAAGGAGCAAGAAACGCATGGATTTTAGCCTGGACAACGAACAGAAGCTGATCCGGCAAACCGTTCGCGATTTCGTGAACCGCGAACTGATCCCCTTAGAGGGCGATGTGCTACTCAATGAGCGTGAGGGGCGTCCTGGCCTGCCACGCGAGAAGGTGCGCGAACTGCAACAGAAGGCCAGAGATATGGGCTTCTGGGGCATCAATACGCCCGAAGAATATGGTGGGGCCAATCTGGGACCAGTCATGACCGCGATCATTACGATGGAGATGTCGCGCACGTTTGTCCCCTTTACCTTTGGCGGCACGGCAGACAATATTCTCTACTACTGCAATGAAGAGCAAAAGCAGCGCTATCTGCTCCCGACGATCAGCGGCGAGAGGCGCTCGTGTTTTGCGTTGACCGAGCCGGGCGCGGGTTCGGATGCCGCGAATATTAAAATGCGTGCTGTAAAAGAGGGCAATGAGTGGGTGCTCAATGGCGAGAAGATCTTTATTACGGGAGGCAATGAGGCCGATTTTGCGATGGTTTTTGCCGTCACCGATCCGGTGAAAGGCGGCCATGGTGGCGTGACCTGCTTCCTGGTCGATCGCGAGATGGGCTGGACCTCCAGCTATATTCCCACAATGGGTGATTGGGGTCCCGCTTCTCTGTATTTTGAGAATGTGCGCGTGCCGGAGAAAAATATTCTCGGTGAGTTGAACAATGGCTTTAATCTGGGCATGCAGTGGATTGGCGCGGGACGCTGGCGTATCCCTGCCGGAGCCATCGGCACTGCCGAGCGAGCGCTCCAAATGGCGATCGATTATGCCAAATTGCGCGTCTCTATGGGCAAGCCGATTGCTGAATATCAGGCTATTCAGTGGATGATTGCCGACTCACATGTGGAAATTGAGTCTACGCGCTGGCTCGTGCTCTACGCGGCCTGGCAGGCTGAGAACGGCATGGATGCGCGTCACGCTTCTTCGGTCGCCAAACTGCACGGTGCAAATATGGCGAACAGTGTGATTGATCGTGTGATGCAGATCCACGGCGGCATCGGCTATACCAAAGAGTTGCCGATCGAGCGCTGGTATCGGCTGGTGCGCCTGTATCGCATCTTCGAGGGCACGGACGAAATTCAACGCTATATTATTTCGCGCAATCTGCTCAAGGGCCACGTCAAACAGGGGGAGGCCCTGCAATGACGCAGCGCCGGGCAGCGATTGTGGGTGTGGCCGAGTCTGATCTCGGTCGCACTCCTGATAAGACGGTGCTCCAACTCCAACAGCAAGCGGCGAGGGCAGCTCTGGCGGATGCGGGCCTGGGCTTTGGCGATGTGGATGCGCTGTTTTGCGCGGGTGGCTGGGCCTGGGCACCTAATCTGATGCTGGCCGAATACCTGGGCATCAGACCCAAATATACCGACTCGACCAATATCGGTGGCTCGTCCTTTGAGGCGCATATCGGGCATGCGGTGGCGGGCATCGAGGCCGGTCTGTTTGAGGTCGCGCTGATTACCTATGGGAGCACGCAACGCTCCGATCGCTCACGCGGGCATGGCAGTTATACGTTCAAACTGACCGAGCAGTACGAGCCATCCTTTGGCCTGCCAACGCCCGTCGGGGCCTACTCGCTTGCTGCGACACGTCACATGTACGAGTATGGCACAACAAGCGAGCAGCTAGCGGAGGTGGCCGTCGCCACACGTGCCTGGGCTGCGATGAACGAGAAGGCGATGATGCGCGAACCGATTACGATCGCGGACGTGCTCAATTCGCGCTGGGTGGCCGAACCTCTGCATCTGCTGGATTGCTGTCTCGTGACCGATGGAGGTGGCGCAGTAGTTGTGACCACGGCTGAACGCGCGAAAAACACGCGCAAAGCTCCGGTCTGGGTGCTCGGTCACGGCGAGGCGCACACGCACAATACGATTGCGAATATGCCCGATCTCGCGACCCATCAGGCCGCCGTGGCCTCCGGGCAAGCGGCCTTCGCGATGGCCGGTCTCACACCTGCTGAGATCGATGTGGCCGAGATCTATGATTCGTTTACGATCACGGTGCTCATGACCCTGGAGGCGCTCGGCTTCTGTGGGCGTGGCGAAGGCGGCGCTTTCGTCAGCGGACAGCGCACTGCTCCCGGCGGCCCATTCCCAATGAACACCAATGGTGGCGGACTCTCGTATTGTCATCCAGGCATGTACGGCATCTTCTTGCTGATCGAGGCCACGCGGCAATTGCGCGGGGAGTGTGGTCCAAGGCAGGTGGCAGGGGCGCGCATTGCGCTCGCTCATGGGACCGGTGGTGTGCTTTCCTCGGGAGCGACCGTCATTCTGGGAAAGGACTGATGAGCTATGCCAGGACATCTCCCATCTACTATGCTCACGCAGGATAGCGATTCACGTCCCTATTGGGAAGGTCTGCGCCAGGGCGAGTTGCGTATTCAGCGCTGTGATTCTTGCGCAAAGGCTGTGTTCTATCCACGCGCGATCTGTCCGCATTGTTTTGCGGAGAAGCCTTCGTGGATCGTGGCGAGCGGCAAGGGCACGATCTATGCGTATACCGTTGCCCATCAGGCGTTCGGGCGATTTGCCGAAGACGTCCCGTTTGTCGTGATTCTTGTTGAGCTAGAGGAGGGCGTGCGTATGCTGTCGCGCCTGCTCGATGCTCCCCGTGAGCGAGTGCGCGTCGGCGCGGAGGTCAGGGTGACATTTGAAAAGGTGGAAGAAGATCTGACGCTGCCCTATTTTCGCCTGCTTGAATAGACATTTACGGTCTCACTCTTACACTGTTGTTTGAGGATCTATGCGAGGTACGAACGAATGGTACTGTCCCAGCGCGTATCAGCAGAGCGGCTACATCGCTTTTTTCGCCCACAAAGCATTGCCCTGGTGGGAGCGACTGACAATTCACGCTGGTCGATCTTCACCTTTGAAAATTTAAAAAACTTTGGCTTTCCCGGCCCGATCTATCTTGTCAATCCGAATCGTGAGATCGTGCATGGTGAGCGCGCTTATAAAAGCCTGAGCGATCTGCCGGAGACGGCTGACCTGGTTTTTGTCATGGTGGCAACCCCGCGTGCGCTCGCAATTGTCCAGGAGGCTGCGCGCCTGGGCACGACGAATGTGGTGGTCCTGACCTCCGGCTTTAGCGAGATGGGCGAGGAGGGTGCGCTTCTTGAACAAGAATTGCTCACATTTGCCCGGGAACACGGTCTGACGCTGCTTGGTCCTAACGGGAACGGATTTATCAATGTTACCAATCGGATTACGCCATATGGCCTGCCTATCGCGCCGCCGCTTCGAGCTGGCCCGGTCGGCGTGGTTCTGCAAAGTGGAGCGCTGGCCAGTGCCGTGCTGGCCTTTGCGCAGGGACACGGCATCGGGCTGAGCCTGATGGTGGCGATGGGCAACGAGTCAATGATCTCGGTGACGGACGTGGTGGAGTATCTGCTCGAAGATGATTCCACGCGTGCGATTGCGCTC
>DATJHM010000249.1:0-5073 GCA_035493895.1 Ktedonobacteraceae bacterium
GCGGCGATCCATCGGAATGTTCCGGGTGCTCGCTTGTTCAAGGTGGCGTATTTCCTTCCCTATATTATTCCGGCCATTATTGTTACCGTTTTCTGGGAACTGGCTTTCCAACCAACTGGAGGCATTGTGAACACGCTGTTGGGAGCCTTGCATCTTGGTGCAAACTATGTCTGGCTGGGATCGCCGAATGCGGCTCTTTTTGTCGTCATCTTCGTCAATATCTGGTTCCAGGCTGGTTTTTGCATGATTTTTGTGCTGGCTGCGATGGATGGGATTCCCCCGGAGATTGAAGCTGCTGCCCGCCTGGATGGTGTGAATGCGTTTCAAAACTTCTTTTCCATTCTTGTACCTATCTCCCGTGAGGTACTGGTTACGATCGCAATGCTCGAAATGCTCTTTTCATTTCGGCAATTCACGGTGGTGTGGGGCCTTACGCAGGGTGGACCCGGTACGGCGACAAGCGTCCTTGACGTCTTGTTGTATAAGCAAGCCTTCATTTTCACGAACTTCGGTTTGGGGTCGGCGATTGCGGTGGTTTCAACTGTTGTCGTTGGACTGATGGCGCTCATCTTTATTGTTGTATTCAGGCCCGCAGCAATTACGACAGGGGAGGGATAGGTCATAATGGTTCAGTCTAGCATTCAGCCCCCGTTGATAACGCGGGATGAGATAAGGCAAATCCCTCGTCGACGGCGCATGTGGCAGTTGCATCATCCATTATGGTACATCGGCTATGCCGTGCTCATTCTCTGGGCAATTATGACAATTGGCCCATTTGTAGAAATGCTCCTGCTCTCTCTCAAGTCGAATTTTGGCATTTATGCTGATCCCTTTGGGCTGACCGGATTTGCTCCCGCTAACTACCTGGTGGCATGGAATGGGCCGCTGGGACAGGTCGGTTTCGTGACCTATTTTGTTAACACGGTTGAAGTTGCAGTGCTGGCGGTCGTGTTCGGGGTCGGTTTTGGCGTTCTGGCCGGTTATAGTCTGGCCCGGACAGGTGGGCGGTTAAGCAATATTCTTTTCAGGTTGTTTGCCCTCAGCTTGAGTATTCCGCTTGTTGTAGCGGTTATTCCGATCTATGAGATGCTCGAAAACTGGCAGTTGCTCGATACGCAAATCGGTATTGCGCTGGTCTATGGCGCATTCATCGTGCCGACGGCGACGGTCATTATGCGCTCGTTTTTTGCAACTTTCCCCAAAGAGATGCTCGAAGCTGCCACGCTTGATGGTTGCTCGGAATTGGGTCTGCTCTGGCGCATTGTGCTTCCTCTCTCGAAAGGTGGGCTGGTGGGCGTGATCATTTTGAGCTTGATCTATGTCTGGGGCGAGGTGCAATTCGCGATTGTGCTTTTGAATAGCCCGGAGAGCAAGACGCTGGCCGTTGGACTACTGGGCTTTCAGGGGCAGTTTCTCACCAACGAGGGAGCGCTTTTTGCTGGACTCGCTATGGCTACGGTACCCATACTGGTCGCTTACCTGCTCCTCCAGCGCAATATTACAAAAGGGCTGACGCTGGGCGCTTTTCACTAAGGGGTGGGCGCGTGCAGCATTCTTTTATGAAAAACACTATGACATACATAGGAGGGTGATATATGTCGAATAATCAATGGTATGCCTCACTTGGGCGCAAGTTGCATCTTGATTATCATGAACCGGAGTGGATGACCGGGATCGCTGAGGGCATGACGCCAGAATATACCAGCCAGCAAGTGCGTATGTTCCGTGAGGCGGGCATACAGTCGGTGAGCTTCTTTCTCCATGACCATCATGGATATTGCTTTTTCCCCACTGAGCAGGGGAAACCACACCCTCACCTTTCGCGCGATTATGCGAAAGCAATGTCAGAGGCGTTACATGCTGAGGGCTTAAAAGCAGTTGGGTATTTTTGTGTCTTTACGAATGTTTCTCTCAAGGAGCAGCACCCGAACTGGCTTGTGACTCTCCCCGATGGGACTAAACCTTCCGGCGCATGGCTTCAATACGAGAGTTCGTCTCCCTGCCCTTCATCGCCTTATCTTGAGGAGTATGTGCTCCCGTTGTTGCGCGAGGCCGTGAGTCGTTATGAGTTGGATGGTATCTGGCTCGACGGTGGTGCCTGGCTTACCAGCACCCTTTGCCACTGCACTTTTTGCCAGCAGCAGTTCCGCGAGGCTACCGGCCTGGAACTTCCCACAAGTAGTCCCCACACGCCAAAGCGACCCTGGCCGGTGGTCCCAACGACCAGCTGGAGTTCTGGTGATGCCAGCGAGAAGGATGTCAGGCTGGCAGAGTGGACCACGCAGGATGAGAGCGGTGATAACGAGCAATGGGTTGCATGGCGAATCTGGAGGCGCGGGCAGGTTCAGCATTATCTCAATTCCGTGGCTGAGGTGCTCAAGTCTATTCGCCCTGCGTTGCTTTTTACCGATAATGCGAGTGGTCGCTGGTCGAGCCCGCTTGTGTTGACGGAGAACGGTCGCTTCGTGCGCTGGCTTAGTCCTGACGAGCTGGCGATCGATTTCTTCTCCTGTGATCCCGTGCCAATGGGAGGCCACCATGAAATTGTCCTGAGCAGAGAAGGACGCTATCAGGCAACGATTGGGCGTCCCTTTGACTTTATGAATGAGCGTTTTCATCGCTGGGGAGAATGGCAACTTCGCTCGCTGACAGACTTCAAGCTCGAGTTTGCGACGATCCTTGCGGTCGGGGGCACCTGCAACTTTTCCGATCAACCCTATCCAGATGGCACACTGGAACCGGCTGTCTACGATGCTCTCCGTGAAGGCTACGACTTTGTGCAGGCGCGGGAACCGTTTGTGCTAGGGAACGAGCCTGTACCAGAAATCGCGCTTCTCGCCAGTGGCCCCTCTCAGCTCTTTGGGCCTCTGGGCAATGGCCGTGACGCAGAACGACCGCTGGGGCCCGTAGGAAGCGCGGACACAGAGAGGAGAACGGATCGAGTCGCTGGCGCTCACTTGCTGCTCGTGGAGGGGGGATTACACTGCCTGATTTACGATGAGCCCACCCTTCGCCGTGAACTGAGTAAACAATCTGCTGTGATCATACCGGAGCAGTGCTTGCTCGAAGATGCGACAATTGAGGCATTGGATCAGTATGTGCATGATGGTGGTCGATTGCTCGTGACGGGGCGCAGTGGATGGTGGGATGAACAGTATCGCTGGCAGGGAACGGGACGGCTGGCGAAGATCCTGGGTCTGGAGATACAGAGCAAGCTTCCTTCGCCAATTTACTATACCCGGCTTACCCCCGAGTTGCGTCATCTGCAAGGGCTCCCAGACATGCCAATGCAATTGTGGGGGACAGCGTTGCAGGTTCGGTCGCAGAGTGCGCAGAGCCTGGCGGACCTGATCGCGCCACGAGATGACGTCTGGCGCGACGGCATTCAGGATGAGGCACACTGGCGGCACTATACTACATTCGGAGCCTGTCCTCCGGGTCAAAAGGTCGTTGGTCCTGCCATCACTATTAACCACTACGGCCAGGGCATTGCAGCCTTTATTGCCGTAGACCCTTTCGCTTCCTATTATCGTGATGGCCATGCTCAGACGCGCAGTATGGTGCTGGCATTGCTGGAACTTGTGTTGCCTACGAAAGAGCGGAAGCTCAGCGTTGAGAAGCCTCTGCATATGGAAGTCTCGCTTCAGCGCAAAAATGATACGTCGATTGTGCATCTTGTGAACTTCTTCGCGCAAAAGCGTCTGGGAACGCTGATACACAACGAGCAGGTTGTTCCTGTGCGAGGAATAAAGGTGCGCGTTCGGAGGGAGAGTGCGCCTTTGTCAGTGACCTTAGAGCCAGAGGGGAAGCCTCTCGAATGGACATACGATGAGCATGTGGTAATGGTGCAGGTGCCTGAAGTCGAGATCCATGCCATGGTCGTCATACGATGAGCTTGCTGTACGACCTCAAGAGTTGATTTACAGCGAATGACTCATGATTGAAAAAGGGTACAATGGGATGAAAATCACGCACGTAGAGGTATCCCTCTATGATCTTATGCCAGAGCGTCCGCGCCATGATGCGATCCAGGCTTTTGTCAAGCAGGAGACGATCCTGGTTGATATCACCACGGTTGATGGTCTGACGGGAACGGGCTATGCCTATACCATCGGCACTGGTGGTCGGGCTATTCTCGAGCTTCTGCGCCACGATCTTATTCCTCTCCTTATTGGCGAGGATGCCAGGCAGATTGAGGCCATCTGGCAGAAACTATTCTGGTTTACGCATGGGACCGTAGTAGGTCCCATCACCAGCCTTGCGCTAGCCGCCGTAGATACTGCCCTGTGGGATCTGCGTGGCAAAGCGCTGGGGCAGCCGCTCTGGTTGCTGGCAGGTGGCGCTCAACGTCAGGTGCCTCTCTATGACACAGAGGGAGGCTGGCTACAACTCTCTACGGAAGAGCTTGTTGAAGGGGCCAGACAGTCCAGAGCACAGGGTTGGCCTGGTGTGAAGATCAAGGTTGGCAAGCCAGATCCCTCCGAGGACCTGGAACGTTTGCAAGCAGTACGCGAGGCCGTAGGTTCGCGCATGCACCTGATGATAGACGCCAATCAATCGATGACCTATGCCGAAGCCAAACGGCGAGCGCACCTGTTTGAAGCGGTCGATGTCTACTGGTTCGAGGAGCCATTGCCTGCTGAGGATATCAGTGGTCATCGTCTCCTGGCGCAATCTACCAGCATCCCGATTGCGGTGGGGGAGAGTTTGTACTCGGCCAGTCACTTTCGCGAGTATCTGGCGACGGGAGCGGCTGGTATTGTCCAGGCTGACGTAGCGCGCGTCGGGGGAATCACTCCCTGGCTGAAGATAGCGCATCTTGCTGAGTCCTTTAATGTCAAGATCGCGCCTCACTTCCTGATGGAGTTGCATGTTAGCCTGGCTGCCGCCGTGCCCAACGCCCTCTATGTGGAGCACATTCCCCAATTACGCATGGTCACGCACTCGCAGATTGAGGTTGTAGATGGGAAAGCAGTTGCGCCATCCACGCCAGGGATCGGAATAGATTGGGATCGAAAGGCGATGGAGGCGCTACGCGTAATGATTTGATGAAGATGTGTGGTGCAGGTTGAG
>DATJHM010000250.1:0-5483 GCA_035493895.1 Ktedonobacteraceae bacterium
GGCTGGTCGAGGGCGGCAAGAAAGCGGGAAAGCGTTGAGCGATGGGGTAACCGGTTGCGCTCAAAGAGAGCCATAAACGGCTCAGCAAACGGAGCGAGCCGCTCGTAAAAGTCCTTCAAAGTCGCTTCACCGCTGAGGGCATAGCCGATCACCACAGCGACAAAATCGATCAGCTCATAGGTGCCCATACGTGCGCGGGCGAAACGCACCTGGTCCTGGATCGCTGATCTGATGCCGGTATGGGTGAGGACCTGAGCAAATGCTGCGACTTCTCCCATCCAGGAAGGGGTCGAGGGCAAGGGTTCCGGCGTAATCTGGATGGTGACCGAAGAAAACGTCATAGCAGGCTTCCCTCCCCCTTTGCAGCGCTCAGTGTATGCCGAGCGCCTGGCGTACCACAGAATCGCCGCCACTTGCTCGCCATCGGTAGGGATAGAGCGGCTGAGGCTCGGTAAGCGTATCGAGGGACTCGACTTCCTCTGGCGAAAGGCGAAGAGTAGAGGCGTTCACATTGCTAGCAAATTGCTCTGGTGTACTAGCCCCAAGAATGACCGAGGAAACGAAAGGCTTTGCCAGCAACCAGGCCAGGGCAATCTGGGCAGGAGTTGTTTGCTCATGAGCCGCTGCTATCTCGCGCAGTTTCTCGACAACCGTATTGCCCTTTTCTCGGTCGATCGAGAGGAGGGAGAGATAGTCGAAGGAGGCCAGCCGCCCAGAGCTTGCTTTCGTCAGATCTCTCGTGTATTTCCCACTCAGGAACCCGCCTGCAAGCGGGCTCCAGACCAGCAACCCCAGCCCTTCATGACGCAAGAATGGCACCACCCCATACTCGATATCACGC
The DNA here is from genome assembly GCA_035493895.1 of Ktedonobacteraceae bacterium. Classification (GTDB taxonomy): domain Bacteria; phylum Chloroflexota; class Ktedonobacteria; order Ktedonobacterales; family Ktedonobacteraceae; genus DATJHM01. The sequence goes on from DATJHM010000250.1 coordinate 842, forward strand.
CCTACCAGCGAGTAATACATCTGCGCGGAAATCAAGGGAGCATATCCGTGCCGACGCTGCGTTGCCAGAAATGTTGCAGCTTGCCAATCGCCAAGGTTGGAGTATCCCACATAGCGGACCAATTCACGCCGGACAAGGTGATCGAGGGCACGAGCTGTCTCCTCAAAGGGCGTCAGGGGGTCGGGAACATGGAGTTGCAACAGATCGATGTAATCGGTTCCCAATCGCTTGAGGCTGGCCTCGGTTGCTGCGATGACATGGCGGTAGGACAGACCTGCGTCCGTGAGAATTGGTCCAGTGCGTGCACCCAGTTTCGTTGCAATGATAACATCTGAGCGCCGCGAACCAAGGGCACGGCCAAGAAACGCTTCAGCACGCCCTTCGCCATAGTTATTTGCGGTATCGAAGAAGTTCACCCCGGCTTCGAGCGCCTGAGAGACCAGATGGTTCGCGCGCTCCTGATTCACTGGATGATCGAAACCGTGAGAGATGCCTTCGCCAAAGGTCATCGTGCCCAGCGTGAGCCTGGAGACGACCAGACCAGTCTTGCCCAGCGTCGTATATTGCATGGCGTTGTTCTCCTTTTCTTGCATCTGTTGGATAGGGATCAGCCGTTGCTTATCGAGCAACGGTCGTCTATAATACTAGGGCTTGCAAACGCGAGAATCAATCGGCAAACACGCGCTTTTGTCGGGTAGGGAACACCCAGCGAAAATTGTTGGGTGACAGAGGCAGCGAGAAAAAAGGAAGACGAGCTATGGCAACTCCACCAAAGGGGATGGACCGGCGTGTCCAGCGCACACATCAACTCTTACGACAAGCGGCCATCGAGACGATGAAGGAGAAGGGCTTTCTGGCGATGACAATTCAGGATATCGCCAACCGGGCTAATGTGAATCGAGGAACATTTTACGCCCATTATCCCGACAAATATGCCTTACTGGATGAACTGATCCATGACCAGTTTCAAGTACTGCTCAAGAAGAGCCTTCCACCGGAGCCGCGCTGGAATACGCAGACGTTACGTCTCCTCGTGAAGGTCGTGCTGGAACATTTCGAGGACGAGTATCGTCAGTGCGATCCAGCAGAGGTGGTTGATCCGCTGCTTGAGCGGGCCACCAGGGATGCACTGGCCAATCTCCTGCTAACATGCCTGAAGCAGGAGCAGAGCGCTGGGACCGATTTTCGCGTCCCGGTGGAAACAATTGCCCGTATCGTCAGCTGGACGATCTTGGGAGCAGCGGCCCACTGGTACCAGGAGGGCATCAAGCTCTCAGCGGAACAGGTGGCCGATGATGTCTTGCTGATTCTTATGGAAGGCATAGCTCACCTGGCTCTCGATACAAAACGGGTGTAGAGGTACCTCCAGCAGATTCTCCGAACATATCGCCTCTCCGCAGCCAATACGTGCCTATTTTGAAAGCACTTGAGCCAGCTTTTCGCAATGCCAGCCACTTGCACTACTCACCTGCGAGCAACTGAACCTTGCCCAAACGCTTGTAACCATTTCCGACTTACTGCTCAGCTAAAAATCTCGTTGCGCACCCCGTGGGACCCATATTTCCAAGAAATTGCATCAGATCCACGGTGATCCTATGATCGCCTTGCAGGAGCTGACTGATGTGTTTGATATGGGGAGAACCATGCGCACGTCTTCCATCTTCGTACATGTATCCTTCTATGCTTCGTGCATACAGTTTATGCTGCTCATCAATCAGCGCGCTTTCACTGAAGCAGAGATCCGTGAGCAGGATACTCATATCCAGACACCACTGCTCTGCCTCGTACCCGGGCAGGTGTAAGATGGTTTTTTTATCAGGAATTGTTTGGCCCATTGGATGCTTTCCTTATCTGTAAATCCCAACAGTATTGTGAGATTTACCCTCTGAGAATTGACAGTTTCCAGCATGATGTTTTGCTTGCGCCGTGCATCTTATCGAGCTTGCTCGCAGGTACGCCGTGACAGTTCATTTGACAGTAACCAGCACGAATTCTGACAGTGAAAGACGGCAACACACGGTGTCGCTTTTTCGTTTTTCAAGCAGATTCGTGTAGGGCAAACGCTTGACAAAAATTTTTCTTTTCGCTTATAATTGACTGCATATGTCAAGTATATACGTTCACGAAAGATCATTTTGATAAAGAGAGCCGGGGCAAAAAGAAGAGGTTTTTCGTATGAAGCAAGAGGAAAGAGCAGCGAAGGCGTGATTGTCTATAGGAAATTGGAAGTGGCAACATAGTTTTGTTGCCACTTCCGGAAAATCTTTGCGTGAAATATTGGCGAAGATATTCTATATCGCGAATTTTTGTACGGCCGCGATAAACTCGCTGGTGCTGGCCATGCCGCCCTGATCTACGGGTAGAGTCTGGCCCTGGCGATAGACGCTGGAGATGGCGTCATCCAGGCGCTGGGACTCGGCGAAGTAGCCCAGGTAGTCCAGCAGAAGGACGCCGGTCAGCAACATGGCGGTCGGGTTGATGCTATTCTTCCCGGCCAGATCGGGTGCGGAACCGTGCGCGGGCTCGAAACAGGCGTAGTCCTCGCCATAAGAGACGCTGGGAGCCAGGCCCAGGCCACCGATGCTGCCCGCTGCCATGTTGGCGAGAATCTCGCCGTGCTCGTTATTGAACACGACCACATCCAGCGTCTCGGGTGCGTCCACCATACGCCGGGCCAGATCGTCGGTCAGGAATTCCTGGTAGGTCAGGCCCGCCTTCGCCTCGACCATTTCGCGCACGATCTGACGGAAGCGTCCATCCGTACGCGGCTGAATGGAAGATCTGGTGCCCACCGTCACACGACCAGGATAGCCGATGGATTGACGCTCATACGCAAAATGAATGGCCGTTTCCGCGACACGCCTGATCTGTGCATCCGTATAGACGCGCACGGCGTAGGCTCCCTGCTCGCCGGGTCCGGGCTGTTGAGACCAGCTCTGGCTGCTGGTAAGCGCGCTGAGTTCGCTGAGTTCGCCTTCGCGCGGAGGATAAACACCCTCGAGATTGTCGCGCACGATCAAATAGTTAACGCGTCTGGGATTGCTCAACGGACTGCGATACCCCTGCCGCCAGCGGATTGGGCGAATATTGACGGCGGTTCGCACACTGCGCAAATGCTGGAGCACAGGATCGCTGGGGCCTCCGCTTCCGCCAAAGAACGTGCAGTCCGCCGCGCCAATGGCCTGACGCGTCTGTTTGGGAAAGGGGTCGCCATATTTTTCTTGCGCCGCCTGCCCGCTCAGGGCTTCGCGAAAGCGGATGCTTGGTATCATTTTATGCAACAGTGCAACGGTCGGCAGTACGACCTCTGGAGCCGCATCGTCCCCCGCAATTACACACACGAGGGGGCCATCCATACAGGCGTGTCCATGTCGAAAGTTCATAGTCACCATGCGTTTTTTCTCGTGGCCTGAGTGAGCCATGGGAGGGAACGCACATTCTCCTTTTTTTGATTATCGATGGTTATTATACTACAAGGTCGATTTGAAGATCGGCTTGCAATCGCCAGCACGAGCGAAACGGTGGGGAGAGGGGGGTGCGACACGTCTGTGGGGCGAGCGAGGACGTGGGAGTTCGCGGGGTCGTCTGCGAAGTCTGAGGGATCGTTGGCTGGCCGGACGCCATTCAGCTGCGGCTTCATGGCGTCCCTACTGGCCTGGGGAGCCACTGGCCTGGGGAGTCATTTCATGGGTTGTAGACCTCGAGATCAAATGTCGCTGGTATTGCGGGCACGAAAACGTCGTACTTTCAGCAGGTTGGCGCATTTATCGGCGGTACAATAACTTCGCGTGCGGCTCTTACTCTCGTCGTAGAATACCCAGCGACAATGAGTATTGGCACATATTTTCAGACGTCTGACGTCACAATCTGCCAGCAGATGGGCGAATGATGCCGCAATCTCTGCCTGTACCCACTCCCAATCCTTTTGCAGTGGGATCAGTTCGACCCGATAGCTTTCGCCAGCATGCAGCAGGGAACGGCTGAAAACCCCCTTGCGCAACAAGCTATTGAGCTCAGCCAGATCGGTGCTCGCAAGCTGTCCCGTTGCCAGACTCTCCACCATGCGCCGCAGAAGGGTCCGGAGCGCAACAAGCCTGACAAGCACGTCTGCATCTGGCAAGCTAGCAGTTTGAAGGCCCCATTTGGCAAGAAACTGCTCCATCCATACGGGCTGCTGGAGATCATCTCTGACCCAGCGACCACGAAAATCCCGAAACTCGCTATTGATAAAATCAAGACATAACGCATCCATAATTCACGCTTTCAGAGTCCAATGTCACGTACATAAGCCTGCACCCGGTGCCCATCAATCCCGTAGAGTCGCTGCTTGTCGGCAATGTCACGTACATAAGGAGAATGGCGTAGAATCGCAGGGTCGTGAGGTGGCCTGACCCATCTCCCAAACGGGAGAGCGTCGCTGCCAGATCGTACAAAAGGTGCAAAAAAATGCTATTTGGGCATTGCACCAGGAATGGATCGCCTCACGGCCATCTCTTTCCTTCCCATTGTTTCCAAATAGGCCAGATGCATGGGTTTCTTGCAAGATGATCCTTTCTCTTCTACAAGATTCTCCTTATCTACGTGACATTGCTGCTTGTCCGCGACCAATACGCATCAACCTGAGGGGCGAATTGGCCGGGGG
>DATJHM010000251.1:0-15976 GCA_035493895.1 Ktedonobacteraceae bacterium
GACTTGCTGGAGTTGCTGCGTGGGATTATCGCACGTATCCAAACCCCTGTAGGAAAAGTGATTGACCAGATTGTGGTGGGCCATTATCCGCAACCGGAGCTAGAAGAGGTGCGCCGGGCCTATTGGAGAGATCGCTTCAGCAGGGCCGAAGCGATCATTCAGCGAGCCAAAGACCGTGGTGAACTGCCCGTGGAAGTCGATGCGCACTTTCTGGTGGAGGTTGCGATTGGGCCAATCCTGGTTCGAGCGAATGCAACGGATCAACCGCTCGATGATCAGCTCCCTGAGCAGATTGTGGCGCTTCTCCTCTTTGGTGCCAGGAGCACAAAGGACAAACTTGCCTGAGAGGGATGCAACAGGTTTTCAATTTGGGCTACAATGATGTTCGATACTTCTATCGTGTAACGCTACATATCTAGCAAAGGAGCCTACACAAAATGGCCTATGTCGTTGCAGCTCTCTGGAAAGCGAAGCCAGGCAAAGCCGAGATCGTCGCGGAAGTCATCGAAACCATGACCCCACTCTCAAGACAGGAGCCCGGTTGCCTCTATTATCAGGCGCAGCGCTCTCTTGACGATCCCGATCTCTTTTTCCTCTACGAGCAATATACCGACCCGGCTGCCTATGAAGCACATATGGCGACGCCCCACTTCGAAGAGCATGTCAGAGGACGAGCGATCCCCAATCTGGAGAGCCGAGAGCGTGCGTTTTATCAAACGCTCTAGCAAGAAAACGCATGTCCGAAGATGCCCCTGGAATACTCCAGGGACATTTTTTGTTGCTCAGTTCCTACTGGAGAGTGAGAATCACTCTTTCGAGCGATGGCAAAAGCTTTTTTCCCTTTTATACTATCTTGCTAGCATATATTTCTTTGCGTCATCCTGCGCATAAGAGAAATATATGAGGGATTGTAGACGTTTTCGAGTGCAGCGCTCACGTATTCTCCTTTCATCATCGCTGTGGTGATGGATGAAGGGTGAAAGAGAGGGATGTCATGAGCAACGACAATCAGCAAGAGAACCCGATTTCCCAGGCGCGTGAAAAGGCGGAGAAGAAAATTGATAAGATTATAGACAACTATGCTGCTAAGATCCCCGGAGCCTCCCAGTATAGCGGTAAAGCAAAAGGTGCAGTAGGTACCATCCTGAAAAAGCTGGAAGAAAGTGGTGAGAGACGGTTGGGTACTCTGAGCGGATTGTTCAGAGGGCATAAGAAACCATAGGAACTATTCTACTCAGGGATGAGCACAGGCAAAACAAAAAAGGAGCTCACATGAGTATTACTCAGGATCGTCGTACGCTCCAACTGGAGCCAGATACACTGGCCTTTCTCAAAATGCTTGAGGCACAAGGTGGCCCCCCTCTCTACTCACTGTCGCCTACCAATGCTCGTGCGGTTCTCACAAGCATACAGTCCAGTGTCAACGTGCCCCTTCTGCCTGTCGACAGCGAAGATCGTGTTATGAGCGGTGGCCCTACGGGTGAAATTGCCCTGCGCATTGTCAGGCCACGCGGTGTGACAGGGGCGCTTCCTGTCGTGATGTATTTCCATGGCGGTGGTTGGATTCTCGGCGATAAAGAGACGCATGATCGCCTTGTCCGTGAGATTGCTCATGGAGCACAGGCAGCCGTCGTGTTTGTGGACTATGCGCGCTCGCCTGAGGCAAAATATCCAGTTGCAATCGAGCAAGCCTACCTGGCAACAAAGAAAATCGCCGAGTATGGAGCCTCACTGGGCATTGATCCGTCGCGTCTGGCCGTAGCTGGGGATAGCGTTGGAGGGAATATGGTTGCGGCGGTCACATTGCTCGCGAAAGCGCGCGGAGGGCCCCAAATCGATTTCCAGGCCATGTTCTATCCGGTGACGAATGCCGATTTAGACACGCAGACGTATCAGCGATTCGGTGCAGACGGCTACTGGCTCTCGCGCGAGGCGATGCGCTGGTTCTGGGATAGCTATGCTCCAACCTCAGTGCGTATGGAGCCCACAGCCTCGCCGCTACAGGCCTCCCTTGATCAGCTCAGAGGGCTGCCGCCAGCGCTGGTGATTACGGACGAGAACGATGTTTTGCGTGATGAGGGCGAGGCGTACGCGCATAAGCTGATGGCAGCCGGAGTGCCAGTCATAGCGACCCGCTACCTGGGCACCATCCATGACTTTATGCTCCTCAATCCTATCACGCACACGCCTGCTCCCCGCGCGGCTATCGCGCAGGCCACTGATATCCTCCGCAGCGTTTTTGTGCGATAACGGGTTGTGGTTGCAACCCTATTCCCAGGATAAAGGCGTTCCAGGGGTCAATGTATTGCCCCCTGGAATTTTTCCGTGATTTGTATTTTTAGCCCTGCTATGATAAGCTAAGAGCGATCAGTTCCTGACAAAAACCAACCCACATCCCAAGAAAGTGCTCACAAACACCTTATGAACATTGACGACCTGGGATTTCTCAGACTTCTCCAACTTGCTGATAGCGCCCTGCCCATTGGCGCAACGGCTCATTCATTTGGCCTGGAAACGCTCGCGGCAGAAGGTCAGCTCACGGTCGCGCAACTCGGGGTCTTCCTTCAGGACTATTTACAGGAGGTGGGCTCTTTTGAGAGCTTTTTTTGTCGACGTGGTCATGCCCTTTCTTCTTTGACTGATCCTTCTCTCTTTGCAGCAGAGTGGCTCACCCTCAATGCCGATCTGAGCGCCTATAAAAGCGCTCGCGAGAGCCGTACCGCAAGCGCCACGCTGGGACGACGTCTGCTCCAGCTTGTGCAAAGCCTGCACGATCATACATCATTGCCCATTGCCCTGCAATCTGCCAGAGACGCCGGGATCGAGACGCACTATAGCACTGCGTTCGGGCTGGTGGGTGCATCGCTTGGCATCGACGAGCATGCAACCACATTGGCCTATCTTCACCAGACGACGATGAGTCTGATCTCGGCCTGCCAGCGTATGTTGCCTCTGGGACAAAGTCGAGCCAGCGCATTGCTCTGGCAACTGAAACCGACGATGTTGGCCGTCGTGCAAGATAGCGAGGCATACCAGGAGGAGCACCTGCCCACCCTCTTCACGCCGTTGTGCGAGCTTGGTAGCATGCGCCATCCCGATCTAACAACGCGACTCTTCATCAGTTGATGAGGGTAATAGTTATGATACAATGAGGATCATCGCACACGATCTGGCTAGTTTCACCATCAGGAGAAGCGAAAATTTACACGCAAACGCAGCAGGACGAGCAACACCGTCCCGCGCTCTCTCGCACCCAGGGTCTCCTCCGTCTGGGCTTTATTTATGACCCGCAGGCGCAACAGACCCGCATGATGAACAGCGAGCAACGGCCACCGCTGAAGGTTATTCGCGCTTTTGCGCAGCCCGATGGCGGTACCCTGGTCCATTTACACAATATTTCAGGGGGAGTGCTGGGAGGAGATCAATTGCAGATAGAGGTCGATGTTGGTCCGCATGCCAGTGTCCAGTTGACCTCTACCAGTGCCACCCGTCTCTACCGCAGCCGTCCGGGCATTCCCGCCGCACAACAATGGACGAAAGCACATGTACAAACCGGAGGTTTGCTCGAATATCTGCCAGATCCGCTGATCCCATTCGCCGGAGCGCGCTATCATCAACACACAGAGATTTTCCTGGAAGACGACGCCGGTCTCTGCTGGTGGGAGACGCTGGCTCCGGGCAGGGTCGCGAGTGGAGAATGCTTCGCCTATGAGCAGATCCGTATGGGCGTGGAGATCAAGACTGCCAGCAGGCCGCTGCTCCGCGAGTCCTTTTCGTTGGAGCCACAGCGGAGAGCGCCAACCGCAGCGACTGCACTGGCCGGTTATCACTATATGGGCAATTTCTACCTCTGCCGGGTCGGGAAGCCTGCTCCCTACTGGCTCCAGCTGGAGAAAGAGTTGAGTCAACTGGCGCTGCAACTCAGCCATCCAGGTGAATGCATCTGGGGCGTCAGTACGCTGGCCGCACACGGGCTGGTAATTCGTGCTCTGAGCCAGCAGGGAAGAGATATCGCGGCTGGCCTGTTCTCTTTCTGGAAGCTGGCTCGACCGGCGCTCTTCCAGAAAGAGGCCATTGCGCCGCGCAAAATATTGTAGTGCTATTCGTCGTTTGCTCGCAAGAGAGTTTGTACCGGACATATGTACAGAGAAGAGGAGATGGCAACGTGTACCTCACGCAACGTGAACAAGATAAACTGTTACTATTTGTCGCATCTGAGCTGGCCCGCAAACGTCAGGCACGCGGCCTCAAGCTGAACTATCCTGAGACAGTGGCGATCCTGAGTGCAGAGATCATGGAGGCGGCACGCGATGGGAAAAGCGTCGCCGAGTTGATGTCCTTCGGCACCACCATTCTGAAGCGCGAGGATGTCATGGAAGGCATTGCCGAGATGCTGCCCGAGGTTCAGGTCGAAGCGACGTTTCCAGATGGCACCAAACTCGTGACGATCCACGATCCCATCCGCTAATCTGAGGCGCAGTTCATTCGCAACAAAGAGGAGCAAGCACATGAAACCTGGTGAATATTTTCTGGATGAGCAGGCGGGCGACATTCAAGCCAATGTCGGGCGCAGGACGGTCTCGTTGCTGGTCAAGCATACGGGCGATCGACCGGTGCAGGTAGGCAGTCACTATCATTTTTTCGAGGTGAATAAGACACTGACCTTTGAGCGAGAAGCAGCCTACGGTATGCGCTTAAATATTGCCGCAGGAACGGCTATCCGTTTTGAGCCTGGGGAGGAAAAAGAAGTGCAGCTCGTCGAGCTTGCTGGCGCACGTGTCGTTTACGGTCATACGGGCAAGGTGAATGGATCGCTTTAATGAGAGAGCGCGCCCTTCGATAAGGCGAATGAAGTAGTAGACCCGCGTCTACACCCATTCTGATTCTCAATCTTCCTCTTATGAGTTCTGCGTATCGTGGTCACCGAACTGCGATATGTATCGTGTATAAAATATGAGCAATGTATTCGTATTTCATCAGGTTATCACGATCATGCAAGCAGATAGAGGGGAACTATAACCATGGCTCAGAAGGCTAAGATTGATTTTCAACAGATCCTCGATCATTCGCACATCGCGAATCCGTATCCGTTGTATGCGCAATTTCGCGAAACGCCGGTCGCCTTGCAGAAAGATGGGAGCTATCTCGTCAGTACGTACAATGAGATTGTTTCGCTGCTCCATGATCCTCGTGTGAGCTCAGATATGCGCAAATCTGATGAGCAAACACAATTGAGAGCGCAGGGACATCCCGCTACTGAACAAGAAGAGGTGGTTCCTGCTTTCATCTTTCAAGATCCCCCCAATCATGATCGTTTGCGAAGAATCGTCGTGAGCCAGTTTACGCCGGAACGTATTGAGCGTACGAGGGGCCATATCGAGCAGGTCGTTAAAGAACATCTGGACAGACATGCTCAGGGTGGGCAGATGGATATCGTGGATGATCTGGCATATCCATTGCCAGTCACGATCATCTGTCAGTTATTGGGTGTGCCGCGTGAAGACGAAACGCGCTTTCATGCCTGGGCTGATACGCTGGCAAGCAACCTCGATCCGGGACAGGTTCAGACAGAAGAGCAACAGCAGCGGATTGAGGAAGCCAGGAAGCAGCTCCGCGCATACATGGAGCAGTTGTTGGAACAATTGGAGGTCCATCCCAGTAATACGATCCTTTCAGGCATGTTGAATGCTCATGATATTGACGGTCCTATGTCGCCGCAAGAATTGATAAGTACCGCGATCTTGCTCTTGATTGCCGGACACGAAACGACGGTGAATCTGATCACGAATGGAACGCTGGCGATGGTACGTTCGCCTGAACTCCTGAAGCAATTGCGTCAAGATCCTGAGCTGATCATTCCCTATGTTGAAGAGTTGCTTCGCTATGATCCCCCCGTCCATTTCAGGATTCGGACAGCGCTCGCTGATATTGAGATTGGCGGTACAACTATCCCCAAAGGAGCCACGATCATCCTGGTATTGGCCTCGGGTAGTCATGATGGCCGACGCTTTGAGCATCCCGAAGCTTTTATGCTCGATCGCCAGGACAACGAGCATCTGGGATTTGGCAGCGGGCTTCACTATTGTGTAGGCGCTCCGCTGGCGCGTCTGGAGGGCCATATTGCGCTTGGCGAGATCAGCCGTCGACTCATTGATCCCAGACTGGTCATAGATCCCCCACCGTATAGAGATAACGCTGCCCTGCGTGGCCCTCGTCATCTGCTTGTGAATTTCAAGGGGTTGAGAGACTAGGAGGTCTGGCAATGTGTTTCCTCTGGTTGCCAGGATCGGAACCTGCTCCCACTGCATAGGCCAAAGAAGGTGATGGTATCGGCAGTTCGGGGCTACTCTCTTCCCTTTCATCTTGGTTGTCAGACATCTGATTGCACGACTGTCTCCAGGTTGGCTGGCGCAAGGGTCAAGCGATAGCCGACGCCATGGATGGTCTGAATAAGCGTGGGGTGGGAAGGATCTTCTTCGATTTTCTGGCGCAGGCGGCTGATGGTGGGCTTGAGGAGGTCCGTCGCGTCACTATAAGCAAAGCCCCAGACGGCGGAGAGGAGTTGTGCATGCGTCAGGACCATGCCGGGATTCTTCAACATGTGCTCCAGCAGACGAAATTCTGTTGGCGTCAGCGCAACCGGCTTTCCAGAGAGTGTGACCTGGTGTGAGAGGAGATTGACCTGCAATCTCCCGACATGAAAATGTGTCTTCTGTTGCTGGCGCTGGTCTACGGAAGGCATGCTCGCACGACGGAGCATCGCGCGAATGCGCGCTTGAAGTTCCACGAAGCCAAAGGGTTTGGTCAGATAGTCGTCCGCACCCAGGTCGAGCCCCATCGCTTTGTCCATTTCCCCATCGCGCCCGGTAAGCATGATGATCGGCACATTTGATATTTCGCGGATCAGTCGGCAGGTTTCCCAGCCATCAAGACGGGGCATACTGATATCTAAGACGACCAGCGAAGGATGCTCAGAGGCCAATTTCTGCAAACCTGCAATGCCATGCTGGGCAGAGACAAAACGATAGCCAGCTTTCGTGAGATGCAACTCCGCCAGACGCAAGAGAGCGGTATCATCTTCTATCATCAAAATAGTTGTATCCATAATTTATTATACCTTCTTTTGCTCTTCGCGCTACTCCTCTTCCAAGAGATGAGAGATCCGGTCATTGCTCACCATCCATAGCGACAGCTCAAAACACGCCCCTTGCGGACGATTTTCGGCGCGAATGGTGCCACTATGCGCTTGCATCAGTTCGCGCGCAATATAGAGTCCCAACCCATACCCACGCGACCAGTGATAGGATGATTGAGTGCCGCGTGAGAAGCGCTCAAAGATGTGTTCGAGCTGGTCTTCAGGGATACCTGAGCCCTGATCGATGACGCGTATGTGAACCTGTCCGCTCGTGGGGGCAGACTCTGTTTCAAGCTCGATCGTGCTGCCCAGAGGGGTATATTTGCGTGCATTGTCAAGCAGATTTCTAAATACAATCTCCAGTAAACCCTCATCGGCCCAGGCCAGAATCTCTTCTGCTGGTTCGAGGAATGTGATAGAGCGATCGTTATTGGTCCAATCCGTATGTATATTCTCTACAAGGTTGCGTAAAAAATGGGTGATGGAGAGTGGCTGTAAATGGACTTCCAGGCGGCCCGTTTCGAAACGTGTGAGTTGTAATACCTCTTCTACAACGCGACATAATCTTCTGGTTTGCTGATCTAAAATGCTGAGAACCTCATGGTATGTGTCCGGATCACTGGCCGAGTCCAGCAAGCCGAGCATCTCGACCGATCCGGTCACCGTGGTCAGCGGAGCCCGCAACTCGTGAGAGACCATCGCAACAAAATCTGACTTCATCTGTTCTACCGCCTTGAGCTGAGAGATATCGTGCAAGCCGATGACCAGTTGTTGCTCCGTTGCCTCCTCAGGTGAGGACATGGGAGCACAGCTAATCGCGAGCCAGCGCTGTTGGCCGGAACGTGCGACAATGGGCATCTCAAGATAGGATTGCTCCGATCGGGTTTGCAACGCCACCATGAGTGGAGAGAGGAGTTCGTATTTTGCCTCCGTCTTCTCATGGAAGCCCAGGACTTCCCAGCAATATTTGCCGATTGCTTCGCTGGCACGCCAACCGCTCAAATGCGCAGCCGCAGGATTACACTTTAAGATCTTATATGCGCCATCCAGCAGAATAACGCCGTCAGCAATCGCATCAATGATGGCCTGGGTTTGCTGACGTTCCAGGCGCAAGGACTCGATGGTAGCACGCAGGCTCACACGCATCTTATCATACGCCGTTGCCAGACGTCCGATCTCATCCGTGCTCTCTACCTGCGTTTCCACGGTCAAATCCCCGGAGGCGATCGCCTCGGTGGTATGGAGCAAAACCTTGAGCGGTCTGGTCAGTGAACGCGTAATAATAATTGCCAGCAATATCGAAAGCAGAAGGCAGAGGGCAGTCAGGATTACGACAAAAAGTGTGGATTGCTCACTTTCCAGCTGCATCTGAGCAGAATCATGGGCATCCTCTACCTGCTCTGTCTTTTCGAATTGTGCGATAGTCGCGATCGTTGTCATCTGAAGAGGCTGCTGCTGCCCGAGGTCGATGGCACGAGCCTGAGTAATCTGCTCATGCTTGATAAGGTCGAGCATCTGCACTGAGAGGGCTCTCGTTCTGGATACATCATTGACAATGTTCTGCATCAGAGGAAAATCGTTGGGTTCGGTTTTCTCGAAGGCGAGGAGTCGCTGGCAATCGCCGTCAATGCTTTTGAGCACTTCCAGCAACTCAAACACAATTTGTTGTTGTGTTTGCTTGTGGGAGCCTGCTGGTGGCTTTGACGCATGGTCAGAGGTGGGCGTCTCGAGATTCTGTCGCGTTTGCTTGCTTTGCTGAGGAGAAGCCTCTGACGAATCACCACTGCTATTGTTGACCAGACTGAGTTCTAAATCGCGCTGCTGATAGAGTTGAGAATACAGGTGTACCAGGGTAATCGCTTCCGGTAAATCGCGTGCATTGATTTCTGTTGCCGCACTCGTCAGCGAGGTAATTTGGCGTATTGCCAGAATGCCGATGAGCCCGGTTAGAAGGATGATGACCATAAAGGCCAGGGATAAGCGCAGGCCAATCGGCAACCTGAAGTATTTGATCCTATGTGACAGATCCCTGCGGACCTTTTGCGTACGTACCATATCCTACCCTATCGATAGCCGGTCTCTTCATCAAAAATCGCTCCTATTGTTACTTCTGCTTAACAATTATACAAATGTATCGACAGGGATACAATGCCTGTATTATTTTTTCGAGGGGGAGAGTGCCTGTTGTGAGGGGAGATCCGTCACGGTCCAGGCATCGACGTATTTTATGTGATAGGCATGATTGGAGGCCAGTAGCGTGCGCACCTGTTCTCTTTGTGCGTGTCTGGTGATGCGTACCGTGAGAATATGATGGCCCTGGAGCGCCTCTTGCAGGTAAGTATCGCCAAAGCCTTCATCAAAAAACGTGAGGAGGCGTTGCCATGCTTTTGAGAGGCCATTCTGGCGTTGGAGCTTATGTTCCACTGCGTCCACAAAATCCCAGCTTGCCATCACATGAATATCCTCGGCCTCAATCCCTTCCATGCGCAATGCCAGGACGGCTTGCACGGCAAAAAACAGGTCATCGACGACACCATGAATATAGTTGCGGGGGAACGGTCCCACCGGAAAGGTTCGCTGAGAGGATACGGGTAATTGCATATAGATGTCATGTATTTTTGTAGAACTCATCGTTTTATTTTTCCTCCAGATGACGCTTCTTCCTGGTTCATTCAGTCGAGGGGAGAGATTTTTCTCCCCATGAAGATAAGCGTAGCAGCGAGACATTGCGATCGCGTTGGCAAAAGGTAGCTATTTCGTTGCGATCTGGCGGTTCTGATTTCTCTCAGCGCCTATCTTTTCGGATGCTTTCTTCTCGACCGGAGTACTAACCACTTGTGTAGTGCGTGTAGAATAGGTAACATCTGTAGCGTGGCTCTGTGGCTTGAGTTGCGCAAGTTCCCTGAAATGCTGAGTTTCCCCTTTCTTTTACAGGGGAAGAATACGATCTGGTGGCACAAATGAGTATGCGTACATACTGCATCGTCATTTTTTTCTAGAAAATAGAACTTATGTCCAAAACTTGCTTGACTTTCCAAGTGTAAGGCTGTATGCTGGATAGGCAATAACAGCATTTTTAAAGAGAGGTATAGGCTAGATGTCTCGTTCCCCTAAAACATTCCCTCCCATGCGAGACGAATCCGGCGCAACACAGGAGCAATTAACGCTGTTTGCGACCAGAGGCGCTGAAGAATTTCCCGAAAACACGTTGCTTTCATCTGAGGCGAAAGGCACCGCAAAAGCGCGACTACCCAAAAAGGCTACTCCTACGCAGTATTCGGCGGCCGATATTCAGGTGCTTGAAGGCATTGCCGCGATCCGTCATCGCCCGGGTATGTACATCGGTTCAACGTCTACCTCTGGATTGATTCACCTTATCTGGGAAGCTCTCGATAATGCCGTCGACGAGGCGGTGGCTGGTTTCGGCAAACAAATCTGGGTCAGTATCGATCAGGATGGCTGGGTAACAGTGCGTGATGAAGCACGTGGCATGCCATTTGACCTGATGCTCTACCAGGGTGACTATTTGCCAGCGGCTACCGTGATTTTGACGGTTCCTCATTCCGGGGGCAAATTCTCCGATGGGGCATATAAGACGGCCGGTGGACTGCATGGCGTGGGTTCAACCGTCATTAACGCGCTCTCCGAAAAACTCGAATTGACGATCTGGAAAGATGGTCAAAAATTTACGCAAGATTTTAGCCGTGGTACGGCTCTTCCTCACCATATCGAGCCCTGTGATCCACAGTTGCATGGCTCTCAACTTCGCTGGCTCTACGATCGTTCGATCTTCGATCCCGATGCCTACTATTCCCTGGAAGCCATCGAGAGCCGCCTGAAGGCTTCTGCGTTTCTCAATCGCGGCGTCTCATTCCACCTCGATGCCTGGGATGATGCGGCCAATGAACAGATCACGCGCCTGTTCTACTCGCGCGATGGTCTCCCCGATTATGTGCGCGACCTCGCAACCAGTACCAGCGCGCCTCTCTTCAAACAGGTCATTACGATGATCAAAGAGCGCGATGGGGTCCATGTCGAGGTCGCCGTACAACCGACCAGCGGCTATAAAATTGCGATGTACAGCTATGCAAATGCGGTGCGTACGCGCGATGGTGGTGTGCATGAGACCGGTTTTAAGGCCGCGCTTACCAAAGTCGTCAACGATTATGCGATCAAGCTGGCGGTGATCAGAAATCGCGAAAAAGACGGCTTTAAGCCTGAAGTGATTCAGCAGGGCCTCAACGTGGTTATTTCGGTCAAGCTACAAAATCCGCAGTTCCAGGGTCAGACCAAAGACCGCTTGAATAACAGTCCGGTCGAGGGTCTGGTGCGCTCAATTGTGGATGAGGGGCTCAAAGACTGGTTCGAGAATAATAGCGCGGCGGGGAAAGAGTGGCTCAAGAAAATCCAGCAGATGCAGAAGGCGCGCAATGAGGCACAGCTGGTGGAAGAGCTGGCGCGTGCGGGCAACAAGAAAAGTGGCGAGCTGATTGATACGACGCTGTCGAAGAAATTTCTGCGCTGTAATTCCAATGACCCCTCTCGCGCGGAACTCTTTATTGTTGAGGGTGATTCGGCTGGTGGGAGTGCTGGGCAGGGTCGTTTTTCTGAATTCCAGGCGGTCTTGAAGCTCAAAGGGAAGCCGTTGAATGTGGCAAAGGCTGACTTAAAAAGTATTGTTGAGAACGAAGAAATTCGCACCATTATTAATGTTCTGGGCACTGGTACGCGTGACACATTTGATATTGCAAATCTGAAATTTTATCGTGTGATTATTGCGACGGATGCCGATGTCGATGGGCTTCATATTCAATGTCTGCTGCTGACGCTCTTCCATCAAGAATTCAATGAATTGATCGAACAGGGACATGTCTATATTGCCTGCCCTCCGCTCTATTCGGTGAAATACCGGAACAAGGTGAACTGGTTATTAGATGATGAGGCACGTTTGCATTTCCTGGCAGCTCATCCCGACGCGCAAGGACTGGAGTTCAAGCGTTTTAAGGGCCTGGGTGAGATGAATCCCAAAGAACTGCGAGATACGACATTTGATCCTGCGCGCCGCGTCCTCAAACGGGTGACGTTGGAGGATGGGATGCTGGCGGGTAAGCTGGTTGCTGAGCTGATGGAGGATAAAAATGCCGAGCGGAGGCGCACTTTCCTGGCTGAGCATTCACGTAAAATCAAAGAATTGGACGTGTAAGATTCTATGGCGAGTACTATTGACACAAATGCCTCTGAAATGGGCATTATTCGCGAAGATTTTTCGGTTATTATGGCCCAGGCTTTCGCCACCTATGGCCTCTCGGTCGTCACGGATCGCGCACTACCCGACGCTCGTGACGGCCTCAAGCCGGTGCAGCGCCGTATTCTGGCGGGGATGCGGGAGGCGCGCTATCTCTCCACGCGTCCAACCGTCAAGAGCGCCGAGGTGGTCGGTCTGATCCTGGGCAATTATCATCCGCATGGCGATGTCTCGGTCTATGATGCGGCAGTGCGCATGGCTCAGCCTTTTACGCTGCGTTATCCGTTGATCGAAGGTCAGGGCAATATGGGCAGTGAGGATGGGGATGCGCCCGCGGCCTATCGTTACACGGAGATGCGTCTCTCGCCGCTGGCAGAGACGTTGATGGCGGATATGGAAAAAGAGACGGTTCCGCTGCACCCTACCTACAAGCAAGACCCTAAAGTGCTCGAGCCGGATTATCTTCCTGGACGCATTCCCCCTGTAGTGAATGCGTCCAGTGGTATTGCCGTCGGTCTTTCTACGAACATTCCCCCCCATAATCTGGTTGAGGTTTCGCGGGCCTGTATTGCCCTGCTGGATCGTCCCATGATGAACGTCGAACAGCTCATGGCCTATATGCAGGGACCAGACTTTTCACAGGGCGGGCGCATTATTGGTACCGATGGCATCAAAGATTATTTTACGAATGGGAAGGGCCGCATTATCGTCCGCGCCGAGGTGCGCCTGGAAGAGACGCCTCGTAGCCGCTCGCTGGTCGTGACGCAGATCCCTCCCATTGGCCGCGATCGCATTAAAGCTTCGCTGGTCAAGGCGATCAATGCACGCAAGCTGGAAGGGCTGATGCCCGACGTGCGTGATGAGAGCGATACGGAGAAGGGGCTGCGGATTGTGCTGGATCTGCGCAAAGATGCCGATGCAGCGCAGACGCTCTCGCAACTCTTCCACGAGACGGATCTACAAGTAGCGCTCTCGTTCCAGATGGTATTTCTCTTTGGCTCGCCCATGCAGCCAGCACGGCAACCGCGCCAGACGGGGATGATCGATCTGCTTAACTACTGGAATGAGCATCAGATCGATGTGATCACGAGGCGCTCGCAATTTGATCTACGCAAGGCTCAGGAGCGCCTGCATGTCGTTGATGGACTGACGATCGGGGCCGCGCACGCCGAGCAGATTGTGCGTATTTTCCAGCAGGCCGAGGATCGCGCGACGGCTCGCAAACAGATTGAGGCGACATACTCCCTCACGCCGATTCAGTCTGATGTGATTGCCTCGATGACGCTGGCCCAGGTGACGCGTCTGGATGCCGATAAGTATCGCAAGGAGCGTGATGAGCTTCTCACGCGGATCGCTGAGCTGGAGCATCTGCTCTCGGATCGGAAATTTCTGGTTGCGCTGTTGAAAAAAGAGCTCCAGCAGTTGATCAAGCAATTTGGCGATGAGCGCCGCACAACGATCGATGCAGCGGCTCGCGTTCACACGCCGATTACAGAGGTTGCCAGGCTGCACGAGCGTGAACCGCTGATCGTTGCCTTTACGCGCAACAGCGCATTGAAGTCATTGTCCATTGATAGCTATAAACCCAAAGGGAAAGAGGCCGATTACGCGCCGGTCCGTGGAGATGAGCAGCTCAGGCAGGTCATTGAGACGACGTCGCAGGACTATCTCCTCTGTGTCTGCTCTACCGGTCGGGTCTTCCAGATTGCCACGCACCGTATCCCTTCTGGAACGCGTTCGACCAAAGGCGAGCCGATCACGAAGCTGCTCGAGCTGGCGGCGGGCGAAACAGTGGTTGCGGTTTTGCCCATCGAAGCGTATGCGGAAGATCGCTATCTGGTCACGTTCAGCCGTCTTGGCAAAGTCAAGAAATCGCCTCTCAGCGAGTATAGAACCGCCGATGTGGATGGCTTGCCGGATATGAAGCTGGCAGATGGCGATACGGTGATCACGGCGCTTCTCTCGGGGGGGCAGGGAGAGTATCTGGTCACGACCGATAGTGCGCAAACGCTGCGCTTCGCCGATGAGACGCTGCGTGCGCAGGGACGCGTCGGTCAGGGGGTCGCGGCTATCGCGCTGAATAAGGGTGCGGTCGTGGTCAGTGCTACGTATCTGGAGAATGCGACGACTGATACGGAGAGCGTCGATCAGGCCAGTCTCTTTGTGCTTACTGAGCAGGGGATCGGGAAAAAAGTGCCCGTATCGCTCTATCCACAAAAGGGACGTGCTGCGGTTGGTGTCCCCACGACCGAGTTATCCCAGGACGATCACGTGCTCACTACCCTCCTGGTGAGCGAGGAAGATACGCTTCTGTTCTCCTGGACGCCGGGCACAGGTGAGCAGGTACAGGTGCTGAAGGTCTCCAGTCTGCAAGCCTTTTCGCGTGTGCGTAAAGGTGTGCCGCTGGTCGAGGGGCGGATCTTGCAGGTCGTCAAACTTTAAAGCTGTGAGGGGTGAGTGATTTATGTCGCAAGCAACAGATGTGCTTATCGTCGGAGGTGGCGTCATTGGTTGCTCACTCGCCTATCACTTGCGGCAGCGAGGCATCGAGGTCACTCTTCTTGAGCGTACGACGATTGGCAGTGAAGCTTCAGGAGCGGCTGCGGGCCTCTTCGCCTGGCTCAAACCGATGGGGAAGTTCGATGCCTATCATCGTCTCTTGCGGGCCAGTTCCAGGCTCTTTCCGGCATTTGTGGCAGAACTGGAGCTAGCCAGCGGGCTCTCTGTAGAATATACGCAAACCGGTACGCTGCGTACGATTCACCACGAGGTACGTATTGCCCGCCTGCAATCCTGGCTGGCGGCCTGTCGTGCTCAGGAGCTACCAGTGGAACTATTGAGTGCTGAAGAGGTGCGTGAGCATGTGCCGCTTCTCGCAGCGGATACGTATGGTGCGGTCTGGTTTCCCACAGATGGTCAGGTGCGCGCGTCTCGCTTTGTGGCCGCGCTGGCCCGGGCGGCACGTCTTAACGGTGCTCATCTCTACGAACAGCAAGAAGTGGTCGGGATACAGACACAGGGCGAGCGCGTCAGCGGCGTAGTGACTGCCCAGGACGAAACATTTGCCTGCCAGCGACTGATCCTTGCCACAGGGGCCTGGTCTGCCTGCTGGAATACATGGCTACGCACATCGTTGCCCATTGTGCCACAGTGTGGACAACTGATTGCGCTCAGGCAGCCTGATCCGGCAATTCGCCATATGGTGATTGGCAAAGGGATCTATATTGCGCCCAAGCAGGATGGTACGGTCATCGTTGGCGCAACCAGGGACGATGTGGGCTTCGATTGTCGCGTCACGCCTGAAGGGATAGCGTCTTTGCAGATGAGAGCGCAGGCGCTGATCCCATCTCTTGCGCAGGCAGAGTTGGTACAGAGCTGGGCAGGTCTGCGTCCGAAAACGCCGGATACGCACCCTATTCTGGGCGCACTTCCTGGCTGGTCGAATGTCACCCTGGCAGTAGGGCACTATAGCTTTGGTGTGCTGCTCAGCGCCATTACCGGTCAGCAGCTTGCCGCACAACTTGCCACGCAACAGTCCTCAGTGCTCTTGCAGCCCTTTGCGCTGGCACGCTTTGCTGGCAAATAGTGCGCGGGAT
>DATJHM010000252.1:0-13776 GCA_035493895.1 Ktedonobacteraceae bacterium
CGCAAACAAGCGGCGACTCTACAAGGATGGGGATCTTATCTACGTGACATTGCTGCTTGTCTGTGCCGGGGTGGTACAATTTCCCCGGCACACACCAGCCTCTACGAGAGGTAAAGTTTTTAGCCGACGCGTACCACTCCGGCACGCCAGGTGGAGATCGACAGTTTCAACGAATTAATATAAGCTGTTTCATTGTTATGATCGGCGGCGGGCGCATAGTGTGGAATGATCAAGTCGACTGTCGTCGCTCCCCAATCCGTTACGTAGAGGTTGCGAATCAATTGGTACCAGATCTCAAAGCCATCCTCCCAGGATGAAAATTGTGCATAGCAACTCTGACCAGCCTGACAGGGCGTCCCCTGGGTGTTCACGCAGGGACGACTGTTAATACAACGCAGATTGCCAAGTGACATGGTGATGGCCGCTTCCCCTCGTGTCCCAAATGTACTTTCATGCATAAAGAATGCCAGCGCGAAAACCGGGTCAATACCATATTTGATGCCCAGGTCGTAAAGCGCCTGCCCCTTTCCTGCCGCTGGCGAATGATAACTGGCAAGCACTTCGTTGATAAATGCTGCCGTCACTGTGGGACGACCCAGCACGGAATATGGCCCTGTTTTAATGGGAATCGGTACTTTAGGAGGCACAGCCTGCGGCGTCTGCCAGGTATTCACCAGCTGGCCACCAACCTGAATGCTGTAGCTCTTGCCGCCAAAATAGCCAATAAGCTGCGGCCCCCCCGATCTCTGGCTGATTGCCGACCAGGATAACACTCCGATAAAGATAACGCCGACACACATACTGACCAGGAGGATACGCATCCATGGCATGTGCCGCGCAAGAGGATGCACAGGGAACTCATTCACAACGATCTGATTGGTATGCAAAACTGCGGTGATTTTCTCTTTCGGCTGAAGGAATGAGAGCGTTCGTGTCATTCCAGGACCTGGCTTTTCTTCGTGTAACTCCTCTACCTCAGATAGTACTGGTAACTGGCGTGTAGCTCGGAGCGGAACAGTGACCTTGCCCTCTGTCGGCTCCTGATTATGCATCAACCTCCTTGTACTACTACCACTCGCCATCTATCATCTCCTTTAATAAGAACCTTTGTTCTAGTATACCATAACAAGTGTACATAGCGTCCTGCGTTACCACACACATTGCTACGTGAAAACGTGCCATAGTCCTTTATTTGCCTCCTGCCTGCGCAGAATATAAGAGGAGCCGAAAAGCTTCCCTGCTTCTGATGAAGTGGACCACCATCATTCCTGTCTCTATTTTGAATGAACGCATCTTGAGAAGTTTTGGTGGCTGTTACCATGTTCTGATACATAAAAACACTGCTAGCTAAAAATTATAATAACATTTCTTGTACTGCTAAAGAATAAGAAAAAAGTACTACCTATCTTCCCTTTTTCTTACTACCTTCCTCCTTTACCGCAGCAAATCATCTATGTATTGCTATCCTTTAAAGATATTAGATATAATTATCTTTATTGCAGCGCTTCTGCTGCTCCCCCTGATGGTCACCACATCACTATGTTTACGTGTATAGGAAGCAATACGCAAGTAATGCGAAGGAGTACTATGAACGAGCAGCTCAATATACTTATCGTGCCTCATACTCATTGGGACCGTGAATGGTACCTGACCTTCCAACAATTTCGTTTTCGTCTGGTTCAGGTGGTTGATAAGTTGCTCCAACTCATAGCAGAAGATGACTCTTATCAGTATTTCATGCTCGATGGTCAAACGATTGTTCTGGATGATTATCTCGAAGTACGACCAGAACAGGAGGCACATCTCAAGCAGTATACACAGAACGGGCGCATTCTGGTAGGCCCCTGGTACCTTCAGCCTGATGAGTTTCTGGTGAGCGGTGAGTCGCTGATCCGCAATTTGCAGATTGGCCTCGCCCGCGCTGCCGAGTTTGGTGAACCTATGCGTGTTGGTTATGTCCCTGACTGCTTTGGACATATCGCTCAACTTCCTCAGATCTTACAGGGCGTCGGCATCGATAACGCGGTCTTCTGGCGCGGTGTGGGTCCAGAGGTGGAGAAAAGCGAGTTCCTCTGGCGCGCCCCTGATGGCTCACAGGTGCTTGTTGTCTATCTTGCCGATCCGCTGGGCTATTCCAATGCCCGCACCTTGCCTTTGCAGGTCGACGATTTTATCGCCCGGGTCCAGTTACTGGCAACAACTCTTCTTCCCAAAGCTAACACCGATACCCTGCTTTTTATGAACGGCTCAGACCATCTCGAACCTCAAACTGGCCTCTCCTCCGTCATCACTGCCGCCAATACGCATCTCTCTCAGCTCACTGAGCAGCAACAGCAGCATCTTCACCATGATCAGGCGGATACAACAAGACACTATAACGCTATACACCTACAATTTGGTACGTTGCCACAATATCTTGCCCATGTCCGTCAACACACGCCTGCTTTTCAGACGATACAGGGCGAAATGCGCAGTAGCCGCTATGCGCATCTACTCCCCTCCGTTCTCTCAACCCGCATGTGGATCAAGCAACAAAACAATGCCACCGAACAACTTCTGGAGCGCTGGGTTGAACCTCTCACTGCCTGGGCAACCCAACTGGGCGCGTCCTATCCCCAGGGGATGGTGAAAACTGCCTGGCGCTATCTACTCCAAAATCATCCTCATGATAGCATTTGTGGCTGTAGCATCGATCAAGTCCATCGCGAAAATGCTGTCCGTTTTGCGCAAAGCCAGCAGATCGCTGAGAGTCTTATCGCTCAAGCGATGCAGCAGATCGCCGCTCATCTGGATACAACGGCTCCTTTCCCCTCCCATAATGCCACGGCTGAACCCTTGCCTCTTGTTGTCTTTAATCCGGCCCCAGGTCCCAGAACTGAGCGTGTACAGGTTGAAGTTCAGCTTCCTGGCTCTCTACAAGGTGCGATGCTACTCGATCGCGCTGGTCAGAACTTACCGTTCCATGTCGTGAAACGCTGGCGACAGGAGATTGGCAGTATGGCTTTTTCTCGTGATATGCTCGTTACTGCGATGGCCTTCTCTGGCGTGACTGACCCTGCTCAACTCCTGACGATGGCTCAGGGGATGGTTCTCTCTGCCCTCGGCGAAACGGATGAGCCGCAAGCAATCAGTCATGTTCTGCTTGATGATCCTGCCCATGAATCTCCTCACTCCAGGCTCCATCCTTTGCAAGCGGGCGTTGCTGCGATTGAAATTATGGTCGCGCCCGCTACTCGCGTGCAGGTAAAAGAACATGAACTCCTCGAAACAGGCAAGCACATTATGGCGTTACTGGAACGTGAAGATATTCATACCATAGAGATCACGCTGATCGATCAGGCTCGCGAGACGATTGAGTTCGTCGCGCCCGCACTGACTGCTTATAGCTGTACTCCTTTCTGGCTCTATCCACATGGTGCTTCTCTCGGAGACGTAAAAAGATCTTCTCTGCCGATTCTGCTGGCGCAACAAAAAAAGTGTGACAATGAGTTTTATACGATTGAAAATGAGTTTTACCGTGTGACCGTCAATGAGCAGGATGGTACACTACAGGTAACCGATAGGCTTACAAATGTATCTTTTGCGGGGCTGAATCGTTTCGTAGATGGAGGGGATATTGGTGATTTATATACCTATTGTCCACCAGCAGATGATACGCTCGTCACTGAGCCGTTAAAACCACCGCATATCGAGCTCATACATCGTGGTCCTGTACAGGCTACTCTGCGTATCAGCAGCCGCTGGGCACTGCCCGTTTCCTGCACAAGTGATCGCCATGGACGGAGTACACAACTGGCCTCCTGTAGCATTGTCAGCGAGGTAACGCTTGTACCTGGATTGAGACGAATCGATGTTCACACACGTATAGAAAATACTACCAGGGATCACCGGTTACGTGTTCTCTTTCCTGTATCATATATAGTAGAACAGGTAGCAGTTGATGGCACATTTGAAGTGCGTATGCGCTCTCCTGTGACATCACGTCCAGCTGATATCACAGCATGGGCTGAGGCACCTGTCAACGCTTTTCCTCAAAAACGCTTTGTCGATCTGAGCAATGGCACGCATGGCCTTGCGATTCTCAATCGTGGCCTACCAGAATGTGAGGTGATACAACAGGGGGAAGGACAGATGGCGGCTGCAATAACACTTTTGCGCTGCGTTGAATGGCTCTCGAGAGGCGATCTGACGACACGCCATGGGCATGCCGGACCCATGATTCATACACCTGAAGCACAATGTCTGGGCGTCTGTACGTTTGATTATGCGCTGATACCGCATACAGGTAACTGGTATGCAGAGGATGCTCTGATCTTGAAGCAAGCCCAGGCCTTTCAGACACCTCTCACGACACGCGCACAGGTGGTACATTCACATGCAGGCGTACCACTTGCCTCACTGGTCGAGGTACAACCTGCAACTCTGCTTGTCAGTGCGATCAAGCAAGCAAATACCGGACAAGGGCTGGTGATCCGCCTCTACAATCCGTTAGACGGCGAGATAGAGGGACAGGTCAGACCAGGGGTTGCCTTCACCCGGGCGTATATGGCAAACTTATTAGAAGAATGTCTTATACCTCTGGAAGTTCAAGCTGGATCGATCCCAGTGAGGGTTCGTGGCGGCGGAATATTGACAATAGTATGCAGTTAGCTGCTCTTTTTATGAAGATGCAGGATCAATAACAACAGCTGAAGACGATGTATCGGCCTTTATCTGTAACTCTTGGTCCTATACTGTCAACATATGACAGAGCGGTACGTTGTAATTCAGTGTACACAGACAAAAAAATTGCCAGACGCATACCTTGCGTATCTAATGCTGTGCTTTATCTCTGATTTTGAAAGGGGCATTTGTCCTGTGAATCCACATATAGTTTTTCTTTTTGCAAATGCGGGTACAGGCGGTACCACAAATATATTAAGTACTTTACAGAACCTGACTGGTCCATTAATTGGTTGCACAGCGGCGTTTGTGGTGGCTTTTTGGGCAAGTCTGGTCGTCTGGACTTTTCGTGATATTCGCGCACGTACGCAAGATTTTCTCTCTCAGGTTCTGGCGACTGTTCTGGTCGCGGTCTTTCCCTTTGTTGGGGTTTTTATCTATATGGTCCTTCGTCCTCGTCAAACTCTGGCCGAGATCTATGAACGCCAGCTGGAAGAGGAATCGTTGCTGGCAGAGATGACCGAGCGCCAGACGTGCTCCAATTGCCATGCACGCATCGAAACAGACTTCCAGGTTTGCCCCTCCTGCGGCCAGAAGCTGAAACGCTCCTGCCCCAAGTGCGAGCGCCTTCTGGAACTCCGCTGGACCTTCTGTCCTTACTGCGCCTCGAATCTCACTGGTGGCATGCCACCAAATATGCCAGGGATGCCCCCCAGCATGTCAGGGATGGGGATGCCTGGAGGAGGACCGCCACCGTCACAGGTACCTATGGGCGGACAACGCTACTAATATGCTTCCTTTCTTAGCATGATGTACCATCTTGTTTCTCTCCTTTGGTGGTACATCCAGGCTAAAAGGAGTTTTCCTTACAACAATCTGCGGTTGTCCGTTCAACCTGTCTACTTTTTTTATAACGTTAAATATGATATAATGAAGTGATGAAAACTGGTTGTACTACCACTTTTTCTATCTATTATCAGAACCTATAGTAAAGGGATCTAAAGGGATCTCACTAGAGGGATGTCACTCAACCTTCTGCAAAAACTCGTCTCCCGTTCAGAGGTCTGTGCTTTTATGTGTGTGAGTGCAAGCTCCCACAGTATATTCACAACAGATGGTCATCTGCAAGGCCATCTTTCAAGGAGAGGAGTACTTATAGAGCTCGCTCTCTCTGCTGCTAACAGTTGGAGAGAGTGTTGGTGTGCGGTACGAAGCGGTGTTGTGCTATCCACAACTACTTGTTGCCGCTTTTTTCCAGGCAGAGATATGTTAGCTTTTATACGCATACCTGTGGCGCTGGCACGACGATATGTTGGCAGGTATGAAAGGAATATCCAGGCACTATGGCAAATACGAAAGATGCGATCATGGCAGAGCACTTTCCTGATGAACATGATGCTCTCCTCAATCGTGAAACAAATACACAGGGGGACGGGGATGGCAAGGTGAACGGCAAAACGACGAATAATGGCTATGGTGGACAGAATATCCAGATCCTTGAAGGCCTGGAAGCGGTTCGAGTGCGCCCCGGTATGTACATTGGTGCCACGGACCAGCGCGGCCTGCATCATTTGATCCAGGAAGTTGTCGATAATAGCGTCGATGAGGTGATGGCTGGCTATGCCGACACGATTACTGTCGTTATCCATCCAGACAGTTCTGTCACGGTCTCCGACAATGGACGCGGTATCCCTGTCGATGAACATCCTCAACGTCCCGGTCTCTCTACTCTTGAAGTCGTTATGACTATTCTACACGCTGGTGGCAAATTCGGCGGCGGCGGCTACCAGATCAGTAGCGGACTCCATGGTGTGGGCGTCTCGGTCGTCAATGCACTCTCTGAGTGGTGTCAGGTTGATGTGAAACTCAACGGACGCCTCTGGCGGCAACGCTACGAAAGAGGGGTGCCGGTGACCAGCCTGCAAGATGTTGAGGCGGTCGAAGGCACTGGCACGACGACTTCGTTCCTCCCTGATCTGACGGTTATGGAGACACGCGACTTTAGCTTTGAGGTTCTGGCTCAACGCTTCCGCGAAATGGCGTATCTGAACCGCGGTATGACGATCAGTCTGGTTGACGAACGCACGGATCGCGAAGCAACCTTCTATTTTGAAGGTGGCCTGGTCTCGTTCGTACGTTATCTCAACAAGAACCGCAACACATTGCAGTCGCGTCCCGTCAGTGTCATCAAAGAGATTGATAGGGTCAAGGTCGAGATGGCCTTACAGTACAACGATAGCTGGTCCAGCACTGAATATTCTTTCGCCAATGGTATCAACACTGTTGATGGTGGCATGCACATTACCGGCTTCCGCAGCGCTCTTACACGCACGCTGAACGATTATGCGCGTAAGGCCAATATTCTCAAGGAGAAGGATGGCAATCTGACCGGAGATGATGTACGTCAGGGACTGACTGTCGTCGTGAGCGTCAAGATTCCTAATCCGCAATTCGAGGCGCAGACTAAGAGCAAGCTGAATAACGCTGAAGTGCGCCCGATCGTCGAGGCTATCACCTCTGATCTCCTGACCCAGTATCTGGAGGAGACTCCTGGCGAGGCCAAAACTATTATCGACAAGTGTCTGACCTCCGCCCGTGCGCGTGAAGCCGCTCGCGCCGCCCGCGATCTTATCCAACGCAAGAATGCCCTGGATACGACCCTTCCCGGCAAGCTGGCTGACTGTAGCGAACGCCGCGCTGATCGCTGCGAACTCTATATTGTCGAGGGAGATTCGGCTGGTGGGAGTGCAAAACAGGGACGTGACCGCCACTTCCAGGCAATTCTACCCCTGCGTGGTAAGATCCTGAACGTCGAACGCGTCGGCCTGGACAAGATCCTCAAAAATGAAGAGGTCAAAAATATCATCACCGCTATCGGCGTTGGTATCGACGAGAACCTCAATAAGGCGAAACTGCGCTATGGCCGCATCGTCATTATGTGCGATGCCGACGTTGACGGCGCTCACATTCGCACGTTGTTGCTCACCTTCTTCTTCCGCCATATGCGCGTCCTGATTGAGGATGGTCATCTCTACATCGCCCAGCCCCCACTCTTCCACGTCAAGTTCGGCAAGCAAGTACGCTTCGTCTACACCGATGAAGAGCGGGATGTGCTTATCCAGGAGTATCGTGGCACGCACAATGGCAAGGAGCCCGAGGTTGGACGTTACAAAGGTCTCGGCGAAATGAATCCAGAAACTCTCTGGGACACTACGATGGACCCGGCCAAACGGACTGTCCTTCAGGTGACGATCGAGGAGGCGATGGAGGCTGAAAAGACCTTCAGTATGCTCATGGGCGATGAGGTCGCTCCCCGCAAACGCTTCATCGAAAGCCACGCGAAAAACGCCAATCTGGACATTTAATGTTCTCCTGACAATTGCTAATAAGTGTCTGGACAAAAAAGAAGATCTGAGACTGACGTCAGTCTCAGATTTTCTTTTTTATTTTATTCCAGCAAAAATTACAAATACAGCTATTTACAATTTCTGACATATAAATGATATAATACTGCAACAAACACATTGCCATGTATAGCATAACAAATAGGCTCTATTATTCGCTTGTAAGAGAGCGATATTCACATAGCATTACTGTCAATAGTATGTTAAACCAGAGGATAATGGCATGGACAGATTTACACGTGCCTACTATGAAGCTGTATTTAAAGCTGCTTATTTAGAAAAACGTGGTAATACGTTTCAAGATTTTTTTTCGGAAATAATGGAGAAATGCCATCCCGGTGATTTTCAGCGGGTTCGCCCCTGGGGAAATGTTGGTGATAAGAAGAATGATGGATATTTACGATCAAATCGTGTATTATTTCAGGTATATGCTCCCAATGAGATGAGAGCAAGGGATGCTATTTCTAAAATAGATGAAGATTTCTCTGGTGCTTTGGATTATTGGAAGCATGATTTTGACACATGGATATTCGTTCATAATGCAAAAGAAGGACTTGGGCCTCATATTCTGAAAAGGCTAAATGAGCTGACGGAGCTTCATCATCCCATTGTTGCCACTTCATGGGGATATGAAGAGTTGCGCCGAAAGGTATTTATTTTGAACGAAGTTGACCTCGCTTCACTTCTAGGAGGGTTCGCCCCATCAAATAAAGATATATATGCTTTACGCTATGAAAACGTTCAAGAGGTTTTAGATAATATTACTCAACAAGAGCCATCTCTCGTTCAGGATATACGACCAGTTCCTCCTGATAAATTGAAATTCAACCATTTATCTGAAGATGTACAAAGTTTGCTTACCTGGGGCATGCAGAAATCCGATCTTGTAGGAAATTTCTTTAAAACTCACCCTGATCCTCAATATGGTGATAGGATGGCGCTCACTTTCAGCGAAGAATACAAAAAATGTAAAATGCTCAGTATGGAAACCGACAGTATTTTTTTCGAATTACAAAAATTCGCTGGTGGACAGGACCGAAGGCCTCCCCGTTATGAAGCCGCTGTGCTTGCAATACTTGCATACCTATTTGAACAATGTGAGATTTTTGAGCGACCATCTGAAGAGGCTATAATATGATTCTTCCTACAAAACGACTTGGCCCCGAACGCGCAATGCTCACAATCGGCGCTGAGATACTCAGTCTTCTTGTAGAACCAAAAACAGTATCGCGCCTGTGGAATGAATTAAGCAACGCAATGAGTGCTCGCACATCAACACGCATAGTAAGCTACGATTGGTTTATATTGACATTGGATCTACTTTATATGTTAGGGAGCATAGAAATTGATCATGGCAAAATACGGAGGTTCAATCAATGATTCACCGTATATACAGCGATATGCCTACCTTCAAGAATCTCCAATTTCGGCAAGGCTTGAATATACTTCTGGCCGATAAGAGCCCTGGGGCAACCGAAAAACAGACACGTAATGGCGCAGGTAAGTCTAGTCTGACCGAATTAATCCATTTTTTATTAGGAGCCAACCCGGATTCTATTTTTACAAAAGCATTAAAACAATATTCTTTTAGCATAGAATTTGATCTAGGCCAGACACACAGACAAGTAAGACGCTCAGGAAAAGCTCCAGATACGGTATTTGTTCAGAATACGAATACAGAGGACTGGCCAATCAGATCAAATATACAACACTTATTTTATACAGAAGATTTTCCAATATCTCTTTCTAATGATGAATGGAAAAGAGTGCTTGGTCAACTTATGTTTGCTTTGCCGGAGAAAACCCAATCTGGCAGATTTGCTCCAACCTTTCGCTCTCTTTTCCCTTATTTTGTTCGCCGCAAGTCAGCAGGAGGATTTTTCTCTCCAACAAAGCATAGCACTTCCCAACAATTGTGGGATCACCAGATCTCGATATCCTGTTTATTAGGACTTGATTGGACTATTCCTCAACAATGGCAATATATACGTGAAAGAGAAAAGTCTCTAAGAGAGCTACAAAAAGCAGCCAAAGATGGTACACTTGACGGCTTCATAGGAAATACGGCGGAACTTCGTACATTGCTCTTACTAGCTGAAAATCGCTTCTTTGAGCTAAGAGAACACGTAACTCACTTTCAAGTTCTTCCAGAATATCGTAATCTTGAACAAGAAGCCAATCAACTAACACGTGAATTGGGGACTTTAGCTGATGAAAATACTGTAGATCATTTATTGCTTTCTGAATTACAAGAAGCTTTCAACCAGGAGGCGGAGCCCGCTTTCACCGCGCTTGAACGTCTATACGAGGAAGCTGGGGTTGTACTGCCTGATACCACTCTTCGACGTTTCGAAGAGGTCAGACTATTTCACGAATCTATTATCGCTAATCGCAAGTCGTACCTTGGCAATGAGGTGACGGCGGCTGGGCAGAGAATAAGAATTCGCGACCAACGCATGCTTGAAATAA
Source organism: Ktedonobacteraceae bacterium (assembly GCA_035493895.1). Lineage (GTDB taxonomy): Bacteria > Chloroflexota > Ktedonobacteria > Ktedonobacterales > Ktedonobacteraceae > DATJHM01. Next base: position 10,536 of record DATJHM010000252.1, read on the forward strand.
ACGTGAGGCTCGCTAGAGTTATGGCTATTCTGCAATCTTATGGAGCATTGGATCAGTTTACAAAATTGCAATCAGAGCTGTCAGCACAGGAGGCTAAGACAGAGCTACTTCGTCAGAGATTTGCTGCCGCTGAACGCCTTGAGAGTGAGAGAAATGAACTTGAGTTCGAGCGAAATCAGTTAGAGATCCGCTTGCGCCAGGATTACCATGAACAAGCGAAGGTATTACGAGACGCTATTCTCGCTTTTGGAAAATTCTCAAGTGCACTCTATGAGAATCCAGGTAATCTTACTATTTCTGCCTCCTCAAATGGCCCTCAGTTTGATGTTACTATTGGCGGCGAGAAAAGCGGCGGCATTAATAATATGCAGATTTTTTGCTTTGATATGATGTTGATGCAGCTTTGTATGGAAAGAAAGGTTGGACCTGGCTTCCTTATCCACGATAGCCATCTTTTTGATGGTGTAGACGAACGCCAGATCGCTAAAGCACTTCAAATTGGTGGGCAGGCCGCCCGCGATTTAAACTTCCAATATATTGTTACCATGAATTCTGATGCTATACCACGAGAACTCCCTGATGATTTTGATCTCAACGACTATATCTTGCCAATTCGCCTTACAGACGCCACTGAAACAGGCGGATTATTTGGCATAAGATTTTGATGCTATCTCTCTTCCCTCGCCACCATCTCCCTCAACGTCGACACTACCAGCTCATGATCCTCCCGCTGCGGCAGACCCGAAACCGTAATCGTACCAATCACCCCCACATGCTTCACCATTAACGGGAAGGCTCCCCCGTGCGCCGCATACGTACTCGATGGGATCAAATATTTCTCTTCAATCGTCTGACCCGCATTCTTCAACGTAATCCCCATGTAGTACGAACTATGCCCAAAACGGTTCACCACATTGTTCTTCCGCTTGATCCACTCATCATTATCGGCGAACGTCCCCTCCATCGCAAAATGGAAGAGCTGCTGACCGTTGCGCGTGATATCTATCGTCACCGCCTTCCCTCGCTTCCTCGCCCCCTCCAACAGCGCCATGCCAACCGTCAACGCCATCTCGTTCGTAAAGCTCGTAAACTGAATCTCCTCCTCCTGCTGCCTCAACTCCTTCAATATCTCGTCATAGTCACTCATTTATGCCCTCTTTTCAGACCCTTTTTCACACAACAACACAAAATCGTCGACTCCCCTATTGCCATCCGGGACAACGAGGCTTATAGTAGCAGTATAGCTACTATCGGGGCGAATAGGTAGAGGCTACCATTCACCTCTGCCTGCAATTGTGGCGAATACATAGAGCGCTGTGATTTTTCCCTGCCCGGTGGAGGAGAGATTAATGACGAAAAAAAAGCAGACAATGCAACGTAACAATAAGAGTAATACTCCAGCAGGAGCACAGAAGCTCCTCGAAACTCTTATGCTTCAGATAAACCAACAAGATTACGCGAAAGCCATCGACAACGGAGAAAAACTGCTGAACTACCTCCCCAAAACATCTCCACTTCGTGCCGATGTTCTTTCACTCCTCGGAGATGCTTACGCCTTTACCCAGGATTATCCCAAAAGCTATAAAGTCACCCATGAACTGGTGCAGCTCCGGCCCAATGATCCTGTTGCCTGGTATAACCATGGTCTGGCTAGCTTTTTTACCTCACGTATGGGCCGCGCTGTACGTGATTTTGAGCGCGCAATGCAGCTGGATAAGACCGGGAATTTTAAAACAAAGGACATTGCAAAGATGCCCAGGGAAGCCCGCAAAATGGCTGATGCGGCATTGAAAATTCGCGGCAAGGATTTTACGCTGGATCAATTGATCGCACAGGAAGATATCTATCAGCAGGGCCTGGCTTACATGGAAGAGAAAAAATGGCAGGAGGCTGAGGATGCCTTCAGAAAGAGCATCGCTATCGCCGATGTCCTGCCTCAGCCCTGGGCAAATATCGCTGGCACTTTGCTTATGCGTGAACGCTACGACGAAGCTGAAATCGCCTTGCGACACGCTCTGAAGATAGATCCAAAATATCAGCTGGCCAAACAGAACCTGAAACTCTTACCAGAGCTACGCCTGCATGGTCTGCCGGAGCCAGACCGTATGGTCAACTACGATCCTTTTCGCGGTGCTACCCCGAGTTTCTAATACTCCACATCCTGCAAAGAGCGTTTAGAGCAATGCTAGTTCTTTCGTTTGATTCCGAAAGACCATGTTTCATCCCTCTTCCAAATCTTGCTCTTCCGCAAAATCTGGCCGAGCAGGTTGCGGCTGCCGCGCCGCCTCGGCCAGTATCTGCTCTCTTCGCACCGGATCAAAGGCGAATTCGAAACAGAACTGTCGAATCCAACTCTCATCCACTTCCTTGTCTTTCAATCGGCACAGGAAACGCTCTTCTGCGAAAATGTGACTCTCAGCCTGCAATATCTCCAGATCATACGCCGTTTTATCCAGCGTGAGTAGCTCATTTTGCAGCATATTACGCTCGATCCGCATCAGCCCCTCCACATGCTCACGTTGTAATTCGCGCGTCCTCTTTCTTAAATGCCTCGGCTTGAGATCTCCAGCCACAACAAACCTCTCCGCAAATGTATGCTGGAGCGCCCGCTTCTCCATCTCCAGTTGTCCGTATAGTCTGCTCCTTCGTGGCTCCTTCACCGCATAAATAAGCTGCTCAATCGTAAATTCTTCCAGCGGAAGCGTACACACATCTATTTTCTCAGCCACCCAGAGGGTGAGCTGGCTTATCTCAATCTCAGGATCTGCCTCTAGCTCAACAATAAAGCGGAAATTCCCAAAGTGGATTCTGTTGATGATGACATGCATTGCTCTTCCTCTTCCCACATTGCACACCCAAAAGCTCTGTTCATCAGAGGCACGATGTATTTATAATAAGTAAATCCAGTTATAAAACGTATGGAAGGAAAAAGTATAACGGGAATACTACAGATTTTTCATCATGTATCTACACATATTTAACACCATTGAACCCATCCATTTACAATTTCGCCACGGTGCATAGGATTACATCCCTCGAAGAAATGCTGAGGTAGGGATCGCGCTTTATGCCGATCCGCGTCCCCCTCCGGCCATCTCACCAACTATTGAGGCATGGGCAACAAAAAACCGCCCATGTGGGCGGGTGAGACGGCGACGTCCTATTTTCCCGTAGGGTTGCCCCCAAAGTATCGTCGGAGCTGAAGAGCTTAACTTCCGTGTTCGGGATGGGAACGGGTGTA
>DATJHM010000253.1:0-4074 GCA_035493895.1 Ktedonobacteraceae bacterium
CTTCGAGGGTGGGGAACTTCTGTCCCCCATTGCCAGGAACAATCCGGTTCCATTCAACACCACAGGGAGGAGGCGGGCTTGTCTCGCCCGGCCCCCCATTAGCCCTCTCCAATAGCTCATCCTTTCTTCGGTTGATGCAGATTCATTGCTGCTTGTCTGCGACGGGGTTGCTCTCCGATTAGAGATTGTCGTCATCGACCCCGGTCGCAGACAAGCAGCGACGCTACGAGATTGATGGGAGATGCTCTTTATCTACATGACATTGGGGATAAACCCCGCCTCTACGAGAAATATTATCAATAAAAACCGATGATGGTAAAAAGGGAGCATGACTGCTATACTTTTTCGCAAAGACCTATAGATGCACAGAAAGAAAGCAAGAAAACGGTGTCTTTATCAGACGCATCAGAGAAGCGAGGACTTCAGCCACCGCTAGAATATCTACAAGGGATCGTCGAACGGGTAACCTACCATGCCGACGATTCTGGCTATACGGTTGCCCGGTTCAAGGTGCCGCAAGAACGGGATCTGCTGACCATTGTCGGGAGCTTTCCCGACATCCATGCCGGTCAGACGCTGCGGCTCAGTGGCTACTATCGTGAGCATCCCAAATATGGACAACAGTTCTCCGTGGTACGCGCGCAGGAGTTGAAACCTGCAACGATCACCGGGATCGAGAAATATCTGGGCAGTGGCCTGATCAAAGGCATCGGCCCGGCCACTGCCAAACGCATTGTCGCACATTTTGGCGTGGAGACGCTCGACATTATCGAAGCGCATTGTGATCGCCTCAGCGAAGTTCCAGGCATTGCCGGGAAGCGCGTCGAGATGATCAAAAATGCCTGGACTGCGCAGAAGGCGATTAAAGATGTGATGGTCTTTTTGCAGGGCAACGGCGTCTCTACGACCTATGCCGTCAAAATCTACAAACAATACGGCGATCAGGCGATTGAGGTCGTTTCGCGCAATCCCTATCAGCTTGCCGCCGATATCTACGGCATCGGCTTTATTACGGCGGATACCATCGCGCGCCACCTGGGGATTGCGCCCGATGCCGATAGCCGCTATCGCGCCGGTCTGCTCCACGCCCTCAGTCAGGCGGCTGAAGATGGTCACTGCTTTTTGCCTGAGCGCGAACTGGTCGAACTGGTCAGCAAGCTCCTGGCGCTTCCCGAGTTCCCCGTCGATCCTGCGCATATCAATACGCTTATCCAGCAGATGGCTGAAGCGAAAGAATTGTTGCTGGAACCGGGCACGGGCGATCTCCAGGATCAGCAGATGTGTTATGCGCCTGCATTTTATTATACGGAGCAGTCCCTGGCTGCGCGCTTCTTCGCGTTTTCCCGCACGCCAGTCGCAGTAGATCTGCCGCGTGTGCAACGCTGGATTAGCGGGTACACGCTGAAGAAAGGCATTACGCTTTCCGAGCAGCAACGTCAGGCGGTCGAACTGGCGGCATCCTCACGTTTACTGGTGCTCACGGGCGGTCCCGGCTGTGGTAAGACCTTCACGACGCGTACGATTGTGGCCCTGTGGCGCGCTATGGGCAAATCGCTGCTGCTGGCGGCTCCAACCGGGCGCGCGGCTCAGCGTCTCTCCGAGATGGCTGGCCATGAGGCGAAAACGATCCATCGGCTCCTGGCATTTGATCCCAAGACGATGAAGTTTCGCTACAACGAGGAGAATCCCCTGGAGACCCAGGCACTTGTCGTCGATGAGACTTCGATGCTCGATCTTTTTCTGGCGCACTCGCTCGTGAAAGCGATCCCGCGCGATGCGCAGGTCTTGCTCGTCGGGGATATTGATCAGTTGCCCAGCGTGGGACCGGGCATGGTCTTACGCGATTTGATCAATTCCGCGCAGGTGCCAGTTGTGCGCCTCACAGAGGTATTCCGTCAGGCGGCAAAAAGCCAGATCGTCATGAACGCGCATCGCATCAATAGCGGCCAGTTTCCGCAGTTGACGCCGACCACGCGCTTTGCCGAGTCAGACAGCCTCTGGCTGGAGGCCCCGGAGCCAGAGCTGGGAGCGGAGGGCATTCGCCATCTGGTCAGTGATTATCTGCCAAAACATAATATTAATCCTGTGACGCAGGTGCAGGTGCTCTGTCCCGCGACACGAGGAGAGATTGGCACGCGCCACCTCAACGAGATGCTCCAGCAAGTACTCAATCCGCCCGCTCCCGAAAAGGGCGAGATTTTGCGTGGGAGCCATCGTTTCCGCGTTGGGGATCGTGTGATTCAGCAGGTGAATGATTATCAGCGCGAGGTCTTCAACGGTGATGTAGGCACAATCGGCACTATTGATCAGGAGGAGCAGGAGATTACGGTCCGTTTTGGCGAGCGGCCTATTACGTACGACTATGCTGATCTGGGAGAGCTTGCCCTGGCCTGGGCCGTGACGGTGCATAAGAGTCAGGGGAGCGAATATCCAGTGGTCCTGCTCCCCATCTTTATGCAGCATTATATGCTCTTGAGCCGCAATCTTCTCTATACAGGGCTCACACGCGCGAAACAACTCGCCATTTTTATCGGACCAACAAAAGCCCTTGGCCTTGCCATCCATCGTGTGATGGACCGCCAGCGTTATACTGCGCTGGCTGATCGTCTCAAACGTCTGGGAACCTGATTGCTTGCGTCAGGCGAGCGAGCCGTGCTGATCGCAATGGTTGCCATGCTTGAAATGGAGCTGTCCCTTATAGAGATAATCCATTCTTCTTTTTGGTGACCGGGTCAGTCGGTGTTACTGATGCCCTGATAGACCTCGAAGAGGAACCACTTGCGGCGCTCGGTCTCATCAATGATGTTCTCTAAGATACTGGCGGTGGCGACATCCCGATTTTTGTCGCAGACTTCGTGGGCCTCTCTTTGCAGATGGGCGATGTGCGCGTTATCCTCCATCAGGCGGCGTACCATCTCACCGGCCGGAACAAAAGCCTCGTCGTCATCCTTAATGGTCTGTAACTGACTGATCTGGCCGATGCTGTGAATGGTCAGGCCACCGATACGGCGCACGCGTTCTGCCAGGAGATCGATGCTGCCAAAAATCTGCTCGGCCTGCTCATCAAACAGCAAATGATAGTCGCGGAAGTGCGAGCCGGACAGATGCCAGTGGAAATTCTTGGTCTTCACGTAGAGGGCGAAGGCATCAGCTACCAGCGGATTGATTACTTCCGTGATGGCCTGCACCTCTTGCAGGCTGAGATCCATCGGAGTTGCGAGCTGCTTTGCGACAGGATAAGGTTTGGTTCTGTTTGCTTGCTGAGTGGTCATATATATCCCTCCAGATGAGATATGCTATGTGAAATCGTTCCTTTTCTCAATCTACAGTGATAGGCACGATGAGCATCAGCAGTTCGTTTCACAGCGAAATCTGCGCTATAAAGTATAGCTGTTCCATTTCTTTGCTTCCCGCATAGAAAATAGTGTACCGCTCGGCAGTCACGCTGTCATCACTCTAAAGGGTTGGCAGTTCCCATCTTTGTGAGGAAAGTTGACGCGCACCGACTCAGCGATGTGCAGCCCTCCCTGTACTCATTCTTGCTTGCCAGAGCGTCTTTCAAACCATAAACGCTCTCCTGATAGGCGTTCTGTGTAGAGTCGCTGCTTGTCTGCAATGTCACGTAGATAAGGGGAATCGCCCATCACATCCGTCGTCGTCTGGCAAACGTCATTGCGTCTCTTTCACCGCGCTCACCTCAGATCAGTAGGGACGCGGTGGAGCTTGCGGAACTGCGTCCCCGTCCCCCACCGGCTCTCTCGCCCCTACACGTACTTCTCGAGTGCGTGTGAGGGCGAGAGAGCCGGTGGGGGCGGACGCCATTCGCCATGGCGTACCTACTGAGATGGGCACGATGGTGGTCAAAAAGGAGGCGGTGACGTTTGCCAGACCAGGAGAGGAGCGGCTTGTTGGAGGGAGATAATGCTGCAACAGGACAGATATATCCCCCTCCAACAAACCTGACTCTTGCGCTTATGCGCAGATCAGTTATTTCGCTAATCCCGCGACTTGCCAGATCCTGGCGAGGCTGGCGCGGGTCGTTTTGACGCGTTCGCCGTATGGCAGCTCCTTGAG
>DATJHM010000254.1:0-22824 GCA_035493895.1 Ktedonobacteraceae bacterium
CTTCGAGGGTGGGGAACTTCTGTCCCCCATTGCCAGGAACAATCCGGTTCCATTCAACACCACAGGGAGGAGGCGGGCTTGTCTCGCCCGGCCCCCCATTAGCCCTCTCCAATAGCTCATCCTTTCTTCGGTTGATGCAGACTCTACGTGACATTGCAAACAAGCGGCGACTCTACGGGATTGATGGGAGATTCCCTTTATCCAGGTGACATTGGGGGGTACGGTGTGAGTCGAGACGGTGTTATAATGGAAGAAAAATTTAGCTGATCGGTTGGTTTCTGGTTGAAAGGGATGAAAGGGACAGGAGTGTGTTTGCAGAAGAATTCTTAGTGTGCGATGCTGATTCGGCGTTGTGGCAGGATGCACGTTCGCTGCTCAACATCGCGCTCAATCTTGAACAGCAGGATGAGCAGTATCGCTGGCATGGCTGGCAGAAACAGCATATAGCAGCATTTTTGCAAGGGCTACCTCCCCATTGTACGTTACTGGTCGGGGTATGGGAGACGGACGCGTCTGCTCATGAGGAGGAGTTAGGGCAGGAGCGTCTGCTGCTGGGCATTATTTGCGAGGTGGTGAAGGGCGAGATTTGCTCGGTTCGCACATTTGAGGCGCTTAGCGATCCGAATCTGCCAGCTATCGAGGCATTGGAGCCTGGATTTGAACACGCGCGCGAACTGTTACGCGTCACGAAGATGCAGGTTGCCCCAGTTGCCTGGGCTATTTTTACGGATCAGACGACCTGGCAGGAATGGCTTTTGGCCGAAAGCGCAGATGAACAGATCTTTGATAAAGGTGAATTGCTTGCGTCGCTTGCTCGCCAGGGGCGTTGCGTGCTGATGGGGAGCCGGGCAATGCATCATCATGTGTAAATAGAGGCTATGATGGAACAGAAAACGCCATTAATCTGGAATCCTATTTTACGTCAATATCTTGTCAATGCGCCGCACCGTATGAGTCGGCGTGAAGGAACGAATAGTTGCCCTTTCTGCGCGGATATCGAAGAGGGGCGTGTTGGGCCGGATACGCAGGTCTGGCTGCACCCGAACGATTTCCCTCCGCTGGCTCCTCCCGTAGGTGAGGCCTATGTGGTGATTTATCATCGAGATCATCAGCGGACATTTACGCAATTAAGCGTCGATGAAGTATTTGCCGTTACAAAGCTCTGGCGCGACCTGTATCGTGATCTCTCTTCGCGCTACCCGGCCGTGATGACGTTCGAGAACAGCGGGGAAGCGATCGGACAGACACAGTATCACCCGCATGGGCAAACCTATGGCGTCTCCGTGCTGCCTCCGATTTTAGAGCGCAAGCTAGAGACCGTCTTGCAGGATGATGCGTCCAGCCTGGGCTGTCCGTTTTGTCGTGTGCGTACAGAATTGAGTGGAGGGGAGCACGAGGTTGCGACAAATGCAACCTGGCAGGCTTTTTTGCCGCCCTACGTGCGCTATCCCTACGAGACCCATCTGTATCCGCAGCGTCACGCGGCGAATATTGCATTGATGAACGATGATGAGTTGCGCGATCTTGCCGAAATGTTATTGACAGTGATTCGTGGCCACAATAATTTATTTGACGGAGCGATGGCTCCGATGCCATATCTGCTGGGCCTGCACCAACATGCCGATGAGCGTTTCCACTTTCATGTTGAGATTCTGGCCATTGGTCGGGCCCCAGGGAAATTAAAATTTGCCGCCTCCTCAGAATCGATCTGGGGACTCTGGACAAACGATTCCAGTCCTGCCCAGAAAGCGCAGGAGTTACGTGAGGCTATTGCCGGGGAGAAGACTCGATGACGACACTATTGCCACCGGTCAATGAGGTATTGGGGCAATTTTCCCAGATTTTCCCAGATGGTGTGAGCTATACCGGTCCTCTGGGCGTTGCGTGGGCTCCGGGACGCGTGAATTATATTGGCGAGCACACTGATTATAACGATGGTTTCGTGCTTCCGCTGGCCGTGGATCGTGTTGCGGCATTTGCCGGTCGCATGCGCGATGATGGCATCGTGCGGCTCTGGTCCACGCACTTTCACGAGCGAGCACAGTTTACGCTGGCAGGTTTGCCGGATAATTTTGAGCAGCAACGTAGTCCTTTGCCCGGTTGGGCGCGCTATGTGCTGGGAGTGGCCAGCGAATTATTGCGGGATGGACTCGTGCTCAATGGCTTTGATGCCGTCGTAGGAGGCGATGTTCCTCTGGGTGGGGGGATGAGTTCTTCGGCGGCATTAGAGGTCGCCACCGTCCAGGCTTTTTCGTTCTTTTCGGCTGGTCGGTTCACGGTTGCTGAAGAGGGGGCCACGAAAACACCTATGGAAGTCGCCGCCTGCTGTCAGCGTGCAGAGCATGTCGCTTCGGGATTGCGTAGCGGTATTCTCGATCAGGCCGCCTCGTGTCTGGGACGTCCCGAAAAGGCGATTTTGCTGGATTGCCGTTCGTTTGAGCATCGTTATATTCCGTTTTCCGCGCCTGAGCTCTCACTTGTCGTGATCGATACCAACGCCCGTCGTGAACTGGCAAATACAGCGTATAACGAGCGTCGTCAGCAGTGTGAGCAGACAACGGCTCTGGTGCGCGATCTGATTGCGCAATATGAGCCGGGAACTGATGTGCAGTATATCAAAGCGCTACGAGATATTACGCCGGAACAATTTGCGCGCTATAAAGAGCACTTACCCGCGCTTCTCAGCAAGCGAGCTGGATATGTGATTGCGGAGAATGAGCGCGTGCATCAGGTCGTGCGGCTGCTGGAGAAGGGCGATATTGAGGCCACCGGAACGATTCTGTATGCGGGACATGCAGCGTTGCGGGATGAGTATGAAGTAAGCTGCATGGAGTTGGATGCGCTGGTTGAGATCGTACGCCCGGTCCCGGGAGTGCTGGGGGCGCGCATGATGGGGGGAGGCTTTGGTGGCTGCACGATTAATCTGGTACGCACCGAGGCGGTTGCGGCACTGCGTCAGGCGGTTGAAGAGCACTACCCGAAACGCACTGGACGTCAGGCGAACATTGATATCTGTCGTGCCGCAGCCGGTCCCGGGCAGGCAACGGTTCAGGCATTATAAGCTGGAGCGGTATGCGATACTCAAGCCTTTGCCGATCGGGACAACCATGCGCTCGAAGTGTGGCAGGGTCTCCAGGGCTTGCAAGTAGCCCGCGATTTCGTGGGGATGAGAGAGCACATTGTCGGCGAGAATGAGCACATCCGATGTGAGTTTGGGGAGCAACAGGGATAACTGCGCGGGGGCGCTATAACGATCGGCGTCGAAGAACACGCAATCAAAGGGGCCGGGCAAGCCAGCGACAATCTCTGTTGCATCGCCACAGTAAAGATCAACCCTCTCACGCAGCCCGGCCTGGCGTAGATTGGCATCGGCCAATGCCTGCTTTTGTGCGCTGCGATCGACGCTGGCCATGTGTCCGCCGGTTGTAGACAACGCCCATGCGAGCCAGATGGTACTGTAACCGTTAGAGGTACCAATCTCAAGCAAGCGTGTGCGCTGGCTGCTGCGAAGCAACATATGGAGAAACTGCGCCGTTTCTGGTTCCAGGTTCAGCATCTTCTGACTGTGCTCCTGCTCCTGAGCATCATGTTGTTGTCCTGTCTGGCTTAAACTGCTTAAAAAAGCACGAATAGTAGCATCATTCATAGATTTTCTTCACTCTCGCTTTTTTCTTCACGATAATATATTTGGGCAGTTAGATCTGCGCATTCTGCGGCGTTTGTGTGCGAGCCTCCTGCGTTGGCGAGGCGCAGAAAACAAGTTTGTATTGGCCGATACTGATCTGGTCACCCTCTTGCAGAGGCCAGTGTTGCTCATTGAGAAGCTGTTGCCCATTCACGCTTGTTCCATAGGCGCTGCGTCGATCACTGAGAATATAGCGTTCATCGCGTTTCTGGAGGAGCGCATGATGGCGAGAGGTGAAAGGATCGTAATCGAGCAAAATGTCGCTTGAACCGGCGCGCCCGATCGTCATCTCCTCGCGATCAATGATCACCTCGTAAGGCGTTTCTGCATAGGGTGAGGTGATGATGAAGTGGGGATGAGAGGGTATGGGGGATGGGGCAGCCTCTGCTACCTCTGGATCGATCGCTGTGACATCAAGTGGCTCATCGACGGGAAGATCTTGTGGCGAATCGGTGACGGCTGGTGGCTCATCGACGGAAGGTTCTTGTGGCGAATCGGCGGGGTCTGGCAGAGAAGTGACAGGATGTTCAACGAGGGCTTCAGCGGCATCTGGTACTGTATTGATGGGCGGGTCCTGTTGAATTTCGGCGGTATCTGCTGGTTGTGAGATCTCTGGTAGCGATTGGGGTTGTGAGGCAGAGAGGAACTCGTTTTGAGCGGCTGGTGCAGATTCTACGGGTGCGGATTCAGGATCAGGATCAGGATCAGGGATGTCGATCGGCGCGAATAGAGGTTCTGCTGCGAGATCTGCAATCTCAAGGTCGCTGATATGTCCATTCGCCTCCTGTACTTCGATTGGATTCAGACTGGTCAGTACAGGAGTGGTCTCCTCCAGAACTTCAGAGGAAGGTTCTGCAATTTCGAGATTGTTCGTATGTCCATTGCTCTCCTGTTTCCAGGCTGGAAGCACGCTGGGTAGCTCAGGGTCAGTCTCCTCCTCGGGTGCTGGCGGTTGATCGGCCTGTTGCAATGCGTCTGCGAAAGCCTGTAGTGAAGGGAAGCGATCTTCTATCGACGTACTCAAGGCGCGCTGGACAACTTGCGCCAGTTCCTGGGGGACCAGTGGATTGTGTGTAGAGAGAGGAAGCGGCGTTGTATGTAGTTTTTGCTGCTTGATCTCCTCAGGTGAGCCCAGAAATGGTGGGCAAGCGGCCAGCCAGTAATAGAGAAGAGAAGCCAGAGCATATTGATCGCTGGCCGCAGTCATGCGTTTGTAAAATTGTTCAGGTGCGGCCGTAATGGGCAAATGCGTCATAACGGGATGGCCATAGCGGCGTACAAAGTGTGCCAGACTTGCATCGGCCAGCAAGAATTGTGTCGTCGGGGAAGTGGAATGTGCAGGATCGTGCTGAATCAGAATGTTTGCCAGCGTCAGTGCGCCGTGGAAGAAGCCGTTATAGTGGAGATAAGAGAGTGGTTGCGTGAGCTGTACCGTGTAGTGAATCGCATCCTCAATGGGAAGTGGTGGTGAGAACCACGTTCGTCCCTCTGGACCGAGAAGGGAGCCGAGTGGCGTGTATTTGTGGGCCAGATAGAGTTGTCTATCAACATCACTATAGTCGAGGATACTGGCGATTCCGGGATGATTGAGGAGGCTCATCGTTTGCATTTCGCGAAAAAACTGACGGCGGGTCGCATCTGGTAGCGTGGACCAGGGGTGAATCAGCTTGAGTGTTACCGTGCGTTGGAGCAAGGTATCCTGAGCTTCATAGCTCTCGCCTGAGATACCCATCCCTAGCTTGCGAACGATCTGATAACGGTCAAATCGTTGTCCAACATCTAATTGCATACAACATACTCTCTTTCGGGTTCAACCTTGACCAGCGCCCCTTTATTGTAGCATATTCCGTTGTCGTGCAGTAGTAGCGAAAATGACCGTTACAAACAATCTTTCATTGTTGTTTCACGCAGCGCGAGCGAACATAGTGCCTGATCACGAAAATGGCGACACCGAGCACGATCAAACTGCCGAGCGACCAGCTGATGATAGCCGCGAGATGTTCAACTCTGGCGAAGTTATCGTGAAAGATGCGCCCGGCAAAGTAGCCGAGGAGCCCGTAGAGAACGGCCCAGAGAATGCCGCCGAGCATATTATAGAAAAAGAAAGTTTTCCAGTGCATCTGATGAACACCGGCTAGGAAAGCGGCCCAGGCACGGAGCACAGCGATGAAACGTCCGAGAAAGACCGTTTTATTGCCGTGCTTGCTAAAGAACTGTTCGGCGCGTTCCATATGTTCTGGTTTCACAAACAGATAGCGGCCATAGCGTGTCAGAAAGGCCTTTCCGCCCGAGCGTCCAACGGAGAAGCCAATATTATCGCCGATAATTGCACCCAGGGCAGCGGCAATGATAATGAGCACAATGGACATCTGATGATCGATAGCCGCATAAAATGCAGCCAGTAAGAGCATCGTCTCGCCCGGGAACGGGATGCCGGAGCTTTCGATCATCACAAACAGAGCGACGCCGGGATAGCCGAGCGTTTGTAGTGCCTGCTGAAGTATTTGAAACACATCTATGTGCGTCAGTGATGGGACGGGCAAGAGGGTCGTAAACCGCTGCCATATGTGCATAGAAAATCTCCTTGTCGTCGGCATCATTGAATGATCCAGGAATAGTTTTTGTAGTATCAGTGTTAATTACGCATCGGTATCTGGTCAGGTTGAAGAGAGAAGAGAGTGAATGTGTAAAAGCGTATAGGAATGCGATCGTATTTCGAGCAATTGCATTGATATTCAATTCGATACACGTTGATATATGTGATAATACCAAAAAGGCATATTCATAACAGTTTGCATTGACAGCTCTGGTCTCCTCTTTCTATACTAGGGCGGACATCTGTTAAAGTATTACGAGGTCGGGATAGAGATCATGAATGTGAAAACGCAGGGAACAGAAAAGCGTGAAAATAAAATAATGATAAAAAGAGCAACGGTACTCTGGATTCTTCTGGATGTCGCTGTGTTGATCATCATGGGCGTGTTATTATTCTGGGGGGCGGCATGGCGACCAGATGCACAGCGCGCGAATAGTGAGAGCTGGCAGGTGTTTCGTCCCTATACGGATGTGGCGAAATATCAGTGTTATGTTGCGGCCTTTATGCATGGGTTGCCAGGTCTGAAGCCATTTTCCCCTGAGCAGTGTAGCTTTATCACCAATCCCGACCCCTCCATCAAGTACATCAACCAGACCCAGATTTTAACGGAAATGCAGAAGTATCATCTTCCTGGAGCGCTTATTCAGCTGGTTCAGAAACAAAATCCCAACGAGCCGCTGCATTCTTTGCCGCGTGAATATCCTTTATTGACGCTGGTGCCTTTCAGTCTGAGCGCGATTGGGCCCGGGAATATGTATCAGGTGCGGTATGCATTTTTGATGGAACTCGTTGTGGCGATCACGTACATCTTGCTGGCCTGTTTCCGTTCGCGAAAAGCGGCGATAGTGGCAGTACTTTATATTGTAGCAGGAGGTTGGGCGACAGCGGCGGGTCGCTTTGATCTTGTGCCCGCCTTCCTGACGCTGGTCGCGCTCATTTTTGCCACGCGGAAGCACTGGAACTGGGCTTTTGCTTTTCTGGCGCTGGCGACCATGGCGAAATATTATCCGGCTATCCTCTTGATTCCTTTTCTGCTGGCGCAACAATTTGCGATCTCGGAGAGATGGTATGCCTGGCGACGCTGGCTCCCGCTGGCAGTGTACGTGGTCATCTGCGGGGTGTTGACGTGTATTTCGCTTCTTCTCAGTGTCGAAGGAACGTTAGGCACATTAAGCTATTTTAGTAATAGACCGGTGCAAGTAGAATCGATGGCCTCCTCGCTGATCTGGGTTGCCAGCCATTTTGGCTTCCCCATCCAGGGTTTTGAAAAGACGTATGGCTCGCTCAATGTCTTCAGTCCCCTCTCGAAAGACGTCTCACTGCTGGCAAGCGTGGGTTTTGCGGCGGGTATTTTGTACACCTACTGGCTACAATGGCGGCGAAAAATCGATCTGGGATTGTCCTGCGTACTGATCTTGCTTATTGTGCTTCTCACGGGCAAGGTATTCAGTCCGCAATATCTGCTCTGGGTGGCACCGCTGGTCGCGTTTGTAGGGGAGGCTGATTGGCGCTGGTTGCTCTCCTGGGGCCTGATCAGTCTGCTGACGACGTGGGACTATCCGATCATTTACGATATGGTCAAGGTGCTCGATCAGGTACCCTATCTCTCCCTGTTTTACCCGGTAGTTACGATCCGCAATCTGCTCCTGCTGGGCCTTGTGGTGGTATTGCTCTGTATAGCAACCTTTCGACGGCGTATCGTGACCCATGAGCCTGTGGTGGTTGAACCGGGGCCGTCACCTGTAGCACTGGCGCAACAGTAGGTATGGAACGGGCATGATGCCGTTTTTATGTTATCCCTATTGTGCCATCATCGAACAGCTTTAATTTGATGATGGCACAATAGGGGTTATTTGTACAGAAGATGTGTTATAAGTTGCCGATCGGCAGGAGTGGTGGCGTTTTGGGCATGCCAGGCGATGAAGCCATCGGGACGAACCAGAACAGCTCCTGAGCTGCTTATGCCATAGCTCGAAAGAAAATCGGCGTTGTCATCGATATATTGTTGATCTGATCCAATCATGTATTTATCTATGGATAGGCCGGAGCTGTTTTCTGCATCGATAAACAGTTTGTGCCACGTCTGTCCGGCGGAACCTGTGAGCAGAACAAAGTTTTTCCCATACAGATCGAGGATAGAGATTTGTTCGCCATTGTGTGTTAACCAGACGTGGGGAGCGCGGGTGCCAGGGCGTCCCGAGGGTTCGTTCTCGAAGAGCACGTCATCATGCTCATCCTCAGAGAGAATGGCCGTTGAACGGTATCGATAGCCATAGATCACGCTGAATGCTGTGGGTTGAAGGGGATCTTTACGCACGCGCAAGAGTAGCTGGTTGGCGCTCTGCGTGATGGCTTCTCTCTCCTCAAGATGAGGCAAGCGATAGGCGTATAAGGCCGTGGAGACTCCCACCGCGAGATCCGCTGCCGGTTGTCGTTCCGGGTCGTAGGTTGCGAGAAGATCGGCATGCGCCTTGTTTTTGAGTACCAGGGCCAGTTTCCAGGCGAGATTGTGGGCATCGGCAATGCCAGTATTCGCGCCGAAAGCGCCCATCGTCGTCATCACGTGCGCCGCATCGCCGACAAGAAAGACACGATCTTGCTGGTAGCGTGCGGCAACGCGTGAAGCAAGCTCCCAGGGGAGTGTGCTTACGATCTCGACGGGCTGATCGGGGAGACCGATCGCTGCGTGAATGAGTTCGAGACAGCGTGCCTCTGAGAGCGCATCGGGACGTTTATCGGGCTGTTGTGTTTTGACATTGGCAAACAATGCCCAGCGATCATCTTGCGATTGCCCGATGACCCCATCGAGTGTGTCGTTATTGATAAAACAGAGTGTGATCTTGCGCCCATGCAGCGCCTGCGTGAGATCGGCGCGAAAGATGATGCTGATCCATTGCCCGAGCTTCCCATATCCATATGATTCTATACCGAGCTGTTGGCGAATCGCACTTCTGTTGCCATCGGCCGCGACGAGATATTGGGCGTGGATACGGCGTTCCTGGCCTGTTGCCTGTTCACGAATTTGGGCGTGAATACCGTCAGCATGCTGTGTGAAATGCACCAGCTCTGTGCCAAAGCGGATAGTGCAACCTGAAGCTGTTGCCTGTGTTCGCAAGAGTGGTTCCAGTTGATCCTGTCCTATCATCGCAGTTCGAGATGGACTGGTGAAGGGATTGCTGAATTTGGCCTGGCGGTGAAATGTTGCTTCAGCGGTATCGAGCACTTTTCCCGTCAGGCTTTCTACGCGCAGACCCATCTCGCCAGACGGCTCTGGTGGCGTTTCCAGGGCAAAGATGGCAGGCTCCAGGCCGACCTGACGAAAGAGTTCCATGCTTCGTGCGTTAAACACGCCTGCACGGGTATGGATGGATGTCGTGGCGTGGCGTTCAACCAGTAATGCAGGAATGCCATGCCATGATAGAAAGGTCGCCATGGAAAGGCCGACGACACTCCCTCCGACAATAAGTACGGGAACTTTCTCATCATAGCTCATATTGGTAGCACTCATTCTGTTTCCTCCTGGCAGAAATAGGTATCATCGCTTGTACGAGGAGACAGTATAGAGTGCAGGAGGGTGAGAGCGCATCACCTGCTCTCGTGATTTTTTAGCGTTCTGATGCGAAAAGGTGGAGATCCTGAGCGACGGCGCGTGCTTCTCGACGGCTATGCACATTGAGCTTGCGATAGACAGTATTGACGTGTGTTTTCACGGTATTGAGAGAAATGGTCAGCTCACGCGCAATTTCAGGATAGGAAAGCTCAGCAACAATCAGATGCAACACACGCTGTTCCTGTTGGGAAAGGGGTGCCAGTGCCGCTGTCGCGCGACGTGGAGTCGGCCCAAAGGACGATAAAATGGTCTGGATAGAGTTGAGAATAGGGGGCTCTGCTCCTCGTGATTGCATCATTCGCAGCAGTTCTGCTATTTCTCTGCCCTCATCGAGAAAGGAACGGAGATATCCTTCGGTGTGAGTGAACAGGAGGGCGGCGTTCAGCGTTTGGTGAGCCTCCTGTATATGCTTCTCGGTCAGATGTAGCCTTGCAAGAAGAAGCTGGATTTGCAGGAGCATTCGTCCTCGCCCCTCTTGCAGTGCCGCTTCCCGCAAGCGTTCCAGCTCCTCAAAAGCCTGACGATACTTCTTCTGCTCCAAAAGCACGCGTATCTCCAGCAATTTTTTGTGTTTGCGTATGTGGGTATATGTGTTTCCTTCAGGGATAGTCAACATCGTGAGGCGATGCTGAACCGTGGTTACATCTCCTTCTGCAAGCCAGTAGTGCAGTTGACAGAGTTGCACTTCGGTGGAGAGATCTGCACGAGCAGCGCATTGCATAAGCAAAGAAGCAATGCGCTGCTCAACGAGCATTTTTTGTCCCTGGGGCATAATCAGACGACCCGCTGAGTACTGAAATTGGATCTTGATCAGGACGAAGGCTGAGCGCATCAATAATTCCGGGCTACCCATCCGCTCGCTCGCATCCCAGGCCTCTTGAGCCGCCTGCTCGGCAGCCTCCAGATCATTCCACTCGTACGAGAGTTGCGCCAACCCGATCAACGCCGGGATGAGATCTTCGCGATCTCCTACCTCTCTTGCTTCCTGTGCAACGCGCTCGTAGCAGGCGGCGGCGAGACGTAATGCACCTTGCTCGAAATAGAGTGTGGCTAGAAGTAGCATGCAGCTTCGTGCTCCGTGCACATGATGCAGATTTGTCCAGATCGTGAGTGCCTCCTGTAGTAGCGTTTGAGCCCGGGAGAGTTGTCCCCACGATAGTTCGCCAGCTCCTAGAAGATTCAGACAGACACCCCGCCAGTGCTGGGATGCTATCGGTAGCCAGTGGAGCGCCTGGCTGGCATACGTGTACGCTTGCTCCTGTGCGCGCTGGCGTGTCGCGAGGTAAGCGCGAAACGCATAGACTTCGCCGAGACGAGCAGTATTGTCTTCGGCATGCCAGCGTGCCTCAGCCATTTGTAAAAGCTCATCCATTTGTGCGAGCAGATTGGATGGTGGTGGTTCTGGAGCAAAGCTGAGAGAGAGGACCTGAGCTTTGTGCAGACAGAGCAGTGGGTACAGAGAGAGGATATTGGTGGGAAGCTGTTCCAGCCAGCGTCGTAATGTCGAGAACTCTTGCATCTCATCGAAGCCAATTCGGGTCAGATATCGTTCGATCATGGCTGCTGCGTATACTGGCTCCTGTGTTTGAAGGGCCTGCTCGATGGCTTCCGTGAGCAATCCCTCCTGCTCATACCAGCGACCAGCGCGAAGGAATATTGCTCGTATCGTCTCCTCATCGAGTCGCCATCGTGTCTCTGCACGCATAGCTTCGGCGAACAGAGCGTGGTAACGATACCACTGTCCGGGACCATCCAGACGTTCCACAAACAAGCCAGCGCGTTCTAGCGATCTCAGTACAGTTGCGCTATCCTGTCGTTCCATCACCGCATCGCAAAGAGAAGCGGTCAGACGATTGAGCAAACTAGTGCACAAGAGAAACTGTTGTTGCGAGACGGTTTGCGTATCGAGAACCTCTTCAATAAAATAATCGTGGAGGGGACGATGTTCGCTTACAAAACCAGCGAGATGCTGCCTGATCGTTTCTTCTGTCGAAGAGCGTTGGAGAGAAAGCGCGAACAAATGCAGCCCGGCAGCCCACCCCTCCAAACGGGCATCAATTTGCTCGATTGCCTTTGCCAGTGAGAGTGAAGGGAAGCTATGCTGAAAGAAAGCGAGCGTCTCCTCCTGAGAAAAGCGGAGATCGTGGGCAGCGATCTCGCTCAATGCTCCGCGTGCGCGTAGTTGGGCCAGCGGAAAGGCTGGAAGCGTGCGCGTAATGAGCATGAGATGTATTGAAGGGGGAAGATGGGTGAGGAAAAAGGTCAATGTCTGGTGAATATGCGAGGATATAATCACCTGATAATCGTCCAGAATGAGAAGTCCCTCGCAGGCAGAGCGGGCAAGAGCGTTGAGAAAATGGGCGAGGGTCGCTTCGAGTAGCGTCATTTCAGGGGGAAACGATGAGAGCGTGGCAAGCTGGCGCAGCGCCGTTTGTCCGCAGTTCGTCTGAAACACGTTGCAGGCAGTGAGCACGTAGCGCCAGAAACGGACGAGATCGTTATCGTTTTTGTCGAGTGAGACCCAGGCAATTGGCGGGAAAAGCGAGCGTTCTTCTTCTTTGTGCGTCGCTATCCACTGAGCCACAAGCGTCGTTTTCCCACTGCCTGCGGGGGCCGCGAGGAGTGTAAGAGAGCGTTGTTTGCCAGCATCGAGAAGCGTGAGCAAACGTTCGCGCCGCAAAAGCCGGGCTGAGACATGGGGAATCTGAAACTTCGAAATGAGCAGAGGAGAGGGGAGTGAGATCTCTTGAAATGCATTCCCGATCTCTTCTAAGCGGTCTGGTACGACTTCAAGGCTTTTGCCCACGTAGCGTTTTGTAATACGTTTCCCCTGACGTTGGTAGGCATACCAGTATCCTTCACCGTTCTGCTTGCGCGCTTCTTTGAGGAGATTGAAGCGACCGTTTTTCCCACAAAAAGCAAAGGATGGATGCGTGCTCAGCCATGTGAGCCACGATGCGCCATGAGCCTGGAGCAGGAAACGATCGTGTTCGTAGAGTTCGTACTGCTTGCTCTCTTCCGAAAAGGCAAGTGTGAAGCGGGCAGGTTTTGGCATAGCTCTCCTTGCTGCGATTTTGTTCCCCAAAATGTCTTGCAGGTGAGTATATGCTCTGATCTCGGGAAAAGCAAGTGACCAGGAGGCTTTTATGGGCGTGAGAGGAGATGATGAGTCCCATCAATGATCGCCTCTACGGAGATCATTGATGGGGGCCTTGGGGAACACGGTAGGGAATTGATTTATACTACCTGTCGACGAGCAGACGGAATGCACAGGAGCAACAGGAAGGCCAGAATGGGCGGTGCGATGGTCGTGAGGCAGGCCAGTCCGACCCAGCCGCCAATGGGGGGAACGCCGCGCATGTACAGGTAGATACAGAACGCCGAGGCTGAGAAAGCTATACTGCCACCAATGAGCGCGCGACCGAGGCGTCCCTCAAATGCGGGCAGGATCACAGCCGCCAGAGCCACCAGCCACGTCACATACCAGGGGAAAAACCAGGGCGTCACGAGAAGTACGGCCCCCAGAACGGCGAGCGTTGCTAATGCCAGCGTGCGTATCGTGGGCCTGTACCAGATCCAGAAAACGCTCGAGAGCATAGAGATCACCAGCACGAGCATATTGAGCGTATCCCAGGTGCTACGGAGGAGGAAGAGCGAGCAAAGGTATCCACTCAGGCCAGCGGTGGGTTGGCCGTAGAGTAGCGTCCAATCCTGGAGGGCGCGCAAAATCGAGCCATAGGATGAGCTGGCGGCAGGGGTTGTAGTGAAGCTGGCAATGATAGCCTGTATGCTCCTACCGTACCAGAACGGTCCATACAGGAGTAGCATGATTGCTCCGCTGAGGAGTCCGGCAAGACAGATAGTTCGTAAGGCAACGAACCAGCTGCGGAGAAAAAAGCGTGTTGTCGCACGTGTGGGTACAGAGAGAAAGGCCCGGCGTGCCAGCAGTACCAGAAAAAGGACGAGCATGGGGGCAGCGCTGGCCTTGATAAGTACCGCGAACGTCAGAAAGAGTAGAGGGAGGAGATAGCGATGGAGCCGAAATTTTTGTGCTTCCTGTGCCTGCCGTCGTTCTATGCGGGCAAAGGACCAGAGTCCGAGCAGGAGAAACGTAATCAGAAGCACATCGTTATGTCCACTAAAACAGCTTTCCAGAAGGGCCAGCGGGTTCCAGGCATACAGTAAAGCGCCCAGGACCGTCGTTCGCTCAGAGTAGTTCAGGGCACGCAGCGTCCCGATGATCAGAAACATATTGCACAGGTGGAGCACCACGCCGAGCACCTGATACGTGACCAGCGAAGTAGCGGGCTGATTGCCGCAGAGAAGGGCGATCAGCGTGCTGAGTGCCTGCCAGATTGGACCGTAGGCGGAGGGAGTATACTTCCAATCGTCAAGCGGGTAAAAGGGATCGTGGGGGAAATCCGCGAAGGGCGTAAAGTAGGGATTGGCATGGTAGATTGCCAGGATACGACCGTAGCTGCTGTAGGCGAAGATGTCGTGTGAGAGCATCGCAGGAGTCAGGATAAGGATCACGCTACACGCAATCACCGTCAGCCAGATCCAGCGTATCGTTGCGCGTGAGGAAAAGAAGGCAGGCTTGCGCCAGATCGTATAAGCTGCACCGGCGTAGATGAGAAACGCGATGGCAACGAACAGCATAAAGAAAACGATATGCGTCGCCATCTCAACATTATGGAGCGTGCCACTAAAGCCAATATTTAAGGGCATCCACCCTCCCGACAAAAGAATGATCGCATTCGTCGGTCGGGTGCTTTGTATCGTCGTTCCCGCCATGCGAGCCAGGGGAGTAGCCATCATCAGAATGCAGACGAAAAAAGGTAGCGCAAACCAGGCAAGGGTTGAGCGTGGACGTCTCTGCTGTTGTTGTTGTTCTTTGCTGGATTCAGGCTCCAGGTGAGGGAATGGGCGTGTTATTGTAGACTTATTCATACGGCGAACTTTCTATACCATCCAGCGATTCAAAAGAAAGAGAAAACCAAAGAGCCCATAGAGAGCAGGGAAAATCGTCACTATTGTTTGATGGAGGCGAGGGCGTTTGATGCCGAGCATTGCTAACGTAATGAATGCAGGGAAGAGTTCAAGCACAAAGCGCCGATTTGAGATGAGTGGATCGGGCTGTCCGAGCGTTGAACTCAGGATGTCAGTGAGCAAAAGAACGGCAGACCAGAGTATATAGCTTTTCCGGTGTTTCTTCCAACCGAGAATAGTGAGGGCAATAAAGCCGAGTGTTGCGCTGAGATCGATGAGGATCTGAGCCTCGTTGGAAGAACCGAGGGGTTGACTCCAGAAGACCTCGAAGAGAGCTTGCCAGATGCCCTGCCAGGGCCAGGTTGCCTGACGTGCCCAATGGCTCTGGACAGCGGCGAAGGCCAGCGGATCACCGCGGATCTGCCAGCAATAGAGTGCATAGAGTCCGAGCCCCGCCGGAATCAAGACAATGGGAAGGATAGTGAGAAGTAATTTGCCCAGGCTTGTGCGCCAGCGTATGATCTCCTCGCGATAGTTTTGCCAGATTTCGAAGAGATAGGGGAAGACGAGGAGTATCCCCACAGAGCGCGTCATCGCGGCCAGGAAGCCGAGCAGACCGGCCAGCCACCAGCGTTCGCGGCGCATGGCCAGGAATGCTCCCGACGTAAGCAGAATGAAGAGTGATTCATTGTACGCGGGAAAAAAGAAAAACGCCGTTGGGAAAATGCAGAGGTACAGTAGCGTGCGACGTGCTACCTCCTCCCCGCCGATCTCGACTGCGAGTTGATAGATAACAAACATCGCGCCGAGCAGAGCTGCGTTACTGATAATGATGCCGACGGGTAGATAGGCCATCGGACCAAAGGGAAAGGCGATAATTCTGATTAGCAGCGGAAACAAGGGAAAAAAGGCAACATCATAGTACGTTTGATAGCCGAATTGTGCAATCCGTACATAATTGGCGGCATCCCAGTGATTCCACGAAGTACATATCGCGACCAGATCTACTGGTGTACTGGAGTAATTGGGCATAATCAGAATGATATAGCCGAAGTAAGTAATCAATACAAGCAGAAGGCGGGTCAGCACAAAGATCCAGAGAATCTCCCGTACTGGTGCGTGTTTCATAGGTCGCTTCACGAAAATTCTATCCTCAGCTATCTCAAAAAGAGAAAAGTACACGGGCAAAAAAATGTTACTGAGAGATAGAAACGGTAGAGTGAGCCAGGATGTAACAATAAATAGTCTGCCCTCCAGTAATAATGTGGACTATGTGCAGAGAGTGTGGAGGTGGCAGAGCATAACCACGCTGGACGAGATGCATAGGCCAGATGAGGTAAGTATAGGAAGAATAGGTAGGAGCATCAGGATGCGCTTCGCTGAAACGCAATCTTGCGGGTAATGATGCGTTATAGTTATACCAGGAAACCCCGTCCGGGCCATGTTGCAACGTATTCACCAGGGCCACCAGGCCCACATTGGCGGGTCCCTGTGTATGCTGTGCCAGCCAGAGTGCCCCCTCACGATAGCCCGGGTATGCTACCTGCAAGGCCCCGTTTTCTCCCTGAAAAAGCTCGCTTGTATAGCCTTCGGCCGCATTGTTAGTCAGAAGGCCCCATACGTGTGGGCCTGCCAGCACGAGACAGAGGAGAAAAATTTGCAGGAGCAGAGATCCCTGCCAACGGATACGGGATCCGCCGGGCTCTGTTTGTCGTTCGGTACTCATCTCTACCAGCTGAACATCGTTTCTGGCATATTTGCGTTGGAGAAAGGTTATCAGCGTAGAGAGGCTGTAAGCGGCGGCCAGCGCCGTTGGCTCTGCGATGGGTAGCTCATAA
The DNA here is from genome assembly GCA_035493895.1 of Ktedonobacteraceae bacterium. Lineage (GTDB taxonomy): Bacteria > Chloroflexota > Ktedonobacteria > Ktedonobacterales > Ktedonobacteraceae > DATJHM01. The sequence continues at coordinate 16,719 of DATJHM010000254.1, forward strand.
TGGGAGCCCACAACAATTATGAGCTGGCTGAAGGGGATAAGAATGCCGAGCAGCCAGCAAAAGAGCAGGATAGCCTGTGGCTCGATAGGTTTTCTTATTGCACGTGGTCTTGTAAGAGGAGAAATGAGACGAAAAAGCAGCAGGAGGAGAAAGCCAGCGGCGGGCACGGTGACAAATAGACTCATCTTTGTCAATGTAATAAAAAGAATCGTCCAGAAAGGCGTATGGAAATAGACGTGCCCATTGAGAAAGAAGGCGTGGCCCTCAGAGGCGTGATTCCACTCAAAATCCAGACTGTGCAGGAGCAAGCGGACAGGGCTGCGCCAGATGGCCGGATCGACGAGCAAAAAGACGAACGGGAGAATGATGCATGCAATGAGCCACATGCGCCAGGGGAGTGCTGGTCGTTCCGCGCTCGGCAATGAGCGGTGCTGGACGAGATAGATATAGAGGATGTAGGCGAGCAATCCGGGCAGTGCCAGCGCGGCAGGATATTTGCAGGCGGCCCCCAGCGCGATGCAGATGGCGATAAGAGGATAGAGCCAGGGGCGGCGAGGGGCGTACCAGACGAGAAGAAAGGCAAGCGCGACGAACATCGTCATGGGGGTATCGAGATAGGCAAGAGCGCTAAAATAGGTGAGCCAGGGACTGAATGCCAGGCAGAGGGCGGCCGGAAAGGCGATGGTGCGTCCAAACGGGCTTTTGCCCAGGACATAAATAGCCAGCACAAGCAAGGTGCCACAGAGGATACTGGGTATGCGCGCGGCGAAGAGTTCGGGGAGGAGATGTCCAAGGTGCGCATTCATAAAAAGCACCAGACCAATACATAATTTTACCAGCGCAGGATGCTCATAATTATAGTCCCAGGCGCTTGAGCGAAACGCCAGATGAGTTGCCTGATGAAAATAGATTTTAGCTCCCAGAATATAGACCGTCTCATCGGTCACGACATCCAGCTGGCGTGCGAGAAGGATGCGTGGCAGCTGGGCCGATAGCGTAAGTATGAGAAAGAGTGCCAGATCGAGTGGGCGGTTCTGCGTCCGCAAAAACTTTGGATACGGCATCTTGAAAACAGTAGAACTGGGAGAGCGTGCAGGTTCCGCTTGTTGACTGGTAGTATTGGTTTGCATGGATAATCCTGTGTATTCATAGATAAAATGAGAGGTAGATATGCTATTTTTTTCAGATTGAGATAAATGCTTATTGCAGCCCAGTATAGCACGCGGAGTGATCGAGTATCGAGATTGATAGTACTAAAGGCGTGCGGTTTTTCAACGCTGATCCTGGTGTGCATGTGCGAGGAATATGTGAAAAGGAATGGATGATCTGATTTGGAGTGGGTATGAAGGCCGATATGGTAGAACCGGATCGGCCCCTTTACCCTGGCTATTGAGGGACTAGTAATTTGACGTTGGCGGTTGGGGCGAATTTTTCACATTTGTCTTCGCCGTTCTGATGGTGTCCTTTGTGCTATCCATAACATCCTGGCTATCTTGCTGGATGGTCGTGGCTGTATCTCTGGTTTGTTGCCCGAATTTCTGGCTCCCCTGTTTTACATTTGAGGCGGTATGCTGTGCGTAATCTTTTAACACATCAGCGGTATGAGAGACACGGTCGCCGACCTGACTGGAATACCGGCTCAACTGCTCATTTTCAGGAAGATAGCCACGGAATTCTCGAGCGCGCTGTGTCACCAGACGGCGCATCTCCTCGCCGCGCATCGGTGCTATGAGTAAGCCAATACCCACCCCGCAAAGCACGCCTTTGAAAAATCGATTCATCTGGCATCCCTTCTTTCTCTATCACTAACTATGCTACAACCTACCGCATAGATAAGAGGGCGGAGTTGTATACTACTGTGATACGGCCCATACAGACGAGAAGTTTCACTTATTCAACATAACTCTTTAACCGTTTAGAAATTGCTAATCCAGTTGATAGTGGAAGGCGCATTTTGCCATCTCCGGTAAGCAAGCTGCTATAATAAACAGTGCAATTATGTACCCAAAAATTGCCTTATGTGGCTAGTCAGAGCAGAATGGAAAAAGAATTGTATCGCGATTGTATCTGAAACTCAGAGAGGAGAAGCAGGAGACATGGAAGATAAGGTACCATTTGACGCCCAGAAACAAGGGGTCGATGTTGTATCAGCATTAATGCACTCGGATCGTCCAGATATGTACGCTATTCGCACCCGCGCACCGGGGCCGCAAGGGAAACTTCCCCTGACACCGCAAATGTTGCGTGAGTGGGCCAGTGGCGATCTGTTTGGTCTGACGCAGAATGTGGGTATGGGCTGGGACCCGGCAAAAGTGTTGCACAAACATATTTTGATCTTGAGCACACAGGGAGGCATTCGCGAGGAAGATGGTACTCCAGTAGCGCTGGGGTATCATACGGGGCATTGGGAGGTTGGGCGCTTGATGCGAGCCGCAGCGCTGGAAATGCAGCAGCTTGGAGCTGTGCCCTATGCAGCCTATGTGAGCGATCCCTGTGATGGTCGTTCGCAGGGAACGACCGGGATGTTTGATTCTTTGCCGTACCGCAACGATGCCGCTCTCGTGATGCGCCGTCTGATCAGATCGCTACCGACGCGCAAAGCTGTGATGGGCATTGCGACCTGCGATAAGGGGTTGCCCGCAACGCTGATCGCGCTGGCCTCGCTGGGGAGTACGCCGGGCATTCTCGTGCCTGGGGGCGTGACGTTGCTGGCGGAACATGGGGAGGATGCGGGCAAGGTGCAGAGTATCGGAGCTCGTTTCACGCATGGCGAAATGACCCTGGATGAAGCGTCTGAGGCGGCCTGTCGAGCCTGTGCGTCTCCTGGTGGTGGTTGTCAATTTCTCGGTACCGCAGCAACGGCACAGGTGGTGGCAGAGGCGCTGGGCATGGCGTTACCGCACTCTGCCCTGGCCCCTTCCGGCGAGCCTATCTGGGAAGAACTGGCGGTTCAGTCATCGCACGCGTTAATGCGCCAGATGCAGAATGGTTGGGGGATGCAGCAGATTCTGACGGACGAGGCTATCCAGAATGCGATGACCGTGCATGCAGCGTTTGGCGGTTCTACCAATTTGCTGCTGCACATTCCCGCGATTGCCCATGCCGCAAAGCTCCATATTCCAACGGTTGCGGACTGGCAGGAGATCAACCGCAAGGTGCCGCGTCTGGTGAGCGTGCTGCCGAATGGACCCGTGGACCATCCGACCATTCGCGTCTTTCTGGCTGGTGGGGTGCCGGAAGTGATGTTGCATTTGCGCCGTCTGGGACTGCTGCACACGGGAGTACATACGTGCACCGGGCAGACGCTGGACGAGGTGCTTGATTGGTGGGAGCAATCTGATCGGCGCAAGCAGGTACGACAGCGTTTGCTCGATGTCGATAATGTGCAGTCGGACGATGTGATCATGGACCCAGAGACAGCGCACGCACGCGGATTGGCCTCCACGGTCACCTTCCCGGTCGGCAATCTGGCACCCGAAGGCTCGGTCATTAAATCGACATCGATAGATCCAGCGGTGGTGGATGCGGACGGCGTTTATCGTCATACGGGACCGGCGAAAGTATTCACGAGTGAGCCTGATGCGATCGCAGCGATCAAGGGAGGCGATATTCAGGCGGGGGATGTGCTGGTGTTGATGGGACGCGGACCATCGGGAACGGGCATGGAGGAGACGTATCAGTTAACGGCGGCGCTGAAATATCTGCCGTTCGGCAAGCATGTGGCGCTGGTGACGGATGCGCGCTTCTCAGGCGTCTCTACGGGCGCGTGCATCGGCCATGTCGGGCCGGAAGCGCTGGTGGGAGGTCCGCTGGGCAAAGTGCAGGATGGTGATATCATTCGCATCGAAGTGGATCGTGTGAAGTTGGAGGGAAGCGTGGATCTCATCGGGCATGGGGAAGAGCGCTTCAGTCCCGAAGAGGGAGCGGTACTACTCAAGGCACGCGCACCCCATCCGCATCTGGCACCGGACCCACGTCTGCCGGATGATACGCGTTTGTGGGCGGCTTTGCAGGCGGCGAGCGGTGGCGTGTGGCGAGGAGCGGTGTACGATGTGGATCGGATTGTTGAGGTGATAGAGGCGGGGATGAAAGCGCTGGATAAGTAGCGTATCTTGTAGAAGGACCAGTACCAAATGTTTTTTTGCCTTTATCCTTGAGGGGGAAAGGGAAGAGCTGAGTAAAAAACTTGTCCTTCGTTTCAATTGGTAAGAACAAAAAACGCCAATGGAACGAGAGGACAAGCCTTCTGATAGAGCCTTACAAGGAATGATCGGGAAATTCGAGCATACGCAGCGCATCCATGACCTGAAACTTCACACGGTCACTCACTCCTGCTGCTTTTGCCTGCATATGGGCATACTCGATAAACGTATGACTTGCATCGACGCCCACCAGATTCTTACAGGTCGGCGTCGTTTTTGCCAGTTCAATGAGCCAGTCACCGGTCCCACAGCCGACATCGAGTACATGCGGAAAGATGGTCGGATCTGCTTGCTCTGGCAACACGCCCCCCATACCTGCCGTAATCATCTGATCCTGGACCTGTAAACGCTGAAGTTCCTCGTGAGAGGAACGATCCTGCACAAAGTAGGTACCGGGTTGTTCGTGATCCTGCTTTGGGGGCTGTGACATCTTTCTGGTTCCTTCCCTATTGCTCCTGATTTGTTCGATATTAGAGCATTTCAAGCGGTTGTGCTCTGGTCGGTGGCGGGAATGCTCGATCAAGTGCGGCGAGATCCTGTGGTGTGAGTTGCAGATCGAGTGCGGCGCGATTCTCGCGGACGTGGGCAGGCTTTTCTGCTTTGGGGATGACATTGAGACCATCCTGCCGAAGTAGCCAGGCGAGAGCGACCTGGGCTGGCGTCACGTTATGGCGGGTGGCAATACTGCGAAGCTCGGGATGGCTGAGGAGTCGTCCCTGCTCGATTGGCGAGTAGGCCATGATCGGGATGTTCTGTTTGCTGCACCAGGGGAGCAGATCGTACTCGATGCCGCGCCGCGTGAGATTATAGAGCACCTGATTGGTGGCAACGGCTTTGCCAGCGGGAAGCGCCACGAGCTCTTTCATATCCGAGGGATCGAGATTGCTGACGCCCCAGTGGCGAATCTTGCCCTCGCGAACCAGCGTCGTGAGCGCGTCTACAGTCTCTCTCAACGGTGTGCCGCCGCGCCAGTGCAGAAGATAGAGATCGAGCCGGTCCGTTTTCAGGCGTCGCAGGCTGCGCTCGCAGGCCGTGATAGTCCCGCGTTTGCTCGCGTTGCTGGGGAGGACTTTACTGACCAGGAAGACCTCGTCGCGGCGTCCGGCAATTGCTTCGCCCACCACTTCTTCGGCGGTCCCGCTGGCATACATCTCGGCGGTATCGATCAGCGTCATGCCGAGATCGATCCCGAGGCGTAGTGCCGCGATCTCGTTCTCGCGACGGCGTGGATTTTCGCCCATGCCCCAGGTGCCCTGTCCGAGGATCGGGATTGCCTCGCCAGATGGGAGGGAGATCGTTGGGATAGCAGATGTAGACATCGGAGTTTTTCCTTCCTGGTTATTCATAAGAGAGCAAGTGACTGGTAATAGATAAACATACGGGAAATGGGAAGTCAATGCTCGCTGAAAAGATTGTCCAGTTTAAAATGAGATAAGCAAAATCTGTTTGCTGGGAAACGTTTAAAACGGATGATAATCAATTTCATGGATAGGAACACGCAAGAAATCTCCAAATCTCGTAAATGTTGATGTTTCGGGTGGGGGAAAGGCTATTCCCCATGCTGAAAGCATTCGTGCCCCGTATTCTGATGCTGGCGTGATCGTGTTGTGGGGGCCATAGGATTGTACGGCTTTCCCGTATATATCAACCATCACGGAGGCCTGCGTGTTTTGATAGTCAACATGGAAGAGATAACATTGCCCCCGCACTGCTGTCTCTGCATAGGTGGCGATACAGTGTCCCATAGATGCCCCTTCGTTGAAAATAGCTTCTGCGCTGGCAAGAAATGTGATCGCGCTATCAGTGGGCAGTGTGATGGGCGGGAGGGTGGCTGTTGTTTTGCCATCGAGGTGTGTGAGATATCGTGTGATTGTGCGCTGGTTTATCTGGCGATGCCACTCGAT
>DATJHM010000255.1:0-6322 GCA_035493895.1 Ktedonobacteraceae bacterium
GCCGTGAGGTAACGCCCAGCGTCCTTCCTCTTCGGGATGATAGCGCACATGGTAGCGTGGGCAGGTGGGGGTGGGACAGTGAGAAATGACGATCGTGAGTTGCCAGAGATCCTCCAAGGTCCTGACGTTCCTTCAGCTGTGATAGGCCACCCACAACCGGTTCCCGCACTGTTCACACGTTTCCCGAAGCGGCGTCAGGGGAGTCGATCGTTGCGCTTTGGGCTTGGGAGTTCGTCGTGCCATCGCTGTGCTCCTGCTTGCAAAAAGCCTGCTTCATCGCTTCAGCCTACACCCCTTGTCAAGACAAGTTTGCCATTCAGCGTTTTTTTATCTCTTCGCAATAGGCTCAAGGGGGGCAGGGGACGTTATTGGGGAAAGCTGTGAGAAAGGAATGTAGGGACGTAGTGTTAATTTATGATATATAGATGTGTTAGAATATTTTTGGGGAAATATTTCCCTGGGCGGCTGACGTGAATGACAATCCCTATTGTACTATTTTTTGAAAGGCAACACTGGCACGAGGGAAAGCTCAATCGATATACTCTGAGAAACTTTCATGGGCCGTCTAGTGCAATCTCAGGAGACATTTTCGGAATCGGAAAGAGACAAATACGGCTCATAAGGGCATCGGTAATAGGCACAAACACGCTCAGCGAGCTGACGAGCGGTAAGTAAGCCATAAGGCTCAACCACGGCCCGTTTTCCATGAACCCACTTCGGCTCAATAGGGTTGAGCCAGGGGCTTTGCTTGGGAAGCAGGAGGGGTAAGATACGCACCCCTCTGCCAGCTTCTTTCACCTCTTGATTGTGCTGCCGGATCCAGTTGCGAACGATCTTGCTGATGTGCCAGGAAGCGTGATCCCAGATGAGCAACCAGGAAGTTTTGTCCAGCTTCGCCAGGCGGTCAGAGCACCACACGAGAAACTGCGTCGTGATCCCGCTGACGGGACGGCCTGTGACAAAGCGCAACCACATCTGGTCACGCTCGGGGTCATCTGGCGTTCCCTCTTGCCACAAGATACCATAACAAGCCAACACCTTGGGATCAGGATCGTTCTTCTTCCAAGGCTGCTCGATGAGGTGGAACGGATGATCTTCGTCCTGCCAGGCATGCATGCGAGGCAAAGCGAAGCGACTCCACCAGACCGCGTCCAGGAATCCGATGGCCCAGTCGGGCTGCTGACTGGCCCAGGCGATTAGTCGGTCACGAGCGTTTTTTTTTGCTGATACAGAGGGTCGGGGCTGTTGATGCGGTGTTTGACGCGTTTCCAATTGAGGCCCAGCCGTCCGATGGCCTGCCGGATCGTTTCGCCGGTGACCAGTTGGCGGGTCAAGCCGTGCTCGAAACTGACCTGAGCCAGCAGGTCCAGAGACCAGAGGCTGGTCTCTTTTCCACAGTTGCGTGGGCCACGATGCAAGAGTGCCTGCAAACGAGGGAGATCCTCGTCAGCAATCGCTTCGTGACACTGGTGCGGACGGCTCGACTTCGCGTGGAGAACCACCAGCCCGTCGGTGTTGAAGTGGTGGATGACGTTGCGCACGGTTTGATCGTCGCAACCCAGGTGCTCCGCAATGCTCATGGCACGTTCTCCACGAGCTGAAGCCATCAGGATCTGACACCTGAGCAGTACAAAGGCTTCTTTGGAATGCAGTCCTGCCTGAATCTGATGCTGTTCTTCGTCGCTGAAAGGGCGAACAAAAATGGGTGATCTCATGCTTCATAGTTTATCACTTTTCCTATCGCCTGTCCTGAGATTGCACTAGGCGTATTGTCGCTGATTTATGTAGTTGTAGGGCTGTATATATAGGGGGAAGAACCATGACAATGAGTGAAGAAGAAAAAATGGTACTGTATAACGTCCTGCAAGATATAGCGAACGAATTGAGGGAGATCCATAAAGAGGAGAGAAGAAAAATTCGTGAAGCAAGCAGGAAAATAGACAAGCAAGGACGTATTGTCCTTGAGCTCAAAGGGGATGAGGTAATAGAGCATATCTACTATGAGGATCTCACTACTCTACCTTCTGTCAAATCACAAGTATATCAGTGCGAAAGTGACGATAGAACGGGAAATGATTGTCTCACTATCTATGATGTAGCAAGCGAGGAAGTACAGCAAGCGAGGCCCGATTTAGTTGAGTGGGCGGCTACAGTCAGAGAAAAAATTAAGAAGATAGAAGGCAAAGGAAGTAATGGATGCAACAATGGGATTATTCTACTATTTCTTATGCCTATGAGCGAAGTGGCCCGTATGAGGGAAACGCACTGGTACTACGTTCTAACAAAGGTACTGAGTGGAAATCTATACAGAGTTGTCTGGAGGAGATGGGGAAAGATGGCTGGGAGCTAGTGGCTACAACGCCTCCACTCTATTCTCATGGTGACTCGGGCGGGTTTCTTAACTTTTACCTCTTGTTTAAACGTCCTACGTAACCCTTCTTAGGCAGCTTTGGGTGTAAATCCCAACATTGAGCGGGAGGGATCTGTACAGATAGCTGGGCCGTGCAAATAACCTGGAAGAAGACTCCTCAGTTCACAGTGACCCGCAGAGTTATGCAGATTCCTCCCGCTCAATATTGGGATTTACAGTTAGACAAAAGAAACCCTCCGTTTGAGCTGAGTACTGTTTATTTTTTTGCACTCTAGCCCAGGAGGGTTTCTTTTATCTAACCCATTTCTTAATGAATTTCGGGTTGATCCATGAATATCTCTTATTCTTGTTCAGCTTTTTCTGAAACAAGACCCTCACCAATAGACCTCATGCGCATCATCACCTCGTCTGACTCATCCATTACTGTGTTCAATTGGAAAGCGGGTAGGTGCTACTCTTCCCGAACACTTTCTCAGTGATGGCACGTCGAGCAATCGCGCAACCGCCGCCGAGATGGGATTGCCAACATTGCTCAAGTTCCAAAGACGCCAGCGCGCGATGAAAAACATCTTGCGCGTCATTCTGGATCGCGTGATCCTGGAGGCGCAACGTGCAGGCAAGCTTGGTCGCAGTATCGATACCAGTTACGAAATTTTCTTTCCAGAGATTGACAGCAGTGATAATCAACTGCTGGGTTCTGGCCTCGCCTCCCTTTCGCAGGCACTGATTGCAGCGAAGCAACAGGGTTGGCTCTCAGATGAAACAGCAATGAAGCTGCTCTTCAAGTTTGCCAACGAGGACATCGATATCAATGCCGAACGCGCCCGCATCGCCAGCGAACAACGACACAGTACAACGTAAAAGCTCGCATTCTCTGCAAGCAACGACACGACGTAGAAAAAAGTGAAAGGAGACATCATCAACGACGATGAGCCTCGATTATGACCTGACAGGCTTTCCGGGTGCCGGTTCGCAGATGAGCTGGCCTGCCACTTCGCATGCACAGCCCTCTGGCTCGACCACGCCCCATCTCACCAGCCCGCGTCAGCAGCAACCTCACCGTTACCAGGGCCATACGCTGGCCGCCAGCCACGCCTCTGCCCATAGCGGCGTCAGCCATACCGGGCATGGTGCCGGTCATCAGCCAGCACAACCGAAAAAGCAGCTCGTTGCCCATCATAAACCCTTTGGTGAGAAAGCGTTCTAAAAACAGCACCACGAAGAATGGAAAGGAGGGATGTATGCCTTTAGACAATGCGCGTAAAGCGGCCCATATTCTGGCCCTGACCAATCGCAGCTTCGCGGGCAGACAGCAAACCGTGGTGTTTGTGTACCAGACGGGCGACAGCTATAGCTACGTTGCAACCCAGGTCATTTTCCGCCCCATGCAGGTGATCGATCCTCAGATTCCTGATAAAGGCGGCGGAAAGCCAACAGCACAGGCCGATATGCTCATGATCGCGCCGCTGGGCACGAATTTCACCGGACTGGTGGTGGTGGCAAATACGACCACGGCGACGGCATCAGGAGTAGCGACGGCAAAAAAATATGAAGTGATCGAAGCGCTCACGCTCGGTATGGTTCCGGGTGGCAGTCATATCCGCGCTACACTGCGACGGCTGCGCTAGATCGTCACGCTTCATATATTGTCCCCGTGTAGAGGTGGGGTTTATCTCCACCCATCGTCCCCGTGTAGAGGTGGGGTTTATCTCCACCTGAATCCTTTTGAAACGGAGAACAAACATGCAAAACGACGATTTACATCTATTGGGAGGTTCGCTTGATCTCCCTCCAGGTGATCTGAACCTGGCAGGCAGCCACGGCATCCCTGATCCGCGCAACCTGTTCCAAGATAGGCCGAACACGGTGCATCAGGCAGATTATGGCATCCCTGATCTCCACATGCCGGAACTCTCCGGCGAAGATCTCGCACGTGCGCCGCTCACGGTCGTTGCCGAGTTCGCGCCCGATCCCCTCTTGCCCGATCCGCTTGCAGGGCCGTTGCCCTTTGCGCTCGATCTGCATCGTGATCCGCTGCATGACGATGAGCTACTCTCGGCAAGCATGCCCGCTGAAGGCGATCTCGCGCTGCAAGGCTGGCCCGGCCTCGGCTTCGAGCAGCTTCGGGTCACACACGATATCCTCGCGCCCGATCCGCTTCTCCCCGATCTTCAGCAACCTGAGATCGAACAACAGGTCACCATGCCCGCTGAAGAACGTCCTGGCGATCTCGCTCCTGATGCGCTGGCTGTCATGCATCAGAGCCTGCGCTATCAGCAGATTGCGGATAAAGACTATCCCGAAGTGTTTATGGATCAACGCGGCACTAACGATAGACGCAGCCGCGAATTTACGCTGCTGATGAAGGGCCTGGATGCTGAAGAGCAGGGCAGGGAGTTGTGACATGAGCCAGCCTATCCAGGAGACGCTGCATCTGGAGGCTTCTATTCGCGAGACCCTGACCGAAAGCGAACAGCCGGGCCACGCCCTACGCGTGACGGTGATTCGCGGAGGTAAGAGCAAAAACGGCTATGTCTATGATCAGGCCGCACTTCAGAGTATCGCACGAATGCTCGAGGGCGCTCACGCCTACGCCGATCATGCGCGCAGTGCCAGCGACGAGGCCACACGCAGTGTACGCGATATCGTCGGCTTCTATCACGATGCCGAAGTGATCGCGCCACAGGAGAACGAGCGGGTCGGACGCGTCGATGCGACCCTGCACATCTTCGAGGCCGCCGACTGGCTCTGGTCGCTGGTTCAGGAAGCCTGTGCGCTCGGTCGGCCCGAGCTGGTCGGTCTCTCCATCGACATTCTCGGCAAATGGCAGCAGAATCAGGAGATGCAGGGCAAAGCAGTCACGCAGGTCGTGGCCCTCAACTCCTGCGATATCGTCACACGACCGAGCGCGGGTGGCAGTTTCCGGCGCATTCTCCATCACGATGCCAGTACACAAACGACATCATCTCAACCCGACAAACATGCAAACGTTTATCCAACATTCACCAAACAAGGAGGACCCATGTCAGAAGAACACATGCAAGAAACCAGTACCACCACCGCTGAACAGCAATCCAGTCAGATTGTGGAGCAGCAACAGCAGATCGAGCAACTGCGTCTCCAGGTCGAGCGCCAGTTGCAAGAGGCTCGCCAGCAGCGCGCCGAACTGACCCTCGAACGGCGCTTGCAGGAAAGCATTCTGCCCATTGCCGTCAAAGAACAAATCAAAGCGCGTCTGCACGGTCGCGTCTTTGAGGAGACAGAACTTGAACAGGAGTTAACCCGGGCCATCACTATGATGGCGCAATTGACCAGCGATGGTCTGATTCGCGGACAGGGATACGAGAAGGCCAGCACCAGCACGATGATCAGCGAGGCCGAGAAGATCCAGGCGGCGTTTGATCGCATGTTTGACCTGGAGATTGATAGCGCCCGACTCGGCAATATTCGCGGCTTCGGTGGTCTGCGCGAGGCGTATGCACGCGTCACCGGAGATAGCTCGCTGGCAGGCGGCATCTCGGGCGGGAGTATGCTCGGACAGATTCGCGTTTCGGAGAGCGCACCCATGACGCGCATCAGCGAGGCCGATACAACCACAGCCAGCTTCTCGTACCTGCTCGGCTCCTCGATGAACAAACGCTTGCTCAAGGATTATCAGGCGTGGCCCGCTGAATGGGTCAAATTTGTCAGTATCATCCCAATTCGGGACTTCAAGCAACAAACCAGAGTGCGCTTCGGCCACTTCGGTTCATTGCCAATTGTGCCGGAGGATACCGCTTACAATGCTGTAAGCCTGATCGATTCTGCGGCAACCTACGTCCCGCAAAAAAGAGGCAATCTGGTCACAGTTTCCCGGGAAGTAGTCATAAATGACGATCTGATGGCAGTCAAGCAGATCCCGACCAAGCTGGCCGTTGCCGCTGCCTATACGCTCGCCGAGTTCGTCTATAG
>DATJHM010000256.1:0-17596 GCA_035493895.1 Ktedonobacteraceae bacterium
GCTCTGGTGATGAGTATGCATCATGCGCATATTGCACGTTTCGCACAAGCAACGCAGGGCAAGTACAGCGATTTTTTTACCCGTATCTGTCAGGCGGTTGTACAGGATGGAGCAATCATCAATACCGCAGCAACCGAGCCCGCGACCGGTAGCCCAAGCCGTGGCGGACTCCCCCAGACGACTGCGACCCGTCAGCCTGATGGGTCCTGGCGTATTACAGGCCGCAAGACGTTTACGACGGGAAGTCCCGTCTTGCACTTTTTTGTCGTCAGCTGCGCGATAGAAGATGAAAGTGGCCTGGAACCTCTGGAGGCGAAGAAAGGGTCGTTTCTTGTCCTGCGCGATACGCCGGGCCTGCGCGTACAAGAAACCTGGAACTCGCTGGCGATGCGCCAGTCTGGTAGTCATGATCTGATCCTGGAAGATGTACAGGTGGGTCCAGAGGCGTACGTAGAAGCACAGATCACGTTCGATGCCTCTATGCAGATGCGCCAGACGGCCTGGTCGTTTGTGACCGTTGCGGTCTACATGGGCATTGCGCAGGCCGCGCGCGATTTCGCCGTGAAGTTCGCCAGAAATCGCCGCCCCAACTCGATCAACCAATCCATTGCGACCATTCCGCATATCCAGGAGAAAGTTGCGAAGATGGATCTGGCATTATTGCAGAGTAAGGCCGTTCTGTATAGCGTGGTCGAACAATATATGGCTGATCCGACAAGCGTGCCAGCCGCGCAATTCGGCGCGGCCAAGTATCTGGCGACGAACCATGCTCTCGAGATCACAGAACTGGCAATGCGTCTGGTTGGAGGAGCCAGTCTTTCCCTGAACCTTCCCTTGCAGCGCTACTATCGCGATGTCCGGGCGGGCTTTAATCATCCCCCTCAGGATGATGTCACGATCAGTATGCTCGCAAAACTGGCGCTGGAGTCGTAGCCGGGAACGTATATCCCATCGCGCGGAGGGGCGGGCGATCTCGTGGCACAAAATCGCCCACCGCCTCTCTCAGTGAGAGCAAACATCCACGAATCTTAGAGTATAGGAGTATGGAAGATTAGAATCGTGGTAGTGTCGTATTGGGCTGAGTTGGAAACTGCCAGGGCAGAATCTGTATTACTTCTTCCTGACTGATCTCTTCGCCGAGGCTATTGAGCACGTCGAGGTAAACATGCTCGATGTCTTGCTTACCATTGATCGTAATGAGCTTCTGCTGCTTATCATAATAATCCAGAAGCTGAACCGTCTCGCTAAAAAACGTATTCAGGCGTTTTTGGATTGCCTCACCGCGATCGTCGGAACGTTGATAGAGTTCGCTGCCATCGAGGTCACAGATGCCAGCGACCTTTGGCGGATGGGTAGAGGCATTATATATATGCTGACTGGCACGACAAATATATCGGCCTGAGAGACGGACTTGCAGTTCGTCGCGTGGTACCTCGAGATAGATGGCCATATCGATGCCACGTCGGCTACGCAATAATCCTTGATCCAGTGCTTCAGCCTGGGCAATCGTACGCGGAAAGCCGTCCAGTAAAATCCCTTGAGCGCGTCCCAGTTGCTCGATATGTTCTAAAACCATCGCAACGGTAATGGCATCAGGGACTAACTCTCCACGATCAGTATATGCCTTGGCCTTGAGTCCTAATACAGTCTTTTCTTCAAACGCTTTACGAAACAGGTCTCCACTGGAGATATGGCGCAACCCGAGCGCGCATTTCAGTTTTTCGGCCTGCGTTCCTTTACCAGACCCTTGTGCACCGATAAGTATAATATTTTTCACGTCTTTCCTCCACCGAAAGTTCATACAAGCACTTCTTTGGACCAGTATGAGTCGTTTCATACAACGGCTAATCAATCGGTCTTTACGCAGTATCATCAGGCGCAGTCTTTGCGGCTATTAGCAGCTAGCCGCTCCTGCATCTAATAAAAGATGTTTCCTGAATAACGCTACAGATATTCGTACGCATGTATCCTTACTACAAGTGTGTATCCTTACAGGCGCGGCTCTTTTGCCACACTGTATACGATGTACACTGTTTCGTGGTCTTACTGCGATAATTTACACATCCCTGTATTGATTATACAGCAAAAAAGGAAGAATTGTGTATGAATCTCTCTCAAGACAATCACAAGAAGAGCAGATCGTGCGCCAAAAATACCCGCTGAGGCATGCTCTATCGTCGTGTGTAACTTTTCTTTCTCTCTCCTGCATTTTCTTTTCTACGGTTCAAAAATCTTTACCTGCTATGTCCTCTTTCTGGGAAATATTTACCCCTTTATAACAAAAATCTTTACCGGGACAAAACGGCCTTTTCCGCAACACCGGGAAAAGCTGTTCCTCAAGAAAAAGTTACACTCTTTTTCTGCATGCGCGAATAAATACTATATCTCACAACGGACAATTGATGAAGCTCTCTTTATTGTGTAATTATCTTCTACCCAGAAGGCGGTGATGAAAAATAGTTTCCCTCCCCCAAAGGGCAATTATTGACATATTCCTATGTTTTTATTTAACCTTATATCGATAAATACAAAGGCTGCTCTCTGCAATGGGACATCAATGTGTGGTGACAGAGCTGGAAAATACAGTTACGGTACTTTCCCGGTACTTCTCTCCAGGAGAAACTTTTATGGCTATTGATAACAATGAAATTGCGGTCTATCCATTCCAACGTTTCCCAATATTCGTTTCTCATGGAGCTTCTGCTACGCTCCCTTCGCTTCCTCGCTCGCATGCTCTATCGACGGCGCTGAAGCATACGACGCACAGTTATGCAAAGAAGATCTGTGTGCAGCAACTGGTGGAATTGCAAGCTGCGGTCCTACCGCAGAAAACTGCTCTGATAATAGATGGAGCGCAAATGAGTTATGGCGAGCTCAATCGCCGGGCAAATCAGGTGGCGCAACATCTTCAACGCCTGGGTGTCAGGCCTGATGTACCCGTGGGCATTTGTATGGAGTGCTTGCCTGCTCTTATTGTGGCTCAGCTTGGTATTCTGAAAGCTGGTGGCGCATATGTAGTGCTGGATCCTGCGGATGCGCCGGAACAACTGGCCGCTATCCTTGCGGAGAGTAACCTGCCGGTGTTGTTAACGCAAGAGAATCTCCTGGCTTCCCTGCCTGCTCATGCCAGCCTGGTCGTTTGCTTAGATGCTGATAGAACCCTGTTTGAAACGTATGATACGGAGAATCCTTTGCCTGCGACCTCGTTAGAGAATCTCGCCTATATTCTCTCTTCCTCTATCTCGCCGATGCAGCCAGAAGAGGGTGTGGTTACACATATGGGCCTTCTGAATCTGGTGAACTGGCATCATCGAACCTTTGCTGTCTCGGCAGATGCATGCGTTACGTATGTGTCCAGCTCGACCTGTGCTGTTGCTGGCTGGGAGATCTGGCCATATCTGGCTATTGGTTCGACCCTCTGTTTGCCGGAGAATGCGTGGCAAATGACCCCTCTTCTGTTGCAGAATTGGTTGCTTGCCAATGAGATTACGCATGCGTTTCTGCCTCCCTCGCTGGCTGGATGTTTGCTTACATTGGCCTGGCCAGCGCGCTCTTCGTTGCGCTACCTGTTTACCTGCGCTGATGGGTTACCTTTGCCATCTGCTGTGTTGCCGTTTGCGCTGGTCACGCTATGAGCACACATCAGGTGATAGCTACCACTTTCTCTTCTTGAGCAAATGCTCTTGTAGGTATGACGGAAGGCTCTCAAGATCTCTCTGTTTGCAGGAAAAAAAGAGAGATCGTGTCTTGTTGTACCCGAGATATATACGCATTGGCTAGGATATTGGTCACGGTACTAAACGAGTTTTTTGACGAAGTTTTTTGCTGCTCATGCACTGAAGTTTTTTGCGGAAAAAAGCACACATAAATCATAGTACAGTTATAGAGTGCGAAAATATGGAGAAATCGTTCGTTTTTTGTGTTTAAGAGAGAGTTATTTAGAAATATACATATTAATTTTCGGTGTTTTGTGGTATATATTTCTATAATTAGCTATATGTATTTATAGTATTTAGGGCATGGCGCGAAAAAACGCGTAATGCTGTCAAAGTGTTGATGTTTCTTCAGAGCGCGAAGAATCTCATAGATTAAGTTAATCAATTCAGGCTTGTGAATCGTCCTTCTGCCCCTCAACTACTACAGATCATGAAGGATATTTACAGGCTTGTGACAATGTTGTACAATGCATTCACAATGTCGTCTTGTGTATTCCATTAGTACTGTTTTCTGCAATAGGCAGTGTCATCAGGGCGCACATTTTCTACTTGTGCCGCGAATATTTTTGAAAGAAGGAAGTGAAGTAAATGAGCGAACTATTAACTGTATCAGAGGTTGCTCGTATTCTACGTGTAGACAATACAACTGTGAGGCGCTGGGTGAAGCAGGGCGTGCTGGAAGCGGTCGTGTTACCTCATGTAAATGAACGCCAGGCTTATAGGATCAAACGCGAAACATTGGATAAAGTGCTCGGAGATAACTCACTGGCTGCTAATTAGTGCACTCCGTCAGATCTGTTTATGTTTGCTTCTGCCTCAATCGCTGGCACTCGGGATCTCTCGAGCACACATGTGCCTGATGTGGGGTCGTTCTATGGAAAATGGATAGCGATAAAGTATATCTATGAAAAGTTATGATTGTCAGATAGACGTTTGATCATCTTTTCATGGGGATTTTTTATCTTTTCGTAGTGCGTTGTGTGTGAAGCATATATGAATTGTATTTAACTCCTGCTTTTAAGAGAACGTGGATGCGTATGTATCATGCTGTATCCTCTCAACATTCACGTTCTCTCTCCTCACATCCCTCTTTTCTCTGTTGTATCTTGTTCAGTACTCCGATGAGCAATTGTTCATCTATGGAAATTCCTCTCTTTGTGTTACCACAAAAAATCTGTACACTAGGTATACGGATGGTCGACAAAAACGCGTTAACTATCCTCCGCTGTAGGAGGGGGAGACCTACGCGTATATGGATATGGACTATGTTTCCTATTGTATACACTTTTCATACAAGCTTCTCTGTGTTATACTGGTTGCTAGCTTAAAGCTCTCTCTGTGGTGGGTAGAGCGTATTGTAGCGTTAAGTCGAGTCCCCACGTCTCTCAGGCGTGGCAGTGGGAGTGACTTCTTTCTACTGATCTGTACGTTGTGCGGAATTGGGGGACCAGCCCTTTCTGGTAAAGGCAAAGGACCGCACTTCTTTTGCTTTCTGATTAAAGAGGCGACGTTTCCTCTTCGCGTATCGATGCAGGGACAGCCACGTCGCCCTAAAGGTGTTAAGTGATTAAGGAGGAATGAATGCGGAAGACTGACAACGAGGGCGAAAACGATCTGCTGACAGTTCATGAAGTGGCGAAGACGCTACGTGTGGATGATACGACGGTGCGCCGTTGGATTACTCAGGGCGCTCTAGAAGCTGTTACTCTCCCACACAAAGGTGCACGCCAGGCGTATCGCATTAAGAGAGCTGCTCTCAATAAGGTGCTTTTCCCTGACGAAAGTGGTAGTTCTCTGTCGTAGGTTGACCTCTGAATGCGTATCTTCAGCGAGAGCCAGAAGCTTGTGATTGAATACGGAACGCGTAATCTCACTGGATTTGATAGCTATGTACGTGAGGAATCCCTGTAATGAGGAATAGTGTAGGCCAGCTTTCCCGGTGATACCAACGAGGTCCGATCCCCGGTGCGTGATCAGACCTCGTTGCTTGTATCGCAGCTTCTATTCCCCTGAGACAGTTGAGAAGTTTGGCTTGCCGTCGAAGTTATACAGGTTTTCGATTTTGATGAAATCGTATCCTGCATTGGCTACTCGCTGCAACAGCTGAATGATGTGCTCGTGTTTTACGGTGGCACCACGCTGGGGGGCCATGAAGCGCGCTCGCCAGTGGTCGGTGCAGAAGGTCTCTGCCATTCCATTCGGCCATACTTTTGCGCCCCGGTTAGTGATCATGGTCAGAACGAGCTCGTCATTGCTGACCTGCTTGAACTGTGCTCCCAGTTCATCCGGGCTTCCCTTGCTCCAGTCCAGGTAGACGTCGACGCCAACGAGATCTTTGATCTCATTCTGGCCTTTTTTGCTGCTGACCTGGCTGCTGCTCTGCGCGGGAGCCGAACTGTAATTGACTGCTTTGAGCACCTGTGGCTGCTGACCCAGGCGTGCGATGACGGCATCGGCGAACTCTTTGGTGCCTACTTTTTGCTTGCTGACGCTTTCATCATAGATATCATAGGTGTGGATACCCTCTTCGATGGTTCGTAGCCAGGCGTTGTGCACACGGGTCGCAACATCTGGCTGCTTGATGTGAATGAGCATCAAGACTGCGCCAAGCAACAGGCCGGAGGGGTTGGCGAGGTTCTGGTTGGCTCTCCTTGGGGCTGAGCCGTGAATTGCCTCGAACATGGCACAACCTTCTCCAATGTTGGCGGCTCCGGCCAGACCAACTGATCCCGCGATCTGGGCGGTGACGTCGGAAAGGATGTCTCCATACAGGTTGGGCATGACGATGACGTCAAATGCCTCTGGCGTATCGGCCAGCTTTGCGGCACCAATGTCGACAATCCAGCTCTCACTGACGATGTCGGGATATTCAGCCGCAATTTCGTCAAATATCTGATGAAATAGTCCGTCACTCTGCTTCATGATGTTATCCTTAATGAAGCAGGTCACTTTTTTACGATTATTGTGGCGCGCATATTCAAATGCATAGCGAACGATCTTTTCGCTGCCCGGTCGGCTGATGAGCTTCAAACTTTCGACCATGTCGTGCGTCTGGCGATATTCGATGCCGCTATACAGGTCTTCTTCGTTCTCACGCACAACGACGACGTCCATATTGGGATGCTTGGTCGCTACGAAGGGATGATAGGCAACGGCTGGACGGACGTTGGCATAGAGCCCAAAGGCGGCACGCACTGCGACGTTCAGGCTTTTGTAGCCCCCACCCTGAGGCGTCGTGATCGGCGCTTTCAAGAAAACTTTGGTACGCCGCAAGGTCTCCCAGGCACTGGGTTTTATCCCCGCGCTGATACCCTGTAAGTAGACCTTTTCGCCTACTTCGATCTCCTCTATGTCGATTCTCGCTCCAGCTGCCTGAATAATCTTGAGCGTGGCGGCCATGATCTCTGGCCCGATTCCATCGCCATAGGCGACGGTAATTGGTGTTGTTTCTGCCATGATAGTGTTCCTACTTACTTAAATTTTGCTAGTGTCTTGTCCATATTGTGACCAATTTAGTGTAGCATAGTCTCACTGATACCTACAAGTATGGGATAATAGAGAGAAATGAGTACGCTGGGAGTTGATTCGCTGTCCATAACGCTAGCTGGCCTCTTTTCGTAGGCGAGAGCAAGCATTCACTTTTTTCTCTATCCATAGTGCGTCCCCTCTCTCAGAAGTGTAGACCCGATAGCCTCTACATACCTGCGCTGTATACGTAGAGACTATGTATAATACATGGAGCTACTATTTGTCGTGAAGAGGTGTGGCTGAGATTGTCTGTTGATTGACCATACCTGATTGCTGATTGAAAGGAGCTGGCACGATGGCCTATACGTTGGTAGAACTTCGCTATGAAGGAACGCTTGCGACGATTACGCTGAACTGTCCCGCACGGCGCAATGCTCTCTCACTATCGCACATGCAAGAGCTCACATGCGCGTTTGAGGAGGTGGGCGCGAGCTCAGCGCACGGGGTGATCCTGGCGGCAAATGGACCGGTTTTTTGCGCTGGACACGATTTTGCGGATATGGCGGAGCAGGATCTTATGACGATTCGCCATATTTTGCGCGTCTGTACCACGATGATGAATACGATTCAACAGATCCCTCAGCCGGTGCTGGCCAGTGTGCATGGTCTGGCAACTGCGGCAGGTTGCCAGCTGGTTGCCACCTGTGATCTCGCCGTCGCCTCTACGCAGGCCGCATTTGCAACTCCTGGCGGCAAGGGCGGCTGGTTCTGCACGACGCCAATGGTCGCTGTCAGCCGGGCGATTGGCCGCAAGCGAGCCCTGGAAATGTTACTCACGGGCGATACGATTGATGCTCAAACTGCGGCCGCTTGGGGGCTGGTCAATCGCGTGGTGCCGCCAGAGCAACTCGTTTCTGAGTCGAGACGTTTGCTGGAAGCAGCCACACGCGGAAGTCTGGTCTCTAAGGGGATTGGAAAGCAGGCGTACTATGCACAGATGGAGATGCCGCAACCTCAGGCGTATGCGTATGCCATTGAGGTGATGGCTTCGACGGCGCTTCTGCCCGACGCTCAGGAGGGGATGAGCGCTTTTTTGGCGAAGCGAAAACCGCACTTCAATCAAGGTGAATAGCGGGAGAAGGGTTTCCCTGCGACAGTAAGCGACGGGTTTTTGTGGTACGATTGTGATACTATAGGTACCTGTGGAGGATGTTGTGAGGGGAGGCACATTGTTGAACGTATGAAGCCGCTGAAGGCATAATCCAGACTCGTTGACAAGGATGTGTTACTATGCAAATCACATTTGAAGTCCCTGAAGAGACGTTGCATCGTCTCCTTGATCCTGTGCCTGTGCCGCTGATGGCAAAGGTGCGCAATCGTATAAATGTAGAGCCACCAATTGACCATATACAGACGTATATCCATGAGCAGATGCAGCTCGCCGGAGCTGCGCATCTTTTCCAGGCAGGACAGCGCGTGGCTATCGGTGTGGGGAGCCGGGGTATTGGCCGTTTGCCCGAAATCGTAACCGCTCTGGTGAATGAATTGAAAGCACTGGGCGTTGAGCCGTTTATTATTCCTGCGATGGGGAGTCATGGTGGCGCGACTGCTGAGGGGCAACGTGCCGTTCTGATGCATCTGGGGATTACTCCTGACGCGGTTGGCGCTCCTGTGGAATCGCAAATGGAAACGGTGGAGATCGGACGTGCTGCCGATGGCACTCCGGTACGTATTGATCGCTTGGCAATGGAGGCCGATGCGATTATCTTTGTGGCGCGCATCAAGCCTCATACTGCTTTCCAGGGTACGTATGAGAGCGGTATGGCAAAGATGATCGCGATTGGCCTGGGAAAACAGGAGGGGGCGGCGGTCTGCCATGCGCGAGGCTTTGGCGAAATGGCGCGTATGGTGCCTGCTCTGGCTGAAGTTGCTCTGGCGAATGCGCCTATCCGTCTGGCACTGGCTGTGCTGGAGAATGCGTATGATCAGCCCTATAAGATTCTGGCCGTCCGTGCGGATGAGCTGATGCAACGGGAACCGGCTCTGCTGCTGGAAGCGAAGGCGGCAATGCCGTTTATCCCTTTCAAACAGCTGGATGTGCTGGTGATCGATGAGATTGGCAAAAATATTAGTGGTGACGGCGCTGATCCCAATATTACTGGCCGTTATCCCACGCCCTTTGCCACGGGCGGTCCCGATGTGACCAAGCAGGTCGTGCTGGATCTGACGGAGGAGTCAGGCGGCAATGCAAATGGCATCGGTACGGCCGATTTCACGACGGTGCGCCTGGCCCGTAAGATGGATTTCGACCAGACTTATCCTAATCCTTTGACTTCGACGGTTGTACGCCCGGTTGCTTTGCCGATGGTGCTGCCTTCGGATCAGCTGGCTTTTGCGGCTGCTCTCTTAACCTGCAATGTGGTTGGTCGTGAGCCACGGGTGATGCGTCTGAAGAATACGTTACGCCTGGATGAGTTCTGGGTGTCGAGTTCTTTGCTGGCGGAGGTACGGGACAATCCCGATCTGGAAGTAATCTCAGAGCCTGCTCCTCTCCCCTTTGATCAGGATGGCAATCTCCCCGATATCTCGGCTCTGGAAGAGTCGGTTGCTGCTCGGGGAGTGTAGCCTCCACCTGATTTGTGCTCTTGCTGGCTGTTGCAAGCGCGTGGTTCTCTCAATCCGCCGGTTCATCTGGCATGGTCAATCCCTCCTGTATGAGGAGATCGCTCAGGGTGTTGACCAGAGTTGGACCATTTTGACGCAGCTCGGCCAGCAAGACGATCGAAAGCTGTTGCAGGATCTCCCCTCCCTGACTGGTCAGATGCACAAGGACACGGCGCTGGTCATCGGTGTCGCGTTGCCGCTCGACAAAGCCACGTTCGACTAATCTGTCAACCAGCTCGACAACGCTATGATGTTGTAGCTGCATGCGCTCCGCCAACTCGCTGATCGTTGCTTTCTTGCCGTCAGGGAGACCCTTGACGGCCAGGAGCAACTGATGCTGTTGTGGCTCGATGCCTTTCGCGCGAGCAAGTTGCTCACTGAAACGTACGAAGCGCCGTATCTGATAGCGGAATTCCGCCAGTGCTTGATAATAGTTCAATGCTAGATCTTTGTTATCTATTTTTTCCATACCGCCGGACTCTCCCTCCCATGAGAGATTATACCATTGGTAGTTGCTCTTCTTTCACATTAGCCGCAGGCAGCAGACGCCGCAACGAGAGCACTCGCTCGCGCTGTCGTTCTTCCGCTAAGTTACGCACACGTGCCTTCAGCAAATCCTGTAACGAAATCAGTCCGACCAGTTCTTGCGGATGCTCACGCTTGACTACGGGGAGACGCGTGTAGCCGGTCTCTGCCATGAGATTGGCGATGCGGCGCAGTGGCTCATCTGGATAGGTCACGACGGGTTTTTTGGCGAGAGATGATAGGCTCAGGGTTGTATTTGTGATTGGCTCTGTTTGTAAGAAATGTTGTAGTTCTGTCAGGGTGACAACGCCAGACATACGGTTGTCTTCGTCCAGAATTGGGTAGAGCCGCTGCACCCCTTTGGTCTTATTGGGATTAATCTGTAAGATTTGTTGCAGCGCTTCGCGCGATGTCGTGACTTGCAGGGCGAGTAGATCGGTAGCCATCACTTCACGCGCAAATAGAATCTCCAACGGATCAGTGGCATATTCGGCGCTGAGATGATAGCCACGACGACTGACTTTCTCGGTCAGGATAGAGCGGCGCATTATCAGGACCGTGACGGTATAGGAGACGGAGACGGCGATCATCAAAGGAAGCAGGGCGCTATAATCATGGGTGAGCTCTACGGCAAAGATAATTGCGGTAAAGGGCGCACGCATGGTTCCCCCTAACACGGCAGCCATGCTGATCAGGGCCCAGAAGCCTGCCCCTTCATTCGGCAGCACCATTGCTTCCAGGCCGCCCAACGCGCCTCCTATCATGAGCAAGGGGGCGAGTACGCCTCCCGACGTCCCTGAACCCAATGAGATGGCCCAGATGAGCGATTTGACCAGCAGGATGCCGAGAATAATCTTGCTGGTGGCGTTCCCCTGTAGCAGTGAACCAATGACATC
The DNA here is from genome assembly GCA_035493895.1 of Ktedonobacteraceae bacterium. Taxonomy (GTDB): domain Bacteria; phylum Chloroflexota; class Ktedonobacteria; order Ktedonobacterales; family Ktedonobacteraceae; genus DATJHM01. Next base: position 11,270 of record DATJHM010000256.1, read on the forward strand.
GTAACCAACGCCGAGTGCCTGGGGAAAGATCAGCCCGCCGATCCCTATGACCAGACCGCCAATCGCAGGCCACCACATCCAGTGGATTGGTAGGTGATGAAAGGCGTCCTCGCTGGCATATACGGCCATGGTGAGCAGCATTGAGAGAATCCCGGCGAGCACGCCCACCAGGAGACAACTCAGCAAACCTGGTATGCCGATGAATGCTGGATGCATACCCGTGGGAAAGGTCGGACCCTGTCCGAGAAGATACACACGGGCTGCCATGGCGCTGGCGCTGGCCAGCGCTACCGGGACCAGGCTGCGAGGCTTCCATTCAAAGAGCAGCAATTCGACTCCCAGCAATACTGAGGCCACAGGTGCTGCGAACGTTGCCGACATGCCCCCTGCTGCCCCGGCGACCAGCAAGATCTTACGTTCGGTGCTGCTCAAATGGATGAATTGCGCAATCATCGAGCCGACAGCTCCTCCAGTCATAATAATTGGCCCTTCTGCGCCAAATGGACCACCAGAGCCAATCGAGATTGCCGCTGAAATTGGCTTGAGCAGGGCTACTTTGGGGTTAATCTTGCTGCCGTTGATTAAGATGGCCTCGATCGCTTCTGGTATGCCGTGCCCACGAATGCGCTCTGAGCCATAACGGGCCATTGCCCCTACGATGAGCGCTCCAATGATGGGAACGATGACCACGGCTAACCCCAGGTGATTTCCTGCGGGCGATGAAAGGGCCGTACTCCAACGCTGAAAGAAAAACAGGTTGGTGAAAAGGCCGATGAGTCTGAGTAAGATGAGCGCAACAAATGCGCTGATGATGCCAATAATGATCGCGAGCCCGGAAATGAGCAACATGCGAGGTGTGCTGGTGAAGTCTCCCAGCTTCCCCAACGCTTCGTGATTGCCCATCTGACTCAAACGACGCAGACCGCTTTGCCAGAAACTGCTGCTTGAAGCAGGCATAACAGAAATCCTCCGTTACCATGACGTCTAAATTTGTATCGTTGTACGATATATTTTATGCGCGATGGCGGAAAAATGCAACAGGCCAGAGGGATAAAAAAGCCAATGCCCGCAAGAAATCTCGTATTGCCGTGCTAAGTTGTATCCTTCTTGTGTGCTTGGATGGTGTTATAGATGGGGATATGCGGGCTGGTCTTATCAATGGAGCCTGCGTATCGTGTATGGCAGGAGAGGTTCTGCCACACAAGCGTATAATGCTATAAGCGAACAAAAACGCCAGAGATAGCGATAAAAGGGAGGGATATTAACTATGGGCATATTATCACGAAAGGTGGCCCTGGTAACCGGCTCTGATAGTGGCATCGGGCGCGCGATTGCGCTCCAGTTTGCTCGCGAGGGAGCAGTTGTGGTGATCAATTTCGCGCACAACCAGCCTAAGGCTCGTGAGGTTCTTCAGTTGATTGAGCAACAAGGGGGGAAAGCGCTGATCCTGCAAGCCGATATTTCTCAGTACAATCAGGTACGCGGTCTGGTGCAGCAAACAGTGGAGCAGCTCGGTCGCCTGGATATTCTGGTGAATAATGCTGGCATGGAGATCCATAGCCCGTTTCTGGAGGTGAGCGAGGAGCAGTTTGATCGCGTGGTAAATACGAATCTCAAGGGGGCTTTCTTCTGTGCTCAGCTGGCCGCGCAGGTGATGGTGGCGCAGAAGAACGGTGGTCGCATCATCAATATCTCGTCGGTGCATGAGGATCTGCCCATGCCGCAGAATGTACCCTATTGTTGTGCCAAAGGGGGCCTGCGTATGTTGACGCGTACGATCTGCCTGGAACTGGCTCCGCATAATATCACGGTCAACAATATCGCTCCTGGTGCGGTTGATACGCCAATTGATGCTGACGTCAAGGCGGACCCCGAGAAATTTCGTACATTGCTCAACGAGATTCCTCTGCACCGTATGGGGCAACCTGAGGAGATTGCGTCCCTGGCACTTTACCTCGCCTCCGATGCATCTGGCTACGTCACTGGCTCAACCTTTACGATCGATGGCGGCTTGACGCACAATACGGGCGCATTGTAGCATATAACCTCTTCTGCTCACTCTCGACTTCTCAGCTTCAGACGAAAGAAGCTGAGCGATGCAAGCGAGATATGAGCAGATGCCAAAGAGACGTTGTGTGTCATGCTAGATCTGTTTCGGAAATGTGCCACTAGAAAAGTGACCAGCGCTTTTTTTTGGCTGGTAGCTCTTCTATATGTTCTTCACCGGTATCCAATTTCTGGTCTACCCACAGCAGGATCTGTTTGGAACTGACCGAGCCCTGGCTGAGATAGGGTTTGATTCTACGATCTCGTGTAAGCTGATCAATAAAGCGGTCGCGATTTTCGATGCCCAGGCCAGCGGGATAATTGGCGCGCGTGGTCGCGATGACCTCGTCAATGATGCTCTGTACGGCGTCAACCGGATCTTGTGCAGGCAGCTCGTCTGCTACCTCTGGAGAAGCCGTGGTGGTTGCTGTTGGTGTTGTTCCTCCTGTGTTGCTCTGTTGCGTACTCAGCCATTGAATCAGGGCCTGCGCCTGCTCGTCAGGGAATGTGAGGGCGAGGCTTGCCGTGGCGATGCGCAGAGCGCCGCTCTCGTCCAGGGAGACGGTATATTCGCCTATACGTGTTTCGCGAACAATTTGTGTCATTATGCGCCATCCTCTCTGTTGCTAATCTCTCAGGGCTTTATGCCTCTCTGCATATATGGTCGGCTTGTTGATGGAACATCTTGTGCTATTCTAGCTCTTTCTATCTACGTTTGTCTAGCACTGATTGCGCCTTCTCATGGACGAAGATGATCTTATTCGAGATAAAATCGTTCTGATAGGGCATAGACTGCTGCAAAATAAGCTTTGATCGACACACCTGAAGCGCTGTGATACAATGGTTGTCGTGCTTCAATGGGTGTCTATTGCTGCTGCGTGTCCATCTATCCATGGGTGCATGTGTGTCAATGCACTCGCCTCCACTATAACTACGAAGGGGTTGCTATGGCATTACAAGGATATGTACGTTTTCCCAATATCTTTCAGGATCGCATTGTGTTTGTAGCTGAGGATGACCTCTGGGAGGTTTCCAGTTCAGGTGGCCGGGCGGAACGCCTGACGGCTGGTGTGGGAGAGGTCCGTTCTCCACGTTTCTCTCCTGATGGCGAATGGCTTGCTTTTGTCGGACGTGAGGAGGGGCCATCTGAGGTCTATTGTATGCCCTCTTCAGGTGGTCCGGCTCAGCGCCTCACGTTTCAATCTGGCAACTGCCGCGTTCTTGGCTGGTCACCAGATGGGAGCGAAATTCTCTTTTCGAATACTGCTGGTCAGATCAATGGGCGCTTTGAGGTCATTCATGCGATTCCGCAGGCCGGTGGGCAGCCTCGCCAGTTACCATTTGGTCTGGCTAACGGTATCGCGTATGGACCCCAGCAGGGGGTAGTGATTGGGCGCAATGTGCATGAGATCTCTCATTGGAAGCGCTATCGAGGAGGGACCGCCGGACATCTCTGGAGCGATGTTGATGGTTCCGGCAATTTTCAGCGTTTGCTTCAAGACCTTCGTGGCAATGTCGCTGATCCCTGCTGGGTGGGCGAGCGCATTTACTTTCTTTCAGATCATGAAGGTGTGGGAAACGTCTATTCTTGTACGCCGACGGGGGAAGATGTACGCCAGCATACCAGCCATAGTGATTTCTACGCCCGTCATCTCTCAAGTGACGGCCGCAATCTCGTCTATCATTCAGGGGCCGATCTCTATCTCTTTGATCCTGAAGCCGATGTCACGCGTCACATACCGGTGACGCTTCCCAGTATTCGCACGCAGCTCAACCGCAAATTTGTCTCCTCTGAGAGCTTTCTTGATACCTACGCGATCCATCCTCAGGGCTATGCGATTGCCGTCACAACCCGTGGCAAGGCCTTTTCGGTTGGGAACTGGGCTGGTCCCGTGGTACAGCATGGTGAGGTGGATGGCGTTCGCTATCGCTATCTCGAGTGGCTGAATGATGGACGCCGTCTGGTGGCGGTCTGTGATGCGCCCGGGCGCGAGGCTCTGGTCGTGTTTGATCCTGAGCAGGCCAAAGAGCCGCAGATCTTTGAGGATATTGAGTTTGGACGCGTTGTGGATTTTGCTGTTTCTCCGTCCGGCGATAGGGTGGCGATCAGCAATCATCGTAACGAACTGATTGTGGTCGATCTTGAAAAGAGCTCTGCTCAGGTGCTGGACCACAGCTCAGCCAATCGTATTCAGGGTATTGCATGGTCGCCCGATGGCCGCTGGCTGGCCTATGGCTTTTTTCTCTCTCCGAATAAAGCTGCTATTAAGATTGGCAATATTGAGACGGGTGAGACGCAGCAGGTGACTGATCCGGTATTGCAGGATATCAATCCGGCTTTTGATCCCGAGGGCAAATATCTCTACTTCCTGGGCTATCGCCTTTTCACGCCGGTTGTCGATAATCTGCAATTCGATCTGGGATTTCCGAAGGGCGTGAAACCCTATGCCATTATGCTGCGCAAGGATCTGCTCTCGCCCTTTGTGCCTGTGCCGAAAGCGCCTGCGGACAAAGAGAAGGAGAAGGAGAAAGAAAAGGCGAAGCAGAAAAAGAATCACGCTCAATCTGAGGAGCAGGCCGAAAGCGAGGATACTGCTGCCCAGACCACGGCGTCGGCTTCCACGGCTGAAGCGTCAGACGAGAGCAAAACCGGGGAGACGGAGAAGCTGACGATTGATTTTGCGGGCATCTCTGAGCGCGTTGTTCCTTTCCCGGTTCCCGAGGGGCGCTACAGTGCCGTCTATGGTCTGAAGGGGAAGGTTATGTATCTTTCATATGATGACTATACTACGCATGATCCCACCGGGCGCATTGATTGCTATGATCTCGATACGTATAAAAGCGAAAAATTGTTCGATTATGTCTCTGATGCGGTCCTCGCGCGCGATTTTAAAACATTGATGTATCGTTCGCATCGCCGCCTTCGTGTCTTGAAGGCGGGCGAGAAGGTGAAAGTCGAGAGTGGGATATCACGCGAAAGCGGCTGGTTGGATCTGCATCGCATAAAAGTTTCGGTGCAACCTGCCTCTGAATGGAAGCAGATGTTTGCGGAAGCGTGGCGTTTGCAGCGCGAGCAGTTCTGGAATGAGGACATGTCCGGTATCGATTGGGAAGCGATTTATGCGCTGTACGCTCCCCTGGTCGACCGTGTCAGTTCCCGTTCTGAGCTCTCGGACCTGCTCTGGGAATTACAGGGTGAGCTGGGAACGTCTCACGCCTATGAATTTGGTGGAGAATATCGCTCACGCCCCTGGTACAGCCAGGGATTTCTGGGCGTTGACTGGTCCTATGATGCCGAGCAGGACCGCTATCGCATTGCGCGCATTGTGAAGGGTGATCCTTCCGACAAGTCTGCCACTTCTCCTCTGACAGCGCCAGGATTGAATGTGGAGGTCGGGGATGCGATTCTGGCGATTAATGGTCAGCGGGTGCGCGCCGATCGCAGCCCGCAAGCTTTGCTGGTGAATCAGGCGAATAACGAGATTCAGTTGACGCTGGAGGCCGGGAAAAGTCAGGAAGTGCGTACCATCTCAGTCAAAGCGCTCACGGAAGAGACATCAGCGCGCTATCGCGAATGGGTGGAGCAGAATCGCCGCATTGTGCACGAGACTTCACAGGGTCAGGTTGGTTATATCCATATTCCGAGCATGGGGAACGATGGGTACGCCGAGTTTCATCGTGGGTATCTCTCCGAATACGATTATGCGGGCTTGCTGGTGGATGTGCGCTGGAATACGGGCGGCTATGTCTCTGGCCTGTTGCTGGAAAAGCTGGCGCGACGCCGCGTCGGCTATGATTTTTCGCGCTGGGGCCAGCCCGAGGCCTATCCTGTGGAGTCGCCACGTGGTCCTATGGTGGCTCTGACCAATCAGTATGCTGGCTCGGATGGTGATATCTTTAGCCATTGTTTTAAGCTCATGGGACTGGGTCCTCTGATTGGGAAACGCACCTGGGGTGGTGTCATCGGGATCAGTCCGCGCCATCGTCTGGTGGATGGGACGACGACGACGCAGCCGGAATTTTCGTTCTGGTTTAAGGATGTTGGCTGGAGCGTCGAGAATTATGGCACGGATCCTGATATCGATATAGATATTGCGCCTCAAGATTATGTGCGTGGGGCCGATCCGCAACTCGAACGTGCCATCGCTGAAGCGTTACGCCTGATCAAAGAGCAGCCGTCTCTAGAGCCGAAGCCTGGCGATCGACCGCGCTTCGGTCGCCTGAAAGCCTGATCTGATCGCCGATCAATCCCGTAGAGTCGCCGCTTGTCTGCGACCGGGT
>DATJHM010000257.1:0-53834 GCA_035493895.1 Ktedonobacteraceae bacterium
GATGTAGGATAAGATTCCCATCACATCCGCATTCGTGTAGGAAGTGTAGCATTTTCGTAAAAAATCTTGTAACGTGTCACAAACTCACAACAATGCCTGACACCTATGTACCCAGGCATCAGGCAAAGGAGACATATGAGCCGTCGAGGAACCAGGCATAGAATCTCCTCGAATAAACATTACAGGTAGGGACCGGGCTTTATGCCGGTCCGCGTCCCCCACCGGCCATCTCGCTCAAACGCAGCAACTCTTATTCAAAGCACATTTGCCGGACTATGCAATTGTATACGCTCAACTCCATCTTCGAGCACCGGCCAATCATGCTCAATGCCAAATTGAGCGCAGTACCACTTTCCCCACGCATACGATTGGCGCAACATTGGCTCTAAGCTCCACCCTTTTGGTGTCAGCGAATACTCAACCTTTGGGGGAACCTGCGCGTACACCTCCCGATGAAGTATCCCCATCTGCTCCAACTCTCGCAATTGCAAGGTCAGCATTTGTCGAGAAGCCTGCGGAATGAGCCGCTGCAATTCCCCAAAGCGTCTGGTTCCGCCGAGCACTGAATACAAAATCCAGAATTTCCATTTCCCTCCCACGGTCAGCATTCCAGCCGGGCACACTTCGGTCTTTTTTCGACGTGTCATATCGCTTGCTCCAATCAATAAGATAATCCACCCCTATAGCAATGAAAAGTATGTACTCATTTCTACTACGCCTATCAGGTATCCTGGTTGTAGCAATTGCGGAGAAACAAGATGTTTCTTCTACCACAGCATTTTTCTTCACCGGTCTATCCTGATCTAGATTATGAGAGCTTATTATAATAAAAGTATGAGTGAAAGCTCTATATTTATAGATACATTTTTTGTGACATGCGTGGATAGTTCGAAGGGAGCCTGGGTGCATGCCAAAAACACCACCAACCACCACCCCATGGCAATGGGTACTTCTTCGTCGCCTGCTCTACGCTGGCCTGTTTCTCTCTCTGTGCAAATTTCTCTTCTTTTTCTCTGAGACCTGGATGGCTAATCATAGCAAGAGCAATTTCCTGCCCAAAACACGCATACTACCCAGTGAAGAGGAGATCACACAGAATATCAGTCTCCTCTTTCAACAAATTGAAGGTCAGTTGATGCTCTGCGATATCAAAGCCTATCTGACGATTATCGCCGACACACTGCTGATCATTCTCCTGACATTTGCGGAAACGCAAAACGTACGCGCCGCCTTTCTGCCATCTGCCCCCCCACAACAACGCATTGCCGTACTCTGCATCTTCTCTGTTCTCTGTACGCTTCTCTTCTCCTGCCTGTACGCCGTACGCACAGTACTCCCGACGCTACAGGATAGAGATCGTATCACGCTGATGTACTTCGGGCATATTGCGGAATTCCAGCGCGATAAATTTGTCTCCAACTTTCAGAGCCAGCCCCAACGCGAACTGAAAGAATCGCTTCTTACTGAGGTGCACGCAAAATCGCGCATCGCATGCCGCAAGCTCTCATACATATCCTGGAGCATCAGCTTTTTCTTTGCGGCTCTCTTATTCTGGCTGCTCGCTCAAGTCTTCTTTTTATTGCTGTAAGACCCCCCCTGTAGAAGCGCGGCTTGTCTGCAATGTGAACCTTGGTACAGACAAGCCACGCCTCTACGGGGATAATTGACGCCAACGATATATTTACGCGTATTGCATGTGCGTATAGCGAGCACGTAATGCGTGTACCTGCTCTTTCACTTGCTTGCCCCGAATGGCATCGTGCAGCAATTGCGCAACCTCGCCCATCGCCCGCTCATCCATCCCAAAGCGCGTCATCTCCGGCACGCCGATACGCAGGCCAGAGGGATTGCGCGGGTCAGCATCGCCGGGCAACATGTTATAGTTGAGAATGATATCGTTCGCTTCCAGGCGCTTAGCAACCTCGACGCCGCCTCCCCAGTGGGCGACGTTGACGGCGATCATATGGCTGCGTGTGAAACCAAACTCTTTTGCCTCGACCTCTGTCCCCAGTTCGGCAAGACTGCGCCCCAGGGCCTGCGCATTACGTACGATCTGAGTCGCATACGCTCGCCCATACTGCTGCATCTCACGCGTGGCAACCAGCAGCGCAGGTAAGGTATGCAAATGATGATTGCTGGAGGAGCCGGGGAAAACGCCACGATCCGCCGCTCCCCAGTATTTCTTCTCTCCCTCCGCATCCAGATTCCCCAGAATCACGCCGCGCTGAGGTCCCGGGAAGGTCTTATGCGTGCTCCCGGTCATCCAGGTCGCTCCCTCGCGCAGGGGGTCCTGAAATTCTCCTCCGGCGATCAGGCCCAGCACATGGGCGGCATCGTATAAGATGGGGATATTTTTCGTCTGGCAGAAGGCCGCGACTTCCGCGAGCGGCTCAGGGAACAGAAACAGACTCTTGCCCATAATCACCAGTTGCGGCGACACTTGCTCTATCAACTCGATCGTTTTCTGCGGATCGACATGATAGCGATCTTCGGTTAAAGGCAAATAATTGAGATGAATGGCATTCGCGCCCCCCAGTTTAAGCGCCTGCCCGCGATTCTGGATGCGCCGCCCGAAGACGCCTACCGCGCCATGGCTGATATGTCCCCCGGCATCGGTTGAGTTGGCAATGACGGTATCACCACCGCGCAAATACGCCAGCGCCAGTGCGGTATTGGCCGCATTGCCGCTGATCGGTCGCACGTCAGCCTGCCGCGCCCCAAAAAGTGCACAGATCTCATTGCGCGCCATACGCTCGATCTCATCAATATACTGCGTTCCCTGATAATAGCGATTGACCTGTGCCCCCTCATTCGGGTGCCCTTCGGCGTAACGCCCCATAAAATCCGAATTCTGGACGCGGCGCACAGCCTCGCTCGGCGTATTCTCGCTGGCAATCAGATTAATCGTCTCCGTCTGTCGCCACCTATCCTGCTGTGCTACAATCTCTTCTATATCCTGTATGTCAATGGTCATTTTGTGATCCTTTCTCGCTTCCTACAACACGACCAGGAGAGTATTCATCCCTATGCTATTCAGTATAGCAGTGCAAAAAGGCAAGAACAATAGACCGACCATTCACAACAGGGACGAAAAAGGATGAGATTGTGTCAGATTTTGGCTTCTGCGCTGGTCTTTACAGATAGGAGCCACTCATCCCCGATCGTTAGTGGCCATACATTACCGATTCCATCATCTAAACAGCATTCATCTATTTGGATTCCCACTCGGCAAGGGATACCCCAATAGAAGCCGGGAAGAATACAGTGAAGTGATTCCTGGTGAGCAAATAATGTATTGAAATGATCCAAAGGAGGAAAAAGCCATGGCTGGTGATATCGTTAAGGTGAGCCCGGAGCAATTAGGAAGCACATCTCAGACTGCAAATACTCATTCTGCAACTGTTTCAACCCTCAGCCAGGATCTCGGGAGCGCGTTCACCGATCTGACGAACACTCTGGCAACCGTGTCTGTCCTGAATGCAGTTACCTCGACGTTGGAAACATTTGGCACAGGTCTGGTAGCCAGGCTGGCATGCTTCGCCATGGGCATGACAGTAATTAATGGCGCTCTGAAACTGGCAGCCGAAGCATTCTCTTACCTGGATACCAGTTTAGCCACAACATTCTTGAACTTAGAAAACCAGTTATCTTACTATACCGGTTACGAGACCAGTATAAACATGCCCGCCGTAAATGTCTCTGCATCGCTCGCTGCCGGTAATTATACACTGTCAACGACAACTCTGACGCTAAATGCAGCAAGTGCAAGTCATAGCAGTTTCCTGGGAAGTATTGGAAATGCGTTCTCAAGTGCCTGGCACAGTACCAGCAATTTTGTATCTCACCATGGCACTGAGATAGCGAAAGATGCGGCTGTTGGTGTAGCAATTGGAGGACTATGGGTGGCTGGTACTGTTCTGGCTCCTGAGACAGGAGGAACATCTGAAGTAGGAGCTGCTGCGGGCACATCCGCCTTATTGGGCGCACTTGGCTAGGTTGCATGCTACTTTCCTGCCAGGCACAAAGGCGCACAACTCACTAAATCTCGAAAAGCGAACACGACACGTATCCAGTGGAAGGAACCAGGATGTCTTCAAATACTACTATCACCATTCCATCAGGTATAGATCCGGCCACCGCAAATAAGCTGCAAAATGTTATTAGCGAGATAGAGACAGCGGTCGGAAAATTTCAAACGGGTGCGAGCGGGATTGATACTACAAACACATCGGTAAACAATGCTGTCGGTACCGTTGCGGCCAATGGCTCTGGCAAGATGGTCACAGCACTCTCTACCCAATTATGGCCGTCGACGTCAAAAGAGGGAAGAACGGCCCACGATGGCCTGACACGCATCATTACGCATCTCAATTCTCTAAAGTCCACTATCCAGGAGCAATTGCCTGCTATCACTGCTGGACTGGCGGCTGTGCAAACAGCTCAGACAGACCAGCAGAAATCAACGGGTGTAACTTCAGAGGCCGCTACCAGTCTTCAAGAACAGATCAATGGATTGACCACAGCTCTGGCGGCCATCGCCATGACAGCTGGCTCACTCGGTGGATTAATCAAGGGCGTCGATATGGGAAACGCCACTTGTAGCACTGGCATTCAGCCTGGTGATCCTCCTCCTGACTTCAATAACACAACATTTAACATGACGAGCAAAGGAGATGGTGCTCCAACACGAACATTTCGGGTTGACAGCAATGGAGAAGTAACGGAGGTAGAAGGTAGTGGCGGTGGCGGTGGCAAAGGGTGGCGCGCTCCAGATGCTGGCTGGCGAAAGAATTTTCTCACAAAACTAGGGGTGGGGTATGCTATTGGTGCGGCAAATAACATCCTCAGTTCCCTCATTGCCGGTCACTGGCTCTGGGGTCCATTCGCAACTGGTGGCGGCGCTTCTACCATCGCAGGCTACGCGCTCGATTCCCTGCCATTCCCCGAAAATGCCATCGCGCAGACGATTATTGGGCAGAGCGTCAACGTTGGCTCTTACCTTTTTCTACCAGGAGGTGGAAGCGGAGGATCGAAATCGGACAATGGAACGACGAAAAAACTTCCTAATGGCGGAACAGAAACCACACAAACCGGGCCAGATGGCAGCACACAGACCATAGTAACCAACCCGGATGGTACCACAACGACAACAAACAAAAAAAAGGACGGCACTACTATGGAGGTTATCACTAAGCCAGATGGCTCGACACAACTTATAGAGACACAAAATAATCAAAGAAAGATAACCGACATTGCTCCAGATGGGACAATAACCCATAACTAATTAAAACAGGTTTCAATTTATCCATTGATGTATGATCGAGAGGAGATGGGTATGTTTCACTCTCCAGGGATACTCCTCGTGGGATTGAGAACACCATCTCCTCTCATCGCATACGCGGAAAAATCAGTCGCTGTCAGCGCTGATGATAGGGAGAAGCGAGCGCGCAGTTTCCTGCAAAGACGCCGCCTCCTCAGGCAATCCCCGTTCCGCTGAGACGAGTGCCAGGTCATCGAAAATGATGGAGAGGGTCAGGAGATCTGGCACCCGAGGTTGTATGCAAATGCTGAGCGCACGCTGCAATAACGGCACTGCACGCTCGGGACGTTCCTGAGATAGGTGTAATTCTGCCAGCTTGATCAGACTGGTCGCAACGTCTGGATGATTCGCTCCCAGCGCCTGCTCTCGCATTTTCAATGCACGCTGAAGCATGGCTTCCGCTTCTGCAAACTTGCGCTGCTGAAGATACACATTCGCTAATAATTCCAGGCATTGCACGATTTCCGTCTGATCCAGATCAGAGCCACGTTCTTCATAGCAGGGAAGCACGCACCGATACATCTCTTCGGCTTGTTCCCATTGCTCCCGCGCAACAGCAATCAGCGCTATTCTTTGCCTGACCGTGATCGTATCAGGATGCGCGACTCCCAGTGTACGCTCTTTGGCCGCCAGAAGACGCTGAAACGTTTCCCCTGCCTCCTCAAGCTTTTCCTGCTGAAGATAGACCGTCCCTATTTGCTCAAGACACGCCTGTGTTACGTTATCTTCCACACCCAACGAGGCTTCATAGACCGGAAGTATACGCTGATAATACGCTTCCGCCTCCTCAAAACGCTCCTCTTCGACATAGGACGACGCCAGTTTGTGGGCCACCGTAATCAGCAGCGGATGCTTTCTGCCCAGCGCGGGCTCGCCAATTTTGAGCGCTTCCTCGTAGCAAGCTTGCCTCTCTCTGGTCTTTCCCTGCTCCCCATAGATATCTGCCAGATCGAGCAAGCAATGGATGACGTCGGGATGCGTTGCTCCCAGCGAGCGTGAGAGCGCAATGAGTGCACTCTTTAGCCACGTTTCGGCCTCGATATAATTTTTCAGCAAGGCATTCATGGTCGCCAGATTTCGCTGCATGACACCGATCATTGCATGCTCAATTCCCAGTGTGCGCTCTCGAATCTGCAACGCTTTTCGCAAGAGCATCTCCGCACCCTGGATCAGCCCCTGTTCCCAGAGCAGAGCGGCGGCCCAGTCCAACACTTCTGCGACCGGCTTGTGGAAGATCAGCCAGTCTGAACTGAGGGCGGCAAGGGAGAGGATGTGGGCCACTCCGCGTATACGCTCTGCTGGCGCGGCCTGTTTCAACGAAGGCAGCAAATGGGCAAAGGCCCGCAACGCTTGTGCGGCCAGGCTTCCGCGCCTCTCCTGAGGTTGGGCCTGACATAACGTTTCCTGTACGCTCGATCGCAAGCCCAATAGCCCGTTTGTTGCCAGTAATCCGAGGGAAGAGAGGAGTGTGAGCGCTTCATCCAGCAGGGCAGGCATATGCTCGATCTCCTGTAACGCAGGCGTTAGCTCGCTTGCGCCCAGGATAAAGAACTCTCGCGGAATATCGATAGGTGCGAGAACCGTGCAGATCCAGAGCAATTCAGCGGCAACTTGCTGTGTCTTCTGCAAATAGAGTGTGGGCAGACTACAGGTAATCGCAAGAGCGTCGGTGGCACGATCTCTGGATACCTTGAGCTGAACCAGGCGCGCGGCATATTCGCGATACGTTGCCAGATACGCCTGCAAGTTGCTACCTGTCGCCCGGATATACGCGCTCCCCAGGTGCAACACCAGCGGTCCCCCATCCATCTCCTCAGCCAGCGCGACCGCGGCCAGGCGTGACGCTTCATTCGCCTCTTCCAGTTGCATCTCGTCGGGAATCTGCCCGGTCTGACGCAAGAGCAAAAGCGCGCCCTCGCGTGCGTCCAGCTTTTCAAGCGCAATATGTGGAATAGAGGGATCACTGATGGGCTTGCGCGTGAGGAACAAAATATGGCCAGATGCTTGCTCAGGCGCTGAAAGTAGAGTCACATCATTGACATTTTCCATAATGAGCAGATAGTTCTGGTGATTCGCGAACCACTGCTGTAACTCCTGATTTACGTTCGCCAGGTTCTGCTCGCCAGCGATGGGTAAACCCAGGCGCGCTACCAGTTCGAGGCTATCCGCCAGCCAGATTTCGGGGCTGGCCGCATTCATTTTAAAAATCCACTCATACGCTTGTGAAAAACGACGAGCATACGCTAGCGCGGCAGCCGTCTTCCCCATACCTGCGGGAGCCTGGATAGCCACAAATCGCCTGGCTTGCAATGTTTCATGCAGTTCCTGGAGGAAATGCTCACGTCCAATGAAGAATGTGGCATTACGATTAACAACCATAGCTGAGGACCTTTCCTGCACTATCTGGAAACCCGGCACAGCGCTGTGTCCTTTCCCTCCTCACGTATACGCTCACCCCCCTATCCGGGCCTCTCTCCAGTATCGAAACCGTTTGAGAAAATACAGTTAAATGTGGACAAATAGAGCGTTTTTCCGGGGTGAGTTCTCCACCTATCCTCAAGGAACAATCCTGAAAACGCTTTATTGCCTCAACATCGTATCAAGAATTTGGGTTCTGCTATAGGAGACTCCAAAACGGCCGCAAACCTGACATCAGGTTTGCGCTCTACATCCAGGATGCTTCACACGAGCTTCTCCACTCACAAAGAGATCTCAATCAGACATCCCCCAGCGTGGAACACGGTGCGCTTCGGTTGAACAAATTGCCCAATGCTGCTATACTAGACCTATCCGTTGTAGATAGGTAACACACAGTTTCTCTCTCACCCTTACTCAACCACGTTTCATCGCGTTGGAGGGTCTATGACAGTCCCTCTCAAGTCTGGAAGGACCGTCTCTTGCTTAGATAGTCAGGAGGAAATTGGGTTATGAAGGTTTATAGAGCTGAGCAAATTCGCAATGTGGCATTAATCTCGCACGTTGGCGCTGGCAAAACCTCGCTCGTAGATGCTGCCTTATTTGATAGCGGTGCGGTCACCCGTCAGGGTCGTGTGGATGATGGCAGCTCCATAGTTGATTATGATCCCGATGAACTAAAACGTCAAATGTCTTTACATACAAAGGTTTTGCCCGTTGAATGGCGCAACTGCAAGATTAACTTTATCGATACGCCGGGTTACGCGGATTTTGTCGGCGAGGTGAAGGCTGGTCTGCGCGTTGCAGATGCCGCCCTCGTGGTTGTCTCGGCTGAAAAAGGGGTGGAGGTTGGTACAGAACTCACCTGGCACTATGCCGATGAGCGCAATCTTCCGCGCATCATCCTGGTCAATAAACTTGATCGCGAGAATACGTCCTTCGATCAGGCTCTCGAATCGCTGCGCCAGCAATTTGGCTTCAAGGTGGTTCCTCTGCAAATCCCTGTCGGCGAACAGGCTCAATTCAAAGGTATTATTGATCTGGTCTCGCAAAAAGCTTCTTCTTTTGAACCTGACAATACGGTAAAAGAGATCCCCGTTCCCGCGCATCTTCAAGAGCGCCTCAGCACGTTCCGCGAACAATTAATCGAGTCAGCGGTGGAGAGCGACGACGAGATTATGGAAAAATTTCTCGAGGGCGAAGAACTGAGCGACACTGAGATTCTCACTGTGGTCAAAAAGGGCACGCTCGCCGGTCAGCTCATTCCCGTGCTCTGCGGTTCCGCCAGCAAAAATATTGGCGTCCAGACACTGCTCGATACGATTGTCGACTATCTCCCGAATGCCTCCGATGCCTTACCCGACGATGCTCGCGCCTTCGGCAATACAACTTCGCTCTTTGTCTATAAAACGGCCGGAGCCCAGGTTGGCACGATCTCCAGCTTCCGCGTCTATAGCGGCACGCTCAAGGCCGATACCCACCTCTCTAATGTGCAGACGAAAGCCGATGAGCGCATCGGTCAGATTCTCATCTCTCACGGCAAGGCTCCATCTGAAACAGCAAGCGAGCTGGCGGCGGGCGATTTTGGGGCGGTGGCAAAATTGACCAATACTCATACAGGGGATACGCTGTCAGCCAATAAAGATGCATCTCTGGAACTGGAGCCCATTCACTTTCCTGAACCATGCTATACTGTTGCGGCTACCCCGAAAAGTCAGGCTGATCTGGATAAGATGGGCAATGCGATGGCCCGTATTGTAGAAGAGGACCGTACGCTACGTGTCTCACGCGATCCCGAAACGGCAGAGACGCTGATCGCTGGCATGGGAGAATCCCACATCCAGATTATGGTGGAAAGCATTAAACGCAAGTATGGCGTTGATCTGGATATCCACGATCAGCGCATCTCGTATCGCGAGACGATTCGCAAGAAGGCCCGCGCCAATGGTCGCCATAAACGACAGAGCGGCGGCCACGGTCAATTCGGCGATGTCTGGCTGGAGATCGAACCACTGCCCCGCGATAGCGAGCAAACCTTTCTCTTTGAGGATCGCATCGTCGGTGGCGTGGTGCCGGGACAGTTTATTCCGGGCGTCGAGAAGGGGGTTCGTGAATCGCTCAAACGCGGCTTCATCTCGGGCAATCCGATGCTTTACGTCAAGGTCGCGCTGGTCGATGGCAAATATCATCCCGTCGACTCCTCGGCTCAGTCCTTCGAGGTCGCGGCCTCTCTCGGCATGCAGGAGGCGGTTCCTCTGGCAAACCCGGTCCTGCTTGAGCCAATCATGAACGTGACGGTCATTGTGCCCGAAAACAATATGGGCGACATTATGAGCGATATCAACACCCGCAGGGGGCGTGTGATGGGTATGGAGACGCTAGAAGATGGCTCACAGCGCATCAGCGCAGCTGTCCCTCAGGCCGAAATGCTCCACTATGCTACCGACCTGCGCTCGATCACGCAGGGCCGTGGTTCTTTCACGATGGAATTCGCTCAGTACGAAGAGGTGCCCGCAAATGTTCAGCAGGAGCTTGTCGCCAAACATAGCAAGAAGGTAGAAGCGCACACGTAAGCAATAATTAGACTCTGTAGAGGCGTTGCTTGTCTGCAATGAATACGCATCAACCTAAGAGCCGAGAAAGCCGGGGGGCTCGCAGGCAGGGATAAACCGCTGCCCCTACCTGTTCTGTTTTGCGAGCCGGATCGTATTTGGCACGGGGGGCATGTGATTCCCTACCCTCGAAGAAAGGCTGAGGTAGGGATCGCGCTTTATGCCGATCCACGTCCCCCACCGGCCATCTCGAATACCACATCCTTTTTTCGGTTGATGCGTATTAGGCGCTGCGTGTCTACAAGAACGCCTCATCTAACCGTTGGATAATAAAGAACGCCTCATCTAACCGTTGGATAATAAAGTGTGAGGCGTTCTTTATATATACGGCTATACGAAAAACAAGCATTCGAGAGCCGCATGAAATGTGGCCTTTCGCCTCTAATCTTCCAGATTGAGCCAGCGCAACTCGTCTGGTGTCAGCTCAATGCTAAGTCCAGGGAACGAGGTGCGTGTCTCGGAGACGGCACGTGGTCCGATCAGTGGGAAGGTGGGGAATGGCTGACTGAGCACGTAGGCCAGCGCAATCGTAATCGGCAGGACATCGCGCTTCTTCGCCATTTCGTTGACCCGCTCTAATCTGCGGAAATTATCCTCACTATACCAGCAACGAACCAGCTCTGGATCAGAGAAATCTTCCGGGTGAGCACGACCCGTGAAAAAGCCTCTCGCCTGACTCGACCAGGGCATCAACGCCATCTGATTTTCGGTTAACCAGGCGCGCGAGGCCGCATCTGACGCCGAGATACATCCCGCCCAGACTGGATCAATCATTCTCGCCAGACTGAAGTTATTGCTCATGGCGCTAAATCCGGCCATGCCATGCTCTGTCGCCCAGGTATTCGCCTCTATCACACGCTCAATGGACCAGTTCGAAGCGCCAAAAGCTCGCATCTGCCCCGCATTTTTGAGCTCGTTGAGGACGGTGATAAATTCTCCGACTGGCACCTCTGGATTATCGCGGTGCATCATGTACATGTCGACATAATCGGTCTGCAAACGACCCAGGCTCACCTGAAGTTGCTCACGCAGTGCGACAGGATTACAATGGGGCGTATGCGCGCCTTTGTCGAGAATCACTACCTGTTCGCGAATGCCGCGATTTTTGATCCAGTCCCCGAGCAGCTTCTCACAGCGACCGCCGCCGTAAATATACGCCGAGTCGTAACAATTGCCGCCACGCTCAAAGAAGTCGTCGAACATCACCGAGGCATGAGGCCAGGAGATCTGATTATCGACCCCCATGACCAGACGCGAGATCGGCTTTTCGATCCCGGCTATCGTGCCATACTTCATGATATTATTTTCGCGCACCGCCAGCGGACGATTGCTCAACGGCAACGTCTTGCCCTCGGGTCGCTCGTCTCCGTAGACCAGACCAATCTGCTCGCGCCAGCGGTCCAGCGTGCGCATATTCCCCAGCGTATCGTCCCAGTTCATCGTGGGACTTTGCTTCTCCTCCAGATATTGTGCCACAACGTCGGCTTCATTCCCGTACAGGTCCGCCTCAAATGGCACCACAATGACGCGCTCTTCCTGCTCGTCATTGCGCTTCACGATCAGGCTGGCACTCTCGTGCCCCTTGGGCACCCACGGCGTCGGCACTGTAATCCGTCCCTCAGACCCGAACACCTTGATCACGTTCTCCCCATTTACCTGTACACCAGTAAACAGTTGTGCCACAATGTCGCCTGGGAACTTCAACACGGCCACACTGTACTCATCCACACCCGTCGTTCCGAGGTGACCAACCGCCTGCACTTCCAGCGGATCAGCAAATTTCTGCCCCAGCGCGGCCCCCGCCACCAACCTCGCCGCAGAAGCACAATAACAACCAACATCCAGAATGCCGCCGCCGCCAAGCTCACTCTTCAACAAACGGCTCTCTGGATTAAAGTTGAGGTGAAACGAAAATGTGACCTGTATCACGCGCACCTGACCAATTGCCCCTGATTGAATCAGCTCTACCAGTTTCTGCGTCTGGGGATGAGCACGATACATGAACGCTTCCATCAAAAAGACATCGTTCTGATACGCGGATTCAATAATTGCCATGGTCTGTGCGGCATTCAGTCCAATAGGCTTCTCACAGAGCACATGCTTTCCCGCTTCGGCCGCCTTTATCGCCCACTCTGCATGCATGGGATGAGGCGTGGAAATATAGACGGCCTGGACCTCTGGATCGGCCAGCAACGCTTCATAGCTACCATGGCGATGGGGTACGGCAAAAGCCTCGCCAAAGACTTCAGCACTTTCCTGGGTGCGGCTCCCCACAGCAACGAGTGTTCCTGTACTCGATTGAGCCACCCCTTTTGCGAAGGTTTTGGCAATCCCTCCAGTACCAAGAATACCCCATGCGAGTTTCTTACTCATGCGAATCCTCCTGTGATGGCGCTATTTGGGCATAAAAAAATAATCGCGCATTTTCATCCCAACGAAGAAGTCGTCGGATGCGCTCTCTCCTCGTGCATTGCTTCTTAAAAGCTTGAGGTTCCTTGCTTGCGTTATACCACGAAAGAAGATACGCGTCAATGAAAATTTGCGACATAAACAGAGCTCGCCAGTATAGGAGTACTGCTCACTTGCGGGATAAAAGGGGGCTTAATTCCGCCCCCGAGGCTCCTTGCGCTTCGCCACATTCTGTGCGGGACGATGCTGCTCATACCCGGAAGTTCGCGCTCTCTGGCCCTGAGGAGCACGCGAAGGTTGCTTTTTTGGCGCACCCCCCGCTCTCTTCTGTTTCCCGAGCACCGCCCGCGCTTCTTCCTCATGACCATGCGTAGTCAGCCAGCGCTGTGCCTGAGCATGCAGATCACTGAGGGTGGAACTCCCCGCGATCATCATATACATGGCGAATTCGGGGTCGGCAGGAGCTTCCGCACCCCATTGTTTTTCGGCCTGCAAAAACTCCTGGACCTTCTGTACGTCGAGCGTTCTCAGCACCGCATCGAGACGCTGACGGAAAGTTGCATATTCTGTCATCACGTGTCCTACGCCGTCAATTCCTTCACCATGCGCTGAACTCTGGCACCATCGGCACGCCCTTTGGTCGCTTTCGCAGCAAGCGGCATTACCTTGCGAAACTCTTTGCCTTGCTCCGCAATCAGACCACTCACGAGGGCGCGAAGCTCATCATCGCTCATCTGCGACGACTGCACATAGGCTTGCAGAATCTCCATTTCGTGCTGCTCTTTTTCCGCCAGATCAGTGCGCCCGGCCTGCTTAAACAGCGGGATGGCCTGATTGCGCTTTTTGATTTCCTGCTCCAGGACTTTGAAACAGTCGGCCTCTGTGAGTGGTTGACCATATTCCGGGTTCTTGCGGTCCGTACGAGCTACCTCCAGGTTATGTACCGCTCCCAACGCCATGCGTAGCGTATCCAGCCGCACCTGATCACGAGCGCGCTGCGCATCCTGAATATCTTTCCGCAATTTCTGCTCTATCGGAAATTCCTGTCGTGTCTCTGCCATAAAATTCTCTCCTCGCCTGATAACATTGCATCTCCACACAAACCGGGCCAGACGCGCGTGAATCTACACCCTGTGCGCCTTAACAGTATACAATGGTAACGCAAGAGGAATCACCACATTATGTTTTCTCGCTATCCGGCAGAAATGCAAGCAGGTCCCGCGCCAGATTCCAGGCGTCAGGGCTCCCAATGCCGGTCGCCAGATCGTAATGGGCCGTCGCCGAATAGTAGAGATTATTCCCATCAGTGATATCATGGAACGCTGGATACTTCAGCTCTAATGCCTTATATAGCGCATAGAGCGAGGCAAGAGCATTCCCAATGCCCGCTTTATGCTGCTTTGCCAGATACTGATTCACCTCAACCATCAGCCCCGTCCACAGAGGAGTCGCGGCACTGGTCCCGCCCGCAATCATCCAGCCGCTCGTGGGACACCCGCTGAGTTGTACGGTACAATAGATCTTATACCCTGCTTCCGGATCAGCATTCGCCGAGACATCGGGGACCGCACGATAGAGACTGTATATGCCCGGCCCACTCTGATAGCTCGGTCGCGAATAAATGCTACTCACACCTCCGCCGCCCCCATCACCATACGGTCCACCATCCAGACAACTGGAGCAGGACCAGGCTTTCTCATATTTATAGCCACCGCTCTGATCATAGGTCGTAAGGCTCGTACCACCAACACCGACCACGTAGGGATTATCGGCAGGCGAATCGACGGCCAGCGTATAATTCTGACAATCGTACGCCCCCAGATCGCCCGTCGCGGCAAAGAATGCCTGACCCTGTGCAGCTCCCTGCTCAAAAATCGTATTGAGGACTGCATGCTCGGACGGATCGAGCGCCGCTTCGCAGGTACCCCAGCTCGTACTGACCACTTTGGCCAGATCATCATTGACAATCTGGGTGTAGATATTATTAATCCCCTGCGCGCTATTCTGCCCTATATAGAGAATCTGCTCCGCTCCAGGCGCAATCGCCGCCGTCACTTCCATATCCAGCTCTACCTCAGCAGCATTACTCCGTGGCACATTGGTCGCTCCATCCAGCAGGATTATCCTATATTTCGGGACGGCTGGCAGGTACATCCCGGCGAAACTGGCAATATCGCTCGGCTTAAAACCGTCAAGTTCGACAAAAGCAATCGCCTGATTTGTGCCATCTTCCCCATCTTGCAGCAAGGACTGAATGCCATAAGCCGTACGCAATTGCAATGGCGTATATCCTGTTCGCGCCTGCTCATTCTGCGCGCTGGCATGCAAACGATAAGATGGCCGATAGCGCGCAACGCTATCCAGCCCACCCACATGCACAACTCTGTCCGCCAGCGCAGAGGGCAGAGAGGGAACAGTCGTTGGAGCATACACCATACGGCTCTCCGCACGATACTGCGCAATGCGTACCCCAAACGCTCGCTCAACAGCAGGCAAAGGACCATCAACGTTCATTAACAAACGATTTGGCGCAACCCCCACCACATGCAATCCCTGCTGTTGCATATAAGTACCGACCATCTTCACGCTTGCGGGATCAGCGCCAAAACGCCGGGTAAATTCTTGCGGGGTGAGATAGCGATGATACCAGCTTGAGTGTGGATCATTCTGCGCCGCAAGCAACGCATGTAAACTCGCCTCGTTGCGCATCTGAAGCGATATCGAGAGATGCAGGGTCGCATTGCCCGTCAGGAATGACTGCACTGGCAATCCCCGTAACGCAGGTATCATCTGACCGGCCAGCGTTTTACGCATGGTCCCAACCAGCTCCCGGGCCTGTACGAAATCAGCGGAGTGAGAGAACAGCGAGGCCGCCATGATATGCCCGAGAAGAAACATGAACAGGAAACGTTGATAGAACCGGCTCCGACAAGAGAGGAGTTCCACCATTTCCCTCCACGGCGATTATACTGGCAAGAGGATAATTGAAGAGATGATAGAAACGGCAAAAAACTACTTATTCCGCTTCTCAAACTCATTAGCATTATAGCGGTCTTACGAAACGACATATATCACTGGAGTAAACAAAGTATGATCAATAGATACTGCATAAAGAAAACCCGGCACAGCATAGTGCCGGGTTTTCTTTATGCAGCGATTAACAGGTAACTAAAGATGCAGCATTCTGCTGGCTTGTCATATTTGTCGGCCTGAGATCAAAATGGCCGTAGTTTCCGGTTGAGATATACCCATACTGAATACCATTCGTGCAGCACGCCCTATACCAGTCATTGGTCTGCGTCGTGCTGATCCCTTTCGCCCCATGCAGCACACAGACGAAATGATTCTGGTAGGTCTTATTCCGATAGATGTACGTGGGAAGTTTGCCAGTCGGGCCATAGTTCGGTGGGAAATTTGATTCAGAGCCGTTATAGGGCACCTCACCAATGTTCATGAGATCAAAAAAGGGATTGCCCGTCTCCAGCGTAAACCACCATTGCGGGGGAGCACCACTGCCATTATTCAGCAATACCTTTGAGCCTGAATAACGTCTATGGACATCAGTACAAATCTTTTTATACCAGACATAACGGCTATCTGTTCGGCGTGGAGGATCGTTCACCGACCCGGTATAGCAATTATCAAACATAATGCCATCCGCTCCATAACCGGGATGAGACCCGCTATTGGGTCGCATCCAGTTGTCTACATGGTCTTTCATGTACCCATACATCGTCGCGCAGGTGGCTCCACTCTCGACAGTTGACTGCTTTCGCAAGTTATAGTTTGTTACACCTCCACAATACGTATAGGGAAAATACCAGGTATAATAACTACCGTTTGACAGGTTGTAATCAGCGCTATCATACACACGATGGTTCCAGTATCCACGCGACTCATTGACAATGGGCTTCGTCGCCTGACGTGAGATCACTGAACAGGTACATCCAGTGTATGATCCGCTTCCACATGGACCTGACAACAGGTCGCCAGGATGATAGGGGGGATTAGTAGGCATGTTTGCGCTGCCACTGTCTACATATCCAAGCACAGCACAGCGGTTCGTGTGGGCCCGATCTACCAGTTTCTGAATAATAGGACTATGCGTAGGAGTATACCCATTATTAAGGACAATATACTCTACTTCCGATAAATGCGTAATTGCGTCCACATCTGAGACAGACTGGCCGTAATAAAAAGCACAAATTGGCATGATGAACACTCCTCTCTTCATTTACTGCATAATCACCATTTAAAGCCGCGTATGTACTTTTCCCTTTCCCTGAACATTGTCCTGACAGATCTTCTCCTTACGCTTCCAACTGTACATGTTTCTTTGTCATTGCTTACAGGAGCCTTCTGGTCTGGAGCCCTTCGTTCAAACAAGCCAGATGTAAAACTGCCTTTAATTTATTTATACACCTTCCTGCTATAGTTCTGGTTCTTGAGACTGGATATCACTTTCATTCCCAATAGACTTCTCAAACACTCCTTATGCCATTGTTCATGCTAGAAATACGGGAATTTTTTTGCAAATCTATACTAAAAGGGGGTTTTAGATGCTGTTATCTTTTCTACCTGTTTCAAAAGACGACATCAATCAAGGAGATTAAAGATGTTTCGGCAATACTTTTCTCGGTTTTCTCTCGTCCTTTTCTGTCTCTGCCTCTTGTATGCTCCATCGCAATATGTTTCAGCCCATTCTCTCTTGTCTCGGCATTCCTACCGTCTCAACCCACAGGCCTCTCCACTTGCCGGACCAGGGGGCCCCATCGCGAACGCATCCATACAAGCGGCAAACAATATCTGGTATACCGGCAATGGCCTGGATTCCAGTAACTATCTTCTCGTACGACATTGGAATGGCAAGACACTTGAGAACCCTTTCCATGGCTCTCCCTACCGTCCGGCCGATGGTGGTCAGGCTATTCTCTCTCTCTCCCCAACCCAGACCTGGATCATTGCCAATGGCCTTACCGACCAGAATCCATTACGCCTTCTCCGCTTTAACGGCTCCAGTTGGACCACCTACCCTTCCCCCCCTGTGCATGGCGAAGAAGTCAATGCGATGGCTGCGGTCAATACCAATGATATCTGGGCCGTCGGCAGTAGCGGTCCTCTCACCAACACCTTCACAATGCACTGGAATGGCTCCAGATGGCAACGCATCACCAGCCCCAATGTACCCAACAGGTATAATTCGCTCTGGGGCGTCAGTGCGCGTGCAAGCAATGACGTCTGGGCCGTTGGTAGCAGCCAGAAGGTGGATGGGGGCGATACGCCGCTGATGATGCACTGGGACGGTAAGACCTGGACGATTACGCCCAACCCACCCATTGCAGATTTACCCGCTCACGCGCTCAATGCCGTGACGATGCTATCGCAAAATGATGTCTGGACCGTCGGGCTGGGCGGATTAATTGAACATTGGAATGGCACACGCTGGCAAATTGTCTCTTCACCGATACCAAGACCCAGCCTTCTCTCCCTCAACGCGCTTTCCGCGCTTGCCGCCAATGATATCTGGGCCGTCGGGCAACTCATCTCCTGTCCCTCTGGCAGCAATTGCGTAGCTCTGACCTACACCAGACATTGGAATGGACATACCTGGCAGGTAGTTCCCAGTCCTTCTCTCTCTACTCCTGGCGAGGCCACAAATAACGTACTACTCAATGTGCGTACATTCGCGGCCAACAATGCCTGGGCAATTGGAAAGACTGAAGATAGTATGTTTCTTGAACGCTGGAATGGCCGTGTCTGGCAAATTACCCTATCCCACAATGTGTATTTTTAGTACACATTGCCCTATATGCCGTTTACAACATTGATGCGTGAGGGAGGAGCACATCACCTCCCTCCACAAGCCCACCCAACGACGTTGTCCCGCAACCTTTCATTTATCTATGCCTGCTTCAGCAAGGCAGCATCAATTGAGGAGGTCAACAATGTTCTGGCAACGCTTTTCGCAACTTTCTCTTGTCCTTTTCTGCTTCTTATGGGCTCCATTGTTCAGTCAAAACGTCTCAGCCCATCCTCTCTTGCCTCGGCATTCCGAGCATCACGCTACAAATACAAAAATCTCTCCACATACCGGGGATAGCAATCCCATCGCAGGCGCCTCTATACAGGCAGCGAACAATATCTGGTACACTGGCAGTGGCCTGGATTCCAGTAATTATCTTCTCATACGACGCTGGAATGGCACAACATTCGCAGATCCTCTCCACCGTACTCCCTACCAACCTAACGAAGGTGGTCAGGCCGTTCTCTCTCTCTCTCCAACCCAGACCTGGCTCATTGCCAATGGAATGACGGCACAAAATCCCCTCCAAATTCTCCGCTTCAATGGCTTCAGCTGGACCACCTACCCATCCCCACCTCTACATGGCGAAGCGGTCAATGCGATGGCTGCCATCAACGCCAACGACATCTGGGCCGTCGGCAGCAGCGGCCCTCTTACGAACACTTTCACGATGCACTGGAATGGCTCCAACTGGCAGCACATCACCAGCCCCAATGTCGCAAATAAATATAATTCGCTCTGGGGCATCAGTGCGCGTGCAACCAATGACGTCTGGGCTGTTGGCAGTCAACAAAACATAAATGGAGGTGATACGCCGCTGATGATGCATTGGGATGGTAAGACCTGGACGATTACACCCAGCCCACCCATTGCAAGTTTACCCGCTCACGCGCTCAATGCTGTGACGATGCTGTCGCAAAATGATGTCTGGACCGTCGGGCTGGGCGGATTAATTGAACACTGGAATGGCACACGCTGGCAAATTGTCTCTTCACCGATACCAATTCCCAGCTTTCTCTCCCTCAACGCGCTTTCCACTCTTACCGCCAATGATATCTGGGCCGTCGGGCAAACCATCAACTGTCCCTCTGGCAGCAGTTGCCTATCTATGACCTACACCAGACATTGGAATGGGCATACCTGGCAGACCGTTCCCAGCCCTTCCCTTTCCGTTCCCGGTCTGGGCACGAGCAGCCTGTTACTCGATGTACATATGTTCGCGACCAATAATGTCTGGGCCATTGGAACTGGGAATGATTACGTGTTTTTTGAACGCTGGAATGGACAGGTGTGGCAAATTACAACGTCGCACAATGTATATTTTTAGCGCGGCAACAAACACGACATAACCGCTCGTCTTCAGTACGACCCGCCAGAAAGGGCGTGGACGAGTTTCTCACGCCTTTTTGGCGGAACAGCTCTTCCACGCTTCCAACTGAACTTTTGCCAATAAAGATGATACAATGGAAACAGTCGCGCTGATACAAATGCCGTCGTCCCATGTATCAACACCTTTTTTACACAGTGCTGTGTTCTTTACCATGGCCTCACGCAAAGGAGTTTCTATCTAAAGGAGTGTTTTATGGCAACCGTATTTGCACAGATTACCGAACGCGCAAAAACGCCGTTTATCAATGAAGCACTGACGAATTTCAGTCAGGATGCCTCGAAACAGGCCCAGATAGAGGCCATCGCCCAGGTTAAAAGCGAGTTAGGACGCACCTACCCCCTGGTCATTGGCGGAAAACATATCTCCAACGCAAAGACATTTGCTTCCCTCAATCCCTCACAGCCGGATCAGGTGATTGGGCACTTCGCCAGCGCTACGGTTCAACAGGTCAATGAGGCTATCCAGACTGCGGCCCAGGCGTTCGCGCAGTGGAAACAGGTACCTGCGGAAGAGCGGGCTGGCTATCTCTTTGCCGCCGCCGATCTGGTACGGCAGCGCCGCTTCTTGATCAATGCCTGGATGATCTATGAAACGGGCAAGAGCTGGGTTGAGGCCGATGCAGATACTGCCGAGGCCATCGATTTTCTCGAGTTCTATGCGCGTGAGGCCCTGCGTCTGGCGGAAAAACAGCCAGTTACGCAGATTGCCGGTGAAGAGAATTCGCTGGTCTATATTCCTCTGGGCGTCGGGGCCGTCATCCCGCCCTGGAACTTTCCCTGCGCGATTATGATCGGCATGACCAGTGCCTCTTTCGTCGCGGGCAATACGGTGATTCTGAAACCGGCCAGTACCGCTCCGGCGATTGCCTGGCAATTTTTCCGTATTCTGGAAGAGATCGGGCTACCCCCAGGCGTGGTGAATTTCTTACCCGGCTCTGGCTCTGCGATTGGTGATGCCCTGATTGATCATCCCTTGCTCCGCTTTGTCGCGTTTACGGGCTCGCGTGACGTTGGCCTGCGCATCTACGAACGTGCCTCGAAGCACCAGCCCGGTCAACGCTGGCTCAAACGCTCCATTCTCGAAATGGGGGGCAAAGATGCGATTGTAGTTGACGAAACCGCCGATCTTGAGGCCGCGGCCAGCGCCATCGTCTCTTCGGCCTTCGGCTTCCAGGGTCAGAAATGTTCCGCAGGCTCACGCGCGATTATCGTGGAGCAGGTGTACGATCAGGTGCTCCAACGCGTCGTGGAACTCACAAAACAGCTGACACTCGGCGATGTGACGCAGCCCGACACCTACATGGGTCCGGTGATCGACGAAAATGCGATGCACAAGATCGTAGAATATATCGAGATCGGCAAAAACGAGGGACGCCTGCTCGCGGGCGGCCAGCATCACGGGCCAGGCTACTTCATCGAGCCCACGATCTTTGCCGATGTCGCTCCACAGGCCCGCATCGCGCAGGAAGAGATCTTCGGTCCGGTTCTGGCGGTGATCAAGGCTCACGATTTTCCTGATGCGCTGGCGATTGCCAACAATACCGAGTATGGCCTGACCGGTTCTCTCTACTCACACGATGCCGCCCATATCGAGCAGGCTAAAGCAGCATTCCATGTGGGAAATCTGTACTTTAACCGTAAGTGCACTGGAGCGCTGGTCGGCGTCCATCCCTTTGGTGGCTTCAATATGTCAGGCACCGACTCGAAAGCCGGGGGGAGAGATTATCTGCTGCTCTTTACGCAAGCAAAAGCCATCTCGACCAAACAATGATTCCCACGAATGCTTTATACGCGATGGGAATCTGAATAGAGACAAAAACCAGGGAAGGGAGACATTCATTGGAGACTGTCACGCAACTACGTACTGGCTTATGGCAAATTTCCTTACCATTTCAAGGCGAACCCGGCATCATCGGCAGCTATCTTTTAGCGGATCAGGAACAACTGCTCCTGATCGACCCCGGCCCCACAACGACGTTGCCTGCGCTCCTGGACACGATTCATGAGACAGGCCACACGCCTGAAGCCATCACCCATATCTTGCTGACACACATTCATCTCGATCACGCCGGAGCCACAGGCAATCTTCTCCAGTACACCCCACAGGCGAAGGTCTACGTCCACCGTCTCGGCGCTCCCCACCTGCTCGACACCACAAAAGTCGTTGCCAGTGCCACACGCATCTATGGCGAACGCATGCAAACCCTCTGGGGAGAGATCAGATCTGTCCCGGCCCATCGCCTCAGTGTTCTTGAACATGGCGATACGCTTCCTCTCTCTGATCGCTTCCTCGAAATTTACTACACCCCCGGCCACGCGATCCATCACATCAGCTTTTTCGATCCTCGCGCCCGCGATCTGTTCGCGGGCGATGTCGCGGGCGTGCGCCTGCAAGGCGTCGACTACGTGCGCCCCCCCACGCCACCTCCCGATCTGGACCTTGAAGCCTGGGTCGAGAGCATTCAGATCCTGCGCAAACTCCAACCATCCGCGCTCTATCTTGCACACTTCGGCCCCACCTATGAGGTCGAGCAACATCTGGAGCGTTTACTGACGAAGCTCTTCCAATGGGGCGATTTGATTCTTCAGGGATTGCGCGCCGGGAAAAACGAAAGCGAACTGCTCGAGCTCCTCATCTCCCAGACCCAGCCCGAACTGCTTTCTGTAGCGCACGATCCCCAGGCCTTACTACGTTACGAAATCGCTACCAACTATCGTAT
The DNA here is from genome assembly GCA_035493895.1 of Ktedonobacteraceae bacterium. Taxonomy (GTDB): domain Bacteria; phylum Chloroflexota; class Ktedonobacteria; order Ktedonobacterales; family Ktedonobacteraceae; genus DATJHM01. The sequence goes on from DATJHM010000257.1 coordinate 22,669, forward strand.
GACCGTCCAGGGTTATACGCGCTACTGGCAGAAAAAAAATCCTGAACGCCTGAAGCCATAAGCACCACGAAAAGAGGGACCTTACGATGACAGCTTCCAGCCACGGCATGACCTTTCATACGCATTGCCTGAGCAATGGCCTGCAAATTGTAGCGCAACCCATGTCGGACTTTGAATCGGTCGCGATCGCCTTTTATGTGCGCACTGGTGCACGCGATGAGCTCGATCCTGCCATCGCAGGTGTCTCTCATTTTCTTGAGCATATGACCTTTAAAGGCACCCGCACGCTGGACTGGCAACAAATCACACAGGAGTTCAATAAAATCGGGGCCGAACTCAACGCGTTCACTTCGCTGGAAGCTACGGTCTACTATGCCCGCGTCCTCGGCGATAAACTCAGCCGGGCGCTGGAACTCTTGAGCGAGATGATGTATCCCCGGCTCGCAGAAAGCGATTTTCTCACCGAGAAAGAAGTGATTATTAACGAGATTGCCCGCTCCGAAGATCAGCCCTACGGCATCACGTACCGTCGCATGCTGCACACGTACTTTGGCGACCACCCTCTGGGCAATTATGTTCTGGGCACGCGTGAAAGTATTCACAATATGCAGGTTGAGCAGATGCGCGCCTACTGGCAACAACGCTACAGCGCAAACAATCTCATTCTGACGGTGGCGGGCAAGTTTGATTGGGAACACCTGCTCTCTCTGGCCGAGCACTACTGCGGCCACTGGCACAGCGGCGAAACGGGTCGCATTTGCACGCCCTATGAGCCCGCACAATCGCAGCAAAATATCATGGTTGATCCTCACCTCAAACAACAAATTATGTTCTTTACCATGCCCTCGGTCTCGCTCGACGATCCCGATTACTATGCCGCCGTGCTGGGAGCCAACATTCTCGGCGACCGCGAGGGCTCACGCCTGTACTGGCACATTCGCCAGCAAGGGCTCGCGGAATCTGTAGGAAGCCACATTCGCGGCATGGAAGGGGCTGGCGTTCTTTTGCTGGAGGCCAATACACTCCCCGAACATGCCAGCCGCGTACGCCAGATGCTGCTGGATGAACTGGAGCTTTTGCTGAACGATGGCGTGGAGGAAGATGAGCTGCGCCGCGCAAAAAATAAACGCATACGCGACCACGTGCTCAGTAGCGAGTCAACCTATAACCGTATGCGCGTGCTGGCCTCCGATTGGGTCATTGAGAATCGCCTGCTCACCCTGGATGAGAAGATTGCGCGCATCGAACGGGTCACCAGCGCCGATATTACGCGCACGTTTCAGCGCTTTCCTTTGCGCGAGAAACAGGTCCTGACCGCTCTCGGTCCACTCTCGGCGGAGGCACTGCTGGACTAGCGACTCCCCGGCGAGAGCAACCGTTGATCCACGCGAAAGACACCGAGGTTCACCAGCAACGGGCCAATATCTTGCAAGGCCTGAATGATCAGCCTGTGTGCCTCCTGTTCGCCAATAATAGGCGCACAAAAATATTGGCATGTAGCGATCACTGCGGTAAATCCTTCCAGGAGCTCTTCACGCGAGAGACGATCCAGGTGCGAACGATCTATGATCTGGAGATAGCCGCTGGCTGCAATTTTCAAACTTGCAAAGGCGGGAAATGCGGCGGAACAATCGTCCAGAATATCCTGCAAGACACTTACCGCCTCCCTGGGACCAACAAGATGGGCCACTGCCAATGAAACACGGCGTGTGGCCTCAACCAGTAATTGCCATTCCCATGGCGCGATTAATTGTTTCGCATCAGGAGAGGCGGCGATAAGGTTGCCTTCTATGACCCGCGGCAGCTCTGTCTTAGGCGAAATCGTGACGATCCCATGCTGATACAACTGCCCCAGCACCTCTTCAAATAGCTGCTCATGCTCCTCATTCAACGTGACCTCGCGCGTCGTCACCCCACGCTCAAAACGCACAAAGCCCTTGCGCCACAACTGCAATTCGCGCAGGATCAGATTCGCTTCTCCACGATTGCCGACCACATGCACCAGTCTGCCCGCACGATAGTAGAGATGTACAATCCCCAACCACTCGGTATTACGCAACGAAAGACGGCCAAACGCGCGCGCACGCTGGATATAGCGTACGATATGCACAAGCTCACCCAGCGGCCCCTGCCAGAAAGCCCCATAGGAAGGATTCATCTGGGACATTGCTCGTTCCTACTTTCTCTCAAGGGCTGCAACTCCATAAAACCATGATACCGGCTAGCAAACGCTGCCGCTAGAGCTACATTCTTCTCTACATTTCCGTCTTCATAATACAGAGAACTCAAGCTGCGTGTCAAGCAAAATCAATGATTGTAAGCAAAACTCATTATAGAATGAACTTTCTTATAAGGCTGCTTCCAACGCGCACTGTTTCTACCTAACTCAGACAAATATCCCTTCTTCACTTTATCGTAGGCGCGTTCGTCAGGTAGCGGCGCACAAACGGATGCCAGCGCAGGCGCGAGAAAAATCCCCACAGACCAGCGGCCTCCGCTGCCAGCACAAGCCAGTGCTGGCAAACGTCAGACTCTACCCGCTTGAGCTGGTAAGGATAGGCCTCGGGCGTGTTAATACCATAGTTGGTCGTGACGGCCCAGCTATAGTTCGCCTGCTGGACCGCACGCAAGGTGCGCAGGTCAATGTGATACCATTGCCCTATTGGATACGCAAATGAGGTGACGGCATGCCCCAGGCGCTCCTCCAGAATGTTGCGGCACTCCTCAATCTCATACTGTAACTCCCTCTGCTCCTCCAGGCATGACAATATGGGATGATGCATGGTATGCGCCCCAAACGTAATCCAGTGACTCCGCTCCATCTCCAGCACTTGCTCCCACGTAAGGGGCAGCTCCGGCTTCTCTTCCTCCGTCGTTTGTGCGGACACAGCCAGCAATTGACGGATCTCACCCAAAAAATTCTTGCGCTCCACAATCGAGCAGGAGAAACGCAGGCGCATATTGATAAATTCTGTCAGCGCAGCTTGCTCTTTAGGCTGCCGTAAATCAAAATGCTGCCCCTCGTACTCCACCTCCTGCAACTGCGTCAGGGCCACCAGTTGCTTGCCCTCCTGCCACCAGAAACGCTCCGCCTGCCCGATATAGCCGGGTATCAGATACAGGGTCAATGGCACACACAACCGCTTCGCCAGAGGAAAGGCATATGAATAATTATCATAATAGCCGTCATCAAAAGTTACCGCCGCCAGGGTGCGCCGATCCCCCCCCTTCACTCTCTTCGTTTGCTGACAGTATAATTCCTCCAATGCCTTTTCTAAGGGGAGAATTCGATAATGACGCCGTAAATAGAGCAAGTGACGTTCCAGATCACCACCAGATGCCTGATGATAATTCAGAATCACTAAACGTTTCCCACACAACCTGGTCCACCAGCGCACTATAGCTACCATACCACTATAATAGAGAAAAGCTGCAATGCACGTTAAAACATATCTACGCATGAAAGCTATTATTTCCTATCTTGCAGGCAAATGCTGCCTCGGGTGCTATGACTGAACCCACAAGCACCATCTAGCGAAAGTGTACAAGATACCCGGTTACTGCTCGCGTCACACGCTTCGCCGCTGCTCCATCCCCAATCACAAACCGGTAGAAGGGACCAAAGTTTCTTGCCGCCGTATACCCTATGAAAAAGAGACCCGGGATGTTACTTTCAAATTGCGAATTCAGGAGGGGCGAGCCCTTATAGGTCTGAATAGAGGCAAGTAATGTCGGATGAAGCATCGGCAAACGTTGAATGTCAGCATGGTAGCCTGTACCCAAAATGACACGATCTACCTCTAAATTTCGTCCAGAGGTAAGCGACAGGTTTATCCTGTTATTTATAGTTGTCACGTTTTCGATGTGAACATGCTCATGCAAATGAATATGACTAATCACACGAGTTTTTAACCAGTAAGATCCTGCCGGTCCGTGGCGCGTCATCAGTACATGATCACGTGTATCACGCGGCAAATAATAAAATAGATAGGGATATTTCTCAAGCAATAAATTCAGCCAGCCACATCCCATACCGGCTTTGGGGGCGCGCAAATCTCTCAGTAAGTTGGGTACCTGGCTATTTGACTGGGCAGTCCAATTAATACCCCGGCGCGATACTAATTCGACTGAGGCCCCGTTTTCATATAACAACGCCGCAGTCTCCAACGCCGCCTGCCCCCCTCCAATCACGGCCACACGCTGGCCCGCAAAGGCTGAAAGCTCATGATGATCAGAGGAATGAGAAACCAGGGACGAAGGCAAATGCTGATAGAGGGGAGGATAATAGGCATAATATTGCAAACCAGGCGCCATGACGACCGATTTTGCCACCACGGCACGCTCATCAGCCAGCTTCAACAGAAATAGCTCTGCCTTCCGTTCGATGGAGATTACGTAGGTCTCATCTACTTCTGGCACGGCCTGCTTTTGAAACCACAACCCGTAATCAATGAATACTTCCGCTGGCAGTGGATTGCACGGATCAACACCAATACTCTGAAAATAATGGGCAAAACTATATTGACCCTCAGGATCAGAGAGGTCGGTCGCCCACCAGTACGAACGCAATAACATCCCCTGCGGCATGTGCTTTTGCCAAAAGTGGAGCGGCTTCCCAAAAATGCGCACTTTCAAACCTTGCGCCAATAAATGTGCGGCTGCGGAAAGACCATATGGGCCTGCACCAACTACTACTACATCATACTCTGCCACAGGCGCGGCCTCTTGTAACTTTTGAATATCCAGGGAAACACTCACTATCATACCCTCCTCGAAGAGATTTTTGTTTGTATACGATAGAGCATTCGGCTCGCAAAAGTCTGTGTCGCGATCCAGGCTGGCATGGGATCTCTCCAATCGAGATAATCGTACCCTCCTGGCAGAAAAAACGCTGCGAAGAATTCGTAGATAGCTCGAGGCAATGACGGCACATCCGGCCTACCTTGTTGAGCTATCATCTGTGCGGTCGCCACAATATCACCCCCAAGGTAACGCATCCAACCTCCTACGCGGTACTTCTCTACACGCTCGATGCGATCACCATTTGCCCACTGATACAACAAATACGGGAAATCGACTCCCGCACGCACCGCTACCTCTACAGAAGCTGAGAGACGAGGGTTCACCTCCATTAAAAAGGCTTTCCCACGCGCATCACGGCGAAACTCAACTTCGGCGTAGCCCTCCAAATCCATGGCTTGCACCAGGGCCTCTGCCTGCTCGGTGATGTCCCAGGGCAGGGCAATGCTCTGTCTGAGCACGGACGTCCCCCCCAACGGTGGCTGCGTCCTCCTCGCCCACTGTGCAAAACGCGCGTAAAAGCGGTTGTGCGCATACAGCAAACTCACCGCTTCACGCCTCCCCGACAGGTATTGCTGAAAAAGCACGGCTACACCATGCCGGGCCAGTTTCTCGACCGCTCTCTGAGCTTCTACCTGTGTCGTCACCAACGCACAGATCAATCTACTTCCCTGCCGATCTCCCGCTCCCCAACTCCAGGTCTCTACAGGCTTGACAACCGCCGGTAAGCCCACCTCACATATAGCAGCTGCAACTTCCTGCACGTCTCGCACTACTACTCCTCTGGGAACGCATAGGCCCAGATGCTGCGCGATCTGCAATGTCTGCTCTTTATTACAAGCTGACACCAGCGCATCTTCTTTCGCCAGCGCGATCCTGACGTGCTTCTCCAACTCCTGACGATGCTCACGCACCAATGCCAGGGTCCCATCCGAAGATGTGATGAGCACACGCACACGCTGCCCCTGCAAAATCTGTTGTAAGTAGGTGAGAAACGGCTCCACTCGCGGAATATACTCTGGCGCTTTATATCCTCGCTCACACCAACGCGACGAAAAACTTGGCAGGCTCTCTGAAGCGTCCCTTGCATCAAAACATTCTAATGCCGCCACTCGCATGCCTCGACTCCCCAGCGAACGCAACGCCACCAGGGACTGACGCAATTTTGCATCCAACACCAGCGCATCATACCGTATCACACTAGCGCCAGCCTGGACTCTGTCAGCCTGCTTCACTCATTTCACCTTTCAAGCGATTTGAATGCCTTCTATTTTTACACAGCGATATTCTTTTCAAGATGTTTTTTGGGAATATGCCTCTCATAGACATTTCTTGCCATCACTATATCATAGTATACATTAGAGATGTAGTCCACAAAATATAAAATATATCTATATATCGTATATAGAAATCCATTACGCTAATATTTTGCACGAAAAGTGACAATAGTAATAGAAGTTATTCTCAATGAATGCTATGAGGGAAAAGCTTCATCGTTGCCACTCCTGTGACCAGGAGTGGACTGATCTATCACAACATGCTGGAAACGGCCCGGCTTCTCTTTTTTTATCTGAAGACAAGCAGGCCGGGCATACGCTCCAGCAAGCCAAGGAGGCATGAATGAAACGATTACTGCTGGAGAAGATCTCCTTACGGACCTTACGCGTCGCAGTTATCGGTCTCGGCTATGTCGGCTTGCCCTTAGCCGTTACTTTTGCGGAGCAAGGCTTTCACGTGACCGGGATCGATGTCGATCAGCAGAAGGTTGACCAGGCCAATAAAGGTGAAAGTTATATCTCTGATATTGACAACTCTACTCTACAACGACTTCTAGACACCGGACATTTGAAATTCACGAGCGACTTTGCTGCATTAGATGAAATAGATGCCGTGAGTATCTGCGTTCCTACTCCGCTCCGCAAAACACGCGACCCTGATATCTCTTATATTCTTGCGGCCACACAACAGGTACGAGCGCATCTGCATCCCGGCCAGCTCGTTATTCTGGAAAGCACGACCTATCCAGGCACGACTGATGAGGTCGTCCTGCCTGAACTTGCGGCCACGGGTCTACAGGTCGGGCGGGATTTCTTTCTCGCTTTTTCGCCCGAACGCATCGATCCCGGCAATACCCGCTTCAATACGCGCAATACGCCAAAAGTGGTCGGCGGCATTACTCACGATTGCACCGAACTGGCACAGGCCTACTATGGTGCCGCCATTGAGACGATTGTCCCGGCCTCCTCTGCGCAGGTTGCCGAGATGACTAAGCTCCTTGAGAATACGTTCCGCGCCGTCAATATTGGCCTGGTGAATGAGATCGCGATTATGTGTGAAAAGCTCCATATCAATGTCTGGGAGGTCATAGATGCCGCGGCCACCAAACCCTTCGGCTTTATGCGCTTTTTGCCAGGCCCGGGACTCGGCGGCCATTGTATTCCTGTCGATCCCCATTATCTCTCATGGAAGCTGAAAACACTCGATTATACCGCTCGCTTCATTCAACTCGCCGATGAGATAAATAGCAGTATGCCGCACTATGTGGTCGAGAAAGTCAATCACGCGCTCAATGAGCAACGACGCAGCTTCAATAGCGCCACGGTGCTCGTGCTCGGGGTCGCTTACAAGCCCAATGTGGGCGATGTACGCGAATCGCCCGCGCTTGATATCATTCGCGAACTTCAGGAACGCAAGTCTGTTGTGCTGTATAACGACGAATATGTGCCGTCGATTACGTTGCACGATCGCAGTACCTTGCAGTCACAACCTTTGAGTAGCGGTCTCCTCCAGGCTGCTGACTGTGTCGTGATTGTCACAAACCACAGCTACTATGATACCAACTGGATCGTGCAGGAGGCGCGCAGCATTGTCGATACCAGAAATATGATGCAACACGAACAGCACGATAAAATTATCTGTCTCTAAGAAAGATGCGGGGGGAGGAGACAAGTCCCTCCCCTACGAGCAGAGAGGAAAAGAGCCATGTGTGGAATTTGTGGCATCTATCATGCTCAGAGCAGCGCTCCCATCGATCCTCGTCTGATCGAACAGATGAACCAGAGCCTTGCCCATCGCGGCCCCGATGAAAGCGATACGTATATTCATGGCCCCATCGGCCTGGGCTTTTCGCGCCTGAGTATTATCGATCTGGCCGGAGGCCATCAGCCGATGAGCAATGAGGACCAGACGATCTGGCTGGCCTTTAATGGCGAGATCTGGAATTATCGTAATCTACGCACTGAACTTCAACGGAAAGGTCATCTTTTTCGCACGCAATGCGATACCGAGACGATTATTCACGCATACGAGGACTATGGGGTGGACGTCCTTTCTCATCTCCACGGGATGTTTGCCTTTGCTCTCTGGGATGCAAATCAGCAGCGACTCCTGCTGGCCCGTGATCGCGCGGGCAAAAAACCGCTCTATTATACGTTTGTTGATGGGGTCTTTCTCTTTGCTTCGGAGATTAAAGCCCTGCTCTATCATCCCCTGGTCAAGCGCGAGGTCGATCTTCAATCTCTGGGTGATTTTCTCAGTGTACGCTATGTGCCGGGACCAGCCACGCTGTTTCGCTCGATTCGCAAGGTGTTGCCCGGCCACTGGCTCCTTCGCACACCCGATACGCAACGCGAGGGCTGCTACTGGGATACGCATTTCTCTCAGGCTACTTCCTATTCTGAAGCGGAGTATCTTACAGGCATACGACAACACGTCCAACGCGCGGTCGAAGAGCGTATGGTTGCCGATGTGCCGGTCGGGGCGCTCCTCAGTGGGGGCGTCGATTCGAGCATTATTACGGGGGCGATGAGCCAGATCAGCAGCCAGAAAATACAGACGTTCTCGGTGGGCTTCGATCATCCAGAATATAGCGAGCTTCCCTACGCACGGCTGGTCGCAAAACATTTTCAGACAGATCATCATGAGTTGGTCGTGCAATCGTCCGATCTCGCTCGCTACTGGCCGCTCCTGACATGGCATCGCGATGAACCGGTCAGCGAGCCTTCTGATCTGGGAGTCTATCTGATCTCGCGTCTGGCTCGCCAATATGTCAAAGTGATCCTTTCAGGGGAGGGGGGCGACGAACTCTTCGCAGGCTATCCCAAGTACATTGTCGATCAGCTCGCCCGCTATTACCATCTGCTCCCCCGACCAATGCGCGAGCAACTGGTTCAACCGCTTCTTGAACGCCTTCCCTATCATCTGCGCAAGGTGAAAATGGCGGCAAGAACGCTCTCTATGGATGCTCCTGAACGCTGGATGAGCTGGTTCGGCATTTTTCATACCCCTCTGAAAGCCTGGCTGCTGACCCCTTCTGTGCAGTCACAAATCGAGATGGACAGTAGCCGCATCTTCCAGTCCTGGCTACAACGCGGACAACCACGCGACGATCTTTCCGCGATGCTCTACCTCGACACGAAAATCTGGCTCCCCGATAATCTTTTGATGAAGGGTGACAAAATGACGATGGCCGCTTCCCTGGAGGCCCGCATCCCCCTGCTTGATGAGCACCTGATCGACTATGCCGCCGGGATCCCTTCGCAACTCAAAACACGCTCGTTTCAGGCCAAATATCTCCTGAAGCGCGCCTTTGCCGATATGCTCCCGGAGTCCATTCTGACGCGCAAGAAAATGGGCTTTAATGTGCCCACCGGCATCTGGTTCCGCGAAAGCCAACGCGGCCTGATCACGCAACTCCTGCTCTCTGAGCGCCTTCAGGATCGGGGCTACTTCGATAGGTCGTGCATTGCGCATATGCTGCGCGAACATATGGAGGGGAGAACGAATTATCAGGCACAACTCTTTACGCTCGCCAGCCTGGAACTCTGGTTCCGGGTTTTCATAGATCCCTCCAGTCTGGAAAAGCCGTCTCAATCTCTCGAATGCGTCATGCAAAACGATGACGCTACCCCGCCAAAGAAGAATATACATATATAACGCTAAAAGGTCAGGCAAATATGCATTGGAACAAAGACTATCTATCGACAACGAAACGCGTCTACACGGTGTTGATGCTCGTTGAGAATCTCTCGGTCCCGGCAGATCCACGTGTCTGGCGCGAAGCCCGAGCCCTTCATGACGCAGGATTTCGCGTCTGTATTCTCTGTCCCCAGGGGACTACCCGCGATCGTGAGAAGCAGGTCTGCATCGATGGCATTTTCATTTACCGCTATCATCTCAGCCCTACGACAGAACATCCCTTCAGCTATGTGAGAGAATATCTGGAGGCAATGGCCTGCACATTTCTTTATAGCCTGCGTATCTGGTTCCGCCACGGCTTCGATGTGATTCACTCAGCCAATCCGCCAGATATTTTTTTTCTCATCGGCCTCTTTTATCGACTCTTCGGCAAGAAGTATATCTTTGATCAGCATGATCTGGCACCTGAGGTGTTTCAGGTGAAATTTTATCATCGCGATCGTGGCCTCCACCGCATGCTCTACCAGCTCATGCTCTGGCTGGAACGCTGCTCCTATGCCACAGCCCACCTGATTATCACCTCGAACGAATCGCAAAAACAGATGGCTCTGACGCGGGGAAAACGCGCTCCTCAGGAAGTCTTTGTCGTGCGCAGTGGTCCGGAACTGGGACGCTATCTACCAGCGAAGGCGGAAAAGGCGCTCAAACAGGGCCGACGCTATCTGCTGCTCTACGTCGGGGTCATGGGTGCTCAGGATGGCATCGAATATGCTTTGCAGGCCATGGATGAGTTAGTGCATAAGCGGCACCATCAGGATGTCAGTCTCGTCCTCTTAGGCGATGGCGAGCGGCGTCCGGCACTTCAGAAGCTCGCGCAGCTGTTACAGTTGGATGCGTACGTCACGTTCGCTGGCTGGGTCGATCAATCCGAACTCCTCCGCTATCTGAATACGGCAGATATCGGCCTCTGTCCCGATCCATCCAACGAGCTCAATGACCGCTGTACGATGCTCAAAACAATGGAATATATGGCGATGAGCAAGCCGATCGTCGCTTTTGATCTGCCCGAAACACGCTATTCCGCGCAAGATGCCGCCCTGTATGCGCCCGCGAATAGCGTGCCCGCACTCGCGGACTGCATCGAACAACTCCTGAATAACGCGGATTTGCGCCAGCGCATGGGCCAGTTCGGACGTCGACGGATCGTCGAAGATCTCTGCTGGGATCGAACGAAAGAGGCGCTCTTTCACGCGTATGCCTCGCTCTTACCGCAGCGTTCTGCCGAACAAACGCTACGCTAAAGCGCAAAAAATACGGGGGAAAGTCCCTGAACTTTCCTCCGTTTTCATAAGATCCACAGCTACCCATCAATGAGAATTTTTCCCGAGTGGGGAGCCAGGGTGAATCTGCGCGCTACACGATGATGAAACATATCCACATAGTTACCAGAAACCCGAACCGTCCGATAGGCGGTCGCGCTGGGATTGACGACCACCAGACCCGCGCTATAATTGCGCCAGTAGACGTTTTGCGCCGCATACATGCTCCCCACAGGACTCCCAACGGGAACGTTGTAATCGTTGTTGAGCGTAGTACGCCCATAATCCTGATTCCCTGTAATATACATGGAGGCGAGACGACCTTTCGCCATCAAATACGACGACAGAGAATAGAGAATCTGACTCTGCTTTGTTGCAGATCTCGTCTGGTTGAGGATATAGATAGCCTTCTGCTGCCCCTGCACCAGTTGTATGAAACGCACTGCGTCTACCCAGTGCTCTCCAGTGATATATCCCTGACCATAGTTCGTGAATCCTCGCTCATCCAGCACGGCATCCACATGGTTCAGAAATTGCTGGACCAGAGGGCTCCCAAGCGTGAGTTGCGCTCCCAGACTGAAATTAGGGATCAAGGCCAACCGATGGGGCAATCGATGCAGTCCCGCCTGCATTCTCGCAACCCAGGAAATGACGTCCGCATGCCACTGCTCATCGTGCATCCTTCCACTATACCGCTGCACCCAATGATGGTTACGATACGAACCACACCCTCCAAAAAGGTTCTCCATGTTGATGTTATCAGCTGCGATCGCATCATAACCATGCTGACTGGCGGGAAGACCATAGGTCTGTATCTGCCATTGCACTACCTGCGGATTGGAAAAATCCAGGGGCATGTTGCGCTTCCCAAACTCATATGCAGGCGTTTTCCGATCACACTTATACAATATCCAGTCTGGATGATACGCACGCCAGTAGCTCAAACTATGGTATTTCCCTAAATCGGGATTTTTGAAGGTGCCATCATCTCTATGGAAGGGGATATAGTAGCTCACGATGATGTTTGGGTGCCCTTCATGAAAACGAGCTACGTTTCGCGGCGATCCTCCCCAGATAAAATCAAAATACTGCGCAACTGCACTGGGGTCGCTAATACGATAATCAAAGCTCTGGAAGAGATGCACTTCTTCCAAAGTATCGATAAAGTTATGCACTCTCGGTGTTCTCGCGACTGGCGGGTAGCAGAATACTACTCCCCAACGACAATCTCTCCCTTGCCAATCGCTCTTATGTCGTCCGACCCCCGACAAACGAAACAACGATCCAGGATCCCAACTACACTCTGCGGTCGTTACAAACACAACGTTTAACGTGACAGCGAGCGAAAAAACAGTAAGCAGCGTATAAAGACGTTTGCTTAATGAATATTCAACCACAATAATGCACTCCTACCATCGACTTCAGAAATGTTAACGCACTACGTTCAATTCCTGACATAAATATAGTATAGCAAATTTCAAGAAGGGCTATTCAAAATATATTACTTCTGGTAAAGTATATAGTACAAAAATTATAGTGTAGAAAGGGAGGAATGTGCAAGTCTTTCTATAAAGAGAGAATGTGCACATAGTACAAAAAAAGAAATGCTCACAACACAATATCTCGTTACCGGTGGCGCAGGCTTTATCGGCTCTAATATCGCTGAGGCTCTTCTACGGCAAGGAGCGTCTGTCCGTATCATGGACAATATGGCAACAGGACGAGAACGCAATCTGCAAGCGCTGCAAGCATATGCCCCTCGCCTGCAAATACTACAGGGAGATTTACGCGACTGGGAGACCGTCAAGGCGGCGGTCGCAGGGGTGGAAGTTGTTTTTCATCAGGGAGCATTGGCCTCGGTCCAACGTTCTATCGCTGATCCAGTCTCATCGTTAGAAACGAACATTATGGGGACGCAGAACGTCCTGATTGCGGCGCGCGATCAGGGGATACGCAGAGTGGTCTACGCCAGCTCTTCGTCTGTGTATGGCAACACGCCGACGCTGCCAAAATATGAGGAGATGCCCACCGCGCCCATGTCGCCCTACGCCGTACAAAAGCTGACGGGAGAGCTACTCTGCGGCGTCTTCACGCGTATCTATGGCCTGGAAACGGTGGCGTTGCGCTACTTCAACGTGTTTGGTCCTCGCCAGGACCCCGCATCGGAATACGCCGCCGTCATCCCACGGTTTCTCACAGCACTTCTCGAGAAACGCCGCCCGATTGTCTTTGGTGACGGTGAGCAGACGCGCGATTTCACGTTTATTGAGAATGTGGTGCAGGCGAATCTGCTGGCGGCAACTTCGCAGGAAGCAATCGGTCAGGCGATGAATATCGGCTGCGGTGAAAGAATCTCCCTGAACCGCGTGCTCGATCTGGCAAGAGAGCTGCTTGATACCCACATCGCTGCCGAGTATCGCGAGGCGCGTTCAGGCGATGTGCGGGACAGTCTGGCGGATATCAGCCGCGCACGGAAACTCCTGGGCTATACGCCAGCCATCAATTTTCGTGAGGGTCTGGCACGTACAGCTCAGGAGTTGCGCAAGGGCTAATCACTATCAAACGGTGATAGTGCCATCTCCATTCACATGAATCGTGACGGAGGGCAGGGGACTGGGCGGTGGGCCATCAAGGACCTTTGCACCATTTGCAGGATCAAAGTGTGCATTGTGTCGTGGGCACACGATTTTCTGCTGCCCACTGTCATAGTAACAGGTCACACCTTCGTGCGTGCAGGCGCTTTCATAGGCCACAAAATTACCGCTTGCCAGATGGATCAGCAGGCTACCATTGCCATTTTTTGGATTATTAAAGGTCTTCGAGCTATTCGTACCCATACTGGTTGCCCCAACCACCGTTCCCGTATGGCTTGGTTTTGGCGTCGGCGTCGGAGGTACTGGTGTCGGGGTCGGAGGAGGCGTCGTTGGCGTAGCAGCAGCCTGCTTCGTTGCGGTAGGCTGCTGCGTTGGAGTGGGAGATGGCGCTGGAGTTGGCGACGGAGTGGGAGATGGGGTGGGGGCAGTTGTGGGGGATGGAGTCGGGGCCGCACTTGCCTGCTTGCTCGCCGCTGCGTCCGTCTGCAACATATGTGCCAGACTTATGCCCCCAAAGCCGAGCGCTCCCAGGGCCACAACACCCCCGGCGGCCAGCATGGCGACGGTACGCCGTCGCCCCTCTCGCGAAACGGCTTGCCCACGCTTTCCTGAACGCTTTTTCGAAACCGGCCGTTTCATCAGAGGCTGCGCACTATCACCCAACAACCGACCATTCTCTCCTACCGGTTGCGAGGCTGCCGACCACCAGGCAAAAGGATCAATGGCGTCGACATCTCCACCGGGCAATGGCTGCTGGGACATCTGCGCGGTCGCATCCTGGTAAAAATTGGCCGCCTGCACTGGCCCTGTTTTCTCCTGGTCTATCGCCTGCGAACCGCTGATCCGCGACATCTCTTCCTCAAACCAGTTGACTGTCGGCGGCATTGTCAGCTTCGGATCATACGCCGTATTTTGCGCAAACGGTGACGCATTTTGCTGACTAGAACCGGTCATGCTGCCCATTTCTAAAATCTTCAAAACACGCTCAAAGGCACCCGCCAGAGCACTCACCGTCTGAAAGCGCTGGGCCGGATTGAGCTCCAAAGCCTGGTCAATCACGACATCCAGAGCTGCTGGCACAAAAGAAAACTGCTCATGTAGCGACGGCACGCTCTGCTGCAAGTGCTGAAGCGCTACCTCATAAGGATGCGCTCCCCCAAAGGGACAGCTACCGCTTAAAAGCTCATAGAGAAGCACACCAACAGCATAAATATCCACACGTCCATCCGCTGCCTGCCCCTGCACATATTCTGGAGCCAGATATTCGGGCGCCCCCAGAAAAGTGTCCGCGATACTCAAAAGATGTCCATATGGCTGCTGTAAAGGCAAAACACCGCGCGCTTCCAGCATGCGCATAAAACCAAAACCTGCCATCTGGACCGTCAGGTCCTGGTCAACAAGAATATTGGTCGAGCTCAATGTACCGTGAATCACATTCTGGCTATGCGCATAGTCCAGACATGACGCGATCTGCCGTAACATACCCAGCGTTTCTTGCGGCGAAAAATGCCCTCGCTGCTTTAAAAGCTTGGCTAGCGGCATTTTATTCACAAAAGGGGTCACCAGATAGGGATGTCCTAAATAGGCACCAAAATCATAGACAGGCAGAAGAGACGGGTGATTAAGTTGCGCCAGGGAGATTGCCTCTTGTTTAAAACGTACCAGAAAACGCTCACAGGCATCTTGCGAAAGCGTATCAGGCACAAGAAACATCGTGAGCATTGCCGTTCGATTTTGCTCCGGTTGCTGTGCCTCATATACTGCACTGAGCTTTCCGTGGCCGAGTAGCCGTACCAGGCGTGACGAACCAACTGTTCTCCCAACAAGTTCTTCAACAGGTAACGTTTGCATGTTTGCCTCCTCGGCAAGATAGACGCTCTCTCTCATATAGTTCATTTCATCTATTTTTAATTTAATCGAGAGTTGCGTTCTTTTCCGCTTCTTATCGAAATTACTATACCGATTTTATCAAAGCGCGTCAATTTATTCCGCGTTTCTAGGACTAGCGGTTCATATGCCTGCCAAACAGGACACACTTCAAATCCTGAAGGTTATTTCTTCTTCAGGATTTGAAGTGTGTAGAAAGAGGTACACTCCCACTGTTACACCGTGGCATAAAGCGCTTGAGGCATAGCTACCGGCGTAAACAGGCCATTTTGTTTTTCCAGCGCTTCCTGCGCGGCTGCCAGGATCTGGACAACGGCCAGACCATCTTCACCGCTTGCCCGCGGTGTGGCCCCTGTACGAATGGCATTGATAAAATCCTCACACTCCAGGCGCAAGGGCTCCATCCAATCAATATGCGGAATCGTTATTGCACCATGGCGATAGGAGACGCCTGGATCGGCATGCACATCGGCACCTTTATTATAAATTTTCAGCATTTCGGCTGGATTCGTATCATCATAGACGACCATACGCACATCGCCCATAATGGTCACACGGCGAATTTTGCAGGGATGTAGCCAGCTGACATGAATATGCGCCGTCATCCCATCGGCAAAACTCAGGTCCAGATGCGCCACGTCGTGAATCTGCGGCTGGATATGCGCATGTGCCTGCACTTTGATCTGCTCCGGTGCTTTCCCAAATAGATAGAGCAGAATAGAGACATCATGTGGCGCAAGATCCCAGATCACGTTAATGTCGTTTCGGAACAACCCCAGATTGACGCGCTCGGCCTCTACGCAATAAATTTTTCCGAGATCGCCTTTCTGTAATAGCTTACGCAACTCATTTACGGCGGGACTATATTCAAACGTATGACCCACCATGAGCACTCGTTTCAGCTGACGGGCCAGCGCGACCAACTCTAATGCCTCAGGCACACTGGCGGTGAGCGGCTTCTCTACCAGCACGTGCTTTCCGTGCAAGAGCGCGGCCTTTGCCAGCGCGTAATGCGTATGCACTGGCGTTGCAATCACGACACCATCGATATCATCTGTTTTGAGTAACTCATCAAGTTGCGTTGAGGCGCGAATCCAGGGCTGATGCGCTGCAATCGCCGCCAGACGCTTTACGTCCAGATCGACAACCATATCCACAGATGCTTCAGGGAGACTCCCCAGGTTACGCGCAATTTTCGGTCCCCAATAACCCCAACCGATTACACCAAAACGAAGATTTGCCATAAAAATCCTTTCCAGAGATCCTCATACCTTCAGGTTGAGAGAGAAAAAAAGGCATACGCAGGTGTCACTCCCTGCGCATCCCCTTAGCTCGCTGCTTGTTGGAGGATGCAGCCACTCGTGCTTACAACCATGACTCAACGCTAGCGGTGGGCCACCCGAATCACGACACTCTGCTTTACCGCCGCAACTACCCGCTGAAGCTGTTCTTCTGTCAGCTCTGGATACATCGGCAGAGAGACGATCTGCTCAGCCATGGCCTCGGTCACCGGCAACGCCCCACGCCCATATCCATACATACTGCACGCTTTCTGCAAATGCACCGGGATCGGATAATGTATCCCCGTTGCAATTCCTGCTTCTTCCATGGCTATACGAAATTGATCCCGCTCACGTACCCTGATTACATAATAACAGTAGACATGCCTTGCCCAGGGACGCACCACGGGCAACCCGACCACCCATTCCTGCAACTGCTCTGCGTAAAACTCCGCATGCTTCTGCCTCAATCTGTTCCACTCTTCCAGATGCGGAAGCTTTACACGCAACGCCGCTGCCTGCAATTCGTCCATGCGCGCGTTCACGCCCATCAGTTCATGCTGGTAACGCACACGCGAACCGTGGTCTCGCAGCATGCGCATACGTTCCGCCAGCACGGCATTGCTGGTCGTACAAATACCCGCCTCACCAAATGCCCCCAGGTTTTTGCTATAGTACAGACTAAAGCAAGCAATATCACCAAGGCTGCCCACAGGTCTCCCCTCATAGCTTGCACCATGAGCCTGCGAAGCATCCTCTATCACACTCAGATTATGCCGGTGAGCAAACTCCAGGAGAGGCTTCATCTCGGCCGGATGCCCATACAAATGGACGGGCATAATTGCTCGCGTCCGTGGCGTCACTACCTGCTCCAACTGCCGCCAATCCAGCAAATAGGTTTCCGGCTCGACATCGACAAACACTGGTCGTGCTCCCACCAGCGCAATTGCTTCTACCGTTGCAATAAAGGTATTGGCAACGGTTATTACCTCATCCCCAGGTCCTATCTCGCAGGCCCGTAGCGCCAACGCCAGCGCGTCAGTCCCCGAGGAGACCCCTACGCCATAGCGGCTGCCTGCAAACTCGGCAAATTCGTGCTCAAATGCAAGCAGATGCGGCCCCAAAAAAAGCTGTGCGCTCTCAAGGACCTGCTCAAAGGCTGCCAGAATCTCAGGTTTGAGGGAGAGGTATTGTGCACGTAGATCAACAAGAGGTACTTCTATAGATGACACTACTTTACCGCTCCTTATTCTAGAAAAGCAAGAATACATATTATTCCTACTACCAGTATACTAACAGCGAAAAGCGGATATAGTTCATCCATTGAAGCTATTCTCATTATGCGAACAGAACAAAACATGTTCTGCCGCACATGGCTGCCTCTCTACAGGCCATGGGAACACACCAGGGATGCATTATTAGCGGGTGACAATACGCAACGGGCGCGCTATCTCTTTTCCTTCCTGTTCATCACTGGCATGACGAATCAGGGTATACCCCACGCCCGGCACGGTGAGAATATAGCGAGGATTTCCGGGATCGGGCTCGATCTTTTGCCGAAGATGCCGGATATGCGCTTTGATCAGGCAGGCATCTCCCCCACCATTGTAGCCCCAGACATGATTGACGATCTGGTTCGCGGTACAGACGTCGTTCGCACTCGCAGCCAGCAGGTGCAACATTTTACTTTCGGTGGGCGTTAAACGCGCGGATTTTCCGCGTACGATCACTTCATTATGGAGAGAATCAACACAGATCGGACCTACCGTGATGAGTGAAGATGGATGGTGCTCCAATGAGGTACGCGCACGCCTGCTCACAGCACGAATGCGTGCTAGAAGCTGCGCAGGGAAAAAGGGCTTCCGCAAATAGTCGTCGGCCCCGGATTCCAGACAGCGCACTTCGTCATGCACATCTTTGCCATCAGTTACCACCAGCACCAGCGCATCATGCTTTGCCCGCAACTCCCGACACATCGCCAGCAGATCGCTCTCCCCCCCGGACGCCGTATCAAGTATCACCAGATCAGGCTGCTGTTCCAACCACTCGCTGCGTGCCCGTTCGGCAGTATACGCGCGATACACTTCATACCCGAGCGTTTTCAGCCAGCTCGTGAGCATCTCCACCAGATCGCGATCACTATCCACAATCAGTAACTTCATTGCTCCTCCTCTCTGCCAGATACACCTCTCTATGCAAGATGATAGACTGGCAGAAAACAGGTATCTTTCTCTTCTGATCGCAGAAGGAGATTACGCCGATTCAAAGCCATAGAGCGCTGGACAGAAGAAAAGGCTTGCACGCCACCTGCATTCACCACTGCATGGTCACGAGCCATCCTACGCAAATGCCAAGCAATCCCCCTACCAGCACCTGAATCGGCGTATGACCAATAAGTTCGCGCAAACGTTTCTCGGCGATCGGATGTCCCATAAACATTTCATCGATCATCTGATTCAAAATGCGCGCCTGCAAACTTACCGCACGCCGCACGCCCGCTGCATCATACATGACGATGCTGGCAAGAACGACGGTGATGGCAAACTCCGAAGAGTTGACGCCCAGTGTGCGCCCGGTAGCCGTGGCAAGGGCTGTGACCAGCGCAGAATGAGAACTGGGCATGCCTCCCGAGGAGACCAATCGCCCCAGCATCAATCTGCGCTCTCTGATCAATTCGTACACGGTTTTGCTTACCTGAGCAATTGCCCAGGCCAGAAATGATGCAACCAGGACGCGGTTTTCAAACAAAGTCGTATTCATGCTTCTCTTATCCAGCACACACGTCTTCTCTCTACTGAAGATCTACGTCATCCAGCGAGAGCGAGCCATCAGTGGCGACATTCAATTGTTGCACGCTTAACTGCGCATTCTGCAACAGTTCGTTGCAATATTGCACCAGTTTCATTCCCTCTTGATACCGCTCCAACGCCTGCTCCAGCGGCATCTGCCCATCTCGTAACGCTCCTACCACGGTCTCTAATTGCGCATATGCTTCTTCAAATGAAAGTTGTTCCATAGAGTACACTCCAACCAGCATTACCTTCATCAACGCCTAATCGTTATCAAAGAACATTGACCGGAATATAACCGTCCTCAACCTGAATCGTCAGGGTATCCCCACTCCGTACTTGCTGCGTACTGGTCACTATCGTTTGATCCACATCACGCCTGACTACAGAGTAGCCCCGCGCTATCGTTAACAATGGACTGAGCGCATGCAACTGCAAACTCAATCCTTGCATTCGCTCTCGCCGCAACGAGATAAGATGCTGCATCTGCACCTGCAAACGATCTGCAACCTCATCGAGCGATTGCCGCTGCTGATCAATCAGACGCAAAGGACTGAGCCGCAGAAGCTCTCGCGAGGCGTCAACGATCTGCATTTTCCGCTCGTAGAGATGCTCCTGAACCAGTTCGGTCAGCTCTTCACTCAGGTCCTCTACTCGCCCCCGCCAATCTGCTATATCGGGGACGGCGGCGGTGGCGGCGGCGGTGGGCGTGGAGGCGCGCACGTCAGCCACAAAATCTGCGATCGTAAAATCGGTCTCATGGCCCACTCCGCTGATGACCGGGATTCGCGAACGCGCTATCGCTCTCGCCACCAACTCTTCGTTGAAGGCCCAGAGCTCTTCTATCGATCCCCCACCACGACCGACGATCACAATATCCGCCTCGCCATGTTCATTCAAACGGTCCAGGGCGGCGGCAATAGAGGCCGGGGCTTCCACACCCTGAACCTGGGAGGGGGAAAGCACGACCTGCGCCAGAGGATAACGGGTACGCAGAACACGCAGCATGTCACGCAATGCTGCGGCCTGTGGTGAAGTGACGATGCCAATTACCGCAGGCTGCTCCGGCAATGGACGCTTCCGTCCCGCGTCAAAAAGACCTTCCGCTGCCAGCTTCGCTTTGAGCTGCTCAAAACGCCGAAACAGCGCCCCCTCCCCAACTAAACGAGCACGTTCAACATAGAATTGCAGCTTGCCATCACGCTCATAAAAGGCGGCACGACCATTGACGGCGACGGCCATCCCATCCCGCAACTCTGGCGCAGCCGAACGCAGGCGCGCATATTTAAAAAATACGCACAGCAGCTGCGCGTCGCCTTCTTTTAGCGTAAAATAGCAGTGACCGGATGCATAGCTTTTGTAGTTTGAGATCTCTCCCTGCACCCAGATATTCTGGAGAATATCATTGGTCTCCAGCAATTCACGCAAATACTGCGCAAACTCACTCACGCTGACAACTGAGGTTCCATCCACAAACGCTGGGAGAGAGAAATCGTCCATGCTATCCATGCCCGTTACGCTCCTCAAATTTCCTCGCTGGTATCGACCACGAGTAGCGGCTGACCGTATTCTACCGCCTGCCCGTCCTGCACCAGCAGTTCTGTGACGCGGCCTGTCAGCGCAGACTCTACTTCGTTGATGACGTTAAGGGACTGAATCGTGCCAACAAGTTGGCCGACTTTGACGCGATCACCAACAGAAACAAGCGCTTTCCCCTTGGGCTTGGCCCAGGTGTGGAAAATACCGACCAGAGGCGCAACAACGGTGTGCTTTGTCTCAACTGGCGCAACCGCTTCTACCTCCTCCTCTTCCTGTCCCACGCCCTGAAAGTGCGCCTGCCCCTCGGTCAGACGCGCCTTGCGCAACACCAGACGTGTCCCACTCGCCGCACGCTTGATCTCTATTTCGGATACCTCAGTGTTATCCAGCAGACGCACCAGTTGCTGCAACTGCGCAATACTGATGTGCTCGGCCTTACGCTCGACTTCAGTCAGGAGCGCGCTGTCATTTACATGCTGTCCGTTGCCTTCCATCCGCTCTACTCCAAGTTTTTTCAATTGTCCCCGCGCGCCTCTACGGGGTTTCTCTACACTGGTCATTTTCCTCATTTCATACGCGGGGCTATCCCGAGACCCCCTGCTCTACGTCTCAATACATCTTACACACGCTCTACATAAGCGCCAGTGGTGGTATTAATGCGGATCTTCTCACCTGACGAGATGAACAACGGCACCTGCACAACCAGACCGGTCTCTGTGGTCGCAGGCTTGGTACCACCTGTCGCGGTATCGCCCTTAAAGCCCGGCTCGGCATAGGTTACTTCAAGCACGACCTTTTCTGGCAGATCCACCGAGATCGGCTCATCATCCAGACGGACAATATCAAGCTCCAGATTATCAATCAAGTAGTTCTTAGCATCCCCAAGTTGCGCCTCGGTCAGGACAATATCGTCGTACGTGCTGGTATCCATGAAATGGTACTGATCGCCATCCTGATACTGATACGTAACGGTCGAGCGGTCCAGGTAGAGCCGCTTAAATTTATCGCCTGCATCACAGGTACGATCAAAAATAGCTCCACTGCGCAGGTTACGCAATTTCATGCGCACAATTGCGCCTCCCCGCCCGATTTTGACGTGCTGCCATTCAATAATGCTGCACGGCTGGCCTTCAAATTCAAACGTCAGACCTCTTTTCAGGTCCCCGGTGGATATCATGAAACGTCTCCTTTAGCGCGGAATCACCAGTTCGGTCGGTGACTGCGTTAATACTTCAACACCATTCTCTTTCACCAAAACACAATCCTCTATGCGCGCTCCACTCCAACCGGGAATATAAACGCCCGGCTCAACCGTGACGACGGTTCCAACGGGAAGCAAGAGATCTTCTGGCGAACGCTGCGAGAGGTTGGGCCCCTCGTGGATTTGCAAGCCGACTCCGTGGCCGGTGCTGTGCACATAATACTCAGCCAGACCGACCATGTCCAGGGCGTTCCGGGCCAGCGCATCGCCCGCAAACCCCGAAATCTGCGCACTCAAGCCTGCTTCACACGTTTTCATGGCGTTTAATACGGCGTCAAACACCTCACGCGCACGGGGATCAGTCGGTTCACCCAGACAAATCGTGCGCGTCATATCAGCACAATAGCCTTTATAACGTGCCCCCATATCGATCGTGATCAGTTCTCCCAGCTGGATGGGACGATCGCTGGCATGGGCATGGGGCATGGTACCATTGGGTCCAGAGGCGACAATTGTTTCGAAGGCGAGACCATCGGCCCCCAGTTCGACCATTTTGCGCGTAATCTCCCATTGCACTTGCTTCTCGGTCACACCAGGCTGTATCCAGTTGCACACATGCGCAAAGGTATCATCAGTTATCTTGATCGCCTGCTTGAGCAACTCGATTTCATAGGGCTGCTTCACCTGACGCAGACGTTCAATATAGCTCTGCTCGTAGGGAGATAAGGTGAAGATTCCCTCGCCAGCCGTACGGATTTTTTCGTACTCGGCGTAGGTCAGCACGGCAGACTCAAAGCCCATTTTCTTCCAGTGATATTTCTGCGCCTGAGCGGCAATCGCCGGTGCATACTGTCGTGAAGCTGGCACAATCACTTCCCAACCAACTGCGTCTTTTCCGGCCACTTCGGCATATAAAGGATTGGTCAGGAGTAAGAGCTGCTCCTGGCTCACCAGTAAGGAACCTGATCCCTCGCTATCATCATTCAACCAACCACTGAGATAAGAACGATTCTGCGGCTGAGAAACCAGAAAGGCATCCAGTTCCTGCTCTGCAAGCCATTGACGAAGTCGTTTAATACTCTCTTGATTCATGCCAATCTCTCTTTGCTTTCTTCGCGTACTATCTCAACCAGTGCTTCAAGCGCAAGCAAGTAGCCACGCCACCCCAGGCCGCTGATCTGACCTCGGCAGACGGGGGCGGTGACTGAATGATGGCGAAACTCCTCACGCTTATAGATGTTGCTCAGGTGGACTTCTATTGCGGGAATAGGCACGTTCGCCAGGGCATCGCGCAGGGCGATCGAGTAGTGCGTGAGCGCGCCGCCATTCAGGATAATACCGTGTGCATTGCCTGCGTGTTCCTGAATATAATCGATCAATGCCCCTTCGTGGTTCGACTGGAAACATTCGATGCTGGCCCCAAGCTCACCGGCACGAGCATGCAATGCGCGGTTAATCTGTTCCAGGGTCATGTTGCCATAGATCGCTGGCTCTCGCGTTCCCAATGTATTCAGATTTGGCCCATTGATCACCAGGAAATTGGGCATTTGCTATGACCTCTCTTCCACAAAGAACGATGTGGTCACTTTCGCAACCAGCTCATCGGGCAGGTTCGTCGAGAATACTTCGCCAATACGGCGCGGCATAATCCAGCGCACCCGTTTCCCCGCTACCTTCTTATCCAGTTGGATCTTTGCCAGGAGATCTTGCGCACGCACCTCACCTCGATAGACGATGGGCAGTCCCAACGCTTCGAGCAAAGCATTCTGACGAGCTGCATCCTCTGGAGTGAAAAATCCCGCCTCCACCGCCAGCGTTGCCGCTGCAACCATCCCTAATGAGACCGCCTCGCCATGCAACCATTCACCATATCCGGAGACATTTTCCAGCGCATGACCCAGCGTGTGCCCATAATTCAGAATGGCGCGCAATCCCTGTTCGCGCTCGTCCTCTTCGATGACACGTACTTTCAGGTCGATACAACGTGCGATAATCTGACAGACCAGGGCTGCCGGGGGATCTTGAAACGCTCGCAACGCATCCGCATGTTCCTCAAGCAGGGCAAACAGTTCAGCGTCAAGTATAATACCATACTTTACTATTTCTGCCCATCCCTCCGTCCTCTCACGCGTCGGCAATGTCAACAGAAGCGCCGGATCGGCCAGCACCAGACGCGGATGATAGAACGCGCCGATCAGATTTTTGCCCTTCTCATGATTAATACCGGTCTTGCCGCCAATTGCGGAATCTACTTGCGCCAGTAAGGACGTTGGTACCTGTATCAGGGGCACACCACGCAGATAGCTCGCCGCCGCATATCCGACCAGATCACCCACGACTCCTCCACCAAGCGCAATCAGCGCCTCTCGCCGTTCAGCATGCTGTTCGATGAGCCAGTCATAAATAGCGCTCAGTTGCCGCTGCGACTTGCTCGCCTCGCCCGCAGGCACGACGTAGAGGGAGGGCTCAAATCCCGCCTGACGCAGTTGTTGCAGCAGGGCGGGAGCGTAAAGCTTCTCCAGATTGCTGTCGGTAAATAAAAAGATGCGCGTGGGCAATTGGAGCTGCTTCAGATACGAACCCAGACGCCCCAATCCTCCCCAATCGACAACGGTATCATAGCCGCCCGCCACCTGCACATGTCGTACGATAGGTTGCGGACCTTGTATTTCGCCGGAACTTAACAACATAGCAATAATCTCCTGGACAACATGCTCTGTACTCTTTCCCTGGGTCGAACAGTGAATTTCTGCCTCCTGGTACCAGGCAGCGCGGGCCGTCAAGAGTCCCTGTATTCTGGACAGAGGATCTGGCCCGGCGAGCAAAGGACGTAATTCGGGTGCTTCTCCCAGCGCAATAGCCTGAGCATGCTGCGTTTGCATACGCTCAACGGAGCTTGCAGGATCGACCGCGAGGTAGACGCGCACTCCCTGTTCAGCCATCAGTGTGCGATTTTCGAGGCGGATCACAATACCGCCGCCTGTAGCGATAATAGATCCATCTTGCTTCTGAGCAAGCCTTGCCAGAATACGGCTCTCGCAGGTACGAAAATACTCCTCACCATGTCGTGCAAAAATAGCAGGGATGCGCTCTCCACACTCCTCTTCCACGAGCGCGTCGACATCGTATAAGGATCTCCCACAACGCCGGGCGAGCATCCGCCCAACCGTGCTTTTTCCGCTACCTGAAAGCCCAATCAAGAATATTTGACGCATGCCATTATTGTATCACGCCCTGCTGACGCCGTCTTCGCTGCCTGCTTCGATCAGATGTACATGCAGCAACAGCTAGAGCGATTAGAGAGGCAATATGAGTGGCGACGCATATTACCACTCCCTGGTGCGATAAAATCAAGCTCTTCCATCTGCTCCATAGGTTAAAGAAGTGAAACTCTAGTATGGGATTAGCTCGTCTTATTGCCAGGATAATCTGTGCATTGAACTAGTAGGATAACCCATCTATTGAACTATAGGAGTGCGGAGATAGTCAGGAGATAGTCAAACATGGATACCACGAGACGTAAAATCTTTCAATCCTTCGTGGCGGCAGGCATCGCTGCTGCGGTTTCCAGTAAAGCCAGAGCCGATGGTGTCTCACCCTCTACCACATTGCCCGACGATCCAATACCGCAACCGGAACGGCCTGGACTTGGTGGGACCGATCCAGGACCTCGTGATGTCGCGATTGACAAACAAAATCCTGATCTGCTGGCACCCCCTCCGAGCGACGCAGGGACTGTACCCAATCTAAAGTGGCCATTCTCACTCTCACACAACCGGCTTTCGCCCGGCGGTTGGGCCCGGCAAACGACGATCCAACAGCTTCCAGTTTCGACTGAAATGGCTGGCGTAGACATGCGCTTGAACCCTGGAGCCATTCGTGAGTTGCACTGGCACCCCGTAGGCGAATGGGGCTTCGTCACCCTCGGCTCCATTCAGATCACCTGTCTCGACGCAGGTGGACGCATGTACGTTGATAATCTCAAACAGGGCGACCTCTGGTTCTTCCCCGAGGCTTATCCACACTCACTTCAAGCCTTTGGCGGCGTGGGAAGTGAGTTCGTCCTGGTTTTCACAGACGGAGATTATTCCGAGAACGATACCTTCCTGCTCAGTGACGCCTTTGCTCATCTCCCCAAAGACGTATTGGCGAAAAACTTTGGCGTTCCTGTAAGCGAAGTAAGCAATCTCGCATCACCAGACTCACGCTACATCTATCCAGGCCCGATACCTCCAACACACGTAAACGTCCCCAGACCTTATGGATATCCACCAAAGGCCTTTGGCTATCACACGGCGAACAATAAACCCATTTTTCAGAGTGAGGCTGGCACGATACGTATCGTTGATAGTTCTTCCTTCCCTGTGACGGGCGTTTCGGTTATGCTGGTGACCGTGAATCCTGGTTATATGAGAGAGATACACTGGCATGGAGATGACGAGTGGCAGTATTATCTCCAGGGTCAGGCACGTCTCACGGCTTTTGCCTCCTCTGGAACAGCGGCTACCTTCGACTATCGAGCCGGTGATGTAGGATACGTGCCGAGCAACTATATCCACTACGAAGTAAATACAGGCAATACGCCGCTCCAATTTATGGAGGTTTTTAGATCACCCACGCTTAATAATTTCTCCTTGGCGCAATGGATGGGCGTGACGCCGCCCTGGTTAGTGCAGGGAGACCTGAATCTATCAAACGCGTTCATGAATAAACTGCCAACGACCACACCGTGGATCGTTTAAAATCAATACGGGTCAGGCGGCTTTGATCAGCCGCCTGACCCGTATTGAGGCGTGCGGAGTGCATGTGCTGCAATCATTGCATCGCCTGAACGGCTCTTTAATCTCCTGAAGGCGATGTTGAATCTCCTCCAAGCGCTGCTGATCCTGTCATCAGCAGGCCATCTCCTGCTCCACAGGGCACTTCGCTATTGGGACCGATCCCGGCTTGCGTGATAGAGAATGTGCTGGGGATGGCGTTGCTTAATTGCGTGTTCAATGTTTGTTCAAGTTGCTGGTTGTAGGTGTTCAACGGGAAAGGGATGACCTGTAATAACTTTACGCTCGTGTCCAATACATGCATGGTTAATTTCCCACCCGCTGCCGTCGGCTCTACCTCTGTCAACGTTGAACCGATATTGAGCGCTCCCCAGTAGAGATTGCTGCTAATATTCAACTTGTCTTGCTGGACTGTAATAGTAATATCTTTTGCCGTCATCATCGAGTTTATGGCAATACTCCCGACGCTCGCGCCCATTGCAGCTAACGATGAGGCCGGAATGCCAACCGACACATCCATCTTTGATCCCTGTGTATCTGATGGCGATGGCGTAGGCGATGGCGTCGGAGTAGAAGATGCTTGAGATGAGGAAGAAGATCCTACAGAGATGGGGAACAGGAGCTTCAGCGCCAGGGCAGACGCCCCACAGTCCGGGGTTGTCGTAACCGCACTCAGCTGGCCGAATGGGACCTGAATGCTTGCCACTGAGCCACTCACCAATGTAGGACTGCCAGGAAGAGGTGTAACGCTCACTTGCACCATAGACGCCGATGCCACCTGAAATTTGATCTGCATGCTTGCATTGATGGGCTGTGAATCACCTGGATAGAGGCTGATTTTTATCGTCGTCTTGAGTCCATCCTGTTGCGGCATAAGCTCAGTTAACGAGGCTGAGGGCTGCAAGAATGTTGTTGCCATTTGTACGATGACATCGTGATCTTCCTCGGGTAGCTTTTTCATCACGTCCGAGAATGTCTCGCTGAGCATTTGACTCACACGATCTTGAAAGATCTGTTTCAAGTTTTGCGTCGTCAGATAAATAGTGACGCTGACCGATTGACTGTTTTGCTGAGATGCCAGACTTGGGATAATTTTTGATGGACCGATTATATTGAACAAGAGAATGGCTGCCAGCAGGAGCAAACCTCCTACCCGAATATATTGTATATGTTTCATCTTTTCCCCTCTGTTTATACATAAAGATAACTACACCTTTTTCCCCCAAAGTGTGCGTCGACTGTTTCTTCAACTTAATTGGAGCAATAATACGAGCATCTCACTGTTCACGCCGCAACAAAGAGCTGCACTTGTATGAACAGAGATAAGTTTCATCCCTTTGAGCTGACTGTGGATGCTCGGCATAAGCAACCTCACCAGCAACAGGTTCATTGCCGTTTGTATATTGCTGGCAGCGGTATGACCAATATCTACGCCATCTCGTTTGACATGGAGCACAGACAACTGGATTTCCTGCTGTGCGTTAAGTCCGATAGTGCAATCCAGTTCAATTGGCATCATCCGATGAAGACCACTCGTGGCGATCTGGAGATTTGCTTGCAGAATAATCTCATCATTAGGCATAGGAATAATCTGGAGATTCGTCAAAGTATTTTGCTGAGTCCCTAATTGCGAGAGAAGAAGTGAGGTGAGTGTATCCTGACTGATAGCCAGTTGAATGACGTGTGCGCCTGCTGTGGGCGTTGTGGGCACAAAGACGGGCGCACTAGACGTGGCGTTCTGGGTTGCTGATGAAGTAGGAGAAGCCGCTTTTGTTGGTGATAGCTTCACATTCGGCTGTTTGGCATTGTTGTCTGTAGGGGATGAGGAGAAACTTTGTTGTTGATCCACGAACAGAAGGGACAACAGTGCTCCCATCAGTAGTAAGATGAGTGCCGCAATTCCTATGAGTAGGATGCGCGTCAGTTTCATGGTGATTTTAGACCCCTTCAGGTAGTACTCCGGTATTGCACATAAGTCCCCTCACCCACAATTCACACAGTATCCTATCTTTTTCAGGCAGAGAGTCGGATCGGGGTTGGGAGGGGAAAAATATAAATAAGCGAATAACAGGTCTTGCCGATGCAGACACTCATCATTGTGCTCATGAGTGCTACATCTTTGTAAGAGCATAACACAATATGACTAATACATATGCATGTATCGATTATAACTGACAAAAAAGTACTGCTTTCCGATAGTAAGCCCGGTTCATGCATCAACATAGGAAGAAAATAAGCAGGCAGAATAGTTACTTATTAAGTATTTTATGTGTAAAAATGAATGTACTATTATTCAAATCAGAATGAGGATGGCACAATCACTTTCCTACACGGGAAAACTCAAAATGGAGGATTCATCAGGAAAATAGCATCAGCCTCCCCCTCTCTCTATGAAGGGGAGGCTGATTTCAGCGCACAGATGAGCTGGCAACGCAACTACTGATATTGATAGGGACCGATATCAATCGGTTTCCCTTGAGGACGCAGGCGACCATCAAAATCAGTTGAAGGGGCACCAACACTGGTCCCTGCGCCAATTGCCGGACTATCAGCCTGTAGCTGATAATTCCCGCTACCATTCATTTGAAAATTGACAAAATCCACATTTTCGGTGATTGTATTCACATCCTTACTGCCAACGGACGAAGGCCAATCATAGTTCTCATCTCCAAAGGGCTTGTCCCCATTTCCATAGACAATATTATTGAGGTACTGATTATGCGAACCAACACCCATACGCTCGCGTATGCCCAACAACGCATTATCGATACTGATATTATTGCTCACGATGAAATGATCGCCGATATCCCCATCGGTGTCGCTCGTATCGGTCCCAACGCTGATACCATGCTCTTCATTGCCAAAGGAAAGATTATTGGCAACGACCGTCGCATCGGCCGCATGCCAGAGATTAATACCACAACCAGCATTATCATAGGAAATATTATTCAGGATATGGCCCCTTGCCGTTGAGTGGTAAATCCCATGAACATATTCGCACAGCTTGGGATACGTTGAGCCAATATTGTTGACGACGTTGCCAATAATATCGTCATCATGCTCCGTGTAGACGGCATCGTCGATTCCCGAACCCCCGATATTATCACAGGAGTCACCTCCGGGGATATCATGCACATGGTTGCCTATCGTGCGGATAAACGAACCTTGATTTTCAATCCCATCTCGACTGCCCGTACTCGTCACATCGAACCCGACGATATTGATGTAATCAGCCTTTGTCGTCCAGGGATCTTTTGAGCCGGTGGTGGCTATTTTCGCTCCCCAGGTCGTATCGGAAATAAACGTAATGGGCGCGCCTGCGTCCCCATGTATTTTGATGACGACATGTTGGGTATACGTTCCTGGCAATACATGCACCACGGAACCAGGCGTCACCACTTGCGCGGCGGCGGAAATAGTCGCAAATGGATGCGCACTGGAACCATCATTGTCATCATCCCCAGATGGAGATACATAGTAGGCTTTCCCACCGTCTACCGGTTGTGTACTTACCTGTGGTAACGGGGTGATGGCAGCGGTAGGTGATGGCACAATCGGGGTACTACTCTTGCTTACCCCCGGTTTGCCTCCCTGGATCTTATTCACAAACAATATGCTCATCAGCGCAATAATAAGCACAAAAATAAGGGATAGACAACCAGCAATATAAAACTTTTTTGATAGGCGCATGCAAAAATCTCTTTCAGTCTCGCAGCATTATTTCTTTTTTCAGTGCATCCAACTGATCTACGAGTTATTTTTCATCTGCTTGCACAAATGCGTGCTTTACTCTTCATTTAGTATCTACGTCGAAGATTCTCATGAGGTTTTATATATCTTTATTTTGTGACTGTAAGCAGATATTTTCATCACTATTTCAGCTCGCTCCCTGGCTCGTAGCAGAGAGGACACCAGAGGAAGCTGGATAGGCAATGCTCATAAGCAACCTGTCCCGCTTCTTTGAGGTCGCGCAATCCGCCGTCGGTCAGGATGCCAATATCCTACCACATTTACCGATGCTAAAGGGCCTCTTTCTCGTCTTTCTCGATCTGCACGCAACTA